>KL569120.1:30669-31993 GCA_000715635.1 Streptomyces violaceus | reverse complement strand
CGGCGAGTGGACGGCCGGCCTCGATCGCCCCCTCCACCTCCGCCACCCGCTCCCGCTCCTCCGCCGCGAAACGCTCCGCGTCCAGTTTCTCGGCGATCTCCTCGTCCTGGGACATCAGCAGGTCGAGATTGGAGTCGCCCAGTTCCAGGACGCCCATGTCGACGTAGGCCTGCTGGAGGCGTTTGCCCCACAGGCCGATGTCCTTGACGCAGGGGACGATGCGGCTGAAGAGCAGCTTGCGGAAGAGGGCGAGGAACTCGGACTGCTCGCTGCAGGCCTCCGCCTCGGCCTTCGGGATGCCGAAGTTCTCCAGCACCTCCACGCCCCGCAGCCGGTCGCGCATGAGGTAGCAGCCCTCGATGACGAACTCCTCGCGTTCCCTCAGCTCGGCGTCCGTGAGCTGCCGGTAGTAGTCACGCAGTGCCATCCGCCCGAAGGCCACGTGCCGGGCCTCGTCCTGCATGACGTACGCGAGGATCTGCTTCGGCAGCGGCTTGTCCGTCGTGTCCCTGATCATGCCGAAGGCGGCCAGTGCCAGGCCCTCGATCAGCACCTGCATGCCCAGGTACGGCATGTCCCAGCGCGAGTCGCGCAGGGTGTCCCCCAGCAGGGACTGGAGGTTGTCGTTGATCGGGTACAGAAGCCCGACCTTCTCGTGCAGGAACCGGCCGTAGATCTCGGCGTGCCGGGCCTCGTCCATCGTCTGGGTCGCCGAATAGAACTTCGCATCCAGATCAGGGACGGACTCGACGATCCGCGCGGCACAGATCATCGCGCCCTGCTCACCGTGCAGGAACTGGCTGAACTGCCAGGAGGCGTAGTGCAGGCGCAGTTCGCCCTTGTCCTTGTCGGTCAGCTTCGCCCAGTACTTGGTCCCGTAGAGGGACATCGCCTCGTCCGGGGTTCCGAGCGGATCGTACGGATCCACCTCGAGCTCCCAGTCGATCCGCTTCTGGCCGTCCCACTGCTTGTCCTTGCCCTTCTGATAGAGGGCCAGGAGCCGGTCACGGCCGTGGTCGTACTCCCAGTTGAAACGGGCCGCGCCGGTCGCCGGCACCTGCCACACGGACTCTTCCGGTTCCTTGGCGTACAGGTCGAAGGTCGGCATGCTCCGCAGATTCACACGTGGTAGACGCCGGGTCAACAAGTCGCGCACAGGGGATTGACGGGCTTGCTGACACGCAGTCTCATAAGGGAGACAGTGACGTGTGCACAACGAGGTGGGCAGCCATGACGACCCTGACGGAAGCCGACGCGCTCGACGGCCTGCGCGATGCCCTCGGCCTGCTCAAGGACCGGGAGCAGGTGGCCCAGCGGCTGCTCG
>KL569120.1:28494-30493 GCA_000715635.1 Streptomyces violaceus | reverse complement strand
TGCCCTCGGCCTGCTCAAGGACCGGGAGCAGGTGGCCCAGCGGCTGCTCGACTCCTCCGCCAAGCACTCCTTCGATCCGGACAAGGAACTGGACTGGGACGCGCCCTTCGAGGAGGGCAAGTGGTTCTGGCCCCCGGAGCTGGTCTCCCTCTACGACACCCCGCTCTGGAAGCGCATGGGCGAGGAACAGCGGATCCTGCTCTCCCAGCACGAGGCGGCGGCCCTCGCCTCCCTGGGCATCTGGTTCGAGATCATCCTCATGCAACTGCTGGTCCGCCACATCTACGACAAGGCGGCGACGAGCGCGCACGTGCGCTACGCACTCACGGAGATCGAGGACGAGTGCCGCCACTCCAAGATGTTCGCCCGCCTGATATCCCACGGCGACACGCCCTGGTACCCGGTCAGCCGCGCCCACCAGCACCTGGGCCGCCTGTTCAAGACCATCTCCACCACCCCCGGCTCCTTCACCGCCACCCTCCTCGGCGAGGAGGTCCTCGACTGGATGCAGCGCCTGACCTTCCCCGACGAGCGGGTCCAGACCCTGGTCCGGGGCGTCACCCGCATCCACGTCGTGGAGGAGGCCCGCCACGTGCGCTACGCCCGCGAGGAACTCCGCCGCCAGATGGTGACGGCCCCGAAGTGGTCCCAGGAGTTCACCCGGGTCACTTCCGGGGAGTTCGCCCGGGTCTTCTCGGTGGCGTTCGTGAACCCGGACGTCTACACGAACGTCGGCCTGGACAAGCGGGAGGCTCTCGCGCAGGTGCGGGCCAGCGGGCATCGCCGGGAAGTCATGCAGAACGGCTCGAAGCGGCTGACGGACTTCCTCGACGACATCGGGGTGCTGCGGGGAGTGGGACGCCGGCTGTGGAAGTCCTCGGGTTTGCTGGCGTAGACCCCGCCCAAGTCATGTCCATGCAGGGTGGCTACTGTCCTCTGTGACCCCGTCACTGTCAGTGGCCTCGAAGGAGATCACCCCGCATGTCCCCCCACTCCCTGCGGACCGCCGCCGTCGGCACCACGGCCGCCCTCGTCCTGACCGCCTGCGGCAGCGAGTCCTCCGACACCGGCAAGGACCACGCCCCGCAGGGCGTGGTCAGCCAGGCGACCGCCAAGAACGTCGCCGACCACTACGAAAAGGTCAACAACAAGGCGAACGCCACCCAGGACGAAAAGCTCCTCGCGACGGTCGAGGCCGGCCAGGTCTACGCGATGGACAAGGCCGTCTACACCCTCTTCGACACCTGGCCGAAGAAGGACCAGAAGGACTACGCCAAGCCTTTCTCCTACCAGGACCGCACGTACGTGATCCCGAAGAAGGGCACGGGCGACTGGTTCGCCGTCCAGGCCAAGTCCAGTGAGAACAACGACGAAAGAGTGCTCCTGGTCTTCGACAAGGTGGACGGAACCTACAAGATGGTGCTGTCCCTGTGGGCCGCCGCGGAAGACATCCCCAAGCCGGCCCTGGACAAGGACGGGCTCGCCAAGGCCGTCGACCCCGGCACCAAGATCGGCGGACTGGCCCCGACCGACATACGCACCGCCTACGCGGACTACCTCGAAACCGGCGGCAAGAAGAAGGGCAAGGCCCTGACCTCCACGAAGCCCATCGAGAACGCCAAGAAGACCTACCAGCGAAGCAGCACCGAGGGCGCGGCCGAGGGCAAGGCCACCGAGAAGTTCTTCGCCAAGGCCCCCGCCGACCCGAGCGTCTACGCCCTGCGCACAGCCGACGGCGGCGTCCTCGCCCTCCTCCCTCTCGCCCACAAGCAGGAATCCCTGCTGAAGGAGTCCTACCGCTCCATCGCGAACCTCGTCCCCAACGACGAGCAGTCCGCCCTGGGCGCCACCAGCGGCCCCCTGATCACCGACACCTTCGAGGGCCAGGGCCTGGCCGAACTGACACCGAAGGCCGCCCGCCTCACCAACGTCGACTTCCAGCACGTGGACGCGCGCTAGCGGGGCAGCCCGCCGCCCGCACCCGCCGATGCACGGAAGG
>KL569120.1:27123-28349 GCA_000715635.1 Streptomyces violaceus | reverse complement strand
GGACACCCCCCGACACGGCCCCGACCCACCCCCACCGCGCAGGCGCTACGCGCACCCCCACCGAAGCCCGACAGGCCGCCGCAGGCACCCGGCCCCCCGGCTACGCTGCGACTCATGACACCAGCCGCCCCCACCCCCGCCTACCGGCGCCTCAGCGTCGAGGAACGCCGCAGCCAGCTGCTCACCTCCGCGCTGTCGCTCTTCGCGCACCGCGCCCCGGAGGAGGTCTCCCTGGACGACGTGGCGGAGGCGGCGGGGGTGTCGCGGCCCCTGGTCTACCGGTACTTCCCCGGCGGCAAACAGCAGCTCTACGAGGCCGCCCTCCGCTCCGCCGCCGACGAGCTCCGGCACTGCTTCGACGAACCCCGCGAGGGCCCCCTCCTCCCCCGTCTGTCCCGCGCCCTCGACCGCTACCTCGCCTTCGTCGACCAGCACGACGCCGGCTTCAGCGCCCTCCTCCAGGGTGGCAGCGTCGTGGAGACCTCACGGACCACCGCCATCGTCGACGGCGTACGCCGCGCCGCCGCCGAGCACATCGTGAGCCACCTGGAGGTCACCACCCCCGGCCCCCGCCTGCGCATGACCATCCGCATGTGGATCACGGCCGTGGAGGCCTCGTCGCTCATCTGGCTCGACGAGGACAAGCAGCCCCCCGCCGAGGACCTCCGCGACTGGCTCGTCGAGCAGTTCGTGGCCATGCTCTCGGTGACCGCCCGCCGTGACCCGCAGACCGACGCCCTGGTCCTGGCCCTCGCCGAGGATGTCTGACACTGATCCGGTGAAGAGCGAAGAAACCCCCTTCGAGGGCGGCCCCATGGACGGCAGGGTCCTGCCCGTCCTGCTCGGCATCACCGGCCACCCGCCCAAGACGTACCGCATCCCCGTCCCGGACCCCGCCGGCGGCCCGCCCACCGTGCTCGTCTACCGCCGCGTGCCCCGCGGACCGGGCAGGGTCGGCCTGACCAACCGCTGGAAGTACGAGTACGCCCCTGAGGGCGTTCCGGCCCGGCGGCTCACATGGCCCTGGTCGAAGCCACACGCCACGCCGCCCGGCAAGCGGGACGACGCCGACGGGTGACCCTGTTGCGCCGAACCGCGC
The DNA here is from genome assembly GCA_000715635.1 of Streptomyces violaceus. Classification (GTDB taxonomy): domain Bacteria; phylum Actinomycetota; class Actinomycetes; order Streptomycetales; family Streptomycetaceae; genus Streptomyces; species Streptomyces violaceus. The sequence goes on along the minus strand of KL569120.1, from coordinate 27,250 downwards.
ATGCCTACCACGCACACCACCCGCACACCCCTCATCCTCACGATGTCCGGTGGCCGCAGGGCCGCCCCCCGCATCGGAGGTGATGGCATGTCAGGAACCCTTCTGCGTCTGGCCTGTACGGCGGCGG
>KL569120.1:23230-26921 GCA_000715635.1 Streptomyces violaceus | reverse complement strand
GGCAGCAACAACCGTCCTCGCTCCCACCCCTGCCACAGCAGCCCCGGAACCCGACCCCGGACCACCCCCCGCCTCCCTCGCCTACCTCTTGACAGACCTTCAGAACCTCTACCGCAAGGCCGAACAGGCCACCGAGGCCTACAACGCCACCGAGGAGAAGCTGAAGAAGCAGCGCGCCGAGACCGACCGCCTGAACCGCGCCCTCGCCCGCGCCCGGCTCTCCCTGCACGACAGCCGGGGCGCGGTCGGCCGCCTGGCCCGGCAGCAGTACCAGAACAGCTCCGACATCTCTCCCTACCTACGGCTGCTCCTGGCCCGCGATCCCCAGCACGCGATCGACCAGCGCCATGTGATCGGCCGGATCGAACGGGAGCGGGCCGACACCATCAACCGGCTGACCGGCAGCGAGCGGAAGGCCGACGAGCTGGCCCGCAAGGCCCGCAAGGCGCTCGACGAGCGGCTCGCCCTCGCCGAGCGGCGGAAGAAGGAACGGGACCAGGTCGTCAAACGGCTGCACGACGTCGAGGAACTGCTCGCCTCCCTCAGCCGCGACCAGCTGGCCACCCTCGCCGAGTTCGAGAAGAACGGGATCACGAAGGCCCAGAAGAAATTCATGGCGTCCGGCGCACTCAGCAGCGTCCGCAGACCATCAGCGGAGGGCGACCGAGCCCTGCGCTACGTCGTCCGGCAGCTCGGCAAGCCGTACGAGTGGGGCGCGGAGGGCCCGAAGTCGTACGACTGCTCGGGCCTGACCTCGCAGGCCTGGGCACAGGCCGGGGCGCCCATCCCCCGGACCAGCCAGGAGCAGTGGAAACGGCTGAAGCGGATCCCGCTCGCCGAGCTGCGCCCGGGAGACCTGGTCGTGTACTTCCCCGAGGCCACGCATGTGGCGCTGTACCTCGGCGACGGCATGGTCGTACAGGCACCCCGCCCGGGTGCGAAGGTGAAGGTGTCACCGATCGCGGCCAACCCGCTCCTGGGCGCCGTACGCCCGGACCCGTCCGGGAAGCCCCTGCGGCGGTACGCACCGCCGAAGCTGCCCCAGGGCGTCACGGACGGGTCTGACGAGGGATACGACGGCTATGCCGCGCCCGCGCCGGACACCTCGGCCAGGTAGGCCTGCGTCTTCTCCGGGTCGTAGAAGAAGTTCTCGAAGTCGGCCGGGTCGTTGAAGCCGTTGGCGAAACGGTCGGCGACCGGCTGGAGCTCACCGGCGGCGCCGATCAGGTTCAGGATGTGCTCCGGCGGCGGCGCGAGCATCGCGTTGGTCCACTTGGTGACGTGCTGGGCGGTGTCCCAGTAGCGGTCGAAGGCCGACCGCATCCACTCCTCGTCGAACGGCTTGTCGCCGTGCTCGACGATCGAGGACAGGTACGCGGCGGCGCACTTGGACGCCGAGTTGGAGCCCTGCCCGGTGATCGGGTCGTTCGCCACGACGACGTCCGCCACACCCAGCACGAGCCCGCCGCCGGGGAGACGGCCGATGGGGTTGCGGACGGTGGGGGCGTAGCGGCCGGCCAGCGTGCCGCCCGCGTCGGTCAGCTCGACCTTGGTGGCCCGCGCGTACTCCCAGGGGACGTACCGCTCCATGAGTTCCAGGGTCAGGGAGAGGTGCTCCGCCGGGTCCTTGACGCCGCTGAAGGCGTCGAGCGGGCCGCCGGGTATGCCCTCCCAGAACAGGATGTCGGCACGGCCGGAGGTGGTCAGCGTGGGCATGACGAACAGTTCGCCGACGCCCGGCACGAGGTTGCAGCGGACCCCTTCGGTGTCCGGGTGCTCGGGGCGCGGGCCCAGACCGTGGACGTACGACACGGCCAGCGCGCGCTGCGGCTCGCTGTAGGGGGAACGCTCCGCGTCCCGGCCGAACATCTGGACCAGCTCGCCCTTGCCGGCCGCGACGAGCACCAGGTCGTACGTGCGGGAGAAGTAGTCCAGGTCGCCGACGGCCGCGCCGTGGATGACGAGCTGGCCGCCGCGCTGCGCGAACGTCTCCATCCAGCCGGCCATCTTCACGCGCTGGTCGATCGACTGCGCGTACCCGTCGAGCCTGCCCAGCCAGTCGATCGCACGCGCCGCGGGACCCTCGGCCCAGGAGCCGGGGGCGGCGACCGAGACGCCGAGTCCCTGGATCTTCGGGGCCTGGGACTCCCAGAAGTTCAGCTGGAGATCGCGCTCGTGCTGCAGTGCCGTGTGGAACATGCACTGCGTCGACATGACCCGGCCGGTGCGGATCTCGTCCGCCGTCCGGTTGGACATCAGGGTGACCTCGTACCCCTGCGACTGGAGGCCGAGAGCGATCTGGAGCCCGGACTGACCGGCTCCGACGACGAGTATCTTCCGCATGCGGGGCTGTCCTCTACTCGGGGGTTTCGTCGAGCGCGTGGCCCACCAGGGCCAGGAGGGTCTCGATCACGGAGATCCGGCGACGCGCGTCCATGATCATGACAGGTATGTGTCGCGGGATGGTCAAGGCCTCCCGCACATCCTCCGGCTCGAACAGCTCGCTGTCGTCGAAGTGGTTGACCGCGACCACGTACGGCAGTCCGGAGCTCTCGAAGTAGTCCAGTACCGGGAAGCAGTCCTTCAGCCGGCGTGTGTCGGCCATGACGACCGCGCCGATCGCGCCGCGCACGATGTCGTCCCACATGAACCAGAACCGCTGCTGGCCCGGCGTGCCGAACAGGTAGAGCACCAGGTCGTCGTCGAGCGTGAGGCGCCCGAAGTCCATGGCCACGGTGGTGGTGGTCTTGCCCGGTGTGGCGGTGAGGTCGTCGGTGGCCTCACTCGCCTCGGTCATCAGCGCCTCGGTCTGCAGGGGCGTGATCTCCGAGACGGCGGTGACCAGGGTGGTCTTGCCCACGCCGAAGCCGCCCGCCACCACGATCTTCGTGGCGATGGGGGCGCGGGTGCGGTCCGTCTCCCAGGCGTGCATGCTCGCGTCGGGCTGGACGAACGGGGATGTTGCGGAGACGCCGTGAGCGGCGTCAGAGACGACGGAGTCCACTCAGCACCCTTTCCAGCAGAGCTCGGTCCGGGCGGCCCGTGCCGTGGCCGGTTCCCGTTCCGTACACACGAATCTTTCCCTGGTCCGCGAGGTCGCTGAGGAGCACGCGGACCACGCCGAGCGGCATCTTCAGCAGCGCGGCGATCTCGGCCACCGTACGCATCCGGCGGCACAGTTCGACGATGGCCTGGAGCTCCGGCATCACGCGGGTGGAGAGGGAGCCGTTCGTCAGTTCCCGCCGCTCCTCCGGGGCCTCCAGCGCGGCCGTGCTCGCCACGAACGTCTCCACCAGGAGGACATGGCCGAACCGGGTGCGGCCGCCGGTGAGCGAGTAGGGGCGGACCCGGGCGGGTTTGCGGTCACCGCCGCGGACCGGGAGGTGATGCTTCGGCGTACTGCTCATCGGGCACTCCCCGTCGTCTGGGACCGCTCCAGGGAACTACGGAGCTCACTGCGGAGTTCGGGCGTCAGGACGTGGCCGGCGCGGCCGACGAACAGGGCCATGTGATACGCCACCACGCTCATGTCGCACTCCGCGGAGCCGTGGACGCCGAGCAGCGAGCCGTCGCTGATCGACATCACGAACAGGCTGCCCTCGTCCATCGCGACCATCGTGTGCCTGACTCCGCCGAAGTCCATCAGCTTGGCCGCGCCGACGGTGAGACTGCCGATGCCGGAGACGATGGG
>KL569120.1:22619-23015 GCA_000715635.1 Streptomyces violaceus | reverse complement strand
AGACGATGGTGGCCAGGTCGGCGGCGGAGCCGCGGGGGCCGGTCCGCTTGGAACCGCGGGCCTGCAAGGCTTCCCTGGCCTGCCGGTTGCGGTGGTCGTCGGAGGAGAGCAGGAGCAGTCCGTCGGAGGAGACGACCGCGACCGAGAGGATGCCGGGTACCTCCTCGACGAGGTTGGTCAGCAGCCAGTGCAGGTTGCGGGCCTCACTGCTCAGCCCGATCAGTCCGAAGGTACTGGGAGCGGTCAACTGCTTGCCTCCTCGGCTGTGCCCCCCGTGGCTTCTTCGGATTCAGCTGGTCCTGATGTGCCGGTGGCCGGCCGCTTGTGCGAGGCGGTCTGCTCGGCGATCTCCGCCTCCACCTCGCGGTAGCCGGCCTGGGCGCCTTGGCGGAAGCC
>KL569120.1:22005-22415 GCA_000715635.1 Streptomyces violaceus | reverse complement strand
GGCGGAGGGCCGCGGCGTCCACGGAGCCGCTGCGCTGGCGCGGGGCGGTCTCCGGGGCGGTGATCTTCGGGGTGCGCTTGGGGAGGCCCTTGTCGGTGACGCGTTCGTGCTCCGCGTCAGCCTCGGCTTCTCCCCCACTCTCGGCTTCGCTCGAGCGGGAGGGGCCCCCACCGGCGTGTTCGTTCCCACCCGCACCCCCCGTGCGGGTTTCGTAGTCGTGTGCGGGTGGCCCCTGCGGGACGGACTCGCCGTCGGCGGCTGCGGATTCGTGCTGCGTCGGCTCCGGTTCCGCCTGCGGCGCGGGCCCGGTCGCTCCCAGCGGTGCCGCGGCCGGTTCCGCCTGCGGCGCCGGGAGCAGCAGCTCCATCGTGGTCTCGGCAGGGGTTTCCGCCGGCGCCGCAGCTACTGCC
>KL569120.1:20657-21801 GCA_000715635.1 Streptomyces violaceus | reverse complement strand
GCTACTGCCGGTTCCGCCGGAGCTGCCGGAGCTGCCGGAGCTGCCGGAGCTGCCGGTTCAGGATGCTCCGTGGCCTCGTCCACGGCCCCCGCGATCTCCTCCCGCCGTACCGCCTTCTCCGCCAGCGTCACCAAGGGGTCCCCGCCGTTCGCGCGGCCGTGCAGGACGTTGGAGTTGGCCTCGGCGTCGGCGCCCGGGAAGGAGACGGTGTGGGTCGTGCCGGAGAGCGGGCCGGAGGCCGGGACGGCCGCGTGCGGGGCGGCCGCGAGGAGGGGGCGGGGCAGGACGACGACCGCCGCGACACCGCCCTGCTTCTGCTGGCGCAACTGCACGCGCACCCCGTGACGGTGGGCGAGGCGGGCCACGACGTACAGGCCGAGACCGAGACCGTCCTCACCCTCCTGGTCGTAGGGCGCCTCCGGGTCGAAGTCGGCGAGGCGGGAGTTCAGGCGCCCCAGCCGGTCCTCGGCCATACCGATGCCCTCGTCCTGGACGGAGAGCATGACCTCGCCGTTCTCCAGCAGCCAGCCGGAGACCTCGACGGGCAGGTCGGGCGGGGAGAACGACGTGGCGTTCTCCATGAGTTCGGCCAGCAGATGGGAGAGGTCGTCCGCGGCGAACCCCGCTATGTGCGCGTGCGGCGGCAGCGCGGCGATACGGACCCGCTCGTACCGCTCGATCTCGCTCACCGCGGCACGGACGATGTCCACCAGCGGCACGGGCCCGGCGGCGTGCTGGACGTGCTCGGTGCCGGCGAGGACCAGCAGGTTCTCGCTGTGCCGGCGCATGACCGTCGCGAAGTGGTCGAGCTTGAACAGGGTGGCGAGCCGGTCCGGGTCCTGCTCGCGCTCCTCCAGGTTCTCGATGACGGCCAGTTGCCGCTCGACCAGTCCGAGGGTGCGCAGCGCGAGATTGACGAACGTGCCGCCGATGGCCGTGCGCACCCGCTCGAGCTGGGCGACGGACTCGGCGAGTTCGCCGCGCAGTTCCTCCCGCGCGTCGGCCATCTTCTGGCGCTGGCCGACGAGGTGCTTGCGGTCGGACTCCAGCGTGGTGATCCGCTCGGTCAGGGCGGCCGCGTGCGTGTGCAGGGCGTTGACGGAGCGGACGACCTGGGCGAACTCGTCGTTGCGGCCGGTGAACT
>KL569120.1:14295-20409 GCA_000715635.1 Streptomyces violaceus | reverse complement strand
CTTCGACCCCAGCCGCAGGACCGCCAAGGGCCGGGTGAGGCTGCGGGCCATGCCCGTGGCGACGCCGACGGCGAGCAGCATGAGGGCGCCGAGGACGGCGATGCGGATCTCCAGCGCGGTGACGTCGTCGTCGCGCAGCGCCTCGAGGTCCTTGGTGCTCCGGTCGTAGAGGGCGGACTCCACGCCGCGCATCAGGTCGACCCGGGCCGACAGGGCCGTGTCCAGCCGCTTCGTGTTGGCGGAGAGCTCACCGCCCGCCAGCGTCGGCTGGTCGGTGAGGGTGGCGAGGTACTTCTCGGCGGAGTTGACCTCGGTGCCGGTGACCGTGGAGTCGAACGAGGTGCGGGCCGCCTTGGGCGCGGTGTCGCGGAAGTCGGCCAGCGCCGCGTCGGAGCGCAGCCGGGCCTGCTGGGCGGCGGCGCTCAGGGCGTCGCGCTGCCGGGCGTCGGCGTCGGAGGAGGTCTCGGTCGGCAGACCGGTGACGGGGTCGGTGACCGTCTCGCCGCGCGGCACGCTGAGGGCGGCGAGGAGCAGACCGCGGGCCGCGGCCGCCTGCTGGACTGCGGAGTCCAGCTCGGCCCGGGCGTAGGCGCCGGAGCCCGCGCGGGGCGGCGTCTGCTGCGCCAGCTGCTCGGCGAGCCGGTGGAGTTGGGTGATGGAGGTGGAGTACGCCTGGTGCGCTTCGAGCGCGCTGCTCTTGCCGGTGAGCGCCGCCCGGCGGACGGCCGCGATGTCGTCGAGGTCCGAGCGGAGCGAGTCGGGCGTGTCGGTGTCGGCCCGCAACTCCTCGACCTGCCGGTCCACGCGGGCGCTGCGCTGCTCGGAAGGCGCCTTCGCCTTGGGGCGGCCGGCCGCTATGTAGGAGGTGACGTCGTCCCGCTCGTCGGCGAGGGAGTGCGCGAGCCCGAGGGCGTCCTGCGTCTGCTCCGCGAGCGTCACCAGTTCCTGGGAGTCGTGGAGTTGCCCGGAGGCGGCCAGGACGGACGGCGTGCCGGCACCGGCGATGGCCGCGGCGACCACGGCTACGGCGACGATGAGCCGGTTGCGTACGTGCGTGGGGCGGCCCTTGCCGGTGGGGGGCGTCGGCTCAGCGCCCTGAACGGGGGCCGTCTGCTTGCCTGTACGACGAGGCCGCGTCTTCTGCACCGGTGCTCGCATTCCTGACTCGTGAACCCATGGGCCCGGGTGACGTTCCGTCAACTGGCGCGCACTCCCGGTACGCTTCCCGACCCTCCCAGCGCCGGTGGGCAGCGCACGCGCATCACCTGACCCGCCACCCGAAGGAGTGAACCCCGGACGAGAGTTGAGGGGCAAGTTCCGCTGGCCCTTGCAGCGGCCTTGCGCGGCACGCCGGTTGGACGCCGGCGGCGGGCGGTGGCAGTATTCGCCACCACGCCTTCCCGGAACAAAGCATTCCATCCCAAAACAGGCGTCTGACCTGCGCGGCTGCACCGTTCCCGCAATCATTGCCAGCCTTTTGCGACCCTTGTGAAGGGCTCGTGCAGACTGGCTGGATGCGCACTGAACTCGCCTCGGAGCCGGGAGACGCCGACCGCCCCAACGAGGACTTCGCCAGTGTCGGACTACCGGCCTCCGGACAGGGCGGTTCGGTCGTCGTCCTGGACGGCGTCACCCCGCCGAAGGGCGGGACGGGCTGTCTGCATTCCGTCCCCTGGTTCACCGCACGCCTCGGCGGAGCTTTGACCGAACTGACCGTTTCACTCCCGGATGCTCCTCTGGTCGACGCCTTGTCCCGCGCCATCGCGCGTACCTCCGAGGCACACGCCGCAACCTGTGACCTTTCTCACCCCCGGACGCCGCAGGCCACGGTGGTCGTGGCCCGCTGGACCCCGGCCACGGTCGAGTACCTGGTGCTCTCGGACTCCGCGCTCCTGCTGGAGTCCCCCGACGGCGTGGTGACGCCCGTCCTCGACGACCGCCTCTCCCTCCTCCCCCGCTCGGCCCTGGCCACGGACGCGCTGGTGGACTCCACTGTCCGCAACAAGGAGGGCGGCTTCTTCACCGCGGCCGCCGACCCCTCGGTGGCCCGGCGGGCGGTGACCGGAACGGTGCCCCGCCATGAGGTACGCGCCCTGACCGCCCTGACGGACGGCGCCGGCCGCTGGGTGGAGAGGTTCGAGGAGGGCGACTGGAGGGAGTGCTTCCACCTCGTACGCAAGGAGGGCCCCCAGGCACTGGTGGACCGCGTACGGGCGCTGGAACGGGGGGACACCGCCAGGACGTTCCTGGGCCGGAGCAAGACACATGACGACGCCACGGTCGTGTACGTCGAGTTCTAGGCCGTGTCCGGCCTGGGCGCCGGGGGCTACTTCTCCATGCCGCGGTTGAGCTGGTGCAGCAGTCGCGCCAGTTCCGTGACCTCGTGGGTGTCCCAGTCGGCCAGGCGGCCGGCGTAGCGGGCGCGGCGGGCCTCCCGCACCCGGCGGACGCGGTCTTGGCCTTCCTGGGTGAGGGCGACGAGCCAGGCGCGGCCGTCGGCGGGGTCGGGCTCGCGCGCGACCAGCCCGAGTTCCTCCAGGGCACGCAGCTGGCGGGACATCGTCGCCTTGCCGACGCCGATGTAGCCGGCGAGCTCGGTGGCCCGCTGCTTGCCGCACTCGTCGAGCCGGACGAGGAGCCCGTACGCGGACGACTCCAGGTCGGGGTGGACCTCGCGGGCCATTTCGCCCTGGCTGGCACGAGCACGCCGCAACAGCACGGTCAGCTCCCGCTCCAGCGCGAGGAAGGCGGGCTGATCCACACCGCTCGCGGCCAGGGCGGAGTCGCCTCCCGGTCCGTCGCCGTTCCCGTTGTCCTGCACGTCAGCCCCTGCCTCGGTCGTCGCCCGGCACTGAGATCTCCGGTACTGAGATTTTCCGTCACCTGCCGTCATCCCCGCAGTTCGGCAAGTATTCCGCAGGTCACGGCGCACTCGTACACAGGGCCACCACACGGTGAAGGCCCGGGCCTCCCTCACGAGAACCCGGGCCTTCCCGTTATCCGATCACGTCCGTCACGCCGCGACCGGAACCTCCGGCGCCGCACCAGCGGTGGCGGGCGCGAGCGCCAGCTCCAGGACCTGGCGGACGTCGGTCACGGCGTGGACGTCGAGCCTGTCCAGCACCTCGGCCGGGACGTCGTCCAGGTCGGGTTCGTTGCGCTTGGGGATGATCACGGTGGTGACCCCGGCGCGGTGCGCGGCCAGCAGCTTCTGCTTCACGCCGCCGATCGGCAGGACCCGCCCGGTCAGCGAGACCTCACCGGTCATCGCCACGTCCGTGCGGACCAGCCGGCCGGACAGCAGGGACGCGAGGGCCGTGGTCATCGTGATGCCGGCACTGGGGCCGTCCTTGGGGACCGCGCCCGCCGGGAAGTGGATGTGCACGCCCCGGTCCTTCAGATCACCCACCGGCAGTTCGAGCTCGGCACCGCGGGAGCGCAGGAAGCTCAGCGCGATCTGCGCGGACTCCTTCATCACGTCGCCCAGCTGGCCGGTCAGGGTCAGCCCGGCCGCGCCCGTCTCCGGGTCGGCCAGGGACGCCTCCACGTACAGCACGTCACCGCCCGCTCCCGTCACGGCGAGCCCGGTCGCCACGCCCGGCACCGAGGTCCGCCGCTCGGCCGGGTCCTGCGCGGACTCGGGCACGTGATGCGGCCGGCCGATCAGTCCGCGCAGATCCCCGTCCGTGACGGTGTACGGCAGCTTCCGCTCGCCCAGTTCGTGCTGGGCCGCGACCTTGCGCAGCAGCCGCGCGACGGACCGCTCCAGATTGCGGACGCCCGCCTCGCGCGTGTACTCACCGGCGAGCTTGCGCAGCGCGCTCTCGTCGATGGCCACCTCGTCCTCGGCGAGCCCGGCCCGCTCCAGCTGGCGGGGCAGCAGGTGATCGCGGGCGATGACGACCTTCTCGTCCTCGGTGTAGCCGTCCAGGCGGACGATCTCCATCCGGTCGGCCAGCGCCTCCGGGATGGCCTCCAGGACGTTGGCGGTGGCCAGGAAGACCACGTCCGACAGGTCCAGCTCGACCTCCAGGTAGTGGTCCCGGAAGGTGTGGTTCTGCGCCGGGTCGAGGACTTCGAGGAGGGCGGCGGCCGGGTCGCCCCGGAAGTCCGAGCCGACCTTGTCGATCTCGTCGAGCAGCACGACCGGGTTCATCGACCCGGCCTCCTTGATGGCCCGGACGACCCGGCCCGGCAGTGCGCCGACGTACGTACGCCGGTGACCGCGGATCTCGGCCTCGTCACGCACACCGCCGAGGGCGACCCGCACGAACTTCCGGCCCATCGCGTGGGCGACGGACTCGCCGAGGCTGGTCTTGCCGACGCCGGGCGGCCCCACGAGCGCGAGCACGGCCCCGCCGCGCCGCCCGCCGACCACGCCAAGACCCCGGTCGGTACGCCGCTTGCGCACCGCGAGGTACTCGGTGATCCGCTCCTTCACGTCCTCCAGGCCGGCGTGCTCGGCGTCGAGGACGGCCTGGGCGCCCTGGATGTCGTACGCGTCCTCGGTGCGCTCGTTCCACGGCATCTCCAGGACCGTGTCGAGCCAGGTGCGGATCCACGAGCCCTCGGGCGACTGGTCGGAGGACCGCTCCAGCTTGTCGACCTCCTTGAGCGCGGCCTCGCGGACGTTCTCCGGCAGGTCGGCGGCCTCCACGCGGGTGCGGTAGTCGTCGGACTCCTCGCCGTCCTGCTCGCCGTTCAGCTCGCGCAGCTCCTTGCGGACGGCTTCCAGCTGACGCCGCAGCAGGAACTCGCGCTGCTGCTTGTCGACGCCTTCCTGGACGTCCTTGGCGATGGACTCGGCCACGTCCTGCTCGGCGAGGTGGTCGCGCAGCTGCTGGGTGGCGAGCTTCAGACGGGCCACCGGGTCGGTGGTCTCCAGCAGCTCGATCTTCTGGTCGGTGGTCAGGAACGGCGAGTAGCCGGAGTTGTCGGCGAGCGCCGAGACGTCGTCGATGGCCTGGACCCGGTCGACGACCTGCCACGCGCCGCGGTTGCGCAGCCATGCGGTGGCGAGGGCCTTGTACTCCTTGACCAGTTCGGTGACCTGGCCGGGCAGCGGCTCCGGCACCGTCTCGTCGAGGCGGGTGCCCTCGACCCAGAGGGCGGCGCCGGGACCCGTGGTCCCCGCACCGATGCGCACCCGGCCCCGGCCACGGATCAGGGCACCCGGGTCGCCGTCGGCGAGCCTGCCGACCTGCTCGACGGTGCCGAGGACACCGGTGTTCGCGTAGGTCCCGTCGATCCGTGGCACCAGGAGTACTCGGGGCTTTCCGGGCGTTGACCTGGCAGCGGCCTGAGCGGCCTCCACCGCGGCACGGACCTCGGAGTCACTCAGATCCAGCGGGACCACCATCCCGGGCAGCACGACCTCGCCGTCGAGCGGCAGCACGGGCAGGGTGAGCGGTGTGAACGCCTTGGACTCAGCAGCCATGATCTCCCCTTCGGCAATCAAGTTGAGCTATGCCGACTCAATGCTCCGGGGCTGCCGAATGTTCCCCGACCACCGTTCGCTGTGAGCGATCACCTGTGACACCGGTGGCGGGGCGGCGCGTAAGGTCAGTTCAAGTAATAGCTCATAGGCTGGATTGCCTATTACGCGGGGGAGGCGGCGTGGAAGCGACCGTGCAGGCGTGGGTGGACGGATGGATCGTTTCGCGGGGTGCGGCTCCGCCCGTGACCGAGCCGTGGGGCTGCACGATCGACGTGGGGGCGATCGGCCATGTCACGCGGCACGTGTTCGGCGCGACCGGCGACGACCTCGACGAGACGGCCGTGCGCAAGGTGGCCGCCGGGGTGACCGGGGCCGGGGTGTGGCTGAAGGCGTTCCGGGACCCGTCGGTGGTCGCCGGCTGGCTGGACGACAGCTGGTGGATCGATCCCGAGCCGGGCTACCTGATGACGGTCCCGCTGGCAGCGGACGACACACCGGACGTCCCCGACGGCTACCGGCTGCGCACCTGGTCCCGCGGCGGAGTGACGCGCGTGCTGGTCGCCGCGCCGGACGGTTCCCTGGCGGCGCGCGGCCAGATCGCCCCGACGGGCGCGACCGCCGTCGCCGACCAGATCGAGACGGCCCCCGAGCATCGCCGCAGAGGGCTCGGCAGTCTC
>KL569120.1:9709-14069 GCA_000715635.1 Streptomyces violaceus | reverse complement strand
CCCGCCGGCAGGGAGCACGGACCGGTGTCCTGTCCGGTACGCCTGCGGGGCGGGGGCTGTACGAGGCGTTGGGTTGGGAGGTGGTGGCACTGCTGACCAGCGCGAAGCACTGCCCTCCGGCCCGGACTTCAGAGGCCGGATGAGGGAACTCGCCTCGCCCGCCACCGCCGGAGCACCGGCCAGGTCGCGACGCCGATGCCCAGGGCGATCAGGTGCCCCCAGCTCGTCATCGGGTCGGTGAAGGCGAGGAGGTCATGGAGCAGCATCCCGCCGAAGACGGCCAGCAGCGGCACGCGCGACCAGAGCGGCAACAGGCCGGCCAGGGCACCCGTGCCGGCGGCGACACCGAAGCTGACGCCGTAGTCGAGGCGGTGCAGCGAACTGTCGGGGAGGTGCCCGGCCAGCACAGCGAGCCCCACCGGGACCTCGGTCGCCAGGGTGGCCAGGACGTGCCCGAGCAGGAAGACACCGGCCGTGCGCAGGCCCCCGATCCGCCGCTCCAGCGCGGTCAGCACCAGCACGAACCCGATCGTGAACGGCGAGGCCACCCCACCCGCGACCCACAGCGCACTGCCGACCAGCACCGGCCCCGGCATCCGCACCAGGTGCGCCACATCGGTGCTGGAGCCCTGGAGCAGGGCGCGGACCAGCGCGGGGTCCGCGTACGCGGAGATCAGCGAGGTGACACAGAGCACGACCGCGTACCCGAACGTGAACGGCGTACCCGTGGGCGTGGGCAGCAGCCGCCAGGGCCGTAGCGCCCGGAGCCGGGGCTCCTTCACCGGGACGGACTCCCGTACGCCCGCACCCACGCTCTCTCGCGGGCCCCGCTGCCTCGGGACCCCTTCCAGCAGCCCCGACACGTCGGAAACCGGCGCGCCCGCCGACGCCGTCGCGGCCGTCTCGTCGGGCGGCGCGGTGCGTTCCAAAACGGGCACTCCTTCCGTCATGTCCCAGCCTTCGCCTACCTCTACCCCACTGTCTGTGACCGGCGCCACGCGAGAGCCGATTCACAGCAACCTGAAAGCCGCGCACCGCGTCCCCCGCCGGACGCTCCGTAATTCTTGGCGCCGGACACCCCGCACCTGCCAGGATGCTCCGATGCCCACCTCGAACGACCCGCCCGATGTACTGGACCGTCGCGAGGGCCCGCACGGCGAGGTCGTGCTGCGGCGGCACGGCGACCGGCTGGAGATCATCGCGAACGGCTGCTTCCTGATGGACACCTCCGACGGCCGCTCGGAGCGGCGGCTGGTCGACGCGGCCCTGGACGCCCTGGCCGGCCGGGCCCGCCCGGAGGTGCTGATCGGCGGACTCGGCGTCGGCTTCTCCCTCGCCCACGCGGCGGCGGACCCCCGCTGGGGAAGGATCGCGGTCGTGGAACGCGAACACGCGATTGTCGAATGGCACCTCGGCGGCCCGCTCTCCGCGTTCTCCGCCGAGGCCCTTGCCGACCCCCGCGCGAAAATCGTCGAAGCCGATCTCGTGACGTACGTCAATGAGACATCCGACACGTTCGACGCCCTGTGTCTCGACATCGACAACGGCCCCGGCTGGACCGTCACGGAGGGCAACGGAAATCTCTACTCGGACGCCGGACTGGCAAGCTGCGCAAGGGTGTTGAGACCCGGCGGGGTACTCGCCGTCTGGTCCGCCCAACCCTCGCCGGAATTCGAAGAAACCTTGCGGAATGCCGGGTTCCAACGGGTGCGTACCGAAGAGATCCCGGTTGCCCGGGGCGTTCCGGACGTCGTACACCTCGGCATCCGCCCTGGATAGCAAAGGTGTGCTGACTCCCCGTACGCTGCTCCTCTGACGCCGATCATTCAAGCGTCAATCGCAACCATGCGCAGGCATAGCCAGTCAGACGGATCACCCCACTGAATCCGGAAAGCACACCCCAGGGGCGGGCGATGGAGCAGACACAGACCTCCCACAACGGTTCGGCGACGGCTACTCCGGGCGCGCAGCGCCGGGTTCTCGTCGTCGAGGACGACGCCACGATCGTGGACGCCATCGCGACCCGCCTGCGTGCCGAGGGATTCCTCGTGCAAACGGCGGGCGACGGTCCGGCAGCGGTCGACACGGCCGAGGCCTGGCAACCCGACCTGCTGATCCTCGACATCATGCTGCCCGGCTTCGACGGTCTGGAGGTCTGCCGCCGCGTGCAGGCCGCCCGGCCGGTGCCGGTGATGATGCTCACCGCGCGCGACGACGAGACCGACATGCTGGTCGGGCTGGGCGTCGGCGCCGACGACTACATGACGAAGCCGTTCTCGATGCGGGAGCTGGCGGCGCGTGTGCACGTGCTGCTGCGCCGTGTGGAGCGTGCCGCGCTGGCCGCCGCGACGCCGCGCAGCGGCATCCTGCGCCTCGGCGAGCTGGAGATCGACCACGCGCAGCGACGCGTGCGGGTGCGGAGTGAGGATGTTCACCTCACGCCGACCGAGTTCGACCTGCTGGTCTGCCTGGCGAACACCCCGCGCGCGGTGCTCTCGCGCGAGCAGCTGCTCGCCGAGGTCTGGGACTGGGCGGACGCCTCCGGCACCCGGACCGTCGACAGCCACATCAAGGCGCTGCGCCGGAAGATCGGCGCCGAGCGGATCCGTACGGTGCACGGCGTGGGCTACGCCCTGGAGACCCCGACGCCATGAGCGGCGGGCCGGCCGCACGGAGAAACCCCGGGGAGCCGGAACCCTGGGGCGGGGTGAGCCCGTTCTCGATCAAGACCAAGCTGGGCGCGCTGGTCGTCATCTCGGTGCTGATCACCACAGGTCTGTCGGTGATCGCGGTGCACACGAAGACGGAGCTGCGCTTCATCACGGTCTTCTCGATGATCGCCACACTGCTCATCACGCAGTTCGTGGCCCATTCGCTCACCGCGCCGCTGGACGAGATGACCGCCGTGGCGCGCTCCATCTCGCAGGGCGACTACACCCGCCGGGTGCGGGACAACCGCCGTGACGAGCTGGGCGACCTGGCGGTGACGATCAACGCCATGGCCGACGAGCTGGAGGCCCAGGACCGCCAGCGCAAGGAGCTGGTGGCGAATGTCTCGCACGAGCTGCGCACGCCCATCGCTGGTCTGCGCGCGGTGCTGGAGAACATCGTCGACGGCGTCACACAGGCCGACCCGGAGACGATGCGCACGGCCCTGAAGCAGACCGAGCGGCTCGGCCGGCTGGTGGAGACGCTGCTGGACCTGTCCCGCCTGGACAACGGCGTCGTACCGCTGAAACAGCGGCGCTTCGAGGTGTGGCCGTATCTGTCGGGCGTGCTGAAGGAGGCCAACATGGTCGCCTCCGTGCGCGCGGGCATCGCCACCGGCTCGGGCAGTCACACCCGTACGGACGTCCATCTGCACCTCGACGTCTCCCCGCCGGAGTTGACCGCACACGCCGACCCGGAGCGCATCCATCAAGTCGTGGCCAACCTCATCGACAACGCGGTCAAGCACAGCCCGCCGCACGGCCGTGTGACGGTCAAGGCGCGGCGCGGCACGCTGCCGGAGTCGCTGGAGCTGGAGGTCCTGGACGAGGGCCCCGGCATTCCGAAGTCCGAGTGGCACCGCGTCTTCGAGCGGTTCAACCGCGGCAGCGCCAAGCGGCCCCCGGGCTCGGGCAGCGACGGCGGCACAGGTCTCGGCCTCGCCATCGCCCGCTGGGCGGTGGATCTGCACGGCGGTCGGATCGGAGTGGCCGAATCCGAGCGAGGTTGCCGGATTCTTGTCACTCTTCCGGGACTTCCATCTGTGCCAAGTTGACGTAAAGTTCGAAGCGGAGCCTCAAGATCCACGGGCGTCCGCGCTGACGGACACGTGTGATCAGGCACAGACCCGCGCCGTCGGCGCCCCGGGTGCCGCTCCCCCCTTCCCTCCTTAAGCGGAACCACGCTTGTTTCCCGCCATTTCAAGCCCCGAAACACTCTTTGAAGTGTGACTTGCGTGACGTTGAACGGGCCCGGCCTGACCTTCGCGGTCCGGGAGGCGTAGCCTTGATTCCCGCTGTCCATCATCTTGTGAAGCGGAAGAGGGCGGTTGCCGCCGTGTCGCCACAGTCCCCCAGTAACTCGAGCATCTCGACCGACACCGACCAAGCGGGGAAGAACCCTGCCGCGTCGTTCGGTGCCAACGAGTGGCTCGTCGACGAGATCTATCAGCAGTACCTCCAGGACCCGAATTCCGTAGACCGAGCCTGGTGGGACTTCTTCGCCGACTACAAGCCAGGGGCGGCCGCCGCCCCGGCTCCGGCGGGTACCGCGGCCGCGGGGGCCGCGGGGACCACCACCGCTCAGCCCGCGGCCCAGGCCGCCCCCGCCCCGGCCGCGGCCCCCACCCCGGCGGCCGAGAAGCCCGCAGCCG
>KL569120.1:6003-9529 GCA_000715635.1 Streptomyces violaceus | reverse complement strand
GCTCCCGCCCAGACGAAGCCCGCCGCGCAGGCCCCGGCTCAGGCCGCCGCTCCGGCGAAGGCCGCTCCGGCCGCCGCCAAGCCGGCCGCCGCGAAGCCGAAGGCCGAGCCCGCGACCGAAGCCCCCTCGGGCCCCGAGCAGGTCGTGCTGCGCGGCCCCGCCGCCGCGGTCGCGAAGAACATGAACGCCTCCCTGGAGGTGCCCACGGCCACGTCCGTGCGCGCGGTCCCGGTGAAGCTGCTCTTCGACAACCGCATCGTCATCAACAACCACCTGAAGCGTGCCCGGGGCGGGAAGATCTCCTTCACGCACCTGATCGGCTACGCGATGGTGCAGGCCATCAAGGCCATGCCGTCGATGAACTACTCCTTCGCGGAGAAGGACGGCAAGCCGACCCTGGTCAAGCCGGAGCACGTCAACTTCGGCCTCGCCATCGACCTGGTCAAGCCCAACGGCGACCGCCAGCTCGTGGTCGCGGGCATCAAGAAGGCCGAGACGCTGAACTTCTTCGAGTTCTGGCAGGCCTACGAGGACATCGTCCGCCGCGCCCGCGACGGCAAGCTGGGCATGGACGACTTCACCGGCGTGACGGTCTCCCTGACCAACCCCGGCGGCCTCGGCACGGTCCACTCGGTGCCGCGTCTGATGCCCGGCCAGTCGGTGATCATGGGCGTCGGCTCCATGGACTACCCGGCGGAGTTCCAGGGCACCTCCCAGGACACCCTGAACAAGCTCGGCATCTCGAAGGTCATGACGCTCACGTCGACCTACGACCACCGGGTGATCCAGGGCGCCGCCTCCGGCGAGTTCCTGCGGATCGTCGCCAACCTCCTCCTCGGTGAGAACGGCTTCTACGACGACATCTTCGAGGCGCTGCGCATCCCCTACGAGCCGGTCCGCTGGCTCAAGGACATCGACGCCTCGCACGACGACGACGTCACGAAGCCCGCCCGCGTCTTCGAGCTGATCCACTCCTACCGGGTCCGCGGCCACGTCATGGCCGACACCGACCCGCTGGAGTACCAGCAGCGCAAGCACCCCGACCTGGACATCACCGAGCACGGGCTCACCCTGTGGGACCTGGAGCGCGAGTTCGCCGTCGGCGGCTTCGCGGGCAAGTCCCTGATGAAGCTGCGCGACATCCTCGGCGTGCTGCGCGACTCGTACTGCCGCACCACCGGCGTCGAGTTCATGCACATCCAGGACCCCAAGCAGCGCAAGTGGATCCAGGACCGCATCGAGCGCTCGCACACCAAGCCGGAGCGCGAGGAGCAGCTGCGCATCCTGCGCCGGCTGAACGCCGCCGAGGCCTTCGAGACCTTCCTGCAGACGAAGTACGTCGGCCAGAAGCGCTTCTCCCTGGAGGGCGGCGAGTCCGTCATCCCGCTGCTGGACGCGGTCCTGGACAGCGCGGCGGAGTCCCGCCTCGACGAGGTCGTCGTCGGCATGGCCCACCGCGGCCGGCTGAACGTCCTGGCGAACATCGTCGGCAAGTCGTACGCGCAGATCTTCCGCGAGTTCGAGGGCAACCTCGACCCGAAGTCGATGCACGGCTCCGGCGACGTGAAGTACCACCTGGGTGCCGAGGGCACCTTCACCGGCCTGGACGGCGAGCAGATCAAGGTCTCGCTCACCGCCAACCCCTCGCACCTGGAGGCGGTGGACCCGGTCCTGGAGGGCGTCTCGCGCGCCAAGCAGGACATCATCAACAAGGGCGGCACGGACTTCACGGTCCTGCCGGTGGCGATCCACGGCGACGCGGCCTTCGCGGGCCAGGGCGTGGTGGCCGAGACCCTGAACATGTCGCAGCTGCGCGGCTACCGCACCGGCGGCACGGTCCACATCGTCATCAACAACCAGGTCGGCTTCACGGCCGCCCCGGAGTCCTCGCGCTCGTCGATGTACGCGACGGACGTGGCCCGCATGATCGAGGCCCCGATCTTCCACGTGAACGGCGACGACCCGGAGGCCGTGGTCCGCGTCGCGCGGCTCGCCTTCGAGTTCCGCCAGGCGTTCAACAAGGACGTGGTGATCGACCTCATCTGCTACCGCCGCCGCGGTCACAACGAGTCGGACAACCCGGCCTTCACCCAGCCGCTGATGTACGACCTGATCGACAAGAAGCGCTCGGTGCGCAAGCTGTACACCGAGTCCCTCATCGGTCGCGGCGACATCACCCTGGAAGAAGCCGAGCAGGCGCTGCAGGACTACCAGGGCCAGCTGGAGAAGGTCTTCACGGAGGTCCGCGAGGCCACCTCGCAGCCGGCGTCCGTGGAGCCGTCCGACCCGCAGGCCGAGTTCCCGGTCGCCGTGAACACCGCGGTGACCTCGGAGGTCGTCAAGCGGATCGCCGAGTCGCAGGTCAACATCCCCGACCACATCACCGTCCACCCGCGTCTGCTGCCGCAGCTGCAGCGCCGGGCGTCGATGGTCGAGGACGGCACCATCGACTGGGGCATGGGCGAGACCCTCGCCATCGGCTCCCTCCTGCTGGAGGGCGTCCCGGTCCGCCTGGCGGGCCAGGACTCGCAGCGCGGTACGTTCGGCCAGCGCCACGCGGTCATCATCGACCGCACCACGGGCGACGAGTACACGCCGCTGCAGTACCTCTCCGAGGACCAGGCGCGGCTGAACGTCTACAACTCCCTCCTCTCCGAGTACGCGGCGATGGGCTTCGAGTACGGCTACTCGCTGGCCCGCCCGAACGCGCTCGTGATGTGGGAGGCGCAGTTCGGCGACTTCGTCAACGGCGCCCAGACGGTCGTGGACGAGTTCATCTCGTCGGCCGAGCAGAAGTGGGCCCAGACGTCCGGCGTCGTCCTGCTCCTGCCGCACGGCTACGAGGGCCAGGGCCCGGACCACTCCTCGGCCCGCCCGGAGCGCTTCCTGCAGCTCTGCGCCCAGAACAACATGACGGTCGCCACGCCGACGTCGCCGTCGAACTACTTCCACCTCCTGCGGTGGCAGGTGCACAACCCGCACCACAAGCCGCTGGTGGTCTTCACGCCGAAGTCGATGCTGCGCCTGAAGGCGGCGGCCGCGAAGGCGGAGGAGTTCACGACGGGCCAGTTCCAGCCGGTCATCGGCGACGCGTCGGTCGACCCGGCCGCGGTCAAGAAGGTCGTCTTCTGCGCCGGCAAGGTCTACTACGACCTGGAGGCCGAGCGTCAGAAGCGCGGCGTCACGGACACGGCGATCATCCGCATCGAGCGCCTGTACCCGCTGCCGGGTGCCGAGCTCCAGGCGGAGATCAAGAAGTACCCGAACGCCGAGAAGTACCTGTGGGCCCAGGAGGAGCCGGCGAACCAGGGTGCCTGGCCGTTCATCGCGCTCAACCTGATCGACCACCTGGACCTGGCGGTCGGCGCCGACGTCCCGCACGGCGAGCGCCTGCGCCGCATCTCGCGCCCGCACGGCTCGTCCCCGGCGGTCGGTTCCGCGAAGCGGCACCAGGCCGAGCAGGAGCAGTTGGTGCGTGAGGTGTTCGAGGCGTAAGCGCCCTCGCGCGTCGTGAGCGGCCGGGGGG
>KL569120.1:3014-5772 GCA_000715635.1 Streptomyces violaceus | reverse complement strand
CCGCATCCCCGCTACGGGGGTGCGGCCCGGCCGTTTGCGCGCACATATCCTTGACGGCATGTACTTCACGGACCGTGGCATCGAGGAACTGGAGAAACGGCGCGGCGAGGAGGAAGTCACCTTCGAGTGGCTCGCCGAGCAGCTGCGGACGTTCGTCGATCTCAACCCCGACTTCGAGGTGCCGGTGGAGCGCCTGGCGACGTGGCTGGCACGGCTGGACGACGAGGACGACGAGTAGGAACCCGCCGGGTCCGGGCGCTCAGCGGCCCCCCTGGTCGGCCTTCCAGGGCGTCAGTCGCGTGGATGCGTGACGCCGTACGCCAGAACCAGCGCGCCGTGGGCGACGACCAGCCCTCCGGCCGCGACCCAGCCCCCGCTGCGCCGCCATAGCCCCCAGGCCAGGAGCGGTACGCCCGCCGCCACCTGAGCGAGAGCCAGGACGTGGGCCCTGGGGCCGCCGGTCCAGGGCGTCCAGGGGCCGAGGGGGCTGTGGTCGGCCGTGTGGTGTTCCGCGACGTCGCGCCGGCCCGGCCATGCGATCGGGAAGCTGTCCGGCCGGAGCGCGGCGGCTTCCCGGAGGCGGTCGGCGGGTACGCCGGGGGCGAGTTCGGAAGGCAGTGAGACGCCCACGCGCGCGAGGACCGCCAGCAGGCCGCGCAGCCGGGCACGGGCATCGGCCGCTGAGTCGGGTTTCGCCAGCCGGTCGAGGGTCTGGACGTCCAGGACGGGATCGAGGCCCACGCGCGTGGCGAAGGTGCGCATCGCCTCGTCCTCCCCCACCGGGGCGCCGCTCCCGAGCCAGTCGAAGCCGACCGGGCGGCGGAAGCCGGACGCGAGCAGGAAACCGGCGTGGTCGGCGTCCCACCACAGGGCGAGCACGGGCCAGGGGGCGCCGACGGCGAGGGCCGTGGCCCAGCCGGTGACCACCCGGTCGACGGGCTCGCCGCCGTCCCGCCAGGGCCCGCCCTCGGGGACGAGCACGCTCCATTCGTCGCCCGCGCGCGTGAGCTGCATGGGTTCACGCAGCAGGCGGGCGACGGGGGCGACGGCCCCGGGCTCCGCCCGGCACAGCAGCAGCGCCCCCGAGGCGGGACCGGTACGGGCAGCTTCCGTCGGCATGGTCACACGCTAGGACTATTTGCCCGCCTTCGATTACTTATATCCATTCCGTCATCCCCAGAACGGGCGCCTTGACTTTCCCCGGCCACGATATATCGTGAATCGAGAAGACGCGATATGGCGCGTCGAGTCGGGGAGGTCTGCACCATGTCCGAGTGGTCCGTCGCGGAACCGAAGAAGCTCACCTTCGACGAGCCCGTGAGCGATCTGCACGTGCGACTCGTCAACGGAACGGTGAACGTGGTGGGCACGGACGAAGGTTCCGCCCGCCTGGAGATCTCCGAGATCGAGGGACCACCGCTGATGGTGACCCAGCAGGACGGCACGCTCACGGTGGCCTACGAGGACCTGCCCTGGAAGGGCTTCCTCAAGTGGCTGGACCGCAAGGGCTGGCGCCGCAGCGCGGTGGTCTCCCTCGCCGTCCCGGTCGGCACCCGGGTGGAAGTGGGGGTGGTCGGCGCGGCCGCCGTGATCTCCGGGATCCAGGGACCGTCGGTGGTGAAGGGCGTCACGGGCGACACGACCCTCGTGGGACTCTCCGGCCCGGTCCGCGCCGACACGGTCTCCGGCAATCTGGAGGCCCAGGACGTGACCGGCGACCTCCGGTTCAACTCCGTTTCCGGTGACCTCACGGTGGTCGAGGGCTCCGGCCCCTCCGTGCGGGCCGAATCGGTCAGCGGCTCCATGATCATCGACCTCGACCCGGACGGCCCCACGGACGTGCGGCTGACCAGCGTCTCGGGCGAGATCGCGATCCGCCTGCCGTACCCGGCGGACGCGGAGGTCGAGGCGAACACAGCGAGCGGCGCCATCTCCAACGCCTTCGACGGTCTGCGGGTACACGGCCAGTGGGGCGCCCACAAGATCACGGGCCGTCTCGGCGCGGGCAACGGCTCACTGCGGGCCACCACCGTCTCCGGCTCGATCGCCCTGCTGCGCCGCCCGGCCGGGGAGGACGAGGACGAGCCGTGGGACACGCATCCCGGCACGGGCAGCTCACCGGCGGACCCGCCGGCCGGCCCGCAGGACGACTCGGGAGACAATTCCGTCTCCGGCCGGAGCGAGGGCGTCACCAGCGTCCCGGCCGACGGCACGACCGACAAGAAGGTGCTCTGACATGCCCCCCGTCTTCGCCCACGGCCGCCTCCGCCTCTACCTGCTGAAGCTGCTGGACGAGGCCCCCCGTCACGGCTACGAGGTGATCCGCCTCCTCGAGGAGCGCTTCCAGGGGCTGTACGCACCGTCGGCGGGCACGGTCTACCCCCGCCTGGCCAAGCTGGAGGCCGAGGGCCTGGTCACCCACACCACCGAGGGCGGCCGCAAGGTGTACTCGATCACGGACGCCGGCCGGGCCGAACTGGCCGACCGCAGCGGCGAGCTGGCCGATCTGGAGCTGGAGATCCGGGAGTCGGTCGCGGAGCTGGCCGCCGAGATCCAGGCCGATGTGCGCGGAGCCGCGGGCGACCTGCGCCGCGAGATGCGCGCGGCGGCGACCGAGGCCCGCCGCGGCAACGGCAACAAGCCCTCCGGCGCCCAGGACGCCCCCTTCGGTGACTTCACGGCCTACGGCGACAAGGAGGCCTGGCGCGTCGCCAAGGAGGAGATGCGGCGCGCCAGGCAGGAGTGGAAGGAACAGGCC
>KL569120.1:868-2816 GCA_000715635.1 Streptomyces violaceus | reverse complement strand
GGACGGAACAGGCCCGCCGCGCCAAGGACGAGAGCCGCCGCGCCCGCGAGGACGCCCAGCGCGCCCGCCGCCAGGCGAAGGAGGCCCAGGAGCAGGCCCGGGCCCAGGCGCAGGAGCAGGTGCAGCACATCGCCCGCCGGGTCCAGGAGCAGGTACAGGACCACTTCACACGTGGCGACTGGCCGACGGGCCTGCGCGAGGGCCTGAGCGAACTGGCCAAGGAAGTGGGCGAGTTCGGAAAGGGCTACGGCAAGGACTTCGGCTTCGACTGGACAGGCACGGGCCCCGCATCCGCCACCCACAAGCCGACCACCCCCGAGCCGCACCCCTCACAGCCCTCCGCGGACTTCCCGGCCGCCTATGAACCGGCCTGGGCCCACGAGGACACCGCTGACTCCACCGGCGACCCCGCCCGCGACCTGGACCGCCTGCTCGACCGCTTCCGGGACGACATCCGCGACGCGGCACGCGACCACGGCGTCACCTCCGACCAACTGCGCGACGCCCGCCGCCACCTGTCGACGGCGGCAGCCCACATAGGAGCACTGCTGCGCACGCCCAAGAAGTAGGCGGCCAGAGGGGAAGCCCCGTCACCCGGCCTTGGACTCGCCACCTCCGTACAGCACCCGCACCAGGGACTCGTACGTCACTCCGTGGTCGGCGAGGACCTCGGCCGGCACGCCGGGGCGCATGGTCAGGGCCAGCAGGATGTGCTCGTCACCGATGTGCCGGTCCCGCTGGGCGAGAGCGACGCGCAAGGAGTGCTCCAGAACCCCCTTGGCACCCCGCCCGAACGAGGGCCGCCCGGACCACCACCCCTTGTCCTTCCGGTCACCGGACATGGCGCCGACCCCGTGCACCTCCTCCACCCGGGAGACGATCTCCGCCACGTCGATCCCCAGCCCGGCGAGCGCATCAGTATCGGCCTGTGACAGCCCGGCCCGCCGCCGCGCCTGACGCAGCGCCTGACGCACGGACTCCCGCCGCTCCCCGAGCCCGAGAGCGGTCAGCGCGAACGACCCACGACTGCCCTCACGGTCGAGCAGCGCCAACAGCAGATGCTCCGGCTCCACACTCTGCCCGTCACCCCCCTCCACATACTCGAACGCGCTCTTCACCACACCCCGGGCGTCGTTCGTGAACCGCTCGAACATCAATGCCTCCCGTACTTCTTGTGCACGGCCTGCCTGCTCACACCGAGTTCGGCGGCGATCTCCTGCCACGACCAGCCCTGATTGCGCGCATTGCGCACCTGCACGGCTTCCAACTGCTCCAGCAGCCTGCGCAGCGCGGCGACGGCCCGCAGGCCGACCCGTGGATCACGGTCACCCGCGCGCTCGGCCAGATCCGTTGCTTCGGTCATACCGTCAACCTACGTTGACACCCGACCTCCGTCAACCCCAGTTGACATACGAAAACGGCCGGCCCCGTCCCGGACCGACCGCCAACGTCACGCAGGGGGCACCTCAGGAACACCCCCGAACATCTCAGGAATTCGTCAGCACAAGCTTCCCGAACTGCTCACCCGAAGCCAGCCGTTCGAAGCCCTCACGCGCACGGTCCATGGGCAGCACCTCGTCGATCACGGGCCGCACACCGGTGGCCGCACAGAACGCGAGCAGGTCCTCCAGCTCGTCCTTGGTCCCCATCGTGGAACCGACGACCTTGAGCTCGAGGAAGAAGATCCGGGTCAGCTCGGCGTGCGAGGGCCGGTCACCACTCGTCGCACCAGAGATCACCAGCGTGCCTCCGGGCTTCAGCGACTTCACGGAGTGCGACCACGTCGCGGCCCCGACGGTCTCGATCACGGCATCGACCCGCTGCGGCAGCCGCGCCCCGGACTCCACGGCCTCCACGGCCCCCAGCTCCACGGCGCGCTTCCGCTTGGCCTCGTCCCGGCTGGTCGCGAAGACCCGCAGCCCGGCGGCCTTCCCCAGCACGATGGCGC
>KL569120.1:0-706 GCA_000715635.1 Streptomyces violaceus | reverse complement strand
GCCCGGCGGCCTTCCCCAGCACGATGGCGGCCGTGGCGACACCACCGCCGGCACCCTGCACCAGCACGGAGTCGCCGGGCCGGACACCCGCGTTGGTGAACAGCATCCGATACGCGGTCAGCCACGCGGTCGGCAGACAGGCGGCCTCCTCGAAGGAGAGCTCCCTGGGCTTGGGCAGGATGTTCCAGGTCGGCACGGCGACCTGCTCCGCGAACGTGCCCTGATACCGCTCGGTGAGGATGGAACGAGGCTCCTTGGGCCCCACCCCATGCCCGGTCTGCCCGATCACGGAGTGCAGGACGACCTCGTTGCCGTCCTCGTCGACACCGGCGGCGTCACAGCCGAGGATCATCGGCAGCTTGTCCTCTGCGAGGCCGACGCCACGCAGGGACCACAGGTCGTGGTGGTTGAGGGAGGCGGCCTTGACCGTGACGGTACTCCAGCCGGGGCGGGCCTCGGGAGCCGGACGCTCTCCCAACTCCAGGCCGGTCAACGGCTGGTCGCGGTCGATTCGGGCGGCATAGACAGCGAACATGACCTTGACGATAGGTTCCCCGACCGACCGTTGGAACCACCGCCGCGTGTGAGACACACCCTCTTGCCATACGCTCCGCGCCGGTGCGAGTGCCGGTGCCGGGCGGGTCGGCAACCCGGCCTTTCAAGGCTCTCGGCGCCACCGCTGAGGCCGGGTGGGTCCGCAGCCCGG
>KL569119.1:89449-91547 GCA_000715635.1 Streptomyces violaceus | reverse complement strand
ACCAAGTTCACCCGCCTGCGCCGCGCGGTCGACCTGACCTGCGCCGGTGGTGCCCTGCTCATCCTGGCCGCCCTGCTCACGGCCGGGGGTGCGCTGTGAAGGCCGCGAACCTGCTGCGACTCGGGCGGGCCAAGACGGTAGCGCCCGCCGTGGCGATGACGGCCGTGTCCATGGTGCTCACCCTCGCCGTGGTCGTCATGTGGCTGGGCCAGGCCATGCCCAAGAGCGTCGCCCTGGTCGTCGGGCTCGGCCTGGACGGCGGGTGGCTGGCCACCCTCGCCTATGAGCGCCGCCTAGCCGCGCAGGGCGACCACAACCGCGCCGTGACGGTGGTCGGTTGGGTGTTCGGGGTCGCTGCCACCGGCGTTCTGGTCGCACACGCGCTCATGGCGGAGAAGGACTCGATCGGGGCCTGGCTCGCCGTGTCCTGGCTGCCCCTGGCGGCGAAAGCACTGTGGCTGGTGCACGCGCTGTGGGAACGGACCGCGCTCACCCCGGATGCGCTGGATGCAATCCAGGGCATCCAGCAGGAGGCGCGTGACGAGGCGGCCGTGGCCCGTGCCCGGCTGCGGTCGGAGGCGCTTACCGAGGAGACCCGTTTGACGGCCGTGACGCAGGCCGGAGCCCGCGTCGCACGCGTCCAGGCCGAGACCGCCGAGGCCCTCGCTGAAGCCTGGTCGACGCTGGAGAAGGCGCGTGCGGGTGAGGACACCGGCAGGGCGCTGACCAGCGTGACGAGCCGCGTCACGCCCGACGTCACACCCCGCTGGGAACTGCCCGTCTGGGGGCCCTCGGAGGCGGTTCCCGCACTGGAGTCGGGACCCGCGCTCACCGACGAGGCGCTTGACGTGCTGGTCGACGAGATCCGCCTCAGCGAGGTCCCTGCCCTGTCCTACCGCGAGATGGCTGCCCGTTTCCGCACGGCCGGTCACTCCGCTTCTGAGGTCCGGTTGCGGGCCGCGTGGAAGCGCGTGGCGTGATGGGGGCGCTGCCGGTGTTCCGGTGGCGCCTGGCCCCGGACGGATACGCCACCCGTCGACAGCTCCGGGCGCGCGGCCTGCGCCCCGGCGGACAGGACGTGGCCGCTCAGTTGGAGCGGCCGCGCCGCCGCCGGGGGCCGCTGGTCGCCTACCTCTACCGCGTGGAAGAGGCCAAGCCCGTGCGGCCGATGACGCCGGCGAAGTGGGCGGCCCTGGCCAAGGCCAACACCGCCCGCCGCATCTGCCCCGAATGCGGGCGGGATGCGGGCTACGTCATCCCCACCTCGCTCGGCATGTGCACAACCTGCGCCTACCCCGACGAATCCGCCGCCTGACCTGCGGCAACTTCTGAGACGGAGACAGTCTTGAAGACCACGGTGAGCACGCACAAGCTGCCCGGCTACGGCTCCACTCTGCGCACCTCCAAGCGGCTGACCGAGCAGGCCGTCAAGCTCGTCAGCCGGTCCGTGTCCGGCCGCATGCCGGACGTGGAAGTCATCCTGACCAACGAGCGCGGCATGGCCGAACTGATGGTCGCCGCTGACATCGCCCTGGCCGGCGCCGCCGACCGCCGCGCCCTCAACCGCGCCACCCGGCAGGCCAAGCAGACCGCCCGCGAGATTCAGGCAGCGGCGATCCCGCGCCCGGACGGCTCGACACTGATCCTGATCGACGCCGACAAGCACCCCACCCCGGCGGACTTCGCGGTGACGCTCGTGCACGAGCTGGTGCACGCCATGCAGTTCAGCCGCAAGGGCGTCCTGGAACGGATCGTGCGCAACACCCGCGCCCAGCTCGGCATCGAGCGCCAGTCCCGCCGCCAGGCCCGCGAACACGAGCAGCTGGTCGAACTGGACGAGAACGAGGCACACAGCCGCGAGTACCTCGCCGACAAGCTCCTGCCCGGCGCTCGCGCCGCCTGAGGCACCCCGCACTGCTGCCCGGGGGCGGCCCCTTGTCTGCCAGGACCAGGCCCCCGGCGTCTCCCTCAACTCCCGCCCCTGATCGGGGCAGTCAGGAGCACCCTCAGCATGTCCGACAACGTCGTACGCCTCCACAAGGACCCCGAACCTGCTGCCCAGGACACATCCGTGACCACGCTCACCGTGGTGTCCGAC
>KL569119.1:88257-89248 GCA_000715635.1 Streptomyces violaceus | reverse complement strand
CTCCTGTCCCGGCCGTGCCGGTGGTGCCGCTGTGGGTGCGCTCCGGGCGGGCCGTGAAGCGCATCGCCACCGACGAAAAGACCACGACCACCCTCCGCACGGTGGCCCGGCACGGGATGTACACGTTCAACGGGGGCCGGATCGTGGCCCGCCGCACCTGGGACGGCCGCACCGGATCCCGCTACGAACGCATGATTCGCGCCGCTGAAGCCGCGGGGAACCACGAGCTGGCCGAGGAGTGGGAAGAGCGGTTGCAGCGCTTCCGCGATGCCCGGCACCGCCGGCGCATGGACCTGCTCACCTCGCCTGTCGACGTGGCCAAGGGCGCCGCCATCGGCACCGGGATGAGCATCGGCACCCTGGTCGCCCTCGGCATCGTGATGGCCCTCAACACCAAGGACGTGGCCGACGTCATCACTCCGCTGACTGCGGTGATCGAGTTCATCGGCCTGCTCATCACCATCGTTCAGGTCGTGTGGCCCTACGCCGTCACCCTCGGGCCGCTGTTCGCCCTGCTGGCCCTGTGGTCGGTCGGCCGCAAGCAGCAGGCCGCCCCGAACTGGGCCCTGCCCGACAACGTCCGCAACGGGGAGGGTGAACCGATCACCCCGTCCATCGTGGTCAAGGCCCTGCGCGACCTCGGCGTCCCGGCCCTGCGCAACGCCATCAAGGAGATGGGCGACGCCGGCGCCTCCATGCTCGGTCCGATCCGGATCGCCGGATGCGGTGTCGAGGTCGACGTCACGCTCCCGTCGGGTGTGTCGACGGTCGAGGTGCAGCAGCGGCGCCGCAAGCTCGCCGAGAACCTCACCCGGCACGAGCACGAGGTGTTCATCACCATCCCGCAGGCAGCCCGCACCGTGCGGCTGTGGGTCGCTGACTCAGGGGCGCTGGACGAGCCCATCGGCCCATCGCCTCTCGTCACCGACGAGACGATGACCGCCGACTACGCCAAGGGCAAGGCACCGTGGGGGCAGGACCTGCGCGGGGA
>KL569119.1:87760-88033 GCA_000715635.1 Streptomyces violaceus | reverse complement strand
GCGCGGGGACGCCGCCGCCCTGAGCTTGTATCAGCGCCACCTGCTCATCACCGGCCTGTCCAACCAGGGCAAGACCGTCGCACTCCGATCGCTGGCCCTCTGGCTGTCGCTGGACAAGTCGGTGCAGTTCCTCATGGGCGACCTCAAGGGCGTGGGCGACTGGGCCATGTTCGATGGCCTGGCCAGCACGCTGATCCAGGGGCCGACGGATGAGCACGTGATCCAGGTGACCGAGATGGTCGAGGGCGCCGTGGAGGAGATGAACCGCCGTAT
>KL569119.1:87130-87503 GCA_000715635.1 Streptomyces violaceus | reverse complement strand
GAGATGAACCGCCGTATCCAGGCGCCGCCCGGCACCACGTTCCCGCCGCTGATCGTGCTGGTCGACGAGGCGCAGGTGGCGTTCATGTGCCCGGCCAAGGACGAGGACAGGCGCCCCTACGGCGGCGCCAAGGCCAACTCCCGGTATTTCATGGCGGTCCGGAAGATCCACAACCAGGGCCGTGCGGTGAACGTGCTGATGTGGCAGGGCACGCAGGACCCGACGAACGAGAACCTGCCCAAGCTGGTCCGCGAGGGCGCCCACACCCGCGCATCGCTCGCGCTGGGCACCGAGTCGCAGGCCCGCATGGCGCTGGGGGACAAGGCCGTCGACGGTGGCGCGGCCCCCAACCTGCTGCGTCCCGGCCTGGACC
>KL569119.1:86673-86891 GCA_000715635.1 Streptomyces violaceus | reverse complement strand
GGCCTGGACCAGGGAACCCTGGTCCTCGCCTCCTCCGGCATCGACATCCCGGCCGGACAGTCGTCCATCACGGTGCGCACGCACTACATCGACGACGACGCAGCCGAAGCCATCACCGACCGCGCCAAGGCGATCCGCGACGGCGTCACCACCCTGCACGCCATCGAGCAGGGCGAGGAGCGTGACCCGCTCGCCGACATCGCGAGCGTGCTCGGGGA
>KL569119.1:84442-86451 GCA_000715635.1 Streptomyces violaceus | reverse complement strand
CGAGCGTGCTCGGGGAGTCCTCGCGGGTGCGGACGAAGGATGTGCTCACCCGTCTGGCGAACCTGAACCAGGACGCCTACGGCGGCTGGTCGTTCATCGACCTCAAGCGGGTCCTGGACGACGCCGGCGCCGAGCCCTACAAGTCCGACGGCGTCATGGTCGTCTCCCGTGACCGCGTCACCCGCGCCCTCGCCAACCGCGACGGAGACGGTTCCGCTTCCGCCTCCGAATGACAGGGAGCCGACCCCCGACGGGTCAGGGAGGCAGGGAGAACTCCCTAACCCCCTCCCTGGCCCGCCTCCCTGGCCCTGACCTGCACGAATGATCACTCAGGGAGTCAGGGAGGCACTGCAGGCCAGACCCCTGAAACCCCCTCCACACGGCACCCCGAAGGGGGTGCCTCCGCCTCCCTGACCAACTGCCGGAAGGGATTCCGTATGTACCCCGAACAGCCCGGCCACGCGCCCGTAGAGAGGGCCGTGGAAGTCCACCGCCCCACCCCCATCACCTCGGCCGCCGTGACGCCGACGCCGCTCATCCCCGTCCAGCCGGGCGCCGTTCCGTCGGTGGCGAGCGTGGTCCTGCCCGACGGCCGCGTGGTCACCGGCTACGCCATCGAGCCCGCCCGCCCGGAAGCGGTCGCGGCCAAGCCGCCGGTCTCCCGCGCGGCGGTGAACGTCGCCCTCGGAGGCGTCGGGTTCCTCGCGGTGTGCGGCGGCCTGCTGCTGCTCACCACCTTCATCACCGCCCTGACCGCGCTCATCACCCAGCTCATCACCCTCGCCGCCGTCATCTTCGGCGGCTGGATCGCCGCGCAGATCTTCAGCGCCAGCGGCCACCAGCGCGGCACCACGGTCAACATCCGCCGGGCCGTCATAAAGCGGAACAAGTTCTACGGCTGACAAGGAGACCAACCACCCATGCTCCGACTCCGCTTGAGGGTCCTCGGCTGCCCCCGCCGGTCGCTGGCCCTGTCCGACACACCCCTGCCCGACTGCCCCGACTGCCAGGGCGTGGGCGGCTTCGCCCACGACTACGGCCACCCCGAGACCGGCGAGTACGCCGGTACCCACTGGGAGCCCTGCCCGTGCTGGACGCAGTGGGCCGTGATCCTGCTGCCCCTGCCGCGCTGGCCGCGCCGCACGCCGACCGGCTACAGCGACGAACCGCCCTTCTAGCTACGCCAAGGGCGGCCCCCCTCTCGCCAAAGACCGGGGCCGCCCTTGTCCAACCCGTCCTCAACAGACCTGTTGGAGGTCTCCCAGCATGACGCAACCGACCGACATTCGGGGAGAGCACCTGCGTACCGCTCTCT
The DNA here is from genome assembly GCA_000715635.1 of Streptomyces violaceus. GTDB lineage: Bacteria > Actinomycetota > Actinomycetes > Streptomycetales > Streptomycetaceae > Streptomyces > Streptomyces violaceus. The sequence goes on along the minus strand of KL569119.1, from coordinate 85,136 downwards.
CCCTGGCAGCCTCCGGCGTGCCGGTGCTGCCCCTGCGCCGGGGCAAGGTGCCGTTCGGCAACTGCCCGGCCTGCAAGGACAGCCACTGTGGGGACAGGCCCAACATGAAGGCACCAGGTCCCTGCCGGTGCCCGGCTCCGTGCCACGGCTGGGCCGCTGCCACCACCGATCCGGCTGTCCTCTCCTCCCCGGCATGGACGGCCGCATGGCGACGGGCCGTCACTATCGCCTACCACCCCGGCGGCGCCGGACTGACCGTGGTCGACCTGGACGACACGAAGGCCATCGCGTGGGCCCGTACCGCCCTGCCTGCCACCCGGACCGTGCCGACGACGCGCGGTGAGCACTGGATCTACCGGGGCGCCATGGGATCGTCCAACGCGGTCCGCCCCGGCGTGGACATCAAGTCGACCATGTCCTACGCACGGTGGCTCGGTCCCGGCACCGGCACCATGACCGCCCTGCCGGACGCCGTCCGGGCGCTGGCCGTCAAGGAACCCTCCCCGGTCCGCCCGGCGCCGCATTCGGTCGCCGTGCCCGCAGGAGTCGAGGGCGGGGGGTGCCGCCACCGCACGCCCGCCTATCTGGACCGTGGCATCGCCATGGCAGAGCAGCGCATCACCGAGGCCTCCAGTGCAGTCCACGCGACCGTGTACCGGACCTTCCTCGCCGTGCTGTCCACCCACGGCCGATG
>KL569119.1:76093-84228 GCA_000715635.1 Streptomyces violaceus | reverse complement strand
ACGGCTGCCTCACCGACACCCACGTCGCGCGGCTGTTCACCGCCGCGCAGGCCAAGGGCGAAACCCTGCGGCACTGCACCGACGCGTGGACCAACGCCCGCACCACGTTGGGACTGTGACCATGTCCGACGACGACAAGAACCCTGCCCGCGAGATCATCACCGACTACGCGCAATCGCACTTCCGGTACTTCCGCACCGCCGACGGCACCGTGTACGCGCAGAAGAACGGCCACCCCGTAGCCCGGCCGATCCGCTCCCAGGGCACGACAGGCAGCCACCGCCAGGAACTCATGGTCGGACTCTTCAAGGACGGGATCGGCGTGTTCAACGGCACCGCGCTCAAGGAGGCGCTGGACTTGATCGAAGCACTCGCACTGACCGAGGACGTGCAGCCCGTGCACATCCGCGTCGCCCCCGGATTCGACGGGGCCACGTGGCTCGACCTCGGGCGCAGCGACGGACAGTCCGTGCGTATCCACCCCACCGGCTGGGACATCCGCACCCCGGACCCGCGTGAGGTCTGCTGGCGCCGCACCCAGCTCACCGGCGAACTGCCCCTGCCGGCCAAGGACACCAACGGCAAGGGCATCGACCTGCTGATGCGGCTGTGCAACTTCGCCACCGCAGAGACCGAGTGCCTGGCCATCGCCTGGCTCATCGGCTGCCTGGAGCCGACGGTTCCCGTTCCCGCGCCGTTCCTCACCGGACCGCAGGGCGCGGGCAAGTCCACCGGTGGGCGCATGCTCGTGCGGATCATCGAGGGCATGAGCGGCGACCTGCGCCGGGCACCCAAGGATGAGGAAAACCTGACCACAGCCGTCGCGGCCGGTTGGGTCACCGCCCTGGACAACCTCTCCCACATGACCCCGGACCTGTCAGACGCAATGTGCCGCATCGTCACCGGCGCCGAAGACGTCAAGCGGGCGCTGTTCACCGACGGGGACGTCTTTCGAATCAGCTACCGCCGCCCCCTGCTGCTGACCGGTATCGACGTGGGCGTCATCCGGCCCGACCTTGCCGAACGGCTGTTGCCCCTGCGGCTGGAACGCCCCCGCGTCCGGCGCACTGAGGCGGAACTGTGGTCGGACTTCGCGCAGGTGCTGCCCGTCGTCCTCGGCTCGCTCCTGGACCTCACCGTGCAAGTGCGCGCGGCGCAGGCGGACATCCCAACAGACCTGCGCATGGCCGACTTCGCGCACCTGTGCGCGCAGCTCGACGCGGCCACCGGTCTGGGGGCGCTCGCCGCCTACCGGGCCAGCCTGGACGACCTCAACGACGACGTAATCGAGGGCGACTTGCTCGCACAGACCGTGCTCAAGCACGCCGCCGGCATCGCCCCGGGCACCGAGCAGCGGATGACGTCGGCCGAATGGCTGCACTGCCTCACAGGCCTCTACAGCGGCGAGGACTTCCGCCCCCTGCCTAAAGGGTGGCCCACCACCGGCAAGGTGCTCTCAGACCGCCTCAAGCGCCTTCAGCCCACCCTCGCCGCCCGAGGCGTCCTCATCGACTGGGGCCGCACCAAAACGTCCCGCTACATCGAGATCACGCGGCCGTCCGCCGCACCGCCCCCGCACGAACAGGAACCGGCCTTCTGACCGCGCGGCACCACGACCCGCACAAGCAAGAGGAGCACCCGGCCCCGCGTGCTCTTCTTGCTGTTCGGCGGCGGCGCCGCCCTGCCAGGGTCGCGCCGCGCAGCGGCCCGTTCTTCACTCTCTGAGCCGCGCACCACAACAGACACCACCCCTCTCTCTTGTCCGAAGTGGAAAGACGCTGCGTCACCTGCGTCACCCGCACCCCGTAGATGGGCGATGACCTGCTGAAAGAGGGGTGACGCAGACGGCCCGTTTCTGCGTCACCCCGCGTCACCTGCGTCACCCGATGACAAGGGTCTGTGTCACCGGTGACGCACCCCAAAGTTCCTGCGTCACCCCAAAAGAGCAGGTCAGAGGCGCGAATGACGCAGATGACGCGGGTGACGCAGAAATCCGCACCTCGGACAGACACGACCCCTGAGAAGCACCCAAGACCCTCCGCTCAAGGAGACACCCGGATGAGCACCGCGACTGCTGCCCCCGTCGACCGACTCCTGTACAAGCCCGAAGAGGCTGCCGAAGCGCTCTCCATCGGCCGTTCCACCGTGTACGAGCTGATGGCCGAAGGGGCGCTGAGGTACGTCATGCGTGGCCGCTCACGCCGCATCCGCCGCCGCGACCTGGAGGCGTACGTGGACAACCTCGAACCCGTCACTCACTGACCCACACCCCCCAAAGGCGCCCCCGGACTTCGAGTCCGGGGGCGCCTTTCGCATGGAGGAGATCGTTGAGCCCCCGCAAACCGAACATGGAATCGTCCATCTACTTCGGCGGCGACGGCTGGTGGCACGGCCGCGTCACCATGGGTGTCAAGGACGACGGCTCGCCCGACCGGCGCCATCGCCGAGCCAAGACCGAGACCGCGATCAAGCGCAAGGTTCGCGAGCTAGAGGACCTCCGCGACCGTGGCCGCGCCCCCAAGGCCGGCCGCAAGCCGACCGTGGCCCAGTGGATGACCACCTACCTGACCGACATCGCCAGCCTGAAGCTCAAGCCCCGCTCCCTGGACGACTACTGGTCCAAGACCCGTAACGACATCATCCCCGGCATCGGCCAACACCGAATCGACAAGCTCCAGCCGGAACATCTGGAACGGATGTACCGCAGGATGCTCGATGCCGGGCACGCGGAATCCCACGTCCTCAAGGTGCACCGCATCCTCTCCCGCGCCCTGAAGATCGCCCACCGGCGCCGGATCATCGTCGAGAACGTGGCCACCCTTGTGGACCCCCCGACCGTCGACGAGACGGAGGCGAACCCGTTCTCGATCGAGGAAGCGAAAGCCTTCCTGAAGGCCGCCGCCAAGCGGCCCACGTTCATGCGCTGGGTCGTCGGTGTCGGCATGGGATTCCGGCAGGGTGAGGCCCTGGGATTCCGCTGGAAGTACGTCGACCTCGACAACGAGTTGTTCCATCCCCAGTGGCAGCTCCAGCGCCTCACCTGGCGCCACGGTTGCAAGGACGCCCACGCCTGCGGCGAACGACTGCACCGATTCGACACCTGCCCGCCCGAATGCACGACGCACAAGAGCTACAAACGCGGCTGTCCCAAGCCGTGCCCGAAGGACTGCACGAAGCACGCCAGCGTCTGTCCCGACCGCAAGGGCGGCGGTCTCGTCTTCACCCGCCCCAAGACCAAGAAGAGCCGGAACGCCGTCCCTATCCCGCCCCCGTTCATCCCGTACCTGCTGGAACACAAGGCACAGCAGGAGGAAATGCGCGCCGCTGCGGGTGACGAGTGGCAGGAGCACGACGCGCTGTTCACCCGGCCGGACGGCCGACCGATCGATCCCCGCGACGACTGGGAGGAATTCAAGGACCTGCTCGAAGAAGCGGGCATCGACGACCGCCGCCAGCACGACGGCAGCCGCCACACCGCCGGCACGATCCTGAATGAGCTGGGCGTGGATCTCCCCACGATCATGGAGATCCTCCGCCACTCCCAGATCGGCCAGACCCGCCGCTACGTCAAGGGCAGGTCCCACCTCGCCAAGGCCGCCATGCTCCGCATGGGAGACACGTTCATGCCGGGCCCCGTATCCGCCCCGGAACCCGCATCTGAGACCACAACTGAGACCGAGGACCGCCGCGCGGCCCGCGCCCGGCGTCGCCGCCGCGTCCGCTGAACGAAAAACCCCAGGTCAGAGAACATCTGGCCTGGGGCAGGAAGAGCCCCCTGTCGGATTCGAACCGACGACCTACGCATTACAAGTGCGTTGCTCTGGCCAGCTGAGCTAAGGAGGCCCGTACGGGTGTGCACCCGCACGTGCCCGAGCAGTGTACCCAGGTCCCCGAGGGGCCCCGTCGAAAATTTCCGCGAAGTTCACAGGGCCGGAGGTACTGACAGACAGGTGAACGCCAGGTACCGTCCTGAGCCAGTTCACACGCGTGGACTACACCACAACGGAACACCCGTCGTGGCACCGCCTTCCTACTCGGATCGTCCGGCACGTTCCTGCCGGTAGAAGGGGTTCACTCATCATGGCCACTGTCTCGTTCGACAAGGCGACCCGGATCTACCCGGGTACCGACAAGCCCGCTGTTGACGCGCTGGAGATCGACATCGAGGACGGCGAGTTCCTCGTCCTCGTCGGCCCGTCCGGCTGCGGCAAGTCCACCTCGCTCCGCATGCTCGCGGGGCTCGAGGACGTCAACGCCGGCGCCATCCGCATCGGCGACCGCGACGTCACCCACCTGCCGCCGAAGGACCGGGACATCGCCATGGTGTTCCAGAACTACGCGCTCTACCCGCACATGACCGTCGCCGACAACATGGGCTTCGCGCTCAAGATCGCCGGCGTCAACAAGGCGGAGATCCGGCAGAAGGTCGAGGAGGCCGCGAAGATCCTCGACCTCACCGACTACCTGGACCGCAAGCCGAAGGCGCTCTCCGGCGGTCAGCGCCAGCGTGTCGCCATGGGCCGCGCCATCGTGCGTGAGCCGCAGGTGTTCCTCATGGACGAGCCGCTGTCCAACCTGGACGCCAAGCTCCGTGTCAGCACCCGTACGCAGATCGCGAGCCTGCAGCGCCGCCTCGGCATCACCACCGTCTACGTCACCCACGACCAGGTCGAGGCCATGACGATGGGCGACCGGGTGGCGGTCCTCAAGGACGGTCTGCTCCAGCAGATCGACACCCCGCGCAACATGTACGACAGGCCCGCCAACCTCTTCGTGGCCGGCTTCATCGGCTCCCCCGCGATGAACCTGGTCGAGGTGCCGATCACCGACGGCGGCGTGAAGTTCGGCAAGTCGGTCGTGCCGGTGCAGCGCGACGCGATCGCCGCCGCCACCGACAAGACCGTCACCGTCGGCGTACGCCCCGAGCACTTCGACGTGTCGGACGCCGAGCAGGGCCTCGCGGTCACCGTGAACGTCGTCGAGGAGCTCGGCGCCGACGCCTACGTCTACGGCACCGCGAAGGTCGGCGACGACTCCAAGGACCTCGTCGTCCGCGTCAGCGGCCGTGACGTCCCGGAGAAGGGCAGCCAGCTGCACATCGTGCCCCGCTCCGGCGAGACCCACGTGTTCTCGACGTCGACCGGCGCGCGCCTGTCCGACTGACGGCAACCGCAAACACCCAACCCCGGGTAATTCACCCAGGTTGACGAAGAAGGCCCCGCAGAGCGCTGCGGGGCCTTTCTCGTTGTCGACAAATACCCCGGCAGACCGGACGTTTCGAGCAGTGTGCGTCAACCCCCTACCCAAAAAGGGGCCCTCTCTCATCCCCCGAACCGGTGACTAAATGTCTACAAACCATTACCCCGCGCTACCCTCACACGCGTGAAGCACTCCATTACCCAACAGACGCGACGCGGCCGGGGCCCCGCCCGGCGAATCGGCCGCACCCTCGCTTTCGTCCTGCCCGTCGTCCTGGTGCTCTCCGGGACCCTCGCGGTGAGCCGAGTCAACTGGTCGGGGGGCTCCTCCGACCCGGTGCTCACCGCAGCGGACACCGCCACCTCCGCCGGCAGCTCGCGGGCCGCCAAGCGTGCCCCGCAGGACGTCCTGCGCGACAAGCTGCTGACCGAGCTGCAGGAGGAGAACCCGGGCGTCGCCCTCACCCACCTCCAGCAGGCCGTCCACGACCGCCCGTCGCTGGCCCGGCACTGCGCCTCCCTCGCCCGCGCCCTCGGCCAGGCCGCCGTCCGGGTCTACGGCCCGACGCGCGCCCAGTCCTACGCCCGCCCGGTCTGCGACACCGCCTTCGCCACAGGCGTCGCCGCCGCGCACAGCTGAGCGCACCGCCCTGCCAACGGGTGGGAAGTCGATAACGGCAGGCGTGGGAACCCCTCGTCCGCCGCATTCCCCGGGCGGGACGCCCCGTACAGTTCGGTCTCATGACCGATCCGAGCGCCGCGTCCCGCCCCGTTCAAGCCGTCGTTCTGGCCGGCGGCCAGGGCTCCCGGCTGCGTCCGTACACCGACGACCGGCCCAAGCCGATGGTCGAGATCCCCGGGACGGGGACGCCGATCATCGGCCATCAGCTGTCCTGGCTCGCCGAGGAGGGCGTGACGGACGTGGTGGTCTCCTGCGGCCACCTCGCCGAGGTCCTGCAGACGTGGCTGGACACGGCCGATCTGCCCGTCTCCGTCACCACGGTCGTGGAGTCGGAGCCCCTCGGCCGCGGCGGCGGCCTCAAGTACGCCGCCGATCGTCTTCCCCACCCGGACCAGCCCTGGTACGCCACGAACGGCGACATCTGGACCCGGTTCTCGCTGCGTGACATGGCGGACTTCCACGCCGAGCGGGACGCGATCGCGACGCTCGCCCTGGCCCGGCCCCGCCTGCCGTGGGGCGCGGTGAAGACGGACGGCTTCGGCCACATCACCGACTTCATCGAGGCCCCGCCGTCGACCTTCGAGATCAACGCGGGTGTCTACGTCTTCTCCCCCGAGTTCGCGGAGCTGCTGCCGCAGCGGGGGGACCATGAGCGTACGACGTTCCCTCGCCTGGCCCGGGAGCAGCGTCTGGCCGGGTTCACGATCCCCCAGGGGTCCTACTGGCGTGCCATCGACACGGCGAAGGACCTGACGGAGGCGGCGAAGGAGCTGGCCGCTACGGGCCGTTGAGAACGCGCCCAGGAGACAGGAGAGGGCCCCGCACCGTGACGGTGCGGGGCCCTCTCCTGTCTCCTGCTTCGGTGGCTGACTAGCCGAGCAAGCCGCCCACCAGGCCCGGCTGGCCCGAGGAGGAGCCGTCGCCGGCGCCGCCGGTCGAACCGGAACCGCCCGTCGCGGAGCCGCCCGACGTGGGGCCGGAGGTCGTGCTCGGTGCCTCGTCGGCCGGGGAGGACTGCCGGGGCGGGGCCTGGCCCGCGCTGCCCTGGGTCTGGCTGGGCGAACCGCCGGTGACGGTGCCGCTGCCCCGGGTGGCGTCCGGCCGGGTCGTGGTGCCCGCGCTGGGGCTGGCAGAGCCGGCCGTGGCGCCCTGGGTGGGCGACGTGGAGGCCGACGGGGTCCTCTTCTCCTGCCGCTTGCCGGGTTCGCCCGGGAGCGGGGAGCCCGGCAGCTCGTTGCGCGGAGCCTCGCCGGGGCCGGGAACGACGACCCGGTCGGCGTCGCGTACGGCGCCGCCGAGCAGCGAGCCGACGAGCAGGGTGAATCCGGTGGCGATGGCGGTGACGAGGACGCCGCGGCGCAGCACGTAGCTGCGCAGGTCCCAGATGTCGGCGCGGGGCCCGAGGCGGCGCCAGGCGCTGCCGGCCAGTCGGCCGTCGACGGAGTAGACGGGGGCGCCGGCGATGATCAGCGGGGACCAGGCGGCGAGGTAGATGATGTCGGGGGTCTCGTAGGCGGGGACGCTCTTCCAGCTGACGGTGACGAGCAGTGCGGCCGAGAGCAGGGCTCCGAAGGCGGCGGCGACGCGCTGCCAGCAGCCCAGGACCGTCAGGACACCGACGATGACCTGGGCGAAGGCGATGACCAGCCCGGAGCCGACCGGGTGCTGCAGGGCGAACTGGCGCAGGGGCTCGGCGACTTCCCAGGGGTGCAGGGTGTTGAGCCACGTGACCATGGAGCCGCGCTTGCCGCCGTCGAAGTAGACGGGGTCGCACAGCTTGCCCATGCCGGCGTAGATGGAGATGAAGCCGAGGAACACGCGCAGCGGGAGCAGGACGACGCCGAGGTTCATCCGGCGGCCCGGATAGTAGGCGTGCCGCGCCGGGTCCTCGCCGTGGCGCCTGGAGGCCCGCCCGGTCTCGTCCGCGTCGGCGGTGAGGTCCTCGAAGTCCTCTTCCGCGTAGGCGGGTTCGTCGTAGGCGCTGCCGACGGTGCGCATGGGGGGCAGCAGCCGGGTGCCGTCGGAGTGGGTGCGCTGGGGGCCGACGACGGGCGTCTCCACCGTCTGGTCGAGGTCGTCCTGGTATCCGGCGCCGTAGCCGTCGCCCTGGTATCCGGGGCCGCCGTAGCCCGTGTTCCCGTGGCCGGTGGCCGGGCGGGAGATGACCTGGGTGGCTCCGGCGTCGGAGGCGGGCTCCTCGGCGTGGCGGATGCTTTCGTGCCGCACGGCCTGGAGGCTGTCTCTTATACACATCT
>KL569119.1:75159-75882 GCA_000715635.1 Streptomyces violaceus | reverse complement strand
GGCCGGCGGCGGGCGGTGGCCCCGTCCGCCCCGCCCCCGGCGGTGGCGACGGGGATGCGGGCGGTGTCCTCGCTGGCGGTCAGGTGCCGTGCGACCCGTGGGGACTGGACGCGACGCGTCGAGACGCCCAACTGCACGCGGAAACTCGCGTGATTGACGATGACCTGCGCCGGGTCGCTCGGCACCTTCACCATGCTCAGCGCGGGAGCGTCGTCGAGTCCCGACGAGCGGTCCCCCGTGGGAGTGCGGGGTGTTCTGGTGTCCACACTCATCTAACCGAGTGACGTCGCGATAGGACACTGCTTTGACCGGCCGGATCTGTCCGGACCCCGTCAAGCTTGTCCTTGTCGCCCCGACACCTCCGGAATTACCCCGTACGGGTGAAGTTCCGGATGCCTGTTCAGCGACGCCGGCGCGCCGCCTCGTACAGCACGATCCCCGCCGCCACACCGGCGTTGAGCGACTCGGTGCCGCCCGGCATGGGGATCCGCACCCGATAGTCGCACGTCTCGCCGACCAGCCGGCCCAGGCCCTTGCCCTCGCTGCCGACGACGATGGCGACGGGCCCGCCCAGGGCCTCCAGCTCGCCGAGTTCGACCTCACCGTCGGCGGCGAGACCGACGACCACGATGCCGGCCTTCTTGTACGCCTCCAGCGCGCGCGTCAGGTTGGTGGCGCGGGCGACGGGCGTACGGGCGGCCGCACCGGCGGACGTCTTCCAGG
>KL569119.1:73953-74934 GCA_000715635.1 Streptomyces violaceus | reverse complement strand
CCGCTCGGGTACGACGACGCCGTGCCCGCCGAAGGCCGAGACGGACCGGACGACCGCGCCGAGGTTGCGCGGGTCGGTAACACCGTCGAGCGCGACGATCAGCGGGTCCACGCCCTCGTCGGCGGCGGCGCGGGCGAGGTCCTCGGGGTGGGCGTACTCGTACGGCGGGACCTGGAGCACGAGCCCCTGGTGGTTCAGCCCGTTCGTCATCCGGTCGAGCTCGGGGCGCGGCGCCTCCATGAGGTTGATGCCCCCGCGCTCGGCGGCGAGTTGCAGGGCCTCGCGCACCCGCTCGTCGCTGTCGATGAACTGCTGCACATACAGCGTGGAGGCCGGTACGCCCTCGCGCAGCGCCTCGACGACGGAGTTGCGCCCGACGACGAGTTCGGAGGTGCCCTTGGCGCGCGGGCCCTTGGTGCGGCTCTGGGCGCGGCGCGACTTGGCCTGGGCGGCGCGCTGCTTGGCGTGCCCCTTGCGCGCCTCGGCGGGCGGCGTCGGCCCCTTGCCTTCCAGGCCCCGGCGCCGCTTGCCGCCACTGCCGACCTGCGCGCCCTTCTTGCCGGACATGCGGCGGTTGTTCGCGGCCATGAGCTACCCGTCTCCGTGAAAGTTGATTCGTACGTACGTCTGCGTACGTCTGTTACGTCTATGCAGTGTGCCGCCCGGAGGCCCGGGCGGCACAGTCGATCAGCCGTGGGCCTTGTCTCAGCGGGGGCCGAGGCTCCAGCGCGGACCCTGCGGACCGTCCTCGATGACCAGACCGGACTGCCCCAACTGGTCGCGGATGGCGTCCGCGGTGGGCCAGTCCTTGCGGGCCCGGGCGGCCTCCCGCTGGTCGAGGACCATGCGCACGAGCGTGTCGACCACGCCGTGCAGGTCTTCGCCGCGGTCACCCTCCCCGGCCCACTGGGGGTCGAGCGGGTCGAGGCCGAGGACGCCGAGCATCGAGCGGACCTCGGCGAGCCGGGCCACGGCGGCTTC
>KL569119.1:72947-73782 GCA_000715635.1 Streptomyces violaceus | reverse complement strand
GGGGAGCCGGGCCACGGCGGCTTCCTTGTCGTCGGCGGCCAGCGCGCTGTTGCCCTGCCGGACGGTGGTGTGCACCACGGCCAGCGCCTGGGGCACGCCCAGGTCGTCGTCCATGGCTTCGGCGAAGGCGAGCGGCACCTCGGCGGAGGGCTCGACGACGCCGGCCTTCTCCACCACGCGCTGCACGAAGCCCTCGATCCGCGCGAACGCCGACTCGGCCTCGCGCAGCGCCTCCTCGCTGTACTCGATCATCGAGCGGTAGTGCGGGGTGCCGAGGTAGTAGCGCAGCACGATGGGCCGCCAGCGCTTGACCATCTCGCTGACCAGGACCGAGTTGCCGAGCGACTTGGACATCTTCTCGCCGCTCATGGTGACCCAGGCGTTGTGCACCCAGTACCGCGCGAATTCGTCACCGTAGGCCTTGGCCTGGGCGATCTCGTTCTCGTGGTGCGGGAAGACCAGGTCGAGGCCGCCGCCGTGGATGTCGAAGGCGGTGCCGAGGTACTTGTGCGCCATCGCCGAGCACTCCAGGTGCCAGCCCGGGCGGCCGCGGCCCCAGGGCGTCTCCCAGCTGGGCTCCCCCGGTTTCACCGCTTTCCACATGGCGAAGTCACGCGGGTCGCGCTTGCCGGTCTCGCCGGCGCCGGACGGCTGCTGGAGGTTGTCCAGCTCCTGGTTGGACAGCTCCAGGTACCCCGGGAAGGAGCGCACGTCGAAGTAGACGTTGCCGTCGGCCTCGTAGGCGTGTCCGCGCTCGATGAGGCCGCGCATCATCTCGACCATCTCGGTGATGTGACCCGTGGCACGCGGCTCATAGGTCGGCGGCCGGCAGCCG
>KL569119.1:72352-72727 GCA_000715635.1 Streptomyces violaceus | reverse complement strand
AGAGATGTGTATAAGAGACAGGCCGATGGCCCACCAGGGGCGGTTCTGGTCGGCCGACTTGGCGATGATCTTGTCGTCGATGTCGGTGACGTTCCGTACGAACGTGACGTCGTAGCCGCGGTACTCGAACCAGCGGCGCATGATGTCGAAGTTCAGCCCGGACCGGATGTGCCCGATGTGCGGGGCGGCCTGGACGGTGGCACCACACAGGTAGATCGAGACGCAACCCGGCTGGAGCGGGGTGAAGTCACGGATCTGCCGGGCGCTGGTGTCGTACAGGCGAATAGTCACGACACCAGGGTAGTAGGCCGTGGGGTATGTACGGCACCGTTCTCGGGTGCGGGTGAGTGGGGGCTTGTCGCGCCCACGCGGCGG
>KL569119.1:69165-72185 GCA_000715635.1 Streptomyces violaceus | reverse complement strand
CTTGTCGCGCCCACGCGGCGGAGCCGCACATCAGGCACAGCCCGCGCCCCTCTTAGCCGGACCAGTCATCCCCGCTTCACCACCAGCGCCGTTGCCACCGCCATGAGGCCCTCGTCGCGACCCGGGAAGCCCAGGCCGTCCGTGGTCGCGCCCGACACGGAGACCGGCGCTCCCGCCGCCTCCGACAGGATCTTCTGAGCCTCGTCCCGCCGCTTGCCGATCTTCGGACGGGGGCCCACGACCTGCACCGCGATGTTGCCGATACGGAAGCCGGAATCGCGGACGATGCGGGCCGCCTCCGTCAGCAGGGCGACCCCCGACGCGCCGGACCACTCGGGCCGGCCCGTGCCGAAGTGCTGGCCGAGGTCGCCCAGGCCCGCCGCGGAGAAGAGGGCGTTGCAGGCGGCGTGGGCGACGACGTCCGCGTCGGAGTGGCCCGCGAGGCCCGGCCCCTGGCCCTCCCACTTCAGGCCGGCGCACCACAGCTCGCGGCCCTCTTCGAAGGCGTGGATGTCGGTGCCGATGCCGACCTGGGGCAGCACTGGTTCGTCAGAAGCCATCGTTGAGCCTCCTGCGGGCCAGGACCGCCTCCGCGAGGACCAGGTCCAGGGGCCGGGTGACCTTGAAGGCCTCCTCGTGCCCGGGCACGGCCACAACCGTCAGGCCGAGCTGCTCGACCATGCCGGCGTCGTCGGTGACCTCGCCGGTCACCGTCTCGTGCGCCCGGACCAGCGTGGCCCGGTCGAAACCCTGCGGGGTCTGCACCGCGCGCAGCAGCGCGCGCTCCGGCGTGGCGACGACCGGCTCCGGCTCGCCCGGGGCCCGGGCGGGCTCGACCTGCTTGACGGTGTCGGCGAGCGGCAGCGCCGGGACCACGGCCGGCGCGCCGTCCCGTACGGCCTCGATCACGGCGTCGACGGTGTCCACCGGTACCAGCGGGCGGGCCGCGTCGTGCACCAGGACGATGTCGTGGCCGGACGGCAGCGCGTCCAGGCCGAGCTTCACGGACTCCTGGCGGGTCTGTCCGCCGGGGACGACGAGGAAGTCCGTCCGCTCGGGCAGCGCGTACGCGTCGAGCAGCGACCTGACCTCGGCGGCACCGTCGGGCGGGGCCACGACGACGACCAGGGAGACGGCACGGGACGCGGCCAGCGCGCGGACCGCGTGGATGAGCATGGGGGTGCCGCTCAGTGCGCGGAGCGCCTTGGGGGCGCCCGGGCCGAGCCGTACACCGCGGCCGGCGGCCGGGATCACGGCCGCCGTACGGGCTGCCGCGGGGGCGGCCGGCGGCGAAGGGCGTGATTCGTCAGACATCGGTTCCTGTCAGGTTTGTGTGCTGGCCTGGCGTGGGTATGGCCTGGAGGAGTGCCGGGCGCGACGCGCTCGACCGGACCCTTCCGTGACGCTGGTCGAGCCGGCTGCCCGGGCCCGGCACGCCAAGCAACCGGGGCGTGAGTGATAACACATCCCGGGGTGACGGTGCACCGGCATCCGAGTACGAACATGCCGCAGCGCCCGGCGACAGGAAATTCGTCATCGGGCACCGCGGCATTTCGATGTGCAGCGTTGATCAGCAGAGTGCTGAGCGACGGGCTTCGCCTCAGGAGGCGAGTACCTCGTCGAGCAGGGCCTCGGCCTTGTCCTCGTTGGTGTTCTCCGCGAGGGCGAGTTCGCTCACCAGAATCTGGCGGGCCTTGGCGAGCATGCGCTTCTCGCCTGCGGAGAGTCCGCGCTCGCGCTCACGACGCCACAGGTCACGCACCACTTCCGCGACCTTGATGACATCGCCGGAGGCGAGCTTCTCCAGGTTTGCCTTGTATCGACGGGACCAGTTCGTGGGCTCCTCGGCGTACGGCGCGCGCAGCACCTCGAAGACCCGGTCCAGCCCGTCCTGACCGACCACATCACGCACGCCGACGAACTCCGCATTGTCCGCTGGCACACGTACCGTCAGGTCGCCCTGGGCGACCTTCAGCACCAAGTAGGTCTTGTCCACGCCTTTGATCTGGCGAGTTTCGATAGCCTCGATCAGCGCGGCCCCGTGATGGGGATAGACCACGGTGTCGCCAACCTTGAACGTCATGTGACAGGTACCCCTTCCGTGGCTATCCAGGGTAACACGGAAACTGCGGGTTCTGAATGGCGTTTTCGCAGGTCAGGGCATATCTCGGGGCTTGACAAGTCCGACAGGAACGTGCTTCGCCCAGGGGATGGAAGAAGGTATTCGCAGGTGGGAGCGGCTGTCCGGGGTGAGCGAAACGCGTACGTTACACGTATCCGAACCCCCCTCCAGACGGCCGAACATCCCGATATGTCCCGTTCCGTGTGATCGACTTCCGCTACTCCGTTCGGAGGCCCGAGCCGGGTTCCGGTCGAATCCGGAATTGATCACGAGGCCTCCGGGCGGGCCGTCGGTGATCAATTCCGAGGTGGTCCGCGCATTCCTTCACGGAAATCTTGCGGTACTGCCCGGGGCTCTTATGTGAATGCCTGACGAGCACTCCGCCAATGTGACCCAGGAGTCACATGTGATGCTGGAGTCAGTTGTGACGCAGGTGCGATCAGAGGTCCCGGGGGGTCGGGTGCGGCCGTGCGGGAACGGCTCGGTAACCTGAGGCCTGCTGACACACACTTAGGGCGGCTTTATCGGCCGCTCTGCTCGAGTCAAGGAGTTGCCGCCGCCGTGAGCAGCAGCCTTCGACGTGGCGCCCTCGCCGCTGCCGCCGTCGCGTTCTCGATCGCCTCGCTCGCCGCGTGCGGCGCCGGCAACAACGCCCAGACACTGGAGATCAAGCCGGACAACGCGGCGACCAGCGTCGGCGACATCAAGATCCAGAACGCCGTGGTGATCACCCAGCCCGACCTGGAGTCGACCGGCCCGGCCGCGATCTCCGCGACCTTCTTCAACTCCGGCAAGACCGCCGAGACGCTGGAGTCCATCACCCTCCCCGGCACCGGCAAGACCGCCGAGCTCAAGCCCGCCAAGGGCGGCAGCCTCAGCATCCCGGCCGGCGGCTCGC
>KL569119.1:68620-68964 GCA_000715635.1 Streptomyces violaceus | reverse complement strand
CGCTGATCCTCGGCGGCAAGGACAACGCCACCGCCAGCCTGCCGAGCAGCCGCGAGGCCGTCCAGGACGGCAACGCCCAGAAGGTCACCTTCACCTTCAGCAAGACCGGTGATGTGAGCCTGCGCGCGTTCGTCGTACCCGCCAAGCACTACTTCACCGAGTGGGGCCCGACGGAGGTCCCGGCCGCGCCGGGCGCGTCGGGCGCCCCGTCCGGTTCTCCGTCGGGTTCGCCGGCCGAGGGCGAGTCGGGCTCGCCGGCCGGCACGGAGAGCCCCGCCGGCGGTGAGACCCCGGGTGGTCAGGAGTCGCCGGCCACACCGACCGACGCGGCTTCGGCGAGCGCG
>KL569119.1:66629-68412 GCA_000715635.1 Streptomyces violaceus | reverse complement strand
CCGGCCGTAGCAGTCGTAGAAGGGGCGGGACCTCCTGGAGGTCCCGCCCCTTCTGTTTCCGTCGCCGGCGTGCGGCTTACGGCTCGAACTTGTAGCCGAGGCCGCGGACCGTCACCAGGTAGCGCGGGGCGCCCGGGTCCGGCTCGATCTTGGCGCGCAGGCGCTTGACGTGAACGTCGAGGGTCTTGGTGTCACCGACGTAGTCGGCACCCCAGACCCGGTCGATGAGCTGCATACGGGTCAGGACGCGCCCGGCGTTGCGCAGCAGCATCTCCAGCAGGTCGAACTCCTTGAGCGGCAGGTCGACCTTGGTGCCGCCGACGGTGACCACGTGCCGGTCGACGTCCATGCGGACCGGGCCGGCCTCCAGCGCGGCCGGGGTGACCTCCTCGGGCTCGCCGCGGCGGCGCAGCACGGCCCGGATACGAGCGACCAGCTCGCGCGAGGAGAACGGCTTGGTGACATAGTCATCGGCTCCTATCTCCAGGCCGACGACCTTGTCGATCTCGCTGTCCTTGGCGGTCACCATGATGACGGGGACGTTGGAGCGGCCGCGCAGCTGGCGGCAGACTTCGGTGCCCGGCAGGCCGGGCAGCATCAGGTCGAGGAGGACGAGGTCGGCGCCGTTGCGCTCGAACTCGTCGAGTCCGTCGGGGCCCGTGGTCGCGACCGCGACCTCGAAGCCCTCCTTGCGGAGCATGTACGACAGGGCGTCGGAGAAGGACTCCTCGTCCTCGACGACGAGCACTCGGGTCACGGAAGGACCTCCGGGGCAGGAAGCGTTTCGTACGCGGTTGATTCGGGGGATGTGGGGGTGGTCCGCCCGGCCTCCTCGTCGAGGCCCGCGCCTCCTGCGCGTTCATCTCGGGCGGGCTGCTGATGTGCGCGGTCGCGGGCCGCACCGGCCTCCGGCAGCCGCAGGGTGAAGGTGGATCCCTGGTTCTCGGCGCTCCACACGGAGACCTCCCCGCCGTGCGAGGCGGCCACGTGCTTCACGATCGCCAGCCCCAGTCCCGTACCGCCGGTGGCACGGGAGCGAGCGGGGTCGACGCGGTAGAAGCGCTCGAAGATGCGCTCCTTGTCCTTGTCGGAGATGCCGATGCCCTGGTCGGTGACGGCGATCTCGATGTGCTCCCCGCCGGACGCGTTCACCCTGCGGGCGGCTATGCCGACGCGGGTACGGGCGGGCGAGTAGTTGACCGCGTTCTCGACGAGGTTGCCGAGCGCGGCGGCGAGCTGGCCACGGTTTCCCCATACTCGCAGGTCGGCGGTGCCGCCCGCGGCCATGTTGATCTGTTTGGCGCCGGCCTGGTGCCGGCAGCGGTCGATGGCCTCGGCGACGAGTTCGTCGACGCGGACCGGCTCGGCGTCCTCCAGCGGGTCGTCGTTCTGCACCCGCGACAGGTCGATGAGCTCCTGCACCAGGCTGGTCAGCCGGGTGGCCTCGATCTGCATGCGCCCGGCGAACCGCTCCACGGCCTCGGGGTCGTCGGAGGCGTCCATGACGGCCTCGGAGAGCAGGGAGAGGGCACCGACCGGAGTCTTCAGCTCGTGGCTCACGTTGGCGACGAAGTCGCGCCGGACCGCCTCGATCCGGCGGGCCTCGGTGAGGTCCTCGACGAGCAGCAGCACCAGCCGGGAGCCGAGCGGCGCGACCCGCGCGGAGACGGCCAGGGCCTCCCCGCGTCCGGTACCGCGCCGCGGCAGGTCCAGCTCCACCTGGCGTATCTCCCCGTCGCGCCTGGTGTCCCGGGCCATCTGCAGCATCGGCTCGACGGCGAGT
>KL569119.1:64941-66415 GCA_000715635.1 Streptomyces violaceus | reverse complement strand
GGACCAGCCCGAGGGCGTACGCCGCCGAGCTCGCCTTGACCACGGCGTCCGCCTCGTCGAGCACGACGGCGGAGGACCTGAGGACCGACAGGACGGTGTCCACGCCCGGCGGAAGCACCGGGTCCGTGTGCAGGGAGGTACGCGTGGGGCGCTTCTGCTCGCGCTCGCTCCACCGGAACGCCAGCATGGCGATGACACCGGTGAGCACTCCGGCGATCGCTGCCACTGCGGCGACCGCCGCGTTCACGTCCATGCACCCAGGTTAGGCATGGCTCGGGCACGGGCCACAGCCGTCGGACTGCGACCTCGAACACTCGTCGCCCAGAGTTCACCTTGGAGCCAGTATTGGTTCATTTGGGATGACGGAAACGGACGCGTACAGGCCGGAACGTGGGAGCGTGGGGTTCGGACCGTTGGTAATACGACGGTCGTACCGCCGGTTGTTCGGTGGGCCCCGGCCTGTTCGCTGGGCCCCGGCCCATGAACCCCCGACACAGACGCACGAGAGGGAAGCCTGATGCGGGACGCGTACCACGAGGAACTGGACTCGATCAGCGACAGTCTGGTGGAAATGGCCCGGCTGGTCGGATCGGCGATCGGGCGCGCCACCACCGCCATGCTCGACTCCGACCTGAAGCTGGCCGAGAACGTCATCGAGGCCGACCAGAAGGTCGACCAGCTCCAGCACGACCTGGAGGCCCGGGCCATAGCCCTGCTGGCGCGGCAGCAGCCGGTGGCG
Organism: Streptomyces violaceus; assembly: GCA_000715635.1. GTDB lineage: Bacteria > Actinomycetota > Actinomycetes > Streptomycetales > Streptomycetaceae > Streptomyces > Streptomyces violaceus. Next base: position 65,676 of record KL569119.1, on the reverse strand, counting down.
ACGGACCTGCGCATCGTCGTCACGTCGCTGCGCATGTCGGCCGACCTGGAGCGCTCGGGCGACCTCGCCCAGCACGTGGCGAAGCTCGCACGCCTGCGCTACCCGGACCGCGCGGTCCCGAGCGACCTGCACGCCACCATCCTGGAGATGGGCCAGCTCGCCCAGCGCCTGATGGCCAAGGCCGCCGAGGTGATCATCACCAAGGACGTCGACCTGGCGCTCCAGCTGGAGCAGGACGACGACGAGATGGACCTGCTGCACCGCACCCTCTTCCAGCACCTGATGGACGACCGCTGGAAGCACGGCATCGAGACGGCCGTGGACGTCACGCTGCTGGGCCGTTACTACGAGCGGTTCGCCGACCACGCTGTCTCGGTCGCCAAGCGCGTGGTGTACCTGGTGACGGGCGAGCACGCCGACGAGCTCCAGACGGACGTGCAGCCGGAGATCCAGGCGGTGACGACGGAGGCGGAGAGCGCCTGAGCGCGGAGTGGGAGTGGTCCAGGGGGTGGGGGTCCGCTGAGGGCGGGTGAGGATCGGCCGGGGCGCGCACAAGCCTCAGTGCGCCGTTGATGCGCCCAGCGGAACGGGCATCCAATGGGCACAGGCACCAGCCTCGAGGAGGAACCCATGGCCGATTCCCCCAGCACCACGCCCGACCCCACGCAGGAGCGCGAGACCGAGCAGCCCGCCGAGATCAGGAACCTGACCCTGATCGCCGCGTGCGGCTGCGGC
>KL569119.1:59866-64707 GCA_000715635.1 Streptomyces violaceus | reverse complement strand
AGATGTGTATAAGAGACAGACTGACGCCGGCACATGGTTCGTACGACCCGTAGGGCTCCGGCGGTTGCCGGGGCCCTACGGCGTTTCGATCACCGTCGGCCACGGGGTCGCCGCCCTGTCCGTACAGGCGGAGCATGGAGGTGGAAGGTACGTACCGAAGGAGGCGCGTGGCCATGGCGAAGTTCATGGATGTCCACCACAGCATGAAGGGCATTACGGAGGAGCAACTGCGCGAGGCCCACAACGCGGACCTCGCCATAGAGGGGGACGAGCGCGTCCACTTCGAGGCGGCCTGGGCGGACCCGGAGTCCGGCCTGGTGTACTGCCTCTCCGAGGCGCCCTCGGCCGAAGCCATCCAGCGCATTCACGAGCGGGCCGGGCACAAGGCCGACGAGATCCATCCGGTGCCGCTGTCGGTGCAGTGAGGTGAGACGGGCGATCGGCCGGCCGGCCGTTCACGGGGTGCTCCGGCAGAACTCGGTCTCGACGGCGGCGTCCTCCAGTCGCTGCTCGCCCCAGTCGCCGTTGCGGTTCATGGTCATGACCTGCCGGCCGTCCGCCGAGGCGAGGGTGCGGGTCGCGGAGCCGGGGATCATTCCGCCGTGACCCCAGGCCCAGCAGCCCTCCGCCAGCTTGAAGTGCCGTAGGCCGAGTCCGTAGACGTCCTGCGGGCCGCCGTGCCCCTTGTCCCCGTCGACGGGGACGGCGTCGAGCAGCTGCCGCTGCTGTGCGGGCGGCAGCAGCTCACCGGCCAGCAGCCTGGACAGGAAGGTGTTCACATCGCCGACGGTCGAGATCATCTGCCCCGCGGAGAAGGCGACCGTGGGGCTGAACTCGGTGACGTCGCGCACCTTCGCCCGCGGCCCGTCCTCGAAGAGCGTGGAGTAGTGCCGCGCGTGGGGTGAGGGCAGTCGGGGCGAGGTGCCAGGCACGCTCGTGCCGCGCAGGCCGAGGGGCCGTATGACGAGGCGCTCGACCTCGTGCGCGTAACTGCGGCCGGTGGCCTTCTCTATGACCATCCCGGCGAGGACGTAGTTGGTGTCCGAGTAGTCCCACTTGCCGGGGCGGCCGGGCCTGCTGCCCTGCTCCGGCTGGAAGTTCGGCGGGTGGGCGAGCGCGATGTCCACGAGGTCTTCCGGGGACCATCTGACGTGCCTGTTCCGGTCGAACTCGTCGCCCGCGTACTTGGCCCGGAAGCCGGCGTCCATGTTGTAGTCGAAGATCCCGCTCGTGTGGTTGAGCAGGTGCCGCACGGTGATGTGCCGGGGCCGGTACCCCTTCTCGTGCCTCTTCCCCTGCCCCTTGCCGTGCACCACACCCGGCAGCCACTTGGCCACGCTGTCGTCCAGCGACAGCTTCCCCTCGGCTTCGAGCTTCAGGAGCACGGTGGCGGTGAAGGTCTTGGTCACGCTGGCGATACGGAACCTGTCGTGGGTGCTCCGCGGCTGCTCGGAACCGAGCTTTCGGACACCGGCCCGGCCGTCCCACACGCCGTGCCGGTCGCGCACCTGGGCGATGACGCCGGGGGTGCCCTGGGCGGCGATCTCGTTCAGGACGGCTTGGGTCTTCTGATGTGCTGCCTGGCCCTTCGCCGGTAATCGGGTCGGAGGGGGATGGGACGGGCCGGCCAGGGCGGTGGTGGAGACGGCGAGCGTGGCGAGGGCGGTGAGGGCGGTGAGGGCGGTGAGGGCGTTGAGGAGGAGGCGCGACGACTTCTGCTGTCCGTGGTGGGCCATGGAAACAGCTCATCAAGCGCCGTGTCCGCCCACCATCGGGAACATCCCGGAACGGGATCAGGGGCCGGAGGCGGAACCCTCCGGGACCTGCCCTAGGCCCTCCGCAGCGGGCTCCCCCTGCTTCTCCTCCGTCGTCTCTTCCGGGAGTCGCCGCATCAACGCCCCGTATCCCAGCCCGGCCACCGTCCCGACCACCGCGCACAACCCCCACAGCCACTCCGCCCCGACCCGGTCGATGACGAAGCCGGACAGCAGCGGGGCGACGAGGGCGGCAACGGACCAGGACATCGTGTACATGCCCTGGTAGCGGCCGCGCCCGTGCAACGGGGACAGCCGGACGACCAGGCCGGTCTGCGTCGGGGCGTTGACGATCTCGGCCAGCGTCCACACGCACACCGTGAGGGCGATGACGCCGACCGACCCGGCGAAGGCGGTCAGCCCGAAGCCGTACCCCGCGAGGAGCGAGGAGAGGACGAGCAGCCGACGGGGGTCGCGGTGCTCGATGAACCGGGTGACAGGGATCTGCAGGACGACGATCAGTACGCCGTTGACGGCGATCGCCATGCCGTACTCGGCCGGCGTGAACCCGGCCTCGCCCATCGCCACCGGCAGCCCCACCGACCCCTGCTGGAAGATCAGCGCGACGAGGAAGGACAGCCCGACGACGCTCATGAAGCGCCCGTCGCGCAGCACGGTGCCGAGGCTGACGGAGTCGTCCCGGTCCGCCTTCGCGCCCACCGTCTCGGCCGGTTTCGATTCCGGCAGCCTCAGGAAGACGAGGATCGCGCAGGCCATCGTCATACCGGCCTCGATCAGGAACCCGGCGCGATAGCTGACCTCGGCGATGAACCCCGCGGCCATGGAGGACACGGCGAAGCCGAGGTTGATGGCCCAGTAGTTCAAGGAGAAGGCGCGGATACGGTCCTCGGGCCGCACGATGTCCGCCATCATCGCCTGCACGGCCGGCCGGGAGGCGTTGCTCGCCATGCCGACGAGGAAGGCGACGCCGGCGATCGCGACCGGGTCGCGCACGAACCCGAGGAGCGCGACGGACACGGCGGTCGAAGCCTGGGCGATGAGGAGCGTCGGCCGCCGGCCCAGCCGGTCGGTCATCACCCCGCCGCCCAGCGAGGAGATCACACCGCCGAGCCCGTGCAGGGCGGCGACCAGACCGGCGTACGTGGCGGAGTAGCCGCGGTCGAGCGTCAGGTACAGCGCCATGAAGGTGGCGACGAAGGCGCCGAGCCGGTTGACGAGCGTGCTGGTCCACAGCCACCAGAACTCACGGGGCAGCCCCGAGACGGTCTCCTGGACGGCACGTCTGACGCGGACGGCGTACGGCATGGACTCCCCCGGATATGAGTGGCGCATGTAGGTGGGCGCATCTAGGTGGGCGCATCTAGGTGGGCGCATCTAGGTGGGCGCATGTAAGTGGCGCCTATGGGAGTCACAAATTACGATCGGCTGCTTGACGGCGGCCACTCAATTAACAGATCCGGTCAAGCGTCCGCCTGCCGGGCAGTCACGCGAACGGGCGAATGCGTGGATTACGCTCTGGGGCATGGCCGACGCACCGTACAAGCTGATCCTCCTCCGCCACGGCGAGAGCGAGTGGAACGAGAAGAACCTGTTCACCGGCTGGGTGGACGTCAACCTCACCGCGAAGGGCGAGAAGGAGGCGACGCGCGGCGGCGAGCTGCTGAAGGACGCCGGCCTGCTCCCCGACGTCGTGCACACGTCCCTCCAGAAGCGCGCCATCCGCACGGCGCAGCTCTCCCTGGAGTCCGCCGACCGCCTCTGGATCCCGGTCCACCGCAGCTGGCGCCTGAACGAGCGCCACTACGGCGCCCTTCAGGGCAAGGACAAGGCGCAGACGCTCGCCGAGTTCGGCGAGGAGCAGTTCATGCTGTGGCGCCGGTCCTACGACACCCCGCCCCCGGCGCTGGACGTCGACGCCGAGTACTCCCAGTTCTCCGACCCGCGCTACGCGACCCTCCCGCCGGAGCTGCGCCCGCAGACGGAGTGCCTCAAGGACGTCGTCAACCGCATGCTCCCCTACTGGTTCGACGCGATCGTCCCCGATCTCCTGACCGGCCGCACGGTCCTGGTCGCCGCCCACGGCAACAGCCTGCGCGCCCTGGTCAAGCACCTCGACGGCATCTCCGACGAGAAGATCGCGGGCCTCAACATCCCGACGGGCATCCCGCTGTCCTACGAACTCGACGCGGACTTCACGCCGGTGAAGCCGGGGGGGACGTACCTGGACCCGGAGGCGGCTGCGGCGGCTATTGAGGCGGTCAAGAACCAGGGGAAGAAGAAGTAAGCAGAGCTGAAGACGCCCCCTACCTGCGACTTTTCCGTCAGGAGGGGGCTCTTCCATGCGCTGGGGCCGTCTCTGGGCCGTCGCGTCAGATGCGGTGCAGCCTCACCTGAACCGACACCAGGAAAGCCAGCGGGAGGACAGCGACGGGTTCGGCACCGACTCAACGACGGGTCGCTCCGCGCTCCCGTGCCTAGCCGAAGATGAGCTCAACGTCCTTGTCCACACAGAACCGCAGGACGGTGACCAACTGACTGACGTCTTCGATGCGCCGTCGGAGGGCGGGGCCGCTGTCGTCAGGCTGACGTTGGTCGAGAACTGCTTCCGTCGGGGCAGCATGGCAGCGCACTGAGCGGGCGCGAGGTCGGGGCCATCGTCGTCTGGATGGTTGAGTAGTGGCGCCAGCGTGGTGGAGACGCTGCACCACTGGCGATCTCCGCCGAAGCCGTCCATCTCGGCGAGCGTGAACCCCTCGGCCTCGGCCAACCACTGCCTGAACATGCTGAAGCCGGTGTAGGACCAGGAGATGTCCGGGCTCGCAACGTCATCGTCGCCTGGGAAGAGCATCAGTCCCATCTTGTCCCCCTTGCTTGCTCAGTGCCCAGGATCAGTCGTGGGAGGGGTGTCGGCAACTGAAATGATCTTCGCATGGCTGGTGTGATCACAGCGGCGGAGCCATCGTGGATAGCCCCGTTCACTGGGCTGAGCCCGCGCGCTTTGAGCAAGCTGGTGACCCAGCTGCGTAGGGAGGGTGCCGACGCTCCGGGTCGCGGACGGCCGTGGCG
>KL569119.1:48932-59630 GCA_000715635.1 Streptomyces violaceus | reverse complement strand
TGCCGCTGGCGGACCGTGTGCTGCTGGTCGCCGCGTACTGGCGGACCAATCTGACGTTGCGGCAACTAGCACCATTATTCGGTGTGTCGAAGTCCGCGGCCGGCACCCTGGGCCGGCGGGCCCACCCGCGACCGCAGCATTGCCGAGCAGTCCAAGAACTATCGGTACTCCACCGCCCACCAGGTCGTCATCGACGCTGACGCCCGCGTGGTCGTGGTAGTCGGCCGGAAGGGCTGGAAGATCCTCCACGACTGCCGCCTGAAAGGTGACGGCGTCCACCACGCCATGCTCGGCATTACACGCCTGTACAACCTCGCCCTCACCGGATAACCGAGCCGACTGCGGCCCGGTCACCCGCGTCCGCATCGCCTCCAAGATCACCTACGGGACGGCCTCTAGCCAGCAATCCGATTCAAGGCCGAGGACGCGGTGACGTCGGCTGCGCCTCCTCAAGGCGACTCAAGGGAGGATCTGCCAAGCGACGTACTGTGTCGTGAGGTTGCTAGCTTCCAGCCGTAAGCAACTCACCGCACTCTGAGCCGGAGGATCGATCGCGTGGACCTGCGCCGAGAGCTCACCGTCCTTGAGACTCTGGCAAGTGGGATGACTCCTCAGATCCGTGGCCGCAGGTTCGAGAAGTGGTTGACCAAACTCCTGCCCCAAGGGCATCTTGAGCCTCGCACTTCCTTCCGCCCAAAAGGTGAGGAAGTGGACGGCTCCTTCCTTCATGCGGGTCGCTACTGCCTGCTGGAGGCAAAGTGGTGGGAGAACACGGTCCCCGCCTCCGCGATCTACCAGTTCAAGGGCAAGGTCGACGGAAAACTCGTCGGTACTCTCGGTGTGTTCATATCTATGTCTGGTTACAGCGGTGACGCCGTCGACGCCCTACAAGTGGGCAGGATCTGAACGTTGTCCTCTTCGAGAGGACTGACATGGAGTACGCCGCCGATGTGGGCTTCGTTGAGGTGCTCAACTTCAAGCTTCGGGAGGCGGCCGAAAGAGGCGATGTCTTCGTCCCGTACAAGGCTGCCGTCGTGCCGCGGCCCTCTACGTCCGTACCGCCGCTGACGCTTGTCGTCGAGGGGGAGCGTGACGTGTACATCATCCGATGCATCGCCCTTCTCCTACACATGCGGGGTGATGCGGTACGTGAACTGAACGTGGTAGCAGCGTCGGGGCTCATGGGTCTCGCCCCCGTTGCCGCCGCCGCAGCTCGCATCAACCCAGGACCGATCGTCGTGATAGCCGACGGCTTCGCAGGAGCGCCTGCCCTCCCCAACGTCGAACAGCTTGAGGGCTATGACCACGAGATCATCGTCGTAGAACCTTGGATCGACAGATGGCTGGGCGTGACCTCGATCGACCTCCAGGCATCGCGGCAAGTCCAGATCGCAGAGCGAGTACGCGAGATCAACGTCGATGCGCTCGCGGCTACGGACAAGGAGTTCGGGAGGCTCGTCAAGTTGCTTACGTCCTAGAGGTTCCCCCTGATCTGCGAGTCATCAGGCGGGCCAGTTGCGGACTCGACTGGTCAGTCACACCAGAGTGTCCGTGCGGCTGACACAAGCAATGCGCAGCATCCGGAGCCGCGTGATCACCTCGCGACGGGCACGGTCGTCCTCGCCGGATGTTCGCACCACTCGGTACACCTGGTGGTGCAACTCATTGATCGTCGCACCGGGAAGCACGAAAATCCCCGAGACGCTTAGGGCTGTGTCGATCTTGTTCACCAGGGTGCGGCGCAGGGTGTTCCACGCCTTCTCCACGACGAACCTCTGCTCTACCCACTTGTCATCCGGCAGGGCGCGCTGCTTCTCCAGCTCCACGATCATGTCGGCGGCGTGTTCGTCGAGCGTCGCGCACAAGCGGTGCACCCGAATGAATACCCTGATCGATCCACCCAGGCAGGAGAGGGTGACCGTGCCCATGGGCGCGAGGAACACGTTTGAGTAGTCGGTGTTTTCCCGCAGGTACTCAAGGACAATCAAAGCTCTCAGCAGGCCGGTCCAGTTGACGGCCACGCGTAGCGGTGTCGCCTGTCGGAGTCGACCGCGCAGCCGCTCGTAGGCCGAGCTTGAGGGCTCTCCCCCGAGCCATAGAGCGAGTGGTACGCCCACACTAAGAACAGCAGCAGCGCCGCTTGCGCCCTACTCTCCGGCGCGAGCAAAGGGCGATGGGTACAGGGTTGCCAGGGCTTCGGCTGCATTGCACAGGCTCCACAGGTCGCGGACGAAGTACCCCATGGCCGTGATGCCAGCGGAGTCGTTGGAACTCGTCGGCAGTCCAGAGGACGCCCAATGCCCTTGCCTGCGTGAAAGTGCGAGCCCGGTGCCCGGTGGCGATGCTCGCCTTCCTTACCGACGGAATGGTGCCCGGCGCGAAGGAAGCGCGGGCAGCCTCGGAGGAGCAGCCAGCTAGGGGCGGCACCGCATCGGCAGCCTGCGACGTCCCGACCGCGGTCGTTGTCATCGGCTAACGCTCATCGGCTCCTCGAGCGCCACCACCCGCGTAATCCCCCCCTGGCCGGCTGGGCCATGGCGGACTCAAGATGCCCTCGTGTGGACAGCGTGGCCGGGTGATCGGAGCCAAGGACCCGCTCCCGGCCTTCCAGCGTCCGCCGCAGCAGGCCGACGGCCTCGTCACGATGCCCTCGGGGGAGGAGCGCGACAGCGAGATTGTGCCGTGTGGCGAGGCTGTCCGGGTGGTCGGGACCGAACGCGCTCTCTCGCCGCCGCAACGTGTCCCGGAAAAGCTCGACCGCCTCAGCATGCCGCCCGAGCCCCTCCAGCGCGAGAGCGAGGTTGTTCCGGCTCCGCAGGACCACCGGGGCATCGGGCCCGAGTTCCGCGAGTCGCAGTTCGAGTATGCGTCGGTGTATCTCAGCTGCTTCCGCGTAGCGCCCTGCGTAACTGAGCACGTTGCCGAGGATGTTGCGGCTGGCGAGGGTGAGGTCATGGTCCGGCCCCAGCGCCCTTCCGCGCTGCTCGGCCGTCTCCCGGACCAGCGTGATGGCCTCCTCGTGTTGGTGCAGGCTGCTGAGCGCGGTTCCCAGCATGAGCTTGGTCTGGAGGGCGCGGTAGTGGTTGGCGCCCAGTGCCTGGTTCTGCCGGGCAAGGGTTTCTCTCAGCAGCTCGGTGGCCTCCGCGTGCATCCCCAGGCGGTTGAGGGCTGAGCAAAGGGCGTGCCGGCTCTTGTCCGTACGTCTGTGATCAGATCCGGAGGCCGCTTGGTCGGCTTCGTACACAGCCCTGGCCACGGAGGCGGCGGAGGCGAACTCCCCGGCCGCGAAGAGTGCTGGGAGGATGCGGCTCCTGACGTTCAGGAGCCGGGGCTCGGGGACTGAGGAGGTGTGCCCGAACAGTAGCTGTACGTGTGGCGCCAGAACGCGGGCCATCGACCAGTCGGTGCTCTCGCTCGTGATCCGCTCGGCAAGCTCGGCAGTGCGCAGCAATGCCGCCTGCCTCCAGGCGTCCACGTCGACGCCCGGGGACGATGCGAGAAGGAGCGCGCTGATCTCGCGCACAAGGGGGTGGATCTGAAGGGCGTCCGTCTGCGGGTACCGCTTCCGGTCGGCGAACCCGAGGAGTCCGTACTGGTGCAGCCCCGACAGAGAGGCCTCCACATCCACCTGCCGCAGCCGCAGCCCGGTGACGGACCGCAGCGGGCCTGGGCTGATCCACGCACGCGGGATCGGGGCGTCCGCGAGGAGGGACAACATCCGCAGCAGGGGCCTGGCCGCCCGGCACCCCGCGCTCTCCAGTTGATCGAGAGACATTTCCCAGGTGCGCCGCACCGCTTGCCGCGCGGCTTCGGCATCACGGTGCGCGGGTGCCGCCGTGGCGAACAGGGCTGGCAACTCGCGGTCCAGGGCGCTGCGGTAGTCGTCGAACGTCCGGTATCGGCTGCCCGGCCGGGAGAGGTAGGTGCCGGCCGAACGGAGCGCCAGCGGCAGGCCACCCAAGCGCTCCGACAGTTTCTCCGCTTCCTCCGCCGAACCGGCTTCCGGCGCAGCCGCACACAGGATCCGGGCTCCTGGCCGACTGTCGAGCGAGGAGAGTTCGACGAGGTGCGCCCGCGCTCCCCAGGTCTCCCGGCTGGTGTCACGGCTCGTCACAAGCAGCAGGCCGCCCCCGTCCGGCCGTACCCAGCCGCGATAGTCGCTGACCGCGCCGTCATCCTCGCTGAGCTTGTCCGCCTGATCGACGTTGTCGACGACCAGGAGCCATTTGTGTGCGGTGCTCAGCCGACGCCATACGGCATCGGGAAGCGAGACGAGTTCGGTCCGTGCGGCCTGGAGTTCCGCCTCATCCAACCCGCACTCGACGGCGACCTGCGTCATCTGGAGGACGAAGGTGTCCTTGTCCTGCCAGCGGATCCAGAAGACCGCGTACCCGGCGTTCTCGGCCTGCTCCGCCAGCGTCGCGGCCACCGTCGTCTTACCGAACCCCCCGGCACCGCACACCACCGCAAACCGGCCGTCCGTCCGGCGGAGTAGCTCCGACAGCTCGCCGAGTACGGGCTCGATCCCGTGCACCGCACCGGGGTCGACATGCGGACGACGCAGAGATGTGAATCGCACCGCCGTCAGTGCCGAGCCAATAACCTCGGCTGATCGCTGAGCGACAGTCGCCCCGGCAGAGGACACATCAAGGCGACGACTCAAGAGCGCAAGCCCGACACTCACGACGGCGAGAACCGCGAAGACCGCCCAAACGACGCCTCCGTTCCGGGCCCAGCCAGGCACAGTCTCGCTCGCGTAGTTCGTGACGGGCCCGAGCGCGACAGTCGCCGCTGCTCCCGTACCGACCGTCACGGCCCCGAGCACTGCCTTCATCTGCGGTCTCATCGTCCGCCCCCTGCCCCAGCGCCCGTCAATGTGCACGACGCTATTCGGCAGCCTGGCAGCGTGCTCCGTCTCCAGCAAGAAGGCAATCCGTACGGGGGAATCCTGCTAGAGAGCGGGCCCTTCACGGATGCATCCGCGCCCCCTTCATCACCTTGTCCACCGCGTTCCTCGGCCCGTAACCGCCAGCCCCACGCCATGCGCGAAGCCCCGGCAGCGAAGCCGAAGGGCTCACGTGCCAGGTGCGTGCCAGTTCGTGCGGGGTACCGCGGGGAGCACCGGAGAATCAGGCGACCGCCCACCAAACGCCGAAACCGCTCCGCCGCAGGTCAGCTGAGCCCTCGCAGTCAGAGAACCCAAGCTTCCCAAGCTGATGGCTCAGGCAGTGTGCTCAGAGGCCGGGCGTCCGGGGTTCCTCTGGTCGACGACACCTCGACAGCGTGGCTGAGGGCAGTAGGGGTGCAGCGAGGCACACGCGCGCCTGATCGGTCGGCAAACCGCCATCGTGGTTGGCTGTCGTGGGGTTGAGGTGCAGACGACTTGAGCCAACGGTGCACCGTGCGGTCCGGCTGAGGTGACGTCCCTGCTGGGCGTGATTCTGCGATGTGGAAGGGGAATGCAGCCCTGTGGCGGAGTAGGGCCAGGGGAGGGGCAAGCAGGTGGCGCAACGGGGCAGCGGCCGAGGCAATGACTATCAGCGGCAGCAGCAAGCTTTACGACGTGCCCAGGAGCAACGGGCACGACAAGCGGAGCGGGAACGCAAGGCTGCTGAGACGGCCAGCAAGCGGCAGGAACGCGAGCGGAAGGCCGCGTATCAGGAGCAGCAGGCCGAGCAGGCGCGGGTTCGCACGATCGGGGTCGAGCACGAGGTCGAGCAGCTTGGGCAGTTGCTCCGTGACGCGCTGGTTGGGGATCCGCCGACGACCTTTGAGCGCCGACGGAGGACTCACACGCCGAGGAAGTTAGACGAGCGTCCTTGGTCTCGTCCGGAGCCTTCCCCGCGATGGGAGGAGTTCGCTCCACCGGAGCCCGGTGGTCTGGCTGCTGTCCTGGGTCTTGGCAGGAAACGCTATGAAGCTGAGGTTGTCGAGGCGCGTGTGCGGTTCGGCGAAGCACAGGATCGCCACAGGCGGGCGGAAGAGAAGCGGCTGGCAACGCTGGAGCGGAAGCGTGCCGAGCACCGCCAGGCCGAAGCGAAGGCCCTTGATGAGGTGGCGACCTTCAACGGGAAGTTGGATGAAGAACGCGAGGCATACAGGGCGGGGGAGCCCGCGGCGGTCGAGGCTCATCTAGGGGCTGTTCTGGATGCGTCGGTATATCCAGTGGGCTTCCCACACGAGCATCGAATCGCCTTTCGCCCTGCCACCGGCGACGTACTCGTTGAGATCCACCTGCCTCCTGAGGCGATCGTTCCTACCGCGCGGGGCTACCGGTACGTGAAGAACCGAGACGAGACGACCGTGCTGCCTCGCCCGGAAAAGGAGCGCAAGGAGATCTACGCCTCTGTCCTGGCCCAAGTCGCTCTGAGGACGGTCCACGAGGTCCTGACGAGCGATCCGGACCGGGTCGTCAACGGCGTGATCCTGAACGGCCATGTGAGAACCATCGACCGGGCTACCGGTCAGGAGGTCTCGCCCTGTCTGGTGACGCTCAGCGCCAGCAGGGAGCAGTTCGGGAAGCTCCGTCTCAGTCAGGTTGATCCAGCGCAGTGCCTCAGGGGACTTAACGCCCTGGTGTCGCCTAACCCCTACGATCTCGAACCGATTCGTCCCATCGTCGAGTTCGACCTGTCGAAGTACCGGCTCATGGACAGCATGGATGTAGTCGCTGGCCTGGACAGCAGGCCCGTGCTGGTGAAGCTGACGCCCACCGAGTTCGAGCACCTCATTCGCCAACTGTTCGAGGCGATCGGCATGGAGGCCTGGAACACCCAGGCCTCCAAAGACGAGGGTGTTGACGCGGTGGCCGTCAGCAAAGACCCCGTCTTCAACGGTGAGTGCATCATTCAGGCGAAGCGCTACAGCAAGCTCGTGGGTGTCGAGTCAGTCCAAGCGCTCGCTGGAGTTGTGGAGCACAAGCGTGCTGCCAAGGGGGTCCTGATCACCACATCGTGGTTCGGCAGGGCAAGCCACGACTTTGCCCGCCAACATGGCCGGCTCCAGCTCATCGAAGGGCCGGAACTCAAGTACCTGATCAAGGAACACCTTGGGAAGGATGTGATCCCTGGGCCGGTTCCCCCGAAGAGGCGCCCCTCGCACTGAGGCCACCGGGCCGCGCACGCAGACCGAGGAGCTGGGCCGTCGCTGGGCCGTCCGAGGCCGCTCGACAGTGGCCAATGACGACCAACGACGACCACCAGGCGCACGATCTCCCCGCCCCTGACCAGCAAAGACCCAGCTCACCAAGATCCCCGACAACACCCAGGGGAAGAAGAAGCAACTCGACGCCCCTTAGGCCCCCGTCCCGCGGTTTCTTCGCGGGGCGGGGGCTTTGTGCTCGTTCGACGTCGTCAGATTTGGTTGAGAGCATCAACAACACCACTGAACTGTCAGACCTGGGTCCCGAGGGGTCCAGGTACTCGGCAAGGGCCTTGACGTTCCTCCTGGGCCCGGAGGGCATCAGCGACCGGACCGGACAACGGAAGGTCCCGCAGCTTGCCCCCCCTCGGCGGGGCGAACGCGGGCATGTCCTCAGTCGATGATCTGATTGAAGAACAGGACGGCCATGGCGCCTGCGCCGCAGCCGGCACTGACCGCGAGGGGCCAGACGTTTCCGGCCAGCGACGCCAGGGCTGCGGCGCCGATGCCGACCAGCGCGGCGAGGAGAAAGACCATGGCGGCTCGCTGGCTGAGCAGCGGACCGTTCCCGTCCCGCTGCGGACGGTTCTCCCGTGTCACCTAGGTACTCCTCGCGAGGGCCTGTCACCCGTACACAAGGCCGCCACGTGGGGAGGCGGGTGTGGTCCGGACGTCCGGAGTCGGCAGTTCGTACGGATTCTGTGCGGGGCGGACGAGTTCGAAGCGGACCTGCCCGTCCCCGCTGATCCGGACCGCGTGTACGGCCGGCTCGGGCAGGCTGTTGTAGTGGAACGGCGTCGAGAAGTAATACGCGCCGGTGTCCGGGAGGACGACGATGTCGCCGGGTTCCAGCGGTGGCAGCGCGCGGTCGCGTGCCAACAGGTCACCGGCGAAGCAAGCCGGGCCGGCGATGTCCTGCCGGACAAGGCGGCCGTGTTTCGCTCCGCCACTCGGGTCATGTGCGGCGATCCGCAGCGGCCAGGCGTCGGGGTGGAACACGGTGCGTGTGGCGACCTGCACGCCGGCGTGGGTGAGAGCGATGGGGCGTCCGCCGGTGGTCTTGGTGTACTCGACGTACGCGGCCATGAAGCCGTTCTTCGCCAGGATCGAGCGGCCGAACTCGGTGATGATCTCGTACCTGCCGGAGAACAGGGCGGGTGCGTGCTCGCGCAGCTGGTCCACGTAGGTGTCGAAGCCGGGGCTGACCTCGTCGGTGGCGAAATTGACGGGCAGCCCGCCACCGATGTCGATGCCGATCACCTGGCGTCGCCCCACGCGGCCGTTGACTTCCTCGGCGAATTCCACAGCCTGTGCCACTCCCTGTGCCATCAGGCTCAGCGGGCAGCCTTGTGAGCCCGCGTGCGTGTGTACCCAGGTGAGCCAGGGATGCTCCTCGAACGCCCGCAGCAACCGTTCGCGGCTGTCCTGATCCGTGAGGGCGATGCCGAACTTCGAGGTCGGTGTGGCTGTACTCATCGCGGCGATCGTCCCGCCGCCCACCTGGGAGTTGACGCGCACGCCGATCCGGGAGCGGGACGGCTGTCCGGCGAGGATCGTGTCGATCCGGGACAGTTCCTGGAAGTTGTCCACGTTGATCGTGGCACCCAGGCCGAGGGCCCGCTCCAGTTCCGCACGCGTCTTGGCCGGTGAGTCGAACACGATGCGGTCCGGCGGGAAGCCCGCCGCCAGCGCCCGGTCCAGTTCGCCCCCGGTGGCCACCTCGCAGCCCATGCCGAGGCGCCGCAGCTCCGCCAGCACCGGCACGAGGCTGTTCGCCTTCGCCGCGAAGGCGTGGAGTACGCGCAGCGAGCCGGGGAACGCCCTGTGCAGGGAATCGACCGTCTCGGCGACGCCGTCGAAGTCGACGAATCCGGCCAGCGCGGACCCCTCGGGGTCCAGCAGTCCCTGCTGCACGGCCGCTCGCAGGATGTGCTCACGTCGTTGGGCGGCTTCGGTGAGGTCGGTCATGGTGCCCCCTTGGTTTCGGTGTGCCGGGCGCCCGTTGAGATCGGGCGGCTCCCAGACTGCCCGCCCCGCCGCAAGGGGTCTTCGTGAGAGGGACAGAAGATGCGGCCGCGCGAACCGTGGCCGGAACAACGCCCCCGGCGGCGCTCTCCGGCCTTTGTGCGCGGCGACGAAGACCACGCCGTCCCCTGGTGCCGACGCGCAATGAACCACGACCGTGGCTACGCGGACCTGTCCGCCTCAGCGGTCACGGTCGGAACGGCTAAGAGCCCTTGAGGCCGTCGAGCAGGCGCAGTTGGAGCTGGGCGAGCAGCCGGGCGTCGGCACTGTCGAGATCGATGCGCGACTCCTGGGTGATCCGACGCATCCGGTATCGCAGACTGTTGGGGTGCACCCCCAGGGCGCGGGAGGCGGCCGGGATGTCGCCGAAATGGTCCAGGTACGCCCGCAACGTCTCCACCATGCGACTCCCGCTGTGCTCGGAGTCGAACGCCACGAGCCGTGCCACCGGGGTGTGTACGGGCAGGGCCACCTCCCGCAGGGCGTCCATGACCTTGATGATGCCGACCGCCTCCGCGACGTCCTCGGTACTCGCGACGACACGCGAGCCTTCAACCGCCAGCAGCGCGTCGAGTACCGACTCGGCCGCCCAGCGGGACTCGGGCAGCCGCGCCAGCCCCTGGACCACATCACCCATGCCGACCCGCACGGTCGTCGCCCCCCTCGCGGCCGACAACTGCTTCGCCAGAGAACTCCCCAGATCCGCCAGCCCTCTGCCGGCCCGTTGCCGGTCCGCGTCCAGCGAGCCCAGCACCGTCAAAGCCCTCTCGCCCATCGGGACAACGACGGCCTGGAGGCCGTATGCGGAGCAGTGCAGCGCGAGCATCCCCTGCAGACGTGAGGCCTCATCGCCGGCTACGGAACCGTAGTGCACCGCGAGGACGGCACAGGCGCCTTGCGCCGGCCACGAGGCACGCTCTGCCAGCACCTCCACGGAACCACGCCCTTCCAGCACCGCACGCGCGGCGTCCTCCACGAGCCGGGTGTCCGCACCACGCGTACGGTGACGCAGCAGGTGCGGCGCGGCCGCCGGAGCTGCCGAGCGCAGGACCTCCGACGCGTTCGGGGCCAGAAGCCGGCCCGCGACAGCGGCCACCCAGATGGACCCCAGCACCTCGCCGCCCGCCCGGACGGCCACCACCAAACGCTCCGGATCGCCGCCCTTGGCCGGCCGGTGCAGGACGTCGCCCGATCCCCACAACGCCCGGAAGAAGCCCGCCTCTCGCATGGCGGCGACACGCCACGGCGGAACGCGGCGGCCGAGGATGGTCAGTCTGCGTAACTCGTCCACGTCCTCCTCGGTCGAGGAGTAGGCCAGCACACGGGACTCCGGGTCCTCGATCGTCACCGCACCGCCGGCGAGCGATGCCACCGCATCGGCAAGCTGCTCCAGATCCCCGAGCATGACGGCCTGCCCCACGGGACCGGGAGAGACACCGGCCGAAACCAGGCCCGCCCGCAGCGCGCCCACCAACTGGTCCCAGGTGCACCACGTGGTCCGGAAGAGGACGGCGACACCAGCCTCCTCGGCAG
>KL569119.1:43231-48751 GCA_000715635.1 Streptomyces violaceus | reverse complement strand
ATGTGTATAAGAGACAGACGCGGCGACAGTCGGCCCCAGCTCGGCCGGCCCGAACACCACTCCTGCGGCGCCCACCTCGCCCGCTCGCCGCAGGACGTCCACTGCATGGGCCGACCGCGCGTCGACCCCCACAGCGAGCACCAACTGCCGCGGCCGGAAACCAGGGTCCAGCGGATCGAGCACACTCACGCCGGTGACGGCCGCCGCAAGGCCACCGGGAGCCATGTGCAACTCCAGAGCACCCGCACCCACCACCGAAAGCAAACGCTCCAGTGTCACCTGCGACGCAGCGGCGGCGTCCCAGCCCGGTAGCGCGTCCGAATCCATCAGCGATCCCCCGTCCCCACGCCCGCCCGGCGCCGCCCTGCGACCATGCTCCACGGCCGCGACAGCCGCATCCGAACGACGTACGACACCACACGTCCGCCTCGTACTCAACGGCGCACGGTCGCACGCCCAGGCTCGAAGCCCGCGGCCAGGCTTCACCGTGGCCGCGGCTTCCCGCAGTAGCGCCGGAGGCCCGATATTCGGTGGCGGAGCCGTTCCCGCCCGGTCCACCATGCCCCATGGTCTCGGATGAGCACACCCATGAACGAGCCGTGGCTCGGTGGACGCGGTCGACCATCTATCCCGACATGTGGATTGATCCGGATGATGACCCCCGCGAGACCGAAGTCGATGTCGATGCCGTCGATGAGCGTGGGACGCTGCTCGAGAATCTGCGCTACTACCGACTGACCCTGGAAATGAAGTGCGCCGGCCTGGACGCCGAGCAGATGGCCCTGCGGTCCGTCCCACCGTCCACGATGTCCCTGCTCGGGCTGGTGCGGCACATGGCCGAGGGGGAGCGGCATTTTCGGCGGGTGATGGCCGGTGAGGACGCGCCGAAGCTGTACCGGACCGATGAGGACCGCGACGGCGACTGGAACGGCGCGGTCGCCGACCCGGAGGTCGTGGACGATGCCTGGCGGCAGTGGCGGGTCGAGGTGGAACGGACCGATCGGTACCTGGCCGGCGTCGACGATCTCACCACCCTGAACGCCGGGTTCTCCGACCTCGGGCCCGAACCCGGTGGGCAACATCAGCTGCGCGACGTCCTGGTGGCGCAGATCGCGGAGTACGCGCGGCACTGCGGTCACGCCGACCTGCTGCGCGAGCTGATCGACGGCCGCGTCGGGCAGTGATCGACGCCGAGTCTCCTTACCTGGGACGTAATCGACGCTCCTGCGGTGTCCCGGCACTCTGGGCTTCATGACGCCTACCACCACAGCCGACGCCACCCGGGCCACCGTTCAGAAGTTCCTCGAGCTCCGTCTCGCCGGGGACATCGAGGGGCTCACCGCGCTCTTCGCCGACAAGGTCGACTGGGTGCTCGCCGAGAATCCGGGAGTGCCGTGGATACGTCCGCGGTCCACCGCTGCCGAGTGTGCCGCGCAAGCAGAGGAGTTGATGGAGTACACCGTGCCCGAGGATGCCCGGGCCTCTGTCGACGCCTTTCTCGTGGACGGGAACGACGCTGTGCTGACGGGGCATCTGTCGGGGACCGTACGGGCGACGGGGAAGTCCTTCGAGGGGCCGTTCGCGCTGCGGCTCACCGTCGAGGGCGGGCGGATCACGCGGCACCACCTCTACGAGAACAGCCTGTCGATCGCCGAGGCCTGCACCCCGTGACCAACGTCCCCGAACAGCACCCCTAGCCCTGGGCCAGGACGTTCGTGGACTCCGCGTCGAGGGAGACCCCCGAGGGTTCGTCCGGGTCGGAGGGCCACCAAGGGGCCGATACCGCTGCGGACAGGGCCGCGGCGAGGTCGCCGGTGTTCTTCGACGTGGCTCCGGTCGGCAGAGCGATGCGGATGCGGACCGTGCGGGATTCACCGGGCGCGAGGGCGAACTCGTCCGTCTCTACGTGCGCCCGGCCCGTCAGGTCGGTCCAGCGGCCCCCCTGGTCGATCGACCAGTGCAGGCGGCTGACCGACCGGCCGGCCGCGCCGGGGCTCAGGGTGATCGCGATGCGCAGGCCGGAGCGGGTGAGCTTGCCCGCCACGTTGCGTACTCGCACCTGCCACTCCACGGGTGGACCACCCTCGGTCGCCCTGAGCAACTGCGGGACCTCGATGGCGAGGTGAGTGGGGTCCACCGGAAGACGCACACGTGACGCGGACGCCGCCGGGTGGGTATCCGGAACCCAGCCTTTCCGGGCCAGTGCCAGCTGCGCGGCGATGGTGTCGGCCACGGCAGGGACCTGTCCGTCCACGTAGCTGCGCCGCTGATCGGCGGTGAAGATCCGGAACTCGATCCGCTTCCGCGCCTTGCCGCGGTGCGAGAGCGGCAGCACGGCCGCGAACTCCCCGTCGTCGTCCTGCTCGTTGGTCCACTGGAGCGGCACATCGCGCCACGTTCCGTCTTCGCGGATCTGAAGCCTGTCGGGGACCGTGCCGATGTAGAGCGCCAGTACGCGCCGCGCTGCCTGCGCCTCGGTGAGGCCGGCGACGGAGACGCGGAAGGGGAGCGGCGGGCCGCCGGGGACCAGCGCGCGATCGCCGTCCGTACCGAAGTGGATGGCCGGGCGAGGTGCCGATGCGGCCGGGGAGTGTTCCCTGTCCGGCGCCGCGTCCTGGCCCCGGCCCGCGCAGCCGGCAACCGCCGCCGTGGCGACGAGGGGGACGAAGGGTACGAGCAGGACACGTAAGCCGGGTATGCGGGTCACGGGCATTCCTCCCGCGGCGGATGCTATCGCTGCGAGGGCCCCCGGGCGCCTGCGCGTCAGCTCCGTCGCGCCAGCCGCCAGTACTGCCGCTTCTCCTCGTCCCGTACGACCACGCCGAGCCGGAGCAGTTCACCGCGCAGCTCCCGGGCATCCCCGGCGTCGTCCTCGCTCTTTCGTGCCTGGGCGCGTGCCCTGAGCAGGGCGTCCGCGCCCTCGGGGAGGCCGGGGGTGCCGGGGACCCAGCGGCGGAACTCGGCGCGGTACGGGTCCTCCTCGGCCCAGGGGTAGCCGTGCGCGGCGAGGGTGTCGGTCAGACGGGACCAGGGCAGGCCGCAGTGTTCCCGGGCCAGTTCCCTGCTGTCCGGGGCCAGCACCACGAAGTGCTTGCCGTCCCTGAACAGCACCGCGATCTCCTCGCGGGCGAACTCCCGCGTGGTCTCCCTGATGGTGAGGGTCAGGTGTGTGGCGGAGATGCTCACCGACAGCGACTCGTGCACGGCGGTGAAGCCGAGCAGGAGGCCGCCGAGCGCCCCCACCGCGACCGTGCCGAGGGTGAGGGCGGGTTCCGGGATCGAGGTCAGCAGTTCGGCGGGGCCCTCCAGCGGTGCCCACGGGAGCATCAGCAGCCCGCGGGCGAGGAGAGGGAGCAGTGCGCCGGCGACGGCACCGCAGGCGACGCAGAAGAGCACGATGGCCCATGCCGATTCCGCGAGTTCCGTGGACTTGTCCCCCGGCGGAACGGGCCTCTTTCCCATGTGAACCTTCCTGCGAACCTTCCTGGCTTCCTCCATGGAACGAGTCTCGGGACCTGACGTCCGCCCTGTCATCAGCCGTTGGTCTACGTGCCCCCGACTTTGGTCGCCTCCGCCGGCGCGACGGGCCAGGGGTCACGGGCCACGGGCCACGGGCCACGGGTCACGGGTCACGGGTGCATCCGTGCCCCCTTCACCACCTTGTCCACCGCGTTCTTCGGGCCGTAGACCGCGAGGCCCACCAGGTCCAGGTCCGCCGTCGGCACCGCCCGTACGGCCGCGCGGTTGTCGCGGTCGTTGCCCGTCGAGAACAGGTCGGACGTGAAGAGCGCGCGGGGCAGGGAGCGGGACAGGGCCCTGGTGTGGGCCGTGGCCAGGGTTTCCTTCGTGGCCTCGAAGACCATGACCGGCTGGCGGAACATCGGCAGGTAGGGCACGCCGTCCGCGTCCTCGTACGGTTCGCCGATCACCTCGGGGAGCTGCGAACCCAGGCCGCTGACCAGGAACGATGTGACGTTGAGGCGCTGCCACTGCTCGAGGTCCTCGCGCAGCAGCACGGCGATCTTCGTGTCGAAGCGGATCGGCTCGACCGGCTTCGTGGATGGTTCGGTGTTCATGATGCGAGCGTGCCCGGCAGCCCCCGCCAGGGTCTTGTACGTTTTTTGCATGGCCTCCGAGTCCTCCCGGACCTCTCGGTCCTCCCGGACCGTCTCCGCCTGGCGGCCCTCCGTCGCGGGTGTCGTCGAGGTCTTCCACGCGCGGTTCACCGAGTACGCGTATCCGATGCACGTCCACGAGGCCTGGACGCTGCTGATCGTCGACACCGGCGCCGTACGGTACGACCTCGACCGGCACGAGCACGGCACGCCGCACGACACCGTGTCGCTGCTGCCGCCGCATGTGCCGCACAACGGCTCTCCCGTCTCCCCGGAGGGCTTCCGCAAGCGGGTCCTGTATCTCGACGGGACGTATCTCGGTGACGAGCTCATCGGGGCCGCCGTCGACCGGCCCGACCTGCGCGATCCGCTGTTGCGGCGGCGCGTCGGACAGTTGCACGGCACACTGGTGCGGCCCGGTGAGGAGCTGGAGGCCGAGAGCAGGCTGATGTTCGTCGGGGAGCGGCTGCGCGGGCATCTGCGGGGCGACCCCGCTTCCCCACGTCCTGCCGATCCCGCCCTCGCACGCCGGCTGCGCGAACTGCTGGACGAGCGGGTCGTGGAGGGGATGGAGCTCCGTGAGGCGTCCGTGCTCATCGGTGCCCATCCGGCCCATCTCGTACGGGCGTTCAGTGCCGCCTACGGCATCGCCCCGCACCAGTACCTGACGTCCCTGCGCGTGGGCCGCGCCCGGCGACTGCTGCTCGAGGGGCAGACGCCGAGCGAGGTGGCGGCGGCGACCGGGTTCTACGACCAGTCCCATCTCACCCGGCACTTCCGGAAGCTCGTGGGGGTGCCGCCCGGGCGATACAGAACGAGCTAGGGGCGTCGCGTCAGGTGCGCGAACGCGTCCAGGTTGCGCGTCGACTCACCCCGCGACACCCGCCACTCGTACTCCTTGCGGATCGCCGAGGCGAAGCCCAGCTCCAGCAGGGTGTTGAAGCTGCCGTCCGCCGCTTCCAGGACCTGGCCGAGCAGGCGGTCCAGTTCCTCAGCGGTGACGGCGGCGAGGGAGAGCCGGCCGGTGACGTAGACGTCGCCGTGCTGGTCGACGGCGTAACTCACGCCGTAGAGCTTGAGGTTGCGTTCCAGCAGCCAGCGGTGGACGGCCGGTTCGTTCTCGTCGGGGTGGCGGATGACGAAGGCGTTCAGGGAGAGGGAGTGGCGGCCGACGATCAGGGAGACCGTGGTCTTGAGCTTGCGGGTGCCGGGGAGCTGCGCGACGTACGTGCCGGGCTCGGGGCTCTCCCACTCCAGGTCGGCGTCCTTCAGCACTCCCTCGATGACCTGTGCCGCGCGCTGTTCCTGACCGGTCTCACCCATGGTGCGAGCGTACGCGACGGCGGTGCGCCTGCATCGCGGCCGTGTAGACCTCCGCCGTGGCGGCGGCCGCGGTGTCCCAGCC
>KL569119.1:42709-42958 GCA_000715635.1 Streptomyces violaceus | reverse complement strand
GAGTTGCGGGTCGTCGGCGAAGTCGCGCAGCACGCGCGCGTAGTCGGCGGGATTGTGGCCGCGTACGAGGAAGCCGGTGTGTCCGTCGTTCACGGCCACGGGCAGGCCGCCGACCGCCGACGCGAGCACCGGGGTGCCCGCCGCCTGGGCCTCTATGGCGACCAGGCCGAAGGACTCGCTGTAGGAGGGCATGACCAGGAGGGAGGCGGCGCGGAACCAGTCCGCTAGCTGTGCCTGGCCGACCGGCGG
>KL569119.1:42154-42446 GCA_000715635.1 Streptomyces violaceus | reverse complement strand
AACCGTACGACGTCCGCGATGCCGAGGCGGGCGGCCAGCTTCTGCCGGCCCTCGGGCTTGGCGAGGCCGCTGCCGCATGGGGACGAGAATGCGCGAGCGGAGTTCGGGGCGCTCGTCGAGGAGCACGGCGATGGCCCGCAGCAGCACGTCGGGGGCCTTCAGGGGCTGGATGCGGCCCGCGAAGAGCGGGATGTTCAGGTTCACGCCGGGGTGGACCACGGCGAGCTTGTCCAGGTCGGCCGCGTAGTGCCGTGCTAGGTCGTCGGCCTCTTCGGTGCCTGTCTCTTATACA
>KL569119.1:40518-41922 GCA_000715635.1 Streptomyces violaceus | reverse complement strand
TGTTGGCGATGAGGCGGTCGGCGGCGGCGACGATCTGGGTCTCGCCGATGACGCGGGCGGCGGGCTCGGGGCTGTCGCCGTCGGCCAGGTTGGCGTTCTTGACCTTGGCCATGGTGTGCATGGCGTGCACCAGGGGGACGCCCCAGCGCTGGGCGGCGAGCCAGCCGACGTGGCCGGAGAGCCAGTAGTGGGAGTGGACCAGGTCGTAGTGACCGGGGCGGTGGTGGGCCCAGGCCTGCATGACGCCGTGGGTGAAGGCGCACAGCTGGGCGGGGAGGTCCTCCTTGTTGAGGCCCTCGTAGGGGCCGGCGTCGATGTGCCGGACGAGGACGCCGGGGGCCAGTTCGACGGTCGGCGGGAGGGCGGCCGCGGTCGCCCGCGTGAAGATCTCCACCTCGATGTTGATCGCGGCGAGGCGCTGCGCTAGCTCCACGATGTAGACGTTCATGCCGCCGGCGTCGCCGGTGCCGGGCTGGTGGAGCGGGGAGGTGTGCACGGAGAGCATGGCCACCCGGCGGGGCCTGCGGTGCAGCCTCAGGCGCGCGGGCGCGGACGCGGAGCGCCGCCCGAGCCTGCCGATGTACTGGCTCACGTGGCGTTCCTCCTCGCTGCGGGCATGCCTCACGCAGGACGCGCTGTGCCCTGCACGGGGGAGAACACCGGAAGGGCGCACTCCATTTCCCCGTTCGCGACTTTTACCGAATCATTACCGCTCACCGCTCAACCGTTCGAGGGCGAAGAGCTCCCGCATCCGCCGGGCCCGGCAGCGTGACAGGCAGGTGAACTCGATCGGAAATCGCAGGTCACGGGCGTTGTCCCCGTCATGAAAAGGCTGTCGGTTCCCGTTTCGCGGACAACCGGGCTCCCGCCCCACCGGTCACAACCGACGAAAGGACCGACCACTGCCTCACGGAGGTTATGAAATGCCCTCTCGCCTCAACGGCCGCCGGATGTTACGCACCGCCTCGGTTCTGACGCCGATTCTCGGCATGGGACTTGCCGTCCCGATCGCCCTGGCGGGCCCGGCCGGGGCCGCGCAGTCGACGGCCACCGCCTCGGTGAACGAGTACGGCTGGCGCCTCACCTACACGGCCGCCCCGGGGCAGGCCAACAAGGTGGCCGTCAGCCAGTCCTTCACCGGCGACCGCTCGCAGTTCACCTATGTGATCGACGACGTCGTCCCGATCAGCGCCGGGTCCGGTTGCGGCCACCCCGACAGCGCGGACCAGACCAAGATCTCCTGCACGGTCGAGGCCCCCGAGAGCCAGTCCCCGCTCAGCTCCCTGGAGATGGACCTCGGCGACGGCGCCGACACCGCCTCCTTCGACAACGCCACCGACCAGGTCTACTACTTCAACACGGTCGAGCTTGGCGACGGCGACGACCGGTGGACCGGCGCCACCG
>KL569119.1:40071-40282 GCA_000715635.1 Streptomyces violaceus | reverse complement strand
CGTCGACGGCACTTCGGTACGGGGCGGCGCGGGCGACGACATCATCAGGGCGGGCGCGCTGGGGTACGCCGGCGGCGGCGCAGGCGACGACACCCTCTACGCGGGCATCGACGGCGAGATCGTGGACGGCGGCGCGGGCGACGACGTCCTGCACGGCGGCGCGGGCGACCAGATCCTGCGCGCCGACGACGGTGACGACACGGTCTACGGC
>KL569119.1:39417-39831 GCA_000715635.1 Streptomyces violaceus | reverse complement strand
TCAGAGAGGTGTATAAGAGACAGGATCTGGGGGAACAGCGGCGACGACGAGCTGTACGGCGGACCCGGCACGGATACGCTCTCCGGCGGCCCGGGCAGGAACATCGTCCGCCAGGACTGACGCGGTTCTCCCCATTCGGGGCCGGTATTCGAGGGCCGATATCCGGGGGACCCATATTCGGGACCGATGAGTTTCCGCGTCCCGGGGCGTCTGACTCGCTGAGGAGAGGAGAGGGTCACGATGAAGCTCGTGGTGCAGGAGTTCCTGACGCTCGACGGTGTCTCCCAGGGGCCGGGCGCCCCGGACGAGGACACCAGCGACGGTTTCGAGCGGGGCGGCTGGTTCGTGCCGCATCTGGACGAGGAGTTCGAGCGGCTGGCCGGTACCTGGCTCGGTGAGGCGGACGCGCTGCTG
>KL569119.1:38515-39257 GCA_000715635.1 Streptomyces violaceus | reverse complement strand
GGCGGACGCGCTGCTGTTCGGCCGCCGTACCTACCAGAACTTCGCCCGGGACTGGCCGACGATGACCGACCATCCCGCCGCCGCCGTACTGAACGGCCTGCCGAAGTACGTCGCCTCCCACAGCCTGACCACGGCCGGCTGGAACCCGACCACGATCCTGTCCGGCGACGTCCCCGCCCAGGTGGCGGAGCTGAAGCGGCTGCCCGGCCGGGAGATCCAGATCCACGGCAGCGCCCGGCTCGCTCAGTCCCTGCTGGCCGCCGGGCTGGTCGACACACTGCGGCTCGCGATCGCCCCGGTCGTGGTGGGCCAGGGCCGTCGCCTCTTCCCGGACGGCGGGGCACCGGCCGGGCTGCGGCTCACCGACCACCGGACGACGCCGGGCGGGCTGTCGGTGCATGTCTTCGAGTCGACGGGAGTTCCCGAGTTCGGGACGTACGGGGGCGGCGGTGCGTAGGCCCCGGGTACACGGCGGAAGGTGATCACCGGCACCCGCATACCCTCGTACGCATGGCATCCCGCGCAGCGACCCGCCCCCGCGCCGTGGGAACGGTGACGCGCGGGACGACCAACCCCAACCGCCTGCGCCGTATGGACCGCTGGATCGCGGCCACGCACGGCGCGGAACTGCGCCGTGCCGCCGACCCCGTGACGGTCGACCTCGGGTACGGCGCCGCCCCCTGGACGGCCGTCGAGCTGCTGCACCGCCTGCGGACGGTCTGTCTCTTATACACATCTCTGA
>KL569119.1:37798-38280 GCA_000715635.1 Streptomyces violaceus | reverse complement strand
CCCTGCCGTACGAGCGGGCGGGGCTCGTCTTCCGGCACGGCGGCTTCGAGATCCCGGTCCCGCAGCGGCCCCTGCTCGTCCGGGCGGCGAACGTGCTGCGGCAGTACGAGGAGGGCGAGGTCGCGGCCGTGTGGGAGCGGCTGTGCGGGCGGCTCGCACCGGCCGACCCGGCCACCGGCGCGCGCGGCGGACTGCTGGTCGAGGGGACCTGCGACGAGATCGGGCGGCGGCACGTGTGGGTCGCACTCGGCCCGGAGGGGCCGCGCACGGTCACCTTCGCGACCCGTCTCGGCTCCCTGGAGCGCCCCTCGGACCTGGCGGAACGCCTGCCGAAGGCGCTCATCCACCGCAACGTACCGGGCGAGCCGGTGCACGCCTTCCTGCGCGACTTCGACCGCGCCTGGGCGGCCGCCGCGCCCTACGCCTCCTACGGCGCCCGCCAGCGCTGGATCCGGGCGGTACGGGACCTGTCTCTTATACAC
>KL569119.1:34702-37597 GCA_000715635.1 Streptomyces violaceus | reverse complement strand
CGGTACGGGACCTGACGGGGGACTGGCCGGTGGCGGACGGTCCGGTGCGGTGGCGGCAGGGCGAAGTGACGGTGCGGTGGGAGGCGTTGGCCCCTCGGGGTTGATCTCACCGGCACGCCCCGTCGGATGGACCGGCAATGGACCGGCATGGACCGGAACGGGCTGCCGGGAACGATCTCTTTGAGTCGTTCGTCACACAGGCGGGGAGATCGTCATGCCGGGGGCATACCGGTGAGGGGACGGCGGGAAGCACTACCTCTGTCGCTTTGGGCGCCGGCATGGCAGCATCCAGACGAACTGGATGTTACTGACGGTTAATCAGTTGGGGGCTGAGGTATGGGAACGGGCAAGCGTGGCCTGATCGCGACGGCGGTGACCGTGGTCTGCGCGATCACCGTGCTGGCGGCACCGGGCACGGCGTTCGCCGCTCCGAGCCCCTCCCCCACTCCGAGCGCGAGCCCAACGCCCGGGCCCAGCAAGGACCTCGAGGCCGTACGCAAGAAACTCGACAAGCTCTACCGCGCCGCGGGCCGTGCCACCGACGAGTACAACGCCGCCGAGGAGAAGGCGGACAAGCAGTCCGCCGAGATCGTCGAACTGACCAAGAAGATCGTCAAGGGCAAGGAGAGGCTGGCGAAGCTGAAGGACCGCGCCGGCGCCTCGGCCGCCGCGCAGTACCGCGGGGGCGGTCTGCCGCCCGAGGCCCATCTGACGCTCAGCGACGACCCGCAGGAGTTCCTCGACGGAGCGGTCCGGGTCCGCCAGGGCCAGCACGCGGCCAAGGGCCTGCTCGGCGAACTGGCCCGCACGCAGGAGGACCTGGAGCAGTACGCCAAGGACGCCTCCGCGCAGTGGAAGAAGCTGGAGGCGGGCCGCAAGGCCAAGGCCGCCGCGCAGAAGAAGATCGAGAAGCAGATCAAGCAGGCGGAGAAGGTCGAGTCCGAGCTGCGGAAGGACGAGCAGGAGCGCCTCGCCGAGCTGGAGAAGGACGCCGCGGCCAGGGCGCAGTCCGCCTGGCTCGGCTCCGGCGTCCTCGACGAGATCAGCGGCAAGGCGTCCGAGCAGGGCAGGAAGGCCGTCGAGTACGCCACGGCCCAGATCGGCAAGCAGTACCAGTGGGGCGCCGAGGGCCCGAAGACCTACGACTGCTCCGGGCTGACCTCACAGGCCTGGATATCCGCCGGCCGCGGCATACCGCGCACCTCGCAGGAGCAGTGGAAGCAGCTGCGGCACATCGACGTCCAGGACATGCGACCCGGCGACCTCATCATCTACTTCGACGACGCCAGCCATGTCGCGATGTACATCGGCGACGGGGCGATGGTGCACGCCCCGCGGCCCGGGCGGGCGATCACCGTCGCGGGGGCGGGATCCATGCCTATCCTCGGGGTGGTACGGCCGGACCCCGGCACCGACGCGGGGTGAACATATCGGGCATCGGGCACCTTTGGTGACCCGGGCCACGTGACCCACCGCACGCCGGACCCCCTGCCAAACGCGGCGCTGACGTGACGTTCGTCATCCCCGCAGCATCTCCGGCCTGTCCAACTGCGGTACATATCGCGGCATATGACACTGGCCGATGGCGCAGCGGCGTGGCTCACACCATTCCAATGCGGCGCCGACACCCGCTATGGTCCCCGTCGGTGGGTCGAGGTCCCTCGCCCCCGCCATGCCCTCGGGGGGAGGGAAGGAACCCAAGACGATGCCCGTACCCATACCGCGGCAGAGAGCGATCCCGGCCGTGGAGAGTGGTCAGGCGCAGGCCGCGTCCCCGTGCGGCGGCTCCGCCGAGGACTCCGTCACGGACGCCTCGGCCGTGGCCCCGCGCACGCCGGACACCGCCGGGAACATCACGGACAAGGTGGAGAACAACACCGCTCACACCAATCTGACGCTGCTGCTGATCGAGGACGACCCGGCCGGTTCGCCCATCGTGCCGGACATGCTCGACCAGGCAGGCAAGCCGATCCGCGTCCGCACGGCCCGCAATCTGACCGAGGCCGGGCGGCTGCTGACCGACGACGTCCACTGCATCCTGCTGGACCTCGCGCTGCCGGCGCCGGGCCACAGCGACGCCGAGGACGAGCTCGCCGTGCTCAAGCACGTGCTGGAGCTCGCGCCCCGGCATGCCGTCCTGGCGCTGACCGCGTCGGGCGACGCCGAGCGCGGCGCGGAGGCGGTGCGCGTGGGTGCCCAGGACTACCTGTTCCGCGACGAGCTGGACGGACGGCTGCTGAGCCGCGCGATCCGCTACGCGGTGGAGCGCAAGCGTTCCGAGTCGGCCGAGCGCCGGCTCGCCGAGGGCCGCCTGCGGGCCCAGGAGAACCGCCGCCTGGAGCGCGGTCTGCTGCCGACCCCGCTGCTGGAGGGCTCTCCGCTGCGGTTCGCCGCCCGCTACCGCCCGGGCCGCTCGCGCGCCCTGCTCGGCGGTGACTTCTACGACGTCGTCCGCACGCCGGACGGCACCGTGCACGCGATGATCGGTGACGTGTGCGGCCACGGCCCGGACGAGGCCGCCCTCGGGGTGGAGCTGCGGATCGCGTGGCGCGCGCTGACGCTGGCGGGCCTGTGCGGCGACCAGCTGCTGGGCACGCTCCAGCAGGTGCTGGAGCACGAGCGGGCCGACGACGAGATCTTCGCGACGCTGTGCACGGTGGACATCGCGCCGGACGGCCGCCGCGCCGGCCTGTGCCTGGCGGGCCACCCCTCGCCGCTGCTGGCCCGCCCGGGCAAACCGGCCCGCCTGCTGCCGTACGACAACAACGGACCGGCCCTCGGGCTGCTGCCGGGTGCCCGCTGGCCGCGTATGCAGGTGGAGCTGGGTGCCGAGTGGAGCCTGATGCTCTACACCGACGGCCTGATCGAGGGCTACATCTGTCTCTTATACACATC
>KL569119.1:33122-34462 GCA_000715635.1 Streptomyces violaceus | reverse complement strand
ACGAGGTGCGCGAACTCAACGGTGGCGAGCTGACGGACGACGTGGCGGTACTGCTGCTGGACCGGGTGCCGTAGCCCCGGCTCCGGTGCTGCCGGGGGGCTTACGGGGGTGCTGCCGGGAGGGCTTACCGGCCGCCGTTCCAGGGGCCGTACGGGCCGTCGCTGCTGGAGCCGCGCCGGCTGCGGCCGCCGCCCGGGAGCGCGCGGATGGCCGGGCGTACGTCGACCATGTACACGATCGTCGCGATGAGGCCGATGATCGGCAGGAACGACAGGATCGGGAAGAGCAGGTTCACCACGAAGGCGATCCCGAGGATGATCATCCAGAAGGGCTTGGTCTTCTTGTCGGCCGCGCGGTACGCGTCCTCCCGCCGCACGGCGGCGTCGAACAATGCGAAGCCGCTGAAAATGATCAGGGCCATGCTCAGAAGCCACATAAACCCTGCGAAGCCCTGCATCAGCACAACGTCCACCACCAGACTCGGCTTGTCCCTACGCGGTCACCGTACCCGTACAACGGGCCGGGCACCCCCAGGGTGCCCGGCCCGCGTGGGTTGCCGTCCTTGGTCCGACGGCTGCCGTTCTACTTGGCCGGCGGGGTGGTCTTCTTGGCCGTGGTGGTCTTGCGCACCGGAGCCTTCTTGGCGGCGGGCGCCTTCTTCGCCGGGGCGGTCTGGGCCTTGGTGCCGGCGGGCTTCGCCGGCTCCTGCTTGACCTCGACCGGCTGGGGCTTCGGCTCGACGGCCACGGCCAGCTCCTCGACGCCCTCGGCGACGTCCTCGATGCCCTCGGCGGCCTCGCCGCGCCAGGTCCGCACGGCCTGCTCACCGTGCTCGGCGACCTTCTCGTAGGTCTCCCGGGCCTTGACGGCGTACTCGGCGGCCACGCCGACCCCGCGCAGCGCGAAGTCCTGGGCGTTCTCGCCGAACTTCTTCAGGTCCGAGTCGATCGTGCTACCGATCTTCTTGATGTCGACGTCGATGGAGCCGATGAACTCCGTGACCTTGGTCTGCAGGGTCTCCTGCGTCTCCTTGACGCGGGCGGAGGCCTCCTTGGCCCGGGCGGACGCCTTCTCCTGGACGGCCTTGGTGTCGGTGTTGCGTACGGCGTCGATCCGCGCCGGAGCCTCGGCCCGCAGCTGCTCCACCAGGGCCGGCACCTTCTTGGCCTGCTGGAGGGCGAGGTCGGCGGTGCCTGCGGCGAAGTAGAGCGGAGTCGGGTCGCTGAGGGTCTTGCGCAGGTCGTCGGTGATGGCCATGGTGAGGGTCCTCCCGGATTCTGTCTCGCTTGAGGGTTCGGCTGAGGGTGGTGTGATCCGCAGCGGAGCGGCCGGTGCCCTGG
>KL569119.1:32441-32853 GCA_000715635.1 Streptomyces violaceus | reverse complement strand
GGGTACGGTTCTCGGCGGGTTGGCCGCCGTCGACCGTGCGGGTCCGTCCGCGTATCTCGGTGCCGCCGTCCGGGGCGTCCCCGTCCGCATCCGCCGCGCCTTCACCGACCACGACCTCGACGACAGCGGCGCCGTCGTCGGAGCCGTCACCGGTCCCGAACCCGTTCTCCTTGCGGAAGGACTCGTAGATCTGCAGCAGCACCTGCTTCTGCCGCTCGTTCAGCGTCGGGTCCGCGAGGATGACGGCACGCGTCTCCACCTCGTCCCGGTCCCGCTCGGCGTCGAGAATGCCGGCGCGGACGTACAGCGTCTCGGCGGAGATCCGCAGGGCCTTGGCGACCTGCTGCAGCACCTCCGCGCTCGGCTTGCGCAGCCCGCGCTCGATCTGGCTCAGATACGGATTGGACACCCT
>KL569119.1:31740-32255 GCA_000715635.1 Streptomyces violaceus | reverse complement strand
GATATGGATTGGACACCCCGGCGGCATCGGCGAGCTGCCGCAGCGACAGCTGCGCGTTGCGCCGCTGCTCGCGCAGGTAGTCACCGAGATTGCCGACGTTGAGCGATGCCATGCCTCCACAGTGCCGCACCCCGCTAACTATTGCAAGCACCCGCTTGCAAAAGTGCGCCACACCACCCGACTGCCCCGGCCACGTCCACGGGAATCTCCGCCGGCGGAACGGAGTTCCCTGCTGTGACCACGATGACAACGAGGGGACCGCGGTCCACCACGAGGAGGGGGCGGGAGCCGATGAGCCTTCGTCAGTACGAGTACGCCTTGGCCGTCGCCGAGGAGGGCTCGGTGACGGCGGCGGCGGAGCTGCTGCGCGTCGCTCAACCGTCGGTGTCCCAGCAGATCCGCGGCCTGGAGCGGGAACTCGGCGTGACACTGTTCGCCCGCACGCCGACCGGACTGGTGCCCACTTCGGTCGGCCGCGCGTTTCTGCGGGAGCTGTCTCTTATACACATCTCTGA
>KL569119.1:25602-31529 GCA_000715635.1 Streptomyces violaceus | reverse complement strand
GATGTGTATAAGAGACAGGTGCAGATGGGCTTCGGCACGCGGCAGCTGCCGGGCGCACTGGACGCGCTGCGTCACCGCTTCCCGCGGCTGGAGGTCACCGTCTTCGAGGAGCCGAGCTCCGCCGAACTGGATCGGCTGTGCCGCCGGGGCGTGCTGGACCTCGTCCTGATGGCGGCGTGCGAGCGCAGCCCCGCCGACGCCCACCACCTCGGCGATGAGGAGTTCGTCGTGGTGCTGGGCGCCGGGCATCGGCAGCTCGCCGCGGACCGGGTCGAGCTGCGCGAACTGGAGGGGGAGCCGTGGGTGAGGTTCGACCGGGACAGCGCGCTCGACGGCGTGCTCCTGAACGTGCTGCGGGACAACGATCTGACCCCGACCAAGGTCGCCCGCGTGTCCCAGACGGC
The DNA here is from genome assembly GCA_000715635.1 of Streptomyces violaceus. Lineage (GTDB taxonomy): Bacteria > Actinomycetota > Actinomycetes > Streptomycetales > Streptomycetaceae > Streptomyces > Streptomyces violaceus. Next base: position 31,125 of record KL569119.1, on the reverse strand, counting down.
GACGGCCGTGCGCTGGGCCGCCCACGGGCTGGGGGTGACGCTCGTCCCGGCTTCCGCGGTGCCCCAGGGTTACGAGCACCTCGTCCGCCCGGTGTTCCCGGTCGTGTCCCAGCCCGTCATCGCCGTGCTCCGGCCCGGCGCGGGCCCGGCGGAGACGGCCCTGCTCGAATTCCTGCGTCAGGAGACCTGGGCCGAGTCCGCTTCCTTCTCACCGGTGCCCTGACGGCCGAGAAGGAAGCGGGCGCCACTGAATTCTTTTGGCTGTAAATGGCGTTCCGGAATGCTGTTGATGCTGCCCTCGTCAACCCCTGGGGAATTCGCCGCCGTCCACGACGATATTGCTCCCGGTCAGCCAGCCCGCCCGGTCGGACACGAGGAACAGCACCGCGTGGGCGATGTCGTCGGGCTGACCCTCGCGCCCCAGCGGCACGGTGGCGCTGTTCTGGCCCTGCGCCGGGTCCAGGCGCGCCCACTGCTCGCGCGTTGCTTCGCCGCCGGGGGTGGCGACTCTGCCGGGAGTCACGGTGTTGACCCGGATTCCGAACGGGGCCAGCTCCGAGGCCAGTCCCCGACTGTAGTTCTCCAGCGCCGCCTTCGCCGCCGTGTAGTGCAGGAACGGCGGTGGCGTGGCGGGGACGGCGGCCGAGGAGACGTGCACGATCATCCCCGAACGCCGCTCCCGCATCCCCGGCACCAACAGCGAGTCGAGCCGCACCGCGGCCAGGTAGTTCAAGTCCAGCGCGCCCTGCCATTCCTCGTCGGGGATGGCCGAGGTGCCCTTGTACGGTTGCGCCCCACCCGCGTTGTGGACCAGGACGTCCACCCCGCCGAGAACCTCCTGCGCGGCCGCGGCGAGCGCCTGTGCTCCAGCACGTGTCCGCACGTCGGCCTCTACGAAGGTGGCGCCCTCCGGCACCGTGCTCGTCGCCGACCTGGCGGTCGTGAGCACCTCGGCGCCCGCGTCCAGAAGCCGGCGCACGACGGCCGCTCCGATTCCGCGAGTTCCCCCCGTGACCAGGGCCCGCTTTCCCTTGAGTTCTCGCGTTCCCGTTTCGTTCTCGAGCGTGGTCATGCCACCGGTCCTCTCGATCGCGTCGTTGTCGCCCGATGAAAGAAGGATCGACGTGCGCAGAGCGCGAATCTTCGGAGAAATCGCGGTGAGCACCTCATCGAGCTGTTTCACGGTACGTACGGAAAAGAACGAGAGGCAAAGACGAAATCTCAGCACAGGCTATAGGGAACTCCTATGGCATCCCGGCCCCTTCGCCGCACCGTCCGACGTAGCCACTTTTTTGTGGGTACTTGGCGGCGGGGCAGCAACGGGGCGAACCTGGTGAAGGGCGGCCGGAGGGCGCTCAGATCCTGGTGGAGGGGGTGACGGGGCGATGTGTCATGAGGCCGACCGGGCCTCGGTGAGCTTCTCCAAGCGGCGGTGGCCCCACTCGGAGAGGGGAGCCAGCACTTCGGAGAGTTCCCGACCGAACGCGGTCAGGGAGTACAGGGTCTTCAGCGGATCCATCCAGGTCGGCTGAGACAGCTGAATGGCCGCTGTCTCAGCCGACCTCGACCACCGCACGTCACAGCATCACGTCTGCGCGACGGCCCCTGGACCGTGAGCGGCGTGCGATGAGTCGGAGCACCCTGTGGTCAGTCGACGGGGGCGACTCGGATCAGGTTGCCGTCCGGGTCCGCGACGACGAACGTGCGCCCGAATACCTCATCGCGCGGCTCGCTGACCACGCGAACCCCCTTTTCCACCCACCGCGCGAACTGGCGGTCGATCGCCTCGGGTCCGCCAGGCAGGGTCAGACAGACCTCGCTGGTGCGTGGCACCGCGGGGGTCAAGCCGTCCAGCTGCCCGCTCCAGAGCGCGAGATTCACGCCCTCGCCGAGGTCGAAGGCGATGTAACCAGGGGTCTGGAAGCCGGGCTTGATCTCGAGGAGGTCCGCGTAGAAGCGGGCCGCTTCGGGCGCGTCGTTGACGTAGACGATGAACACGATCGAGGACGACATTGCTCGCTCCTTGGGTCGGTCTCACTGAACGACCGGAGCCTGCACGTCATTCATGACGGATCCCGTCATGTTTTCTGAGATTCTCGATCTCGTGACTCCGGATCGCTTCTTCTTGCTGCTGCTGGCGCTGCAGTCGCGGGAGACCACGACGACCGCCGAGCTGGCGGCCCAGGTCGGTGTGTCGGCCCGTACCGTCCTCAGAGACGTGCAATGGCTGCAAGAAGCAGGCTTCCCCCTGCTGATCCGGCGCGGCCGTTGGGGCGGGGTGACTCTGCTACCCGGTGGGTTGCTCGACACGTCACGGCTCACTCCGAACGAACGGGACCACCTCGCGCTCTACGGCCTCGACGACATGCAGCGCGAACAGTTGGGAGCCATGGCCGACACCCAGCGCGCGCACCAGAAGGTGCGATCGACGCTGCGTCCGTCGAGCACCGGTGCGCTGCCTCTGAGCGCGGTCGTGACCACCGACAACAGCCCCTGGTTCTCCCGGGACGCCGAGGGCCTGCCTCCGGCAGCGCTGGTGGGCGACCTGCGGCGCGCGGTGCGGTTGCGTATCTGCTACCGCCGGTCCGAGGAGACCGAGCCCACGTGGCGGATCACCGACCCGTACGGCCTGCTGGCCAAGGCCGGCAGGTGGTATCTGGTGGCAGACTCCGCAGGTCGTCCGCACCTCCACGCGCTGGAACGGCTCGTCGACTGGGAACCGATGCGGGTAGTTCGTCGGCTGCGGCCGGGCGCGACCCTGCACGGCGTCGCGGCAGAGCTGACGGCGCGCTGGGAGAACCCGAACACCTTCCGGATCCATGCCGAGCTCGACCGGGACCAACTAGGCAGGGCGAGGCGCATCCTCGGCCGTCGGCTGACTGTTCGGGACGCTGCGGGAACGCGACGCGTGAGCATCGCGGTCGTCGGCCAGAACGTGGAAGTCGTCCGCCTGCTCCTGCAGTTCGGCGACAGCGTCACGGTGACCGACCCCGTGGAAGCCCGCGAACATATCCGACAACTCACCAGGCAGATCCTTCAGAAGTACTCCTAGAGGAGCACCGCCTGGCAGTCCGACCAAGCGGGCTCGCTCAGCAAGGGCCGGAAGCGGGTGAACAGGGTGAGGAGTTCGGGTCCCCACTTCTCCCGGAAGGCGGAGTCGATGCGGGCGAGGTCGAGTTCGTTGGCGACGGACAGTTCCGCGAAGTCTCGTCGATGTTGAGGCTCCGGAGTGTGGAGGCGGCCGGTGAACCGATCCCGGAAGGGCCCTTCGGCATCCGCGAGATTCGGATAGGTGGCCTTCCGGTCACAGGACGCGTAGAGATACACGATCGCTTCGGCCTCGGCACCGATCGCCTCCGCGAGGTCGGAGCGACTGTCCGGAGACAGCAGGGCGGTGGGGAAGCCGTCGGTGCCGTAGAAGGCATGGCACAGGCCCGCGAGCTGGAGGGCCGGACGGGCACCCCAGCCGGCTAGCCGGCTCCGGACACGCTGGAGATGGGCTACGAGCGTGCCGCCCGGATGGGTGATCTCCGTGGCACCGAGCTGGTGCAGCAGCGCGATGGCCCGGTCGGCGGGGGCAGGAGGAGTGGTAGGCACGGTGTCCTTCCGTCACGGAGGTCGGCACCCGTCCGCGCCTTCGCCTGTGGTCCGGATCCCGCGAAAGCGCCGGACGGGTTGCCGCCTGGGCCCTGCCTTGATCCTCGTGGGCCCCAAGGTCTCAGTCAATCCTCTGGATTTCTCGCAACACCCAAGCTGTAGCTTGGAGTTATGACTCTGGACGACCTGCGCGTCTTCGTGGCCGTGTGCCGGGCGGGAAGCCTCAGCGCCGTCGCCCGGGAGCTGGGCTGCACCCAGTCGGCGGTGAGCCAGCACGTCAAGCGGCTCGAGCGAGAGGCCGGCGTGAGCCTCCTGGAGCGCCGCCCCCGGGGTGTCGTGCCCACACTCGCGGGACGCGTCTTGCGCGACGCCGCCTCGGACAGCCTCTCCGGTCTGGATCTGGCCCTGCGGCGTCTCGGGGACCTGGTCAACGGCGACAGCGGCGCCGTGCGCGTCACCACCGGCGGAACCACGGTGCGGCACTTCATGGCCGAGGCCGTCGTCGCCTTCCGGCAGCACTACCCGAAGGTCAGTCTGGAGTTTCGGACGGAGACCTCCAGCCGCGACTGCTTCGACGCCCTCACCGTCGGCGACCTCGACCTCGCCTGGGTGACCATCGACGGCCCGGTGCGCGGTATCGAGCAGCGCCCCGTCGTCTCCCTGCCCTGGGTCCTGGCCGTCCGCTCCGACGATCCGCTCGCGGGCCGGCCCTGTGTCAGCACAGCCGAATTCAGCGACATCAGCCTCATCCGGCTTCCCGAGAACTCCACCTCGGGCGCCCGTCTCGATGCCGCGTTCGCCGAACTCGGCATCCGGAGCAGCTCCGGCACCAGCGTCGCCGACTGGGACACCGCCCTCCTGCTGGCGGAGCTCGGCCTCGGTCACGCCGTCGTGCCTGTCCTGCCCGGCTGGGAGGTACCGGGTGACGGCCCCCTCCGCCTCGTCCCCGTGGGCGGTCTGCCTCCGCTCCCGGTCGGCTGGGCCGTCCGCCGCTGGGACGCCCTCTCCCCGCTCGCCCGGGTCTTCGCCGACACCGTCGCCCGCAGTTGTACGGAGAGGACCGCCGGCACACACCCCAAGTAGCGTGCAGGCGTCGTAGCTTCGGGGGGAAAGGGCCGTCCCGGTCGGTCCAACGGAGCGCCGCCGGCAAGGAGTCGACCATGGACGCACACCACGCGCAGGACACCGCCAAGAGGCTGCGGGCGATCGGCGACGAGTTGTCGGAGAGGTTCTACGAGCGGGACGACGTGGTGCGGACGCTGGTGGTGACGCTGCTGGCCGGGCAGCACTCGCTGGTGCTCGGCCCGCCCGGGACGGCGAAGTCCGAGCTGGCCCGGGAGCTCACGGGCCGGGTCGAGGGGGCGGCCTACTGGGAGATCCTGCTGTCGAAGTTCACCGCGCCGACGCGGATGTTCGGTCCCATCGACGTCGCCGCGCTGGCCCGGGGCGAGTACCGCCAGGTCTACGACGGCCGGGCCACGACCGCGCATGTCGCCTTCATCGACGAGATCTTCAAGTGCTCCACGGCGGCGCTGAACGAGACGCTGGGCTACCTCAACGAGCGGATCTACCACCCCGAGAACGGCGGTGAGCCGATCCGCTGCCCCCTGATCGGGGCCATCACGGCGAGCAACGAACTGCCCAGCGGCGAGGACTCGGCCGCGATCTACGACCGGCTGCTGGTGCGGATCGAGGTCGGCTACCTGGAAGACCCCTCGAACTTCGCCGCGCTGGTCCGCTCCGCCGTCGGACGCCCGGCGGCACCGGCACGGACCACCATCGAGCTGGCCGACCTGCGGCACGCCGTGACCGAGGCCGTCCCGGCCGTGGACGTCCCCGACGCGATCGTGGACGCGGTGTGCACGCTGCGGGCCGCCCTGCGCCGCAAGGAACTCGTCGCCTCCGACCGCCGCTGGCGGCAGGCGG
>KL569119.1:25082-25376 GCA_000715635.1 Streptomyces violaceus | reverse complement strand
CTGCTCCAGGCGTCCGCGTACCTGGACGGCCGCCCTGAGGTCGCCGAGGCCGACCTGTCGGTGCTGACGCACGTGCTGTGGGACTCCCCCGCGCAGCGCCCGGCCGTCGAGCGCGAGGTGCTGCACCTGGTCAACCCCGACGCCAAGGAGGCGCTCGACCTGGCCGACACCATCGAGGAGCTGGAGGCCCAGCTCGACGCGATGGCCGGGCAGTCCCGCGAGGCGCTGAGCGAGTGGGTCATCAAGAAGGCCCACAACAAGCTCGCCATGGCCGGGAAGCGGCTGGAGAAGCTG
>KL569119.1:24645-24808 GCA_000715635.1 Streptomyces violaceus | reverse complement strand
GCGCGAGGAGGCGGCGAGCGCCGGCCGCTCCACCGCCGCCATCGACCGGGTCACCGGCCGCCAGCGCGCCGTGCGCGCCCGCGTGCTCACCGAGGCCCTCGGCATGGACGCGAGCATGGTGCAGGCCCAGCTGTGAGCACCAGCGGGCCCCGACGGCTCGACG
>KL569119.1:23914-24384 GCA_000715635.1 Streptomyces violaceus | reverse complement strand
GTGGCTGGGCCTGTCCGCCGCCGTACCCCGGCGGCACACCGGCGCCGTGGTCGCGGACCGGTTCGACCGGCTCACCTGGCACGACACCTACGAGCAGTCGGCCGGGCTGCGCGACCTGGCCGAGGAACTGAGTGAGCACCACAGCCACATCACCGATCTCCTGACGGACGTGTTCCTGGCCGCCTACAAGGTCAGACCCCGATTGCGCGAGCCCGCCGACATGGCCCCCGCCCGGCTGGTCCACCACCAGGTGGTCACCGCGCTGGTGGAGTCCCCGGACTTCGCCGCACTGCACCGGGAGACGGCCGGCGACCCCTACGCCGCCGCCATGGCCGTACTCGCCCAGGCCGGGGCGCTGCGCGGCCTGCTGGAGCGCTCGCGGCACGCCCAGGAGCAGGCCGAGCGGGCGGGGAAGGCCGGACGGGACACCGAGAGCGCGGCCACCGCCGTGAGCGAGGCACTGCGGCAGG
>KL569119.1:21529-23704 GCA_000715635.1 Streptomyces violaceus | reverse complement strand
GCGCAGGCCCTGGCGGCGGCGGCCCCCGGTATCGGCGCCGCAGCGCGGACCGCGTCGGCGAAGGCCGCCCAGGCCGTACGGGAGGAGGCCGCGCTGATGCGGGCCTGGGGCGTCGGAGCCGGCGAGCTGGAGCGGATGCCGTTCGGCCGGCGCGCCCTGCTCGCCGAACGGCTGCGCACCGGCCGGCTCGCCCGGTGGGCCGAGCTGATCGGCCGCTTCCGGCAGATGGCCGGCGGTGAGCGCGCCCGCAAGGTGGAGAACGCCACCGGGGAGCTGGTCGGCGTCACGCTCGGCAACGACCTGTCCCGCGTCATCCCCTCCGAGCTGGCGAACCTCGGCCTGCCCGAGCTGCGCGCGGTGTTCGCCGTGCGCTACGCCGCCGGGGAGCTGATGCTCTACGACAGTCAGGGCGAGCAGGCCACCGGCCAGGGCGCGATCATCGCGTGCGTGGACACCTCGCACTCCATGTACGAGGCCGGGCCCGGCGGCATCACCCGGGAGGCGTGGGCCAAGGCGTGCGCGCTGGCGCTGCTGGACCAGGCCCGTCACGCGGGGCGCGACTTCGTCGGCATCCTGTTCTCCGCCGCCGACAAGCTCCAGGTCTTCCGCTTCCCGGCCGACGAGCCCGCCGGCATCGGCCGGACCCTCGACTTCGCGGAGACGTTCCTCGGCGGCGGCACCAGCTACCAGACACCCCTGACAGCGGCCGCCGGCCTGCTGGAGGAGGAGTTCAACGACGCCTCCCGCAGGCGCGGCGACATCGTGATGATCACCGACGACGACTGCGGCGTCACCGAGGAATGGATGCGCGGCTGGAACGACGCCAAGCACCGGCTGGGTTTCCGGGTCTTCGGCGTGGCCGTGGGCGCCCCGCGCGTCGCCGAGGCCGACTCGGTCCTGGACACCCTGTGCGACAACCTCCGCGCGGTGGAGGACCTCACGGATGTCCACGCGGCCGCCGACCTGTTCCGCGTGATCTGACGCCGGTCACGACAAGCCCCCGACGATGCAGAAGGGATGCCCTGCCGGATCCGTGAGGACCCGCCATCTGTCCTCCCGCGGCTGATCCGGTTTACCCGCCCCCAGCTCCAGCAGCCGGGCCTCGGCCTCGTCGACATCCACGACCCTGAAACAGCAGTGCAGTTGCTGCGGAACGACCTGGCCGGGCCAGCTCGGAGCTCGGTAGTCGTCGACCCGCTGGAACCCGATGTTGAACCCGCCCTCACCGTCCAGCGCGGCGAAGTCGGCGTCCGACTTGGGGTGCCGCTCAAGTCCGGTGGCCTCCTGGTAGAACGCCACCAAGGCGAGCGGATCAGGGCAGTCCAGGGTGATCGCGCTCAACTTCATCAACGGGGTCATGGCGCCTCCGTGCCGATCGCTGGAAACTCTCGCGGTGCACACCCTAGAAGCGGCCGGTCGCTAAATCGTTCGACGAGCCGGGTCGGGCGCGGTCATGATCCGCACTCGTGACGACTTCGCAGCAGTTCCTGGTCCGGGCCGCCGCCCGGAACAACGCCGAGTGGTGCGCGGCGATGTGCCGGGCGCACGAGGTGACGGGCGAGTTCGGGGCGGAGGCCTGGGCTGCCTCGGTACGGACGCCGCTCAACTACCCCGACGCGGTGACGCTGGAGTCGGACACCGACTGGGACGCGCTCGTGGCGCGGATCGACACGGCCTCGCCCGGCGCCTCGGTCAAGGACAGCTTCGCCGACCTCGAACTGACGGAGGCAGGCTTCCACGTGCTGTTCGAAGCGCAGTGGATCCACCGTCCGGCGGGGGCACCCGCACCTGCCACCGAACAGGGTCCGTCGAATCTCGTGTGGGACGTGGCGGGCGACCCGGACACGCTGCGCGCCTGGGCACTGGCCTGGGACGACGGGGCGGGGAAGGCGGACCTGTTCCGGCCCGGCCTGCTCGCCGATCCGGAGACCTTCGTGATCCTGGGACGGTCCGCCGACGACACCGACGGCACCGACGGCCGAGTGGTCGCCGGAGCGGTAGCGAGCCGCAGCGAGCACGTCGTCGGCGTCTCCAACGTCTTCGCGCGGGACGGCGGGCCCGCCGCGGCCTGGCCGGTCGTCCTGCACGCGCTCGCCCGGCTCTTCCCCACCCTGCCCGTCGTCGGCTACGAGCAGGGCGACGATCTGGCGGTCGCCCTGCGGTACGGCTTCGAGC
>KL569119.1:20935-21314 GCA_000715635.1 Streptomyces violaceus | reverse complement strand
CTTCGAGCCGATCGGTCCGTTGCGGGTGTGGACGCACAGCTGGTAACCGGCCGCACTGTCCTCCCGCGGCTTGTACGCCAGAATCGTGCCGGTCTGCCGCTTAGCCCCTCCCTCCGTTCCCTGCGTTGTGCGTGACCTGTCCGCAGGCGCCTTCGTCCACTTCGGTGTCCTCGATGTCCGGCGCAGGCAGGCGCAGACCCCGGGATTCGGCGACGCGCAGGGCGTCGGTCAGGCACTCGGCGAGACGGAGCCCTGCGAAGCGGACCTCGGTGTACGGCGAGGTCGGGTCGTCCAGCACCTTGCCGGCGAGGCCGAGCACGTCGGTGCCGGTGGCGAGCTGAACGGCCTCCAGTTCGTCGGCGAGACGGGAGAGGTAGCT
>KL569119.1:19526-20739 GCA_000715635.1 Streptomyces violaceus | reverse complement strand
GTCGGTCACCAGGTAGCAAGGGTTGCCGTCGGGGGACGGCCAGGGCAGGAGCCGGGGCGGGGGTGTGCCGTTCGCGTGTTCCATCAGGCGGCCACCTCCTGCTCGCCGATCGGGTGCCGGTCGAGGTCGATCCCGAACTCGGCGTCGAGCATGAGGGCCAGGCGGCGGCGCTGCTGGAGGGCTGCTCCCCGTTCATGAGCGGCGAGGTAGGGGCGGACGAGGGCGCAGGCGGTGCCGTCGAGGGGGGTGGCGAGGCCGTACGGGGAGCGGTGACGGGGGAGGTGCGCAGGCTGGGGAGCGTAGGGGCATACGGGAGTGAGGTGGAGGCGGGGCAAGGGGTGACGGCGGGGGCGGCGCCGTTTCCCGGTGCCGGGGGCGAAGAGGAGGCGCAGCCATTGGAGGGCGCGGGGGATAAGGTCGTGCATGTCGACGCTCCTAGTAAGCGTTGGCCGTGCCCCGGGAGGTCTAGCCACCTCGCCGGGGTCTTTTCGTCCTTGACGCTACACCTGGCTATAGCCCTCTGCATACAAGTACAGAGGGATCCACACGATTGGGCAGGTCACTACCGCTCTACGTTGGACGTATGAGCGATACCGAAGCGTCGAAGCCCTCGCTGGACCCGATGAGCGCGAGACCGCTCTACATGCAGCTGGCCGATGCCATCGCCGGGAAGATCGCATCCGGAGAGCTGGCTCCGGACAGGCCCATCCCTTCCGAGAACCACCTCGCCGACGAGTACGGCGTAGCACGACTCACTGCGCGCCGGGCCGCACAGGAACTCCGCGAGCGCGGCCTGATCGTCACTGTGCGAGGCAAAGGTTCCTTCGTCGTCGAACAACCAGTCGGCGACGCGCCCGAAGAGAGCGAACCGAACGGCTGAAGCGGCCACGCCCCACCGGGCCCGTTCCGCTACTGCGGCTTGTACGCCAGGAAGGCGCCCGCCTGCCGTTTCAAACCGTCCTCCGGTTCCTGCACCACACGCGTCGTGACCACCAGCCCCGCCTGCTGGAGCAGTTCGGCGATCCGGTCCGGCGGCAGCAGGTGCGACTCGTAGGACACCGGATGGTCGCCGTACGCGCGCGTCGGGCGCAGGTGCTCGCCGTTGCCCACATGGCCGGCCAGCATCAGTCGGCCGCCGGGCGCGAGGGTGCGGTGGAACTCGGCGAACACTGTCGGCAGCCACTGCGGCGGGGTGTGGTGGGTGGTGTAGTAC
>KL569119.1:8928-19371 GCA_000715635.1 Streptomyces violaceus | reverse complement strand
GTGGTGGGTGGTGTAGTACGCCAGGATGCCGCCGAGTTCGCCGCCGCCGATCTCCAGAGCGGTCATCGAGCCGACGGTGAAACGGAGTTCCGGATACGCCGCCCGGGCCAGCTCGACCATCTTCGGCGACACGTCGACGCCGAACGCCGGTACTCCCAGGGCGGCCAGGTGTGCCGTCACCTTGCCGGGACCGCAGCCCAGGTCGGCGACCGGCCCAAGAGGCCGTACGAGTTCCGCGAAGGCGGCCAGCATCGCGCGGGACACCGGGTCCAACTCGGCGGGTTCCTTGACGAGTCGGGCGTAGTCGGCGGCGACGGTGTCGTAGGACTCCCGGACCGCGGTGAGGTGGGAGGGCTCGGTCATGACCCGAAAATAGGCGACGGCACTGACACGCCCCGTACGCCGACGCCAGTACACCGGGTTACTCCCGCTGTAAGACGCCCCCACTGCCGCCGCCCGGCACGGTGTTCCGTGTGAAACCGAACCCGTCGCAGAAACTCAGCCGCCCCGCCCGCCGGGCCGTGCTGGTCGTGCACGTCATCGCCTCCGCGAGCTGGCTCGGGCTCACGCTCGGGCTGCTCGCGCTCGGGACCACCGCGGCCACCACCGGGTCCGCCGTGACCGTGGAGGCGTCCGTCCGGGCCATGCGGCTCTTCGCCGACTGGCTCCTGCTCCCCGTCGCGTTCCTCACGCTCCTCAGCGGCCTGGTGCTGTCGCTGGGCACGCCGTGGGGTTTGGCGCGGCACCGGTGGGTCTACACGAAGTTCTGGCTGACCCTCGCCACGACCACCGCCACGGTGTTCGCCCTGCGCCCCGGGGTGAACTCCGCGGTCACCGCCGTCGCCGCGGGCGGTGCGCTGCCCGACGCCGGGGACGTCCTGTTCGGTCCGGTCGTCTCGCTGTCCGCCTATGTCTTCATGACGGTGATCTCCGTCCTGAAGCCCTGGGGGCTGACGAGGCGGGGCAGGAGGCTGCGGGCGCCTGCCCGGCGAACCCTTCAGGATGCCTAGTACCCAATCCCACTTGCCTAAAGCTATTAGGCAAGTGCAAAATCCCTCTAGGCAGAAGGGAGGAATCATATGGCACGCGTGGGACTCACGCCGGAGCGTCTGACCGAGGCAGGCGCGGAACTCGCCGACGAGGTCGGTTTCGACGAGGTGACCGTCTCGGCGCTCGCCCGGCGGTTCGACGTCAAGGTCGCGAGCCTGTACTCGCACGTGAAGAACTCCCAGGACCTCCGGACCAGGATCGCCCTGCTCGCGCTGGCGGAACTCGCCGACCGGGCCGCCGACGCCCTGGCCGGGCGGGCCGGCAAGGACGCCTTGGCGGCCCTGGCCAACGTCTACCGCGACTACGCCCGGGAACACCCCGGCCGCTGGGCCGCGGCCCAGTTGCGGCTCGACCCTCAGACGGCGGCCGCGAGCGCGGGCGTCCGGCACGCGCAGATGACCCGGGCGCTGCTGCGCGGCTACGACCTGACGGAACCGGACCAGACCCACGCGGTCCGGCTGCTGGGCAGCGTCTTCCACGGGTACGTCAGCCTGGAGCTGGGCGGCGGATTCAGCCACAGCGCCCCCGGCACCGACGTCACGTGGGCACGGATCATCGACGCCCTCGACACGCTGCTGCGGAACTGGCCCTCGCCCCCTACTGACCCCCGAGGCTGACACCATGCACACCGAGCACGACTGGATCACCACCCCGCTCACGGCGGACCTGCTGCGCGGCGCCCTCGACCTGGAGCGCACCGAGCACGGCCTGCTCCCGCACCGGCTGCCCGCCCGGGCCCGCGCCCAGAACACCAACCCCCAGCTCGCCATGGCCGAGGCCCAGCCCTCCGGCGTACGGCTGGTCTTCCGTACCGCCGCGACGGCCGTCGAACTCGACACGCTGCGCACCAAGCGCGACTACGTCGGCGTCCCGTCCCGCCCGGACGGCCTGTACGACCTGCTCGTCGACGGCCGCCCGGCCGGCCAGGCCTCCGGGACCGGCGGCAACGTCCTCACGATCGACATGGCCACCTGGGACGGCGAGGTCACGCCGGGCCCGGTCGGGACCGTCCGCTTCACCGGCCTGCCCGCGGGTGAGAAGGACGTCGAGATCTGGCTCCCGCACAACGAGACCACCGAGCTCGTCGCCCTGCGCACCGACGCGCCCGTGGAGCCCGCGCCGGACCGGGGCCGCAGGGTGTGGCTGCACCACGGCAGTTCGATCAGCCACGGCTCCGACGCCGCGAGCCCCACGGCCATCTGGCCCGCGATCGCCGCGTCCCTGGGCGGTGTGGAACTGGTCAACCTCGGTTTCGGCGGCAGCGCGATGCTCGACCCGTTCACCGCGCGTGCCATGCGGGACACCCCGGCCGACCTGATCAGCGTCAAGATGGGCATCAACATCGTCAATGGGGACGTGATGCGGCTGCGCGCCTTCGGCCCGGCCATGCACGGCTTCCTCGACACGATCCGCGACGGGCACCCCGACACCCCGCTGCTGGTCGTCTCCCCCATCCACTGCGCGATCCACGAGGACACCACCGGTCCCACCGCCCCTGACCTCAGTGAGATCAGCAAGGGCCGGCTGCTGTTCGCCGCCATGGGCGACCCGGCGGAGAAAGCCGCCGGGAAGCTCACGCTCGGCGTCATCCGGGAGGAACTGGCCCGCATCGTGCGGCAACGCGCGGCCGACGACCCGAACCTCCACTACCTCGACGGCCTCGACCTCTACGGCGAGTCCGACGCCGCCGGACTCCCCCTCCCCGACCACGTCCACCCGGACGCCGCGACCCACCGCCACATCGGCGAACGCTTCGGCGCACTGGCCTTCACCGGGAAAGGCCCCTTCGCGGCACGGGGCTGACTGCCGGACGAACGGTCGGCTGCGTACGTCACCGATGCCACGGACCCCAGCCGCCCTGCGCCGGCCCGTGTCTAGAACGGCAGCGGCCTCCCGTGCACCACCTCCAGCCTCGACACCGCCCGCGTCAGCACCACGTACAGCCGGTGGAGTCCCCGTTTCTCCGCCTCGGCGATCGCCGCCGGCTCGACGGCCACGACATGGTCGTACTCGAGTCCCTTGACCACGCTCGCCGGCACCAGGGACACCCGCGCGCCGAGTTCCCCGGGCCCCGCCGCCTCGAGGCCGGCCGCGTCCAGGGCCTCCCGGACCCGGGGCACGTCCGCGTCCGCCGCGACGACCCCGACGGAGCCCTCCTGCCCCAGGGCGTCCCGTACGGCGTCCACGACCGCCGCCGGAATCCCGTCCGGGGCCGTCTCCCGCATCCGCAACTCACCGTCCCCGCGCAGCGAACGGGCCGCCGGCACGTCCACGTCCAGCCGCTCCAGCAGCCGGTTGGCGAGGCCGACGACCGCCTGCGGCACGCGGAAGCCGGTGGTCAGCCCGACCACGGCCGCGTCCGGTTTCCCCAGGTGCGCGAGGACCGTCGGCCACGACCGGGCCGCCCACGGCGTCGTCCCCTGCGCCAGATCGCCCAGGACCGTCAGCGAGCCGAAGGGGGCCCGGCGGGCGATGGCCCGGCATTCCATGGGGGACAGGTCCTGCGCCTCGTCGACGACGACATGCCCGTATCCCTCCGGGTGCTCGATCAGCCCGGCCACCTCGTCGAGCAGCACCAGGTCGGCGGCCGACCAGCGCGCCGACTTCCACGACCGGGGCGGCTTGAGCCACAGCAGCGCCCGCTGCTCGGCGCTGTCCAGCAGCCCGTCGGCCGCCCCCGCCAGCACCTCGTGGCCGGTGAGCAGTTCGGCCACGACCTCCTCCGGCCGCACCCGGGGCCAGACGGCGTCGAGGTACGCGGACACCGGCCGCGCCCGCTCGACCCGGCGCACCCAGGCGTTCGTGGGCGGCCCGGCCCGGCGCTCCACCCGCTCGCGCAGACTCCGCACGATCCGCGCCCGCACCCGCTCCCGCCCGACCCCGTACGGCGGTTCTTCCTCCCGTACGTCCGCGACGATCCGCGCCAGTTCCGCCTCGGGCACCCGCCAGCGGTACGACCCGTCCGGCACCGCGAGCGAGCCCGCCCCCGCGGTGCGCACGCGCGCGTACAGCGCCCGCCGCAGCACCTCCGCCATCCGGGCGTCGTGTTTGACGACGGCGGTGGACTCGTCGTCGGTACCGCGGACCGGCCACCGGGCGATCTCCTCGGCGAGGGTCGACTGCCGCACCCCCGTCTCGCCGAGGGCCGGCAGCACCTCCGCGATGTACGACAGGAACGTGCGGTTGGGCCCGAGGATCAGCAGGCCGCCGCGCCGGATGCGCTGCGGGTGCGTGTAGAGCAGATACGCGGCCCGGTGCAGGCCGACGGCCGTCTTGCCGGTGCCCGGGGCGCCCTGCACGCACACCGACAGGGTCAGGTCCCCGCGTACGAGGTCGTCCTGCTCGGGCTGGATGGTCGCGGCGATGTCCCGCATCGGCCCGACGCGAGGCCGTTCGATCTCCCGGGCGACGATCTGGCTTGCGCGGTTCTCCCCCTGCCCCAGGTGCTCGTCCTCCAGGCCGGTGAGATCGCCGGAGTCCCCGCGGCTGCCGGGCGCCCACCCGAACCGCCGGCGTACGGCGACGTCCTGCGGGTCACGGGCGGAGGCCTGGTAGAAGGCACGCGAGACAGGTGCGCGCCAGTCGACGACGAGGGGCGGTTCGGCCGGGTGCTCGGAGATGCGCAGCCGCCCGATGTGCAGCCGCCCACCGGCCCCCTCGAACTCCAGGGCCCCGAAGAACAACGGCCCCTCGGGCAGTTCGCGCAACGCCTTGGCATGGCTGCGCAGCCGGTACCCGAGGACCTCCGCGTCGGCACCGGACGCGGAGACGTCCTCCCCGATGACGACCTGTTCACCGGCGCCCTCGACCATCGCGGCGAGGGCGGCCCGGCAGCGCTCGTGGTGGGCGCGTTCACGGCTGAGGGCGTGCTGGAGGGCAGGTTCGGTCGACGTCATTCCACCGAGCGTACGGGAAAAACGTAACCGAGTTAAATTTATTACTCACCCTCACCTTGAAGTCGTGGCGGCATCCCGGCCGCCAGCCGGCCGAACGCCCGCTCCGCCGCCGCCACCGCGTCCGCCCGTACGTCCGCCACCCGCTCCCCCGCCGCGATCCGCCGCCAGTTCTCCAGCGCGAGAACCCGCAGCACGGCCATGATCTGCCCGGCCGCCAGCCGCGCGTCCAGATCACCCCCGAGCACCTCGGCCAGCGCGGCCTCCGACCGCTCCTGGTGCGAGTGCGCACGGGCGACCAGGGAGGGCGTCCCGTAAAGCAGGGCGTGGAAGGCGAGCACCTGAGGATGGTCATTGAGCCCGGTCACGGGATCACTCCGCTCCAGCCCTTCCAGAAAATGCCGCCGCAACGCCTCTACCGGCGACCCCTCCCCCTCCGCCACGACCCGGGCGGCCTCCCCCTCGTGGTCGGCGATCCGGTAGAGCACCAGATCCTCCTTGGCCGGGAAGTACCGGAACAGCGTCGGCTTGGAGATCTCGGCCGCCGCCGCCACCTCCGCGACGGACACCGCGTCGAACCCCTTCTCCAGGAAGAGCCGCACCGCGATGTCCGACACGACCTGGTACATCCGCCGCTTCTTGCGCTCACGCAGCCCGGTCTCACTCATGGGGGGAGCCTACGCAGTACGGCGAGGTGGGAGTCCGCGTCAGGAAGCGCCCGACTCGGTGAGCACGGGCCGATCCTCCTGCGCCGCCCCCCGGCGCCCCTCCGCCGCCTCCTGCTCGCCGCGCCAGCGGATCAGCGCGGCCATGATCTGCGAACGGCTCGGCACCTGCGCGAGGCCCAGCGGTCGTGCGGCGGCGGTGAGGATCTTCTGCAGCTTGCCGGCGGCCACGGGCAGGGCCACCCAGTTGAAGCCCGCGTCCTCGCGCAGGGACAGCGACACCCGGATGACATCGGTGAAGACCGACTGCGCCCGTTTGAAGTCGAGGATCAGCGGCAGGTCCCGCTCCCACCCGGACGAGCTGCCCGGCCGGATCCTCTCGACCAGGTCGCACCATTCACGGACCATACGACTCTCCTGATCGCCCGGGTAGCGCATCAGGTAGAGGTGGGTGGCCAGGTCGTAGAGCGGATCGCCCAGCATCGCCAGCTCCCAGTCGATGGCCCAGAGCCGGCCCTTCGGATCGAGGACGAAGTTCTCACGGTGCAGATCCGCGTGCAGGAGACAGAACGGGCGCTCCTGAAGCCCCAGCACGTGCTTCCTCAGAAGGGTGAACGATTCGTCCGAGACACCGAGCGCGCGGAACAGGCCGGCGAACGCCGTGTGGTTCTTCCTGTAGACCCGCTCCTCGACGAAGACGATCAGACGTTCCAGAAAGCCGGCGCTGTCCCCGTCCGCGGCGCGGTCCCGGTCCTGACAGCGCCGCCCCACACTCACCATGTCCGGCGTGACCCGCGCCATCTCCCGGAAGAGGTCGACGATCTGGTCGAACACCGCGTCGGGTACGCGCCGCCCCGGCCGCCGCTGCTCACCGAGTGTCCGCCCCTCGATGAAGCCCTGAAGCGCCATGCCGGCGACGTCGACGATGCCGGGGACACGGCTGATGTGCCCTTGGAGGGCGCGGAGCAGCTCCTCCTCCGACCTGAAGCACCGGCGGTCGAACCACAGGATCTCGGAGCGCGGCTCACGGACCTTGACGGTTCGTGTCCCACCGGGCAACGCGAGGACGTAGGTCTCGTGGTGGTACCCCTTGAGCGGCCCCTTGACCAGGTTCGGGTCGCCGCTCATCTCGACTGCTCGCTGCCGAGCACCGGAGACCGATGGGGGTGTCATTGGGTGGTTCAGCCTGCCCCGGTGGTGCGGATGGTGTAAGGGGGAAGGCACGTTACTCCACCGGACGCCGTGATCAGGGGAGAACCCGGCTATCGAGCCGAACTCATCCCCTCCCGGGTGACCGGGGCGCCCGCCCGGACAGCGGGCCTAGCCGCGCAGTAGTTCCAGTACGCGCTCCAGGGACTCGACCACGGTGCCGGCTCCCGCTTCCCTCAGGATCTTGGCCTTCCGGGGGTTGTTCGCGTACCCGAGGAACGGCACCCCGGCCCGTACCGCCGCCTCGTGGTCCGAGGGGGTGTCGCCGATCATCAGGGCGTCGGCCGGGGCGGCACCCATGGCGTTCAGCGCCCGGTTGAGGCAGTGGGGGTCCGGCTTCAGGTGGCTGAGCTCCTCGGTGCGGCCGTAGATGTGGGGGGCGAAGCAGCCGACGAGGCCGCGGCTTTCGAGGTACTTGCGCACCACCCGCGGGGAGTTGTTGGTGGCGATGGCGAGCCGGGAGCCCACCGCCGACCAGGTGCGTATCAGCGGATCCGCGTACGGGGTCGGCATCGCCGAGGACGCGGCCCGCAGCTCCTCCTGGGTGAGCCGTTCCTCCAGCTCGGCGGCGAGGTCGCTGCCGGGATGCCGGCGGTCCACGGCGCGCAGGACGACCTGCGGGTCGAGCGACTCGCGTTCCGTGTCCGTCAGCAGGCCGTGGAGCCCACGGCCCTCCAGCCAGGACACCAGGTCGCTCGCCACACCGTCCGCCGAGTGCCCGGCGAACAGACGGCAGACGGGCCCGTCGAAGTCCCAGAGCACGACACGGGCACGTTTGATCAGAGCCAGGAGATGGTGCTGATCGTTCTCGGTCTCGACTGTCACCGAACCAGTCTTCGTCGTATCAGGAGTCACTAGGAGAGTGTCAGGTCCGTCGTGATGGTTTCCCAGAGGGCGTCGAACCACTTCTGGGATTCCTGGACGAACGCCGCGTCCCGCTGGCCCGCTCGTTTCAGGAAGGAGAAGAGGAGGGACTGGGAGCCGAGGACGTCGTACATGTCCAGGGTCCGGCTGCCCCACTCCTCCTCGCGCCTGGTCAGCATGTAGTAGCCGATCAGCGCCTCCTCCTGGTTGAGGAGGTACAGCTTCACCGGCGGGGTGAAGGGCAGCGCGCGGAACGTGACGTGTACGTCGATGCCGTGCGTGGAGCGCAGGGCCAGGAAGTTGTGCTGGAGGACCTGGCCCTGGGCGTTGCGCATGGCCAGCCAGCGCTGGTGGACCGGGTTGTCGTCGCCGTGGGCCTCCACGGGGACGGGGAAGGCCAGCTCGATGTCCCGGGACGGGACGAGGATGCGGACGTCGATCGACTCGGGGTGGATACGGCCCTCGTGGATCAGGCGGAGCGGTTCGCCGATGGCGACCATCAGGGTCTCCGCGGTGTGGCAGACCACGTCCACGCGTACGCGACGTGCCGAGAACGCCTCGGTCAGCCGTGGCGCCAGACCCACCATCGTGGGCTGGGGCTCGCCCCGGGCCGGAGCGGGCGCGGCGATCCGCGGGGGGCTGCCCTTGCTGACGTTGGTGAGGAGACCGTCCTCCTGGAGCGCCCGCAGGGCCTGGCGGACGGCGCCGCGTTCCACGCCGAACTCCTCCGCGAGGTCGGCCTGGGTGGGCAGCCGGTCCCCGGGCTTGAGCTCACCCGTGCGGATGCGTTCCCGCAGGTTGTCGGCGATCTCCTGGGGCGAGAACCTTCTGCTGCCGTTCACTGCCACGTTCTCCTGGGTCACGACCAAACGCTACAACTTTGATCCATCTGGCGGGAGTTGTTTGGAAGTTGTTTATAACTAGGGGCCAAGTGGGGACAACTTAATCAGAGTTGGTTGCCAACTCCCTTGAGTTGGCGGAAGTTTTGCTTCCGAACCTCCGAAGGGGGAAACCAATGCCCGCCCTCACTCTTCTCGCAGCCATCGCAGTCGTCGCCTTCGAGCAGTTCGTCCAGTGGAAGTACGGCCCGGTCGGCATCGTCGGCCTGCTCCTCCTCACCGTGGGGCTCAAGTCCAACAACTCGGCGGTCAGCTCCACAGGAGCCGTCGTGCTGGCGCTGCTGGTGCTGCGGACCGCCCTATGAGCTCGTGAGCACCAGCTCCGAACTGATCGTCTCCCACAGTGCGTTGAACCAGAGGTGCGACTGCTCGACGAAGGTCGTGTCGCGCAGGCCGGGGCCCTGCCGGAAGGAGAACAGCATCGACTGGGTGCCCCGCGCGTCGTACATCTCCCTCTGCTCGTGGTCGATCTCGGCCTCCCGGCGCGTCAGCGTGTAGTACGCGAACAGCGCCTCCGAGCCGTTGAGCAGGTACAGCTTCACCGGCGGGGTGAAGGGCAGGGCCCGGAACGTGACGTGCACATCGATACCGTGCGTGGCGCGCAGGGCCAGCAGATTGTGCTGGAGGACCTGCCCCTGGGCGTTGCGCATCGCCAGCCACCGCTCGTGCACCCAGTCGTCGCCGCGCCCCCCGACCGGCACCGGGAAGGCGAGGTCGATGTCCCGGCTGGGCAGCAGGACCCGGACGTCGACCTTGGCCGGTTTCAGCCGTCCGGCGTGGATCTGCCGCAGGGGTTCGCCGATCGCCAGCGTGAGGGAGATGGAGGTCAGGCACACGGCGTCGATCTCGACGTGCTCCGCCGCGAACGCCGTGGCGATCCGGGGCGCGAGGCCCACGGTCGTGGGCAGTGGCGGGGCCTGCGGGCCGGTCAGCGCCCTGGCGAGGTCGGAGGCGACGGTCGCCGGGCTCCCCTTGGACACATTGGTGAGCAGCTGTTCGGACTGCAGGATGCGCAGCGCCTGGCGTACGGCACCGCGCTCGACGCCGAACTCGTCGGCCAGCTGCGCCTGTGTCGGCATGCGCTCACCGGACCGCAGTACTCCTGACCTGATCCGGGCGCGCAGTTCGTCGGCCACCTCTTGATGTGTTCTCTGTGGCCGTTGCGACCTCTTCCGTCCATTGACGGAGGTGTGTTCCGGGTCCACAACCAAACAGTACAACTTCCCGCCATCTTCCGGCAGTTCAGTGCTAGGTGGTTATGAGACGCTTCCAAGCGGAGATAAGTACAGTGAAGTTGGTCACCAACTTAGGAAACATGGTCAGACCTTCAAGGGGTTGGCCATCCACCCTCCACCTACGGGCCTCCCTTCCGGAGGGGAGCCGGGAGCCCGGTCGGTGAGCACCACCGCACAACAACCACAACCGAACAGCTCGCTACGGATGCGGGTCCCTGTACCTCGGCGGAAGGGAGCGGCTCAGAACATGTCCGGGCACCAAGGCCGCCTGGACGTACGCAGCAGGGCGTCGGCCTTCCGGGCGGCGCCCGCTCGTTCTTCCCGCACCCGCCCCAGCGCCGCCAACCGCACCGCCGACTCGTCCCCCAGCCACAGCGCCCCCAACTCACCTATCTCCAGAGCCAGTTCAGCGCTCTCGGTGGTCGGCGTACAGAACGCCCCGGCAGCGGAGGCCTCCAGCCGGTACCGCCCGCCGGTCAGACCGTCCACACCGGCGACCTCCAGCACCAGCGTCCCCTCCCCCTCGTACGTCCGCGCCTCCAGTGCCCGTACGACGTCCAGGATCCGCACCCACAGAAAGTCCGCCAGCGACGTGATCCTGGCCGCCCGCGGATCCGGCAGGAAGTGC
>KL569119.1:8223-8687 GCA_000715635.1 Streptomyces violaceus | reverse complement strand
CCAGCCGCTCTTCACCTTCACGACCCAGTCGATGGAGCAGAGGTACTGCCACAGGGCGCGCTCCGCGGCCGGTGTCGCCCCGATCAGCCATCTCACGGTCGCCGTGTTCAACGGCTGCTTGGCCTCGCCCCAGTTGTCGTCCACCTCGTACGCGGCCATGCCCTCGACCTCGCCGGACGCCGAGCGGTACACGGCGAAGAAGGGCATCGTCCACGCCGGGTCGAACCGTACGGCGCCGGTGTTCAGCTTCCACCACAGCTCGTCGCGGTCGACGACGCCGGGCTGGGTACGGCGCAGCCGCTCGTGCAGTTCGGGGCCGAGCTTGCGGACGTCGTCGCCGTCCACCAGATCGATCCGCCCGCCGTCCGCCGGGCCCGCCCAGCGGGCGTCGAGGCCGGCGCGCGGCACATCGACCGTCCACTCGGCCATCCAGGCCGCCGGCCCGAAGCCGTACCGGCCGTAGA
>KL569119.1:7508-8075 GCA_000715635.1 Streptomyces violaceus | reverse complement strand
GCCCGAAGCCGTACCGGCCGTAGATCGGGTACTCGGCGGCGATCAGCGTCGCCACGACGTCCCCGCGGTCCTTCGCGGCCGCCAGGTCCCGCGCCATCATCCGGCTGAGCAGCCCGCGGCGGCGGTGGGTGGCGGTGACGGTGACCCCCGTGACGGCGTCGGCCGGGACGGTCGCCCCGCCCACGACCGTGAGCTCCTGCGCGAAGGACCGGAAGGTCGCCACGCACCGGCCGCCGTCGAAGGCGCCGAGGAAGCGGCCCGGGACGAAGTTCCGGCGACGGCCCTCGATCTCCTCCGCGGAGACGACGGGCCCCCGCAGGAAGCCGGTGTGCACGGCACGCAGCCATTCGGCGTGTTCGGCTTCGGAGATGGGGCGTACGTCGATGTCGCCGGCGCGGGAAGTGGGGGCCATGGGCTCACGCTAGGCGGAGGGCCGGTCGGTGTCGCGCAAATATCCGACCGGCCCTCCCCCAGGAGCCCCCGAGCGGGCTCAGACCAGCAGGTCGTCGACCTGCGCCTCCCCCTCGCGGTACCGGCGGGCGATCTCCGCGCTGCACTCGTCGGCCG
>KL569119.1:3449-7330 GCA_000715635.1 Streptomyces violaceus | reverse complement strand
TCAGAGATGTGTATAAGAGACAGGGAGACCTGCTGCTCGTAGCGCACGAGCCGTCCCATCGCCGTGTTCAGCTCCAGGTCCGTGCGCGCGTCCAGGTCGGACAGCTCGACCTCGCCGAGCATCTCCGCGGCCAGCCGCCGGGACTCCTCGCCCTGCGGGACGCCCAGGGTCACATGGCGGGCGGAGGAGCGGTGCCGGGCCGGGGCGTCCCGCAGGATCTCCGCCAGCCTCTCCACGACGGACGCCTCCGCTGGTGCGGCGACGGCGGTCACGTCCGCCGGTGCACGCCGTGCCAACTCCGCGCGCAGGATGTCGATCCGCCCCTGGAGCAGCCGCCGTACGTAGCTGAGGTCGGCCTCGTCGCGCTGGGCCTCGCGGCGCAGCGTGCGCAGCGCGGGCAGGCTCAGCGCGGTCTGATCGGGCTCGGGAGCGTCCGAGGGCAGCCGCGGGCTGTCCGTGCGTTGTGTGGGCGGCCGGTGGTACTCCGGCGCCCCGATCCCCGTGTACGCCGACCAGACAGTCCCCGACTGCTGCCCGGTGCTTGATGTGCTCATGTGCCTCAACCGTCCCCTCGACCGGTGTGTGCAAGCATCGTGCCACCCCAACTGGCCGCTATGGGAACGAGTGCCCCCGATAGACCCCAGATGGGCGGTTAAGCAGCAAAATACGGCCGTGCAGGGCCCGTTGGCGCCCGGCGCAAACCACCCGTTCGTGCCATGCGCGCACCGCCCGCGTTCGCGCGTTCACCGCCCTGCATGATGGACGTATGCGAGCAGTGGTGCAGAGGGTGGACGGCGCGAGCGTCGTCGTGGACGGCGAGACCGTGGGCGCGATCGAGGGCGAGGGGCTGTGCGTCCTCGTCGGCGTCACGCACGAGGACACCAAGGAGAAGGCGGCCCAGCTGGCCCGCAAACTGTGGTCGATCCGCATGCTGCACGACGAGAAGTCCTGCAGCGACATCGACGCCCCGCTCCTGGTGATCAGCCAGTTCACCCTCTACGGCGACGCCCGCAAGGGCCGCCGCCCCACCTGGAACGCCGCCGCCCCCGGCGATGTCGCCGAGCCGCTCGTCGACGAGGTCGTCGCCCAGCTGCGCTCACTGGGCGCGACGGTGGCCACGGGCCGCTTCGGCGCCGCGATGCGCGTATCACTGACGAACGACGGCCCGTTCACCGTGCAGATCGAGATCTGATCACCGGGCAGATCGAAATCTGACCCGAAAGATCTACAAGTCCTACGGCGCGACGACGACTTCCTGGGCCGCGGCCGTGTCCCCGGCCACCAGCCGGGCGTCCAGGGCCACGTTCCGCTTCACCAGCGCGAGGGCGACCGGGCCGAGCTCGTGGTGGCGTACGGAGGTCGTGATGAAGCCGATCTTCCGGCCGTCGGGGCCGTCGTCCGCGAGCCGGACCTCGGTGCCGGCCACGGGCAGGTGGACCTCGCTGCCGTCCAGGTGCAGGAAGACCAGCCGGCGGGGCGGCTTGCCCAGGTTCTGCACGCGGGCGACCGTCTCCTGCCCCCGGTAGCAGCCCTTCTGCAGGTGCACCGCCGAGCCGATCCAGCCCAGCTCGTGCGGGATGGTGCGGTGGTCGGTCTCGAAACCGAGCCGGGGCCGGTGCTGCTCCACGCGCAGCGCCTCGTAGGCCAGGATCCCGGCCGGCGGCCCGGCCTGCCCGGCGTACGCCTCCAGGTCGGCACGGGGCAGGAACAGGTCCCGGCCGTGCGGCGTCTCCCGTACGGCGACGCCCTGCGGCACCTCGGCGATGGAGCCGGCCGGCAGGTGCACCACCGCGGTGTCGGCCGTGCGGTCGGCGACCTCGACCCGGTAGAAGAACTTCATCGACTCCAGATACGCGATCAGCGCGTCCTGGGTGCCCGGCTCCACATGGGCCCAGACCGTCTCGCCGTCGTCGACGAGATACAGGGCGTGCTCGATGTGGCCGTTCGCGGAGAGGATCAGCGCCTCGGTGGCCCGGCCCGCGGGGAGCTCGCTCATGTGCTGGGTGAGCAGCAGGTGCAGCCAGGCCAGCCGGTCCTCGCCGGTGACGGCGACGACCCCCCGGTGCGAGAGGTCCACGAAACCGGTGCCGTCGGCGAGGGCACGCTGCTCGCGGAACAGGTCGCCGTAGTGGGCGGCGACGCCTTCGTCCACGCCCTCGGCGGGGACGGCGCCGGGCAGGGTCAGCAGGGGGCTCTTCATATACGTAAGCCTACGACTCGGTAGTTGAAGCCTTGAGAGCGCAGTCCTGGCACCGGCCGAAGATCGCGAAGTGCTTCATGTCGGTGTCGAAGCCGAACGACTGCCGCAGCTTGTCGGTGAACTCGGCGGCCACGGAGACGTCCGCCTCGATGACGTTCTGGCAGTCACGGCAGACCAGGTGGAGGTGGTGGTGCCGGTCCGCGAGGTGGTACGTCGGCGCCCCGTGTCCCAGATGGGCGTGGCTGACCAGCCCAAGCTCCTCCAGGAGCTCCAGGGTCCGGTAGACGGTGGAGACGTTGACCCCCGACGCCGTCTTCCGCACTTCCACGAGGATGTCGTCGGGGGTCGCGTGCTCCAGGGTGTCCACGGCTTCGAGCACGAGTTGCCGCTGCGGGGTCAGCCGGTAGCCGCGCTGCCGCAGATCGCTCTTCCAGTCGGTGCTCACCACACCTCGAGTCTAGAACTACTTGAAGAAGGCGATGCCGTCGTCCGGCATGTCGTCGGGGAGGGCCTTGGCCCACCGCTCGACCTCTTCCGGGGTGACGACCTTCTTCAGATGGGCGGACATGTAGGGGCGCAGCTCGACCTCGGGGGTCTGCTTCTCGCCGACCCACATCAGGTCGCTCTTGACGTAGCCGTATAGCCGCTTGCCGCCGGTGTACGGCTGGGAGGCGGCGGTGCGGGCGACGGCGTCGGTGACCAGGTCGATCTGGGGCTTCTGGTCGGCCAGCTCGCCGTACCAGATCTCGATGACGCCGTCGTCGCGGGTCATCGTCACCTCGACCTTGCGGTTGGGGTCGATGCGCCAGAAGCCGTGCTCGGACTCCAGCGGACGGACCTTGTTGCCGTCCTGGTCGAGCACCCAGGAGTGCGAGTGGTACTCCAGGAAGTCCCGGCCGTCGTGGGTGAAGGTGACCTCCTGCCCGAAGTTGCACTTCTCGGAGCCGGGGAAGTCGTGCACACCGGCACCCGCCCAGTTTCCGAGCAGGAAGGCGAGCGGGACGAGGTCCTTGTGAAGGTCGGACGGGATCTCGATCATGGGAACTTCCTAGACGGGGGTCAGCGCTGGCCCTGGTACAGCTTCTTCACGGTCAGTCCGGCGAAGGCGAGGACGCCCACGGCGACCAGGACCAACAGGATTTCGAAGAAAAGCTCCACGGGGTGCTCCTTGAGCGAGGTGCGAATGGGTGCACAGGGCCGAGGCCAGCTTACGCGGGCGTCTTCGGCACTACGATTCCGGCTATGGCGAAGAAGCTCGTGATCAAGGTGACGGCGGGGGCCGACGCCCCCGAGCGGTGCTCCCAGGCGTTCACGGTGGCGGCGGTCGCCGTCGCCAGCGGCGTCGAGGTCTCCCTGTGGCTGACCGGCGAATCCGCCTGGTACGCCCTCCCCGGCCGCGCCGCCGACTTCGACCTCCCGCACGCGGCCCCGCTGCCCGACCTGCTCGACTCGGTCCTCGCGGCCGGCCGCGTCACCCTGTGCACGCAGTGCGCGGCCCGCCGCGAGATCACGGAGAAGGACGTCATCGAAGGTGTCCGCATCGCGGGCGCACAGGTCTTCGTCCAGGAGTCCATGGCGGACGACACCCAGGCCCTCGTCTACTGAGACGCCTCCGCGACCTCCGTGTGGAGGCAGAACGGGTGGCCCGCGGGGTCGAGGAGCACCCGGACATCGGCCTGCG
>KL569119.1:0-3194 GCA_000715635.1 Streptomyces violaceus | reverse complement strand
AACTCGGCGAGCCGCGCGCCCGCGGCGACGGCCCGCGCGGTCTCCCGCTCCAGGTCGTCGACCTCGATGTCGAGGTGGATCATCATCTGCTGCCGGTCCGGCGCGCTCGGCCAGACGGGTGGCCGGTAAGCGGGCTCGGTCTGGAAGGACAGTCCCGTGCCACCGTCCGGCGGCCGGATGTGCACCCAGTCCTGCCAATCCTCCCCACGCCACACCCGCCAGCCGGGCAGCAGCCGCAGGTAGAAGGCGGCCAGCTCACGGGCGTTCGGTGCGTCCAGTGTCGCCGCCGTCAGGCGCATGGGCCCTCCCCTGGTCGGTTCAGCGTCGGCGCTTCTTGCCGTCCAGCTCGTCCCACCACTCGTCGGACTGGGGATCCCCGGACGGGTCGTCCCACCAGCGGTCGTCGGGGCCCCGGCGGTTCGCGACCATCGCGGCGACGGGCGGGATGACCATGGCCACGACGCACATGCCGACGGCCACGGGAATCGACCAGAGGCGTACGACGCCCCAGGCCAGGACGAAGAGGGCGATGCAGCCGCCCATCATCGCGAAGTACGTGCGCCGCCGTCGTGCGTACATACGTCCAGCGTAGGTCCGGGCAGCCCGAAGGGCCGCACCCCAGGCGTCCAACCCGGGGGGTGCGGCCCTTGAGAACCTGTCGCCGTCAGACGGCGATCGCGACCTCCGCAAGTCCGCCCTGCTGGGCGACGACCGTGCGGTCGGCGGTGGCGCCGGGCACGAGGGCACGAACGGTCCAGGTGCCCTCGGCCGCGTAGAAGCGGAACTGTCCGGTCGCCGAGGTCGGCACCTCGGCCGTGAACTCGCCGGTCGAGTCCAGCAGACGCACGTAGCCCACCGCGGGCTCGCCGTCCTTGGTCACCTGACCCTGGATCGTGGTCTCACCGGGCTTGATCGTCGAGGCGTCGGGGCCGCCGGCCTTCGCACCACACATGTCGTACTCCTGAAGAGGTCTGGAAAGGTCGGTCGGTTCTTTACTTGTTGGCGCCGAGCTCGATCGGCACGCCCACCAGGGAGCCGTACTCGGTCCAGGAGCCGTCGTAGTTCTTGACGTTCTCCACACCGAGCAGCTCGTGCAGCACGAACCAGGTCAGCGCGGAGCGCTCACCGATGCGGCAGTAGGCGATGGTGTCCTTGGCCAGGTCGACGCTCTCCTCGGCGTAGAGCTCCTTGAGCTCGTCGTCCGACTTGAAGGTGCCGTCGTCGTTGGCGTTCTTGGACCACGGGATGTTCCGGGCGCTCGGCACGTGGCCGGGGCGCTGGGACTGCTCCTGCGGCAGGTGGGCGGGGGCGAGCAGCTTGCCGGAGAACTCGTCGGGCGAGCGCACGTCGACCAGGTTCTGCGAACCGATGGCCGCCACGACGTCGTCGCGGAAGGCGCGGATGGACGTGTTCTGGGCCTTGGCCTTGTAGTCCGTCTTCGGACGCTCGGGCACCTCGTCGCCGGCGACGAGCTCGCGGGCGTCGAGCTCCCACTTCTTGCGGCCGCCGTCGAGGAGCTTGACGTTGTCGTGGCCGTACAGCTTGAAGTACCAGTACGCGTACGAGGCGAACCAGTTGTTGTTGCCGCCGTACAGGACCACCGTGTGGTCGTTGCCGATGCCCTTGTCCGACAGGAGCTTCTCGAAGCCCTCCTGCGTGACGAAGTCACGGCGCACCGGGTCCTGGAGGTCCTTGGTCCAGTCGATGCGGATCGCGTTCTTGATGTGGTTCTTGTCGTACGCGGACGTGTCCTCGTCCACCTCGACGATCGCGATGCTCGAGTCGTCCAGGTGCTCCTGAAGCCAGTCGGCGTCTACCAGGACGTCGCTGCGGCTCATGCTCTTTCTCCTCCGGGGCAGTTACGGCGGGGCGTGCGAGGTATGCAGGGGTGCGCGCCCATGACGAGGGCGGCGCACGGGTGCCCTTGATGCAGGGCGGCGGGGATGCGCGCGTCGGAGCGGGCCGACGCGATCGCTCAGAAGGTGCGACAGAGCATGGCGGCGACGCGGCACAGGTCTACTGCCCGCCGCTTCGTGAGATCCGCCTGTCGCTTCATGCCGTCGATCGTAGGGACGGCAGGGTGCGCGTGTCACCGGCGTGTCGCATACTGAGACGCAAAGATCCGCCATATGGGATCGGCGACCTCTCCGTGCGTCTCGCGCACGGTTTCCGGCCGCCAATATTCGCCGTCACATCTACGCTACGGACTCCGCCGTCTCGCTCACCGGACAGCCCTGGTCGGTCCGACCGCCTCGCGCCTTCCCTACCCGGCCAGCCGGACGTTGGAACCCTTCACCGTGATCTCCACGCCGTTCGGCGCCGCCTGGACCTTGTCCAGCTGGATGCCGCCGGGCAGGCCGTCGATCTTCTGCTGGAAGTCGGTGATGGCCCGGACGCGGGACTCGGCGATGTCGACGCCGCCGAACTTGGGCAGGCCGTCGGCCTTCACCCGCACTTCGCCGTCGACCACCGTCACCGAGCTGAGCACGGAGACCGGCTCGGGCAGCTTGGTGCCGAGGACGGTGGCCTCGACGGTGACCTTGATCTTTCCGTTGCCGCCGTCGGAGAGGCCGACGACGTTGGCGGTGACGCCCGGGGCGACCTGGGTCGGTTCGGACTTCGCCGTCTTCAGCAGTTCGTCGTAGGCGATGGTCGCGGTGCCGGTGGCGCTGGTGGCGGTGGCGGAGCTGTAGTCGCCGGAGAACTCGACGCCCTGCATGTCGGCCTTGAGGTCGTCGATCCGGATCTTCTGGCCGCCGTTGCCCGCGGCGGCCTCGTAGTCCTGGATGCCGACCTCGATGTCGTCCAGCGAACCGCCGGCGACCTGGGTGAGGAACGGGAAGCCCTTGATGGAGACGTCGGGGGTCGCCGAGAGGTTCTCCGTCGTCTTCAGGCGGTCGGCGGCCTCGTCCTCGGCGAAGTTCAACGCGACGCGGTCGGCGATCACGAAGAGCCCGCCCAGGATCACGACGACGATCAGCAGTATTCGCAGTGCGCGCATACGGTGTTTCCCCCACCTCGGCGGTTGGACGGCGGTCCGGTCCCTGACGACCGGGTGGCCGTCCAAGCGTGAGGGTAACTCCGTGGGCTGTGGGCGCCCTGGATTTGTCGATCATCTGTGACAGGCGGGTGCCGGGCGACGGTGCCGGGACAGGGTGGGTGCGCAACTCGGCGAGACGAGGTGCCGCTGCGCC
>KL569118.1:14070-14248 GCA_000715635.1 Streptomyces violaceus | reverse complement strand
GCCGAGGGTGTGTGCCAGCCCGGATGCCCGCCGGAGCCGACGCCGCACGCCCGACCCGGACGCCTGGTGCAGTCGGCTGCTCGGGCCGCCGAGGGTGTGTGCCAGCCCGGATGCCCGCCGGAGCCGACGCCGCACGCCCGACCCGGACGCCTGGTGCAGTTGGCTGCTCGGGCCGCCG
>KL569118.1:13628-13864 GCA_000715635.1 Streptomyces violaceus | reverse complement strand
GCCGAGGGTGTGTGTCCGTCCGGACGACCGCTGGAGCCGCCGATGTCGTGCGTCGCACGTCTTCCGTACCTGTCGCTGTCGGTTCTGCTGGTGTTTCTGCTGGTTCTGGCGGGGGCCGGGCCCGTCGGGGCGGTGGACGGGCCCCGGGTCGAGTTGTCCAAGGCGCAGGCCGGGGCGGGTGGTTCGGTCACCGTCACCGGGAGCGGCTGGCGGGCGCGTGCCCTGCTGACGCTGCT
>KL569118.1:10988-13323 GCA_000715635.1 Streptomyces violaceus | reverse complement strand
GGGGGAGCCGCTACCCGCGGAACGGTCCGGCGGGCGGCTCTCCCTGCTCGCTGACACCCGGCTGCGCGGCTCCGACGGACTGCTGACCTGGTTCGGCTCCCCGCCCGCCCGGACCCTCGAGGTCACCGTCGGCAACGTCGGCACGTCCCCCGTGAAGAACCCCGTCTTCCAGGTCGGCACCGCGCACGGCGTGTTCGCCCCGCAGTGGCAGGACCAGCGATGGCGCGGCACGATCCGGCCCGGCGGCGAGGCCCGCATCGAGCTGCCCGTGGAGCTCGCGGCCGGGGCGCACGGCGACTACACGGTGTCCCTGAAGTACGGCGGCAAGGTCCTCGCCGAACACCCCTGGGGCGTGGGCCGCCCCTGGGGCGTGACCCTGTTCTGGGTCCTGGCCCTCCTGGTCGTACCGGCGGCCTTGTTCCGCGCCGGCCTGGCCGTGGTGGACCACGTACGGCCTCGCCACCCCGGCCACGCGGCCCGCCCGGCCCGTCGTACGGGGCTGCCCGCACTGCCGCGGATGACGAAAAGGAGCGCCGGGACGGACACAGACGCGCACACCCCTGCCACGGCACCGGCCCCCCTGCCCTGGGTCACCCCCGACGCCGGCCCGGACGACGTGGACCGGCCCTCGGCGTCACCCGGGAGAGACCCGACGACGAAGGCCTGACGAGCGCGAACGCCCTCGCGCACGCGAAAGGGCCGCCGCACCCTCGGGATGCGGCGGCCCTT
The DNA here is from genome assembly GCA_000715635.1 of Streptomyces violaceus. Classification (GTDB taxonomy): domain Bacteria; phylum Actinomycetota; class Actinomycetes; order Streptomycetales; family Streptomycetaceae; genus Streptomyces; species Streptomyces violaceus. The sequence goes on along the minus strand of KL569118.1, from coordinate 12,594 downwards.
CGTCATGGCCCGGCGGGGCGGGTCAGCGGACGTCGCCCATGAGCCCCTTGACCTTCTTGCGGAACATGTAGACCGCGAAACCGGCGACCACGGCGAGCGCCGCCTCCAGCGCCACGAAGCCCATCCGGTCGAGGTTGATCCCGCCGACGGCCGGGTTGGACAGCAGCGCGGTGACGGAGTCGCCCGCGGTGACCGCGAGGAACCAGACGCCCATCATCTGGGAGGCGTACTTCGCCGGCGCCATCTTCGTCGTCACGGACAGACCCACCGGCGACAGCGTCAGCTCACCGACGGTCTGCGTGAAGTAGATCGCGACCAGCCACATCGCCGCGGCCTTGTGACCGCCCTCCGCGATCGACAGCGGGGCGAGGAAGACGAAGAAGGACACACCCACCAGCACCAGACCGGAGGCGAACTTCACGATGGTGCTCGGCTCCTTGCCGCGCCGGTTCAGCCACAGCCACAGCCAGGCGAAGACGGGCGCCAGAGCCATGATCATGACCGGGTTGACCGACTGGTACCAGGAGACCGGGAACTCCCAGCCGAGGATGCTGTTGTCGGCGCTCTTCTCGGCGAAGAGCGACAGGGTCGAGCCACCCTGGTCGTAGATCATCCAGAAGACGGCGGCGGCGACGAAGAACCAGATGTACGCCGACACCTTCGACCGCTCGGCGGTGTCCAGGTCCTTGTCCCGCATGATGCGTGAGATGACCAGGATCGGCACGATCAGGCCGAGGAGCGTGAGCGGGATCAGCGCCCAGTTCAGGGTGAAGTGGCCGGTGCCGCCGACGAGGCCGTAGAAGACCACGGCGATGGCCAGCCAGATCAGGCCCTTGCGCAGGGTGGACGCCTTCTCGGCGGGCGACAGCGGGGTCGGGACCTCACTGCTCCGCGCGCTCAGGTGGCGTCCGCCGAGCAGGAACTGCACGAGGCCCAGTGCCATGCCGAGCGCGGCCAGGGCGAAGCCCAGGTGCCAGTTGATGTTCTCACCGACGGTGCCGATCACCAGCGGAGCGATGAAGGCACCGAGGTTGATGCCGATGTAGAAGACCGTGAAGCCACCGTCCCGGCGCGGGTCCTCCGGGCCGTCGTAGAGGTGGCCGACCATCGTGGAGATGTTGGCCTTCAGCAGACCGGAACCGATGGCGACGAGGCCCAGGCCGGCGTAGAAGCTCGCGGCGGCGGGCAGCGCGAGGCACAGGTGGCCGAGCATGATGACCAGGCCCGCGACGGCGACCGTCTTGCGGGGGCCGAGCACGCGGTCGGCGAACCAGCCGCCGGGCAGGGTGAGCAGGTACACCAGCGACAGGTACACGGCGTAGATCGCCGTCGCCGTGCCCGCGGGCAGGTGCAGGCCACCCGGGGCCACCAGGTACAGCGGGAGCAGGGCCCTCATGCCGTAGTAGGAGAACCTCTCCCACATCTCGGTCATGAAGAGAGTGGCCAGTCCGCGGGGGTGGCCGAAGAAGGTCTTCTCGGAGCCGGGGGTGCTCGGGGGGGCCGAGTCCTTCGTCAGGCTGGACGCCATGGTCGTTCCTTGCTGGTCGGGACGCGCCCCGCTTCAGCGGTGGTGCGCCCGGTGGCTGTCTCTTATACACATCTCTGA
>KL569118.1:0-10807 GCA_000715635.1 Streptomyces violaceus | reverse complement strand
ATGTGTATAAGAGACAGGCGTACGGCCGTCCGCCCGACGCCTACGGGGGTCCGCTCCGGGGCACGGAGCGGTGGGCGGTCGCCACCGGGATCCACGCCTCTCGCGCGTCGCCGCACGAGGAGGCCCGGCCACACAAAAGAAACCTTCGAGGCAGAGCGCCTCAGAAGGTCGCCTAGGGCTACAGACGTTGATTCACCATACGGCAGGACACGGCGGCATATGGAAGGACTTGAGAGGAGGATCACAGGTGTCAGGGGAACCGTGAGCCCTGTTTCCAAGGTCCTTACCAGGATCGCACCCCATAGACAGAGGTTCGTCCGCGTTCCCCGGGAACGTAAGAAGTGGGTATGCCAACGGTAAGAATCAACGCTTCCGGTCACACCCCAGCTCACAGCCTCGCAGGTCTACCATCACCTCATGACCCGTGTACTGCTCGCCGAGGACGACGCGTCCATCTCGGAGCCGCTGGCCCGCGCTCTGCGCCGGGAGGGCTACGAGGTCGAGGTGCGTGAGGACGGCCCCACCGCTCTCGACGCAGGACTGCAGGGCAGCGTCGACCTGGTCGTGCTCGACCTGGGTCTGCCCGGCATGGACGGTCTCGAGGTGGCCCGCCGCCTGCGTGGCGAGGGCCACACCATCCCGATTCTCATCCTGACCGCGCGCGCCGACGAGGTGGACACCGTCGTCGGGCTCGACGCGGGCGCCGACGACTACGTCACCAAGCCCTTCCGGCTCGCCGAGCTGCTCGCCCGCGTCCGGGCCCTGCTGCGGCGCGGTGCCGCCGAACCGCAGCAGCCGCCCGCCACGCACGGCGTGCGCATCGACGTCGAGTCGCACCGCGCCTGGATGGGCGAGGAGGAGCTCCAGCTCACCGCCAAGGAGTTCGACCTGCTGCGGGTACTGGTGCGCGACGCGGGCCGGGTCGTCACCCGCGACCAGCTGATGCGCGAGGTCTGGGACACGACCTGGTGGTCGTCGACCAAGACCCTCGACATGCACATCTCCTGGCTGCGCAAGAAGCTCGGCGACGACGCGGCCAACCCCCGCTACATCGCCACCGTGCGCGGTGTGGGCTTCCGTTTCGAGAAGAGCTGAGCCACGGGGCAGGCAGGCACGGGTAACAGGACATGCGCCGCCGACTGATCCAGTCCACGCTCGCCGTGGTGCTGGTCGTGATCGCCGTCTTCGGTGTCTCGCTCGTCATCGTCGAGACCCGGACGATCAGCAACAGCGCCCAGGAACGGGTGGAGTCCGAGGCGGTCCGCCTCGCCAGCATCGTCGACAGCCGGCTCTTCGGCGAGCAGCAGGTCGACGCCGAGGTGCTGCGCGAGCAGGTCACACAGAACCGTTACTACGCGGTGATCCGACTCCCCGGGGAAGCGCCCATCGAGGTCGGCACCAAGCCGTCCGGTGACGTCATCAGCGCGACCGCTCCCGGCGAGGAGGGCGAGACGGTCACCGTCGAGGAGCCCCGCTCCTCGGTGACCCGCGAGGTCGGCCGCACGCTGCTGATCATCGCGCTGGTCGCGCTGCTGGCGGTGGTGGCCGCGGTGCTGCTGGCGGTCCGCCAGGCGAACCGGCTGGCGTCGCCGCTGACCGACCTCGCGGAGACGGCCGAGCGGCTCGGCTCGGGCGACCCCCGCCCCCGGCACAAGCGGTACGGCGTGCCCGAGCTGGACCGGGTGGCGGACGTGCTGGACGGCTCCGCCGAGCGCATCGCGCGCATGCTCACCGCCGAACGCCGTCTGGCCGCGGACGCCTCCCACCAGCTGCGGACACCGCTCACGGCCCTGTCCATGCGGCTGGAGGAGATCACCCTCACCGACGACCCGGACACCGTGAAGGACGAGGCGACGATCGCGCTCACGCAGGTCGAGCGGCTGACGGACGTCGTCGAGCGGCTGCTGACCAACTCCCGCGATCCGCGCACCGGCTCCGCCGTCACCTTCGACCTCGACGAGGTCATCCAGCAGCAGCTCGCCGAGTGGCGGCCGGCGTACCGCAGCGCGGGCCGGGCGATCGTCAGCTCCGGCAAGCGGCACCTCGAGGCGGTCGGCACGCCCGGCGCGGTCGCGCAGGTGCTGGCCGCGCTGATCGAGAACTCCCTGATGCACGGGGGCGGCACGGTGGCCCTGCGTACCCGCGTCACCGGCAACCAGGCGGTCATCGAGGTCACGGACGAGGGCCCCGGCGTCCCCGCCGACCTGGGCGCACGCATCTTCGAGCGGGCGATCAGCGGCCGGAACTCCACGGGCATCGGCCTGGCCGTCGCCCGCGACCTGGCGGAAGCGGACGGCGGCCGCCTGGAAATGCTCCAGACCAAGCCCCCGGTGTTCGGTCTGTTCCTGTCCCGCACCGCCGCACAGACGACGATGACGGACGAGGACGAGCCGATGGTCCGCTAGGCCGTGTCCGGCCCTTCGCCGGATCGTGCGGCTACGGCACCCGCTGCTTGTTCCGTTCCTGCTCCACCGTCGATCCGGTGTCCGGCGCCGTCGTCCGGGCCGGGAGCGCGCGGAAGACCCAGGTGCGGTACGACCAGAAGCGGAAGAGCGTGGCGATGCCGATGCCGACGAACTTGAAGATGTTGTTCTGGACCGGGGTGTTCCAGTCGAAGCCGTAGGTCGCCGCGTACAGCACGCCGTTCTCGATGACCAGGCCCACCGCGCTGAACAGCAGGAACAGGGTCATCTCCCGCGTGCGGCGGCTCTTGTCGCGGTCGCGGTACGTGAAGTAGCGGAAGCCGACGTAGTTGAAGACGATCGCGACGACGGTCGCGATGACGCTCGCGCGCACCACTTGGAGGTCGGTGACATGCCGCACCAGGTTGAACACGAGGAGGTTGACCAGCACCCCGGCTCCGCCCACCGCGCCGAATTTGGCGACTTCGCGAACGAGCCGTCTGAGCCGCGAGGCACCATGTCCCATGGCCGTCCAGGCCCCCGTCCCTCAGTTGGCGTCAACCCAGCCATGCTAACCACCCTCCCGCGCGATCTTCCTGCGGACACGGGTGGACGGCCGGAGATGGTCCGGGCCGGGCCGGGGAGGGGCAGGAAACCGGCCACCTTGGCGCGGCCGATACCCTGAGGGAGTGACGTTTCCGGTAGTCGGCATGGTCGGCGGTGGCCAGCTCGCTCGTATGACACACGAGGCGGGCATCCCGCTGGGCATCAGGTTCAAGCTTCTCAGTGACACCCCGCAGGACTCAGCTGCGCAGGTCGTGAGCGATGTCGTCATCGGCGACTATCGCGACCTCGACACGCTGCGCGAGTTCGCCCGCGGGTGCGATGTGATCACCTTCGATCACGAACATGTACCCACCGAACACCTCAGAGCCCTGGAGGCGGACGGCATCCCCGTGCGCCCCGGCCCCGACGCGCTCGTGCACGCCCAGGACAAGGGCGTGATGCGCGCGAAGCTCGACGCGATCGGCGTGCCCTGCCCCAGGCACAGGATCGTCTCCGATCCGCAGGACGTGGCGGCCTTCGCCGCCGAGGGCGAGGGATTCCCCGTCGTCCTCAAGACCGTCCGCGGCGGCTACGACGGCAAGGGCGTGTGGGTCGTCGACTCCGTCGAGGAGGCCGCCGACCCGTTCAAGGCCGGTGTCCCCGTGCTCGCCGAGGAGAAGGTCGACTTCCTCCGCGAGCTCGCCGCCAACGTCGTACGCTCCCCGCACGGCCAGGCCGTCGCCTACCCGGTCGTGGAGTCCCGCCAGGTGAACGGCGTCTGCGACACGGTCATCGCCCCGGCTCCCGGCCTCGACGAGGACCTCGCGGTCCGGGCCTCGGAGATGGCCCTGAACATCGCCAAGGAGCTCGACGTCGTCGGGCACCTCGCCGTCGAGCTGTTCCAGACCCGCGACGGCCGCATCCTCGTCAACGAGCTGGCGATGCGCCCGCACAACTCCGGCCACTGGTCGATGGACGGCGCGGTCACCAGCCAGTTCGCCAACCACGTCCGGGCGGTCCTGGACCTGCCCCTCGGCGACCCGCGTCCGCGCGCCGAGTGGACGGTCATGGTCAACGTCCTCGGCGGCGACTACCCGGACATGTACTCCGCGTACCTGCACTGCATGGCCCGCGACCCCCAGCTGAAGATCCACATGTACGGCAAGGACGTGAAGCCCGGCCGCAAGGTCGGACACGTCAACACCTACGGCGACGACCTGGACGACGTGCTGGAGCGCGCCCGTCACGCAGCCGGCTACCTGAGAGGCACCATCACCGAATGAGCCCTGTTGTTGGCATCGTCATGGGGTCGGACTCCGACTGGCCCGTCATGGAGGCCGCCGCGAAGGCCCTCGACGAGTTCGAGATCCCCTACGAGGTGGACGTCGTGTCGGCCCACCGCATGCCGCGCGAGATGGTCGCGTACGGCGAGCAGGCCGACGGCCGCGGGCTCAAGGTGATCATCGCCGGGGCCGGCGGCGCCGCCCACCTGCCCGGCATGCTCGCCTCGGTCACCCCGCTGCCGGTCATCGGCGTGCCCGTGCCGCTGAAGTACCTCGACGGCATGGACAGCCTCCTGTCGATCGTGCAGATGCCGGCCGGTGTCCCCGTCGCGACGGTCTCCGTCGCCGGTGCCCGCAACGCCGGTCTGCTGGCCGCCCGCATCCTCGCCGCGCACGACGAGGAACTGCGCGGCCGGATGCGCGACTTCCAGCAGGAGCTGAACGACCAGGCCACCGAGAAGGGCAAGCGCCTGCGCTCCAAGGTCGAGGGCTCGGGCGGCTTCGGCTTCGGCGCCGGGAAGTGACGGCGATGACCTCCCTGGAGTCGGCCCGGGAACTCCTGCGCGAGTTCCCGGTCGCCGACGGCCACAACGACCTGCCCTGGGCGCTGCGCGAACAGGTCCGCTACGACCTCGACGCCCGCGATGTCGCCGCCGACCAGAGCGCCCACCTGCACACCGACATCCCGCGGCTGCGCCAGGGCGGGGTCGGTGCGCAGTACTGGTCGGTGTACGTCCGCACGGACTCGCCGGACCCGGTCGCGGCCACCCTCGAACAGATCGACTGCGTACGGCAGTTGCTGGCCCGGCACCCGGAAGACCTCCGGCCCGCCCTGACGGCCGCCGACATGGAGGCCGCGCGCGGGGAGGGCCGTATCGCCTCCCTCATGGGGGCGGAGGGCGGCCACTCCATCGCCAACTCCCTGGGCACCCTGCGCGGTCTGTACGGCCTCGGCGTGCGGTACCTGACCCTCACCCACAACGACAACGTGGACTGGGCGGACTCCGCGACCGACGAGCCGCGGGCCGGTGGCCTCACCGCGTTCGGCCGGGAGGTCGTCCGGGAGATGAACCGGGTCGGCATGCTCGTCGACCTCTCCCACGTGGCGGCGACGACCATGCGGGACGCGCTCGACACGAGCACCGCCCCGGTGGTCTTCTCGCACTCCTCCGCGCGGGCCGTGTGCGACCACCCGCGCAACATCCCGGACGACGTCCTGGAGCGGCTGCCCGCCAACGGCGGTGTCGCGATGGTGACGTTCGTGCCGAAGTTCGTGCTCCAGGCGGCCGTGGACTGGACGGCCGCGGCCGACGAGAACATGCGCGCCCACGGCTTCCACCACCTCGACACCACCGCGGAGGCCATGAAGGTCCACCGCGCCTTCGAGGAGCGCCGGCCGCGCCCGGTCGCGACGGTGGCGACGGTCGCCGACCACCTGGACCACATGCGCGAGGTCGCCGGTATCGACCACCTCGGCATCGGCGGCGACTACGACGGCACGGCCTTCACCCCCGACGGCCTGGACGACGTCTCCGGCTACCCGAACCTCCTCGCGGAACTGCTCGACCGGGGTTGGTCGAAGGCCGACCTGGCCAAGCTGACCTGGAAGAACGCGGTACGGGTGCTGGGCGCGGCCGAGGACGTGGCCCGTGGCCTTCAGGCGACGCGGCCGGCGTCCAACGCCACGATCGAGTCGCTCGACGGCTGAGCGTCGAGGGCGGGGTAGTCGGTGTAGCCGGCCGCTCCGCCCACGTACATGAAGTAGCGGTCGCGCATCTCGTTCAGGGGCGCCCCGAGCCGCAGCCGTGTCACCAGGTCGGGATTGGCGAGGAAGGGCCGGCCGAGGGCGATCAGGTCCGCCCCGGCGGCCAGCAGCGCCTCGGACGCCCGGCGTACGCCCTCGGTGGAGATCTCCTCCAGCACCGGGTTGGCGATGATCACCCCGGGCCATGCGGCGCGCATCTTCCGGTACACCGGGGTCTCGGGGTCGGCATACCCCAGGTGCAGATAGGCGAGCCCCAGCCCGCCGAGCCGCTCGGCGAGTGCCGGGTAGAGCTCCTCGGTCTCGCCCTCCGCGATGCCGTTGACGGTGTTGCCGGGGGAGATCCTGAGTCCCACGCGCCCGGCGCCGATCTCGGCGGCCACGGCCTCGGTCACCTCGGCCGTGAAGCGGATCCGGTCCGCGACCGGTCCGCCGTAGCCGTCGGTGCGCAGGTTGGTGTTCGCGGCCAGGAACTGGTGCAGGAGGTGGCCGTTGGCGGAGTGCACCTCCACCCCCTCGAACCCGGCGTCGATCGCGTTCCGGGCGGCCTTCGCGAAGTCGGCGACGGTGGTGCGGATGTCCTCGGCGGTCATCTCCCTGGGCACCACGGCCGGCCGGTGGCCCTCCGGCGTGAAGATCGTCTCGGGGAGCGCGACAGGCGAGGGCGCGACGGGCGTCAGCCCGCTGGTCGCCGGGTGGCCGACCCGACCGCCGTGCTGGAGCTGCAGGAACATCCGCCCGCCCGCGTCCCGTACGGCGTCCGTGACCTGCCGCCAGCCGGCCACATGCGCCGGGCTGTGGACGGCGGTGATGTTCGGATACGTCTGCCCGACCGGGTTCGGTGTCGAGGCCTCGGCGATGATCAGCCCGGCCGAGGCGCGCTGGGCGTAGTACGTGGCCATGAGCGGGGTCGGGGTGCCGTCGGCCTCGGCCCTGTTGCGGGTCAGGGGCGCCATCACCAGACGGTTGGGCAGGTCCAGCCCGGGGAGACGAGCCGGTTCGAAGAGTGCTGTCGTGTGCTGCGTCATGCCCTTACGCTAGAACCTGACACGCATGTCAGAATCAAGAGCGGGAGTGGACGTGCGGATCGGTGAACTGGCCCGGCGTACCAACGTCAGCGAGCGGTCGCTGCGCTACTACGAGAAGCAGGGCATGCTCTCCGCCGAGCGGACGCCCGGGGGACACCGGGAGTACCCGGAGGCGGCCGTGGACCGGGTCATCCGGATCCAGGAGCTGTTCGCGGCGGGACTGTGCAGCGAGAAGATCGTCCAGCTGCTGCCGTGCATGCGGGACGCGGACGGCGGCCCCTCGGTCCGTGCCACCCCCAGCCTGGTCGCCAACCTCACCGCCGAGCGCGCCCGCATCGACCGGATGATCGCCGACCTGGTCCGCTCCCGGGACACCCTGGACGAGGTGATCGACGCGGCCCGGCTGCCCTGAGAGCCCGCCCGTCCGAGGCCGGGGCCGTACTCCGAACGCCCCGCTCACCAGGAACGGCCCCTCGCTCCGTGCGACGGTGACCGTACGTCACGAGCACCGTACGGAGCCGCCATGGCAGATCTCCAGCACGACCTGCGCCCGGCCGCCGCAGCCGGAGAGTTCGACGACCTGACCGAGCAGTACCCCGACGAGGGTGTCGTCGCGGCGGAGCCCTACGAGCCTGTCTCCGATCCGGACGACGCGCCCCTGACCCGGGCCCATGCCGTCCTCGCCGCCCACCCCGTCGCCGACGGGTACAACGGACTGCCCTGGGCGCTCAAGCGCCTGTCCTACTACGACCTAGAGGACGGCGAGAGCACCGTCGGCACGGACGTGCCCCGGCTGCGCCGCGGCCACGTGGGCGCGCTGTTCTGGTCGCTGCACCTGCCCGAGGGCCTCGACGGCGACCGGGCCGTCGGCGCCACCCTGGAGCAGCTCGACCTGGCGAAGAGCATCGTCCGCACCTGCGACGAGGGCCTGCGGCCCGCCTGTACCGCCGGGCAGGTCGCCGACGCCCGCAACTGCGGCCGCGTCGCCGTGCTCCTCGGCCCCGCCGGCGCCTCGGCCGTGGGCGACTCGCTGGGCACCCTGCGCCAGCTGCATCTCCTCGGCCTGCGGGCCCTGACGCTGACCGGTGTGTCCTGGGCGAGCGACGCGGGGCTGACCCGGTTCGGCGAGGAGGTCGTGCGCGAGATGAACCGGCTCGGTGTCATCGCGGACCTCTCCGGCGCCCCGGAGCAGACCGTCCGCCGCGTGCTGAGCCTCTCCCGGGCACCCGTGCTGTTCAGCCGCTCCGCGGCTCGCGCGATCCGCCCCCACCCGGTCAACCTCCCCGACGACCTGCTGGCGGAGCTGGGCGCCGCCAAGGGGCTGTGCCTGGTGCCGCTGACGGCCGAGCAGACCGGCCCGACCGTCCGTGACGTCGCCGACCACCTCGACCACATCCGTGCCGTGGCCGGAGCGCAGTGCGTCGGACTGTCCGGCACCTACGACTCCGGCTCGGCCCATCCGCAGGAACTCGGCGACGTCTCCTGCTATCCGCGGCTGATCGCGGAGCTGCTGCGGCGCGGCTGGGAGGAGGGCGATGTGGCCCTCCTGACCTGGGGCAACGTCCAGCGCGTCCTGCGCGGGGCCGACTTCACCGCACGCGCCGCCCAGCAGCGTCGTGCGCCGTCGACGGCGACGATCTCGGAGCTGGACGCATAACCGTCCGGCCCTCCCGCCGTTCTGCCTTTCTGCCGCCCCGGCCGGATCAGTCGTGCGCGATCCGGCAGAGGCAGAACGGGTGACCCACCGGGTCCGCGTAGACCCGGAAGTCCTTCTTCTCGTAGTCCTCCTTGTCGAGCACCCGCGCTCCCAGCGCCAGCACCCGCTCCTCGGCCGCGTCGATCTCCTCCCAGGTCGCACCACCGTCGAAGTCCAGGTGGAACTGCTGGGCGTTGCGGTCGGACCGGGGCCACTCCGGCGGGGTGTACCCGGGCGAGCGCTGGAAGGCGAGCCGGGGCCCGCCGGGGAGGCGCAGCACCACCCAGTCGGGGTCGTCGTCCTCGGGGGTGCCGCCGCCGACCCGCGCGTAGAAGCGGGCCAGCTCGCGCGGGTCGGGGCAGTCGACGACCACGGAACGGAAATGTGCCACAGCGGACATGAGGCCTCCCGGTGTCAGCAGGCGCAGAGGCAGAACGGGTGCCCGGCCGGGTCGGCGTAAACCCGGAAGGTCCGCGTCCGGTCCTCGGCGTCCAGCGGCTTCGCGCCGAGCGCCAGCACGCCCTTCTCGGCCGCGTCCAGGTCCTCCACGTCCAGGTCGAGGTGGAACTGCTGCGAGCCGTCGGGCGACGGCCACGTCGGGGGTACGAACCCGGGGGCGGCCTGGAAGGCCAGCGGTGTGCCGCCCGGCACCTTCAGGTCGACCCACTCGCCCGAGTCGTCGGCCTCCACCGTGGGGGTGCCGCCGAGCACCTCGGCGTAGAAGCCGGCCAGTGCACGCGGATCGGGACAGTCCAGGACGACGACGCCCAGCTTGGCGAGAGCCATGACTTCCTCCTCGAAGTCGCTGTTACCTTCAGAGTCATGTAACCGGTAACCGTTACTGCATGCTCCCCCATTGACGGTAACCTCGCAAGGGAAAAGCGAGAGGTACGGTCCAGCCATGACGGAGAGATCGCCCGCGCCCGGCGGCCTGGCCCTGGTCGAGGCCCTGGTGAACACGCTGGACATCGAGTCGGGTGCCGACTCGCTGGACACGGCGGAGGGCCGGGCACGCTTGGGGATCACGCGGGACGAGGTCGCGGACGCCAGCGCGCTGCGTGAGTCCCTGCGCGCGGTCCTGCTCGCCCACGCGGGCCATCCGCCGCACCGCGAGGTGACCCCGCTGGGCGACCTGCTGGCCGGGGCGCCGCTGCTGGTGGCGGTCGACCGGCGGGACGGCTCGGCGACCCTCGCCCCGGCAGATGAGGGTCCCCTGCTCTCCCGTATCGCCGCCGCCGTCGCCGAGGCCCTGGTCGCCGGCACCTGGACCCGGCTCAAGGCCTGCGAGGCCGCCGACTGCCTCTGGGCGTACTACGACCGCAGCCCGGCCGGCCGGGGCCGTTGGTGCTCGATGCAGGTGTGCGGGGCCCGGGCGAAGATGCGCCGCTACCGGGCGAAGGGCTGACCTGCGCGAACGGCGAACCTACGCCTCCTCCTCCCGGGGCGTCCTGGGTGCCTGGGGAGCGGACGCCCGGGAGCCGACCAGGAGCAGGCACAGCACCGCGACACCGGCGACGATGCCGGTCAGCACGAGCAGGGGGTCGAGGGGGCGGGTGGCAGAGGCGGTCGTCTGGGGCTGCTGCTGCGCGACCTGTGCGGCCGGGGCCGACGGGGACGCCTGCGGTGACTGGCCCGCGGCCGCCGGGGAGGCGGTGGACGCGGCGGAGGGCGGCGGCGAGGACGGCATGCGCGTCGCCGGCGGCCCGCTGCTCGGCGTGGTGCGGCTCGGCGCGGGCGCCCGGTGTCCCGAGGAGGAGCCGGTGTGGTGCTCGTGCGCCGTCGGTGCCGCCGTCGCCGTCGGTGCCGCAGCGCGGACCGTGATCCCGGCCGTCATGTTCGGGTGGACGGTGCAGACGTAGCCGTACGACCCGGCCGTGGTGAACGTGAAGCTCCAGCTCTGCCCCTTGTCGAGCATCGGGGAGTGGATCGAGACCGGGCCCGAGGTGGTCTTCACGTCGTGCGGTGCCGTGTCCTGGTTGGTCCAGGTCACCGTGGACCCGGCCGGGACGCTCAGGCTCGCGGGTGAGAAGGCGTACCCCTTCATCGTCACGCTGTACGAGGCCGCCGACGCCTGCCCGGTCGGCAGCAGC
>KL569117.1:44933-48815 GCA_000715635.1 Streptomyces violaceus | reverse complement strand
ACACGCCTCCCTCGCGCCATCAGAGATGTGTATAAGAGACAGGTGTAGAGGCCCTTGCCGCTGCCCACGTGGACATGGCCCGCGGCGACCAGGACGGGCTCGACGGAGGCGCGGGACTCGGTGGCGATGCGCCAGCGGTCGCGGCCGTCGGTGGCGTCGAGGGCGTAGACCGTGCCGAGGTAGTCGGCCAGGTAGACGCCGCCGCCGGTGACGGCCGGGCCGGGGACGAAGGTGGGCGGGGAGAGGAAGACGGCCGGGGCCTCGAAGTGCCACTTCACATGGCCGGCGGCCACATCGAGGGCCAGGACGCGGGTGCCGGCGCTGACGTACACGTATCCGTCGGTCGCCGGGGTGATCCGGACCGGGACGCCGCCGCAGGAGGCCGCGTCGCCGATCGGGTACGACCAGCGCTCGTCGCCGGTGCGGGCGTCCAGGGCGCGCAGCCGGGCGTCCTGCCACACGTAGACCGTGCCGTCGTGCAGGGCGGGTCCGGCCTCGGGGGACTCGAAGTCGGTCTGGCAGCCGGTGACCTCCCAGAGCTTCTGGCCGGTCGAGGCCTCCCAGCCCTGGGCGCCGCCGCCCCGGGTGCCGGTGACGACGGTGCCGCGGCCGGCCTGGAGCGCGTAGACCCAGGCGTCCGTCTGCAGGCGCCACAGATCGGCGCCCTCACGGGCCTCCAGAGCGAACAGCGTGGGCCCGTCGGAGGCGTGGATACGGCCGTCCGCGACCGCCATGGACCAGGCGACGTCCCGGGTCTTGAAGCGGCGGCGGCCGGTGCCCACGTCCAGGGCGTGCACCTCGAAGGAGGTGACGTAGACGAGGTCGTCGGCGACGGAGGGGGTGCCCCAGACGTCGTTGGACATGCGGAAGCGCCAGGGCCGCCAGCCGCTCGCCTCGGGCGGCGCGACCGGGGCCGGGGCCGTGGCGACGGCAGGGCCCACGGCGGGCTCCGTGCCGTTGACGCCGGGGCGGGGCTTGGACCAGGAGGCGGCGAGGGCGGCCTCCGGAGGAGGTGCCTTGACGGCGGCGGCACGGACGTCGGCGACACGCGGGCCCGGGCCGATGGGCACCCGGGCGCCGGCCAGCTGGACGGGGCCGGTGTCGGGACCGCCCCCCGCGGGAGCCGCCACGGACGCGGGCGCCGGGACGACGGGGTCGTGCGAGGGCGGGGGCGGGATGGGCGCGGGGCCGGGGGCAGGCGCCGGGGCGGGGCGTCCACCGCCGCTGCGGCCCGCGCCGGGGGCGGGCTTGCCGGCCGGGCGGCCGTTGCGACGGGACTCGATCAGGCCCACGGCCCGCTCGGGCAGCCACGCGGAGGCGGTGCCGCTGTCGTCGGAGCCGGAGCCGAAGAGGTGGGGAGCCAGCTGCGCCTGGAGGTCGGCCGGGTTGGGGCGGCCCGTCGGCTCCATCTGCATACAGGACTCGATGAGCGGACGCAGCTCGTCCGGGAGGCCCTCCAGGTCCGGGCCCTCGCGCAGCAGCATGAAGACCGTCTCGACCGGGTTGGCGCCGTGGAAGGGCGGGTGTCCGGTGGCGGCGAAGACCAGCATGGAGCCGAGGGAGAAGACGTCGGACGCGCCCGTGACGCTGCGGGAGTCCTTGGCCTGCTCGGGGGACATGTAGGCGGGCGTGCCGACGGCGACGTTCGTCATCGTCAAACGTGTGTTCGAAACACCGGACGCGATACCGAAGTCGATGACCCGGGGGCCGTCCTCGACGACGAGGACGTTGGAGGGCTTGAGGTCGCGGTGGACGAGCCCCGCGCCATGGATGGACTGGAGCGCCTCGGCCACGCCCGCCGCCAGCCAGCGCACCGCCTGGGCCGGCATCGGGCCGCAGTCGTTCACTATCTCCTCGAGGGAGGGCGCGGGGACGTAGGCGGTGGCCAGCCAGGGCACGGCGGCACGCGGGTCGGCGTCCACGACCGCGGCCGTGTAGAAGCCGGAGACCGCGCGGGCCGCCTCCACCTCACGCGTGAAGCGGACCCGGAACAGCTGGTCCTCGGCCAGCTCCGTGCGGACGGTCTTGATCGCCACCCGCCGGCCCGACGCCGAGCGCGCGAGATAGACCAGCCCCATGCCGCCGGCACCCAGCCGTCCCAGCACCTCGAACGGCCCGATCCGCCGCGGATCGTGCTGCGTCAGCTGATCCACCACTCTGCCTGCCACCTCCCCGTACGAGCCGCGCCAAGCCACATGTTCCACGCGACCCCGTGCAGCGTCTCACCACCGCACCGCCATGGCGGCACGCACCCCGATTCTTCCTGGCCGGAGCCGTGGTGGCGAACCCGGCGACGATTGGGGTGTCTCCGTACATACAGGGGCAGAAGATGACCATATGGCGCCCGGTCAGCGGCGCAGCAGCGCGAAGGACGCCCCCTGATCGTCCGTGACGACGGCGACCGTGCCGTACGAGGTCTCGAACGGCGGGACCTGGACGCGGCCACCGAGCCGGGTGACGTCCTCCAGCGCGGCCGGTACGTCCTCGACGGCGAAGTGGACGAGGAAGTGGGGCGGCATCTCGGCCGCGAAACGGTCGGAGACGGGGGCGCGGCCGAAGTCGGGCTCGGCGTCCGGCCCGAACAGGGCCTCCTGGAAGAGATCGCCGTAGAAGGCGTTGGCCGCCTCGGTGTCCCGCGCGTACAGCTCGGCCCAGGCGAAGGTGCCCGGCTCGTGCCGCTTGCCGAAGCCGGCGTGCTCGTCCGGCTGCCACAGGGCGAAGACGGCCCCCTCCGGGTCGGTGACCAGGGCGGTGACACCCAGGTCACCGGCCGGCACCGGCGCCGAGACGACCTGCCCGCCGGCCGACCGGATGCGCCGGGCCAGCGCCAGGGCGTCCGGGGTCGCGAAGTACACCGTCCAGACGGTGGGCAGCCGGCCGTCCACCTTGCGGACCAGGGCGGCCACGGGTTCGCCGTCCTTCAGCGCCTCGGCGAAGGAGCCGTACCACTCGTCCTCGAAGGTCCACCCGAAAAGTTCACCGTAGAACCGCTTGCCCGCCTCGACGTCGCGAAGCTGCGCGTCCACCCAGCAGGGGACGCCCTCTGCGTACACCGATGCCCTGTTTTCGGCCATGTCGCCAACGTAACCGCGACGGCCGCACCCCGCAGACCAGGCACACCAGTCTCCGCACTCCCGTGCACCCCATTTGCAGTCGGCCGAATCGCGCCTCGATCCCGCCTCGGTAAGCTGACGTCATGACAGGACAAGTGCGTACCGTCGACGGCCGCGTGGCCGGCCGGCGTGGGCAGGCGACCCGGCAGAAGCTGCTCGACTGCCTCAGCGAGATGCTCAGCTCCTCCCCGTACCGGGATGTCAAAGTCATCGATGTCGCCCGGAAGGCGGGCACTTCGCCCGCGACCTTCTACCAGTACTTCCCGGACGTCGAGGGCGCCGTCCTGGAGATCGCCGAGCAAATGGCGACCGAGGGCGCCGCGTTGACCGAACTCCTGGAGGGCCGCTCCTGGGCCGGCAAGGCCGGCTGGCAGACGGCGCAGGAACTCGTCGACGGGTTCCTGGAGTTCTGGCGCAAGAACGACGCCATCCTCCGGGTCGTCGACCTCGGCGCCGCCGAGGGTGACAAGCGCTTCTACAAGCTCCGGATGAAGATCCTCAACTCGGTGAACAACTCCCTCGCGGACGCCGTCGCCGAGCTCCAGGCCAAGGGCAGGGTCGACAAGGACGTGAACCCGGCGGCCGTCGCCGGCTCGCTGGTCGCGATGCTCGCGGCCGTGGCCTCGCACCAGAAGGGCTTCACCTCCTGGGGCGTGAAGCAGGCCGAACTGAAGCCGAACCTGGCGCTGTTGGTGCACCTGGGCGTCACCGGCAGAAAGCCGACGAGGTAGCCGCCCGCGCCTTCGGCCCTTTTCCCCTTCCCAAGTCC
>KL569117.1:44001-44652 GCA_000715635.1 Streptomyces violaceus | reverse complement strand
GGCGGAGGAGGGAGTCGAAGCGGAGCGATGGGGGTCCCTCCCGCTCGAGCGAAGTCGAGAGTGGGGGAGACTGACGACAACGCGGCAGATGCGCGTGCCAGACCCCGCGTCTGCGGCGTGATCCAAACGACAGGCCCTAGCTCCGTACGATCCTGAACAGCCGGATCTCCCGCTCCACCCGCGCCTGGTACGCGGCGTACGGCGGCCAGAACTCCAGCACCGCCTTCCATGCCGCCGCCCGCTCCTCCCCCTCCAGCAGCCGGGCCGTGACCGGGATGTCCTGACCCTTCCAGCTGATCTCGGCTCTCGGATGGGCCAGCAGATTGTGGCTCCAGGCGGGGTGCCCCGAGCGCCCGAAGTTGGATCCGACCAGGACCCAGCCGCGCTCACCGTCGCCCTCCGGCATGCAGGCCAGCGGCGTACGGCGGGCCAGCCCGCTGCGCGCCCCGGTGGAGGTCAGCACCACCCCCGGCAGCAGCTGCGCGCTGAGCAGCACCTTTCCGCGGGTGAGCCGGTGCACGGCCCGGTCCAGGGCCGGGAACACATGCGGCGCCACCCGCGCGAACCCCGGGGTGGAGGACACCTTCTGCACGAACCGCACGCCCCTCATCGGCCGGCCTCCTCGAAGACCTGTCTCTTATACACATCTCT
>KL569117.1:43162-43812 GCA_000715635.1 Streptomyces violaceus | reverse complement strand
AGAGATGTGTATAAGAGACAGGGCCCGAACAGCAGCTCGTCCCCCGCGGCACGCTTGAAGTACAGATGCATGTCGTGCTCCCAGGTGAACCCGATGCCGCCGTGCAGCTGGATCCCCTCGGCGGCGGCCCCGCGCAGGGCCTCCAGCGCCTGGGCCAGGGCGAGCCCGCCCGCCTTCTCGCCGTCGGCGGCGGCGCCGGCCCAGGCCGCGTAGTACGCCGCCGAGCGGGCCGCCTGCACCTGGACGTAGGCGTCGGCCAGCCGGTGCTTGACCGCCTGGAAGGAGCCGACCGGCCGCCCGAACTGCTCGCGCTGCCCCACGTACTCCACGGTCCGCTCCAGCACCCGGCCGGCCGCCCCCACGGCCTCGGCGGCGAGACAGACGGCGACGGTGTCGCCGAGCCGGGCGAGCGCGGCGAGGACGTCGTCGCCCTCACACCCCAGCAACTCACCCTTAACTTCTCGTAGTTGAATACGCGCTTGCGGACGGGTCGCGTCCAGCGCGGTCTGCCGTACGCGGGTGAGACCGTCGGCGTCCGCGCGCACAAGGAAGAGCAGGACGCGGGAACGGGCGAACCCCCCGGCGTGCGCACCGACCAGGAGCAGCCCCGCACTGTGCCCGTCGAGGACCTGCCCGGCCTCCCCGTACAG
>KL569117.1:42028-42953 GCA_000715635.1 Streptomyces violaceus | reverse complement strand
AGCCTGCACTCCCCCGGCCCGTCCGCCACCGGCCCATGCCCCGTGCCGGTCGTGGCCGGTGAGCGCGAGGGCGGCGGCGAGGGCGGGTCCCGGTACGGCGAGGGCGGCGGTGAGGGTGCCGGAGGCGATGCGCGGGAGGAGGTCCGCCCGCTGGGCGTCGGTGCCGAGGGCGAGGAGCAGCGGTGCCGCGAGGACGGCCGTGGCGAGCAGGGGCGAGGGGGCGAGGGCCCGGCCCGTCTCCTCGCAGGCGAGGGCCAGCTCGGTGACCGAGCAGCCGACACCGCCGTAGGCCTCGGGGAGGGCGAGCCCGGGCAGGCCGAGCTGGTCGGCGAGGGCGGTCCACAGGGCCGGGTCGTGTCCGGCGGGGGTGTCGAGGGCGGCCCGCAGCTCCCCCGGACCGCACCGCTTGTGGAGCAGTTCGCGCAGGGTGCGGCGGATCTCGTCCTGTTCGGCGGTGAGGCGGGCGTCCATGGGGTACCTCCGCATCTGACGGTGCGTCATATTAGGGCGACGGGGCGGGGATGCCCAGAGTCGAGACGCTCCCGCCGGTGGTCTTATCTGATGTACCGTCAGATTCATGGTTGCCCGGAGGAAAGTGGCCGTCGTCGGCGTGGCCCTCTCGGACTGCGGCCGCGTGGACGACGCGACCCCGTACGCCCTGCACGCCCAGGCGGCCCGCCGCGCCCTGGCCGACGCGGGCCTGGACCGTTCCCTGGTCGACGGCTTCGCCTCGGCGGGCCTCGGCACACTGGCGCCGATCGAGGTCGCCGAGTATCTGGGCCTGCGCCCCACCTGGGTCGACTCCACCTCCGTCGGCGGCTCCACCTGGGAGATCATGGCGGCCCACGCGGCGGACGCGATCGCGGCCGGGCACGCGCGCGTGGTGCTGCTCGCCTACGGCTCGACGGCCCGCGCAGACGTGCGG
>KL569117.1:40361-41786 GCA_000715635.1 Streptomyces violaceus | reverse complement strand
CCCGCGGCCCCCTGCAGTTCGAGGCCCCCTACGGCCACACCCTGATCGCCAAGTACGCCATGGCCGCCCGCCGCCACATGATCGAGTACGGGACGACGATCGAGCAGCTCGCTGAGGTGGCGGTCCAGGCCCGGGCCAACGCGGCCCTGAACCCGGAGGCGATGTTCCGCACCCCCGTCACGGTCGACGACGTCCTGGCCGGCCCGATGATCGCGGACCCCTTCACCAAGCTGCACTGCTGCGTCCGTTCCGACGGCGGGGCGGCGGTGCTGCTGGCGGCGGAGGAGTACGTACGGGACTGCCGTACGGCGCCGGTGTGGGTGCTGGGGAGCGGGGAGCACATCAGCCACTCCGCGATGTCCGAGTGGCCGGACTTCACGGTGTCGCCGGCGGAGGTGAGCGGACGGCTGGCCTTCGAACGGGCGGGCGTACGGCCCTCGGAGATCGACTTCGCCGAGATCTACGACGCGTTCACCTACATGACCCTGGTGACGCTGGAGGACCTCGGTTTCTGCGGGAAGGGCGAGGGCGGGGCGTTCGTGGAGAAGGGCCGGCTGCGGGTCGAGGGCGGCGAACTGCCGGTGAACACCGACGGGGGCGGGCTGTCCGCCCAGCACCCGGGGATGCGGGGTCTGTTCCTGCTGGTGGAGGCGGTGCGGCAACTGCGGGGCGAGTGCGGCGACCGACAGGTGCGGCGCGTCGACGGCTCCCTGCCGCGACTGACGGTGGCGTCCGGGACGGGGGGCTGGTTCTGCTCGTCGGGGACGGTGGTGCTGGAGGCGGGGTGAGGGAACACGGGCGCGGGGCGGCGGCGCGGGGCGGGGTGAGGGAACACGGGCGCCGGGGCCGGCGTTGGGTTCGTGAGAAGGATCTGAGCGAGCCGCTGGAGGAGACCCGGAATGGCCCTGACCCGCGAAGAGCGCGAACAGTTCCTGGCCGAGCCCCACATCGCCGCACTGGCGGTCGATGCCGGGGAGGGCCGCGCCCCGCTCACGGTCCCGATCTGGTACCAGTACGAGCCGGGCGGCGACATCTGGATCATGACCGGCCTCGACTCCCGCAAGAACGAGCTGATCAGCGCGGCGGGCCGGTTCTCCCTGATGGTGGACCGGCTCGAACCCACGATCCGGTACGTGTCGGTCGAGGGCCCGGTCGTCGACACGGCCCCCGCGACCCTGGACCAGCTCCGGGAGGTCTCCGCGCGCTACCTCCCGGCGGACAAGGTCGAGGGCTATGTCGACTTCGCCTGGAAGAACCACGGAGAACAGCTGGTACTGCGCATGCGGCCGGAGCGGTGGGTGTCGTCGGACCTGGGGCAGGTGTGACGGGCCCCCTCGGGTGACAATCGGCCCATGGCACCCGATCTTCACGAGCTGCTGAGGTCGCTGCGGGTCTGGGACCCGCAGTCCACGCACCTGCCCCCCT
>KL569117.1:39799-40085 GCA_000715635.1 Streptomyces violaceus | reverse complement strand
GGCGGCCGGGCAGACCGAGCCGCACACCGTGTCCCTGGCGACCTCGGACGAGTCCGGCCTGCCCGACGTACGGATCGTCATGCTGCACGGCGCGGACGAGACCGGCTGGTCCTTCGCGTCCCACGCCGGCAGCCGCAAGGGCCGGCACCTCGCCGCCCGCCCGTACGCCGCTCTCGCCTTCTACTGGCCGGCGCTGGGCCGCCAGGTCCGGGTCCGCGGCCCGGTGACGGCCGCCCCCTCCGCCGACGCCCAGGGCGACCTGCACGCGCGCTCGACGGGCGCCCTG
>KL569117.1:39205-39605 GCA_000715635.1 Streptomyces violaceus | reverse complement strand
GCACGCGCGCTCGACGGGCGCCCTGGCAGCCGCGCTGACCGGCCGCCAGAGCGAGGTGCTGGGGTCGGTGGAGGAGCTGACCCGGGCGTCCGAGGCGGCGTGGGAGCTGGCCCGGAGCGAGCCGGAGGCTCCCGTACCGTCCTGGACGCTGTACCGGCTGCGGCCTGAGGAGGTGGAGTTCTTCCAGGGCGACGCGGCACGACGACACGTACGGCTGCGCTATCGGCGCGAGGGGGAGGGGTGGGTGCGGGAGCTGCTGTGGCCGTGAGGGGCGGCCGGGTTCTCCGTCAGACCGTGATCAGGGCGGAGAACAGGAAGTAGACGGAGAACGCCATGGCCGCCACGAACAGCGTGACGCCGATCCAGATGTACCGGTCGAGGAGACGCAGCCGCCGGTCGC
>KL569117.1:33074-38997 GCA_000715635.1 Streptomyces violaceus | reverse complement strand
CAGAGATGTGTATAAGAGACAGGGTGGGCACCAGTGCCAGGATGAACGCCACGCTGGCGAGCAGGAAGAGGATCATGGGCAGCACACTCAGCCGGCCGCTGAAGGAACCCGAAATCCTCTTGGTCCCCACGTAGTTGAGCACGGCCGTATAGACGGGGATGGCGCCACTGCTGGTGGTCAGCATGGTGCGGCAGAAGTCGAGTGCCGTCGTGCGTGACCCCTTCTGCCACTCAACACGTTCGCCGCCGCTGTCCGGTGTCCCCGCGGCCCCCGCGGCCGCGGGCTCGGGGAGCGCGACGGTAACGGCGGCGCCCGCGGAAGGGTCGACGGGACCCAAGTAGGTCTCGTTCTCGCGGAGTTCCAGCTCGACGACGATCGGCCCACCCGTCGTCGGGCAGGTCAGGCCTGCGCTGGCCGCGGCGCCTCCGAAGGTGAGAACGGCACGTCGGCCGAAGCCCAGCGCGAACCGGTGCCGCTCGGTGCAGTGGGGGCACCGCTCCACGGTGTACTGCTGAATGCGGGCAATGGGAATCGACGGATCTACCACATTTTCATGCTATCTGCTGGGTAACGTATTTCGGTGGAAGAAATTCTGTTCTCCGGTGCCGGCCCGGTCCAACAACAGCCGGGCCAGCGGGACTTGTTCCAGCAGGGCGCGGATCCGGCAGAGTCGGCCGATCCATCGGCTCCCCAGGACGAGACGCGGGCCCGCGCCGTGCCCCGGTCGCTGGGTGTCGAGATCCTGGAAGCGGCGTTCGCCCAACTGAGCAGCACCCCAGAGGGGCGGGAACTGTATGGCGACCCGCACCGGGGCGCCACCCTGGAACAGACCTGGCGCACGTTCGGTCTGTTCTCCGGCATGCATCCGGTCTGCCTTCTCGCGGCCGGGCGACCCGAGGTGCCGACCTCCGCGATCGACCGCGTGATCGCCTTCCCCCCGACCGCTCTGGTCGACCTCCTGGCCAGGGCTCTCATCACGCGGGACGCCAAGGGGACGGCCGTCCAGGTGTACGACGGCCGCTCCGGGCACTGCATCAATCTGAAGGCCGCCGACGACGATTCAGTCCTCTTCCACGACCCCTGGCCAGGTCGCTCCTTGCTGTGCCGCGAGCACAACGCGGCGGGCGTGGACGCGGTGGAGCACGGGAACGGCTGGATCATCTCCAGGGCCGATCTCGCCAAGGTCGTCTTCTCAGCCTTCCTGTGGCCGTCGGAGTGGGGCGACCTCTCCGGGGAGCCCACCCTCGTGCCGTACGCGGACCTGCGAGGCGGCGACTTCTTCGACTTCTTCCACGTGTGGGAGACGGCAGACGGCCGTACGACCGAGGCGGACAGAACGAAGGTGCGCCTCAAGACCGGCGGCTTTCAGGAACACGTGGACCTCACGCTCGACCTGGACTCGCGTGAGCGGGTGACCCGTGCGGAACTGTGGCTGCGCAGGGAGTGGATGGCGAATCTCAACCCGTTCGCGAAGGACATCGCCAAGAGCTTCGTGGGCGGTTTCGTCACCGAGCGCGGCGGCGAGCGGGCCGCCCCGATCGTCGAGTTGCTCTGGAATCTGGGCAGGCTCGACGAGGCCACCGCCGAGCACGTACTCAGGGACGACGCCCCGGAGTGCGCGATCGTACGGGCATTCCTCGGACTCGAGGAGCGAGCCTTCGCCGTACTGGCGACCGAGACGCTGAACGCCGAGAACACCGACCGGGAGGGCGCCGCCTGGTTCAAGCTGACGCTCACGTTCTGGTGAGACCCGTGGCGCTATCCGAAGTCGTACACAGCGAAGTCAGCCACCGCCCGGTACCCGATCCGCTGGTACAGCCCGTTGCTGGTCGGGTTCGCCAGGTCGGTGAAGAGCAGCACTTCCTGTGCGCCGGAGGCGAGGGCGGTGCGGCTGATCTCGGCCGTGGCCGCGCCCGCGTAGCCGCGGCCGCGGAGGTGGGGTGGGGTGTAGACCAGGGCGACGCGGATCTGGCCGGCGATCAGAGGGGTCCTGCCGGCCATGGCGACGGGCGTGCCGTCCGGGGCCTCCCAGAAGGTGATGCCGCCCTGTTCGATGCGGGCGTCCGCCCACTCACCGGCGTCCCGGGCGATGGCCATACCGATGGCCTCGGTGAACTCCGCGTGCCAGCGGATGAGTTGGGCGCGGTCCGCCTCGACGGCGATCCGGGGCCCGCCGGGCGGTGCGGGGTCGGGCACGGTCAGGGTGCCGAGCCGGTAGAGCCGCTGGCGCTGACGGAGGGTGGCCGTGGCGCCCGTGTGCCGCTGCCAGGCCTCGGTGAAGGCGGCGGCGGTGTCGCGGTCGGCGTTCACGCCGGGCAGTCGCTGCCCGAGCGCGGCCAGTCGCGCCGCGAGGGTGTCGGCTTCCTCGGGGGTGAGGGCGGTGAGGTTCAGCCAGTGGGGCGGAGTGCGGAAGAACGAAGCCCGGACGGCCCCGTCCCGCTCCAGTACGCCGAACTCCGGCACCCCGTCACCGTAGACATGCCGTCCGCGTGTGCGCAGCGTCTCCGTGACATTCAACGGGACGGTGTGCAGCGCCGGTTGGGAGCGGAGGAAGGTGCCCGCGCGGGCGAGAAAGTCGTCGATGTCCTGAGTGAGGTGCCAGTCGTCGGTGCGCATGCCCCATGGTGGCGCCCGCACCCCCGCCGGCACCTCCGAATTACGCCCGAGGCCCTCCGCTCGCCTCCGGTTCCGGTTCCGGATCCGTCGCCAGCCGCGCGTGCAGATGGGCGTCCCTGAACGCGTCGTGCCGGCCCTCCTGGAAGATCGCCCCGCGCAGGGTCCCCTCGTACGCGAAACCGCACCGCTCGGCTATCCGGCACGACACGTCGTGACCGACCGCATGGTCCAGCTCAACCCGGTGCAGGCCGAGTTCGGCGAAGGCCCAGCGGGTGGCGAGCAGCAGGGCCCGGGTGGCAACGCCCTGGCCGCGGGCCTCGGGGAGCACCCAATAGCCGACGCGGGCGACCTTCAGGTGGTACTTGATCTCGTTGACGCCGATGTGCCCCAGGGGCGTATCACTGCGCGCGTCCGCGACCCGGAACGACACCGACGTGCCCTCCACGGCACTCTGCGCCCGCGCGAGCAGCGACTCCCGGGCGCTCGCCCGGTCCGTGACCAGCCTCAGCGGGGTGTTCCAGCGCCGGAACTCCGGGTCCCGCATGCCGCAGAGCCACGTCTCGACGTCGGCGCCGGACGTGGCGTCCCAGGGGCGAAGACGGAGGCCGTGGCCGTGGAGTTCGGGGAGAGCAGTCGGGGACTGGTCGCGTATGGGGGCCATGGGGACATTCAAGCCCGTGGGGAGGGAGGGGGCACCTCACTTGCCGGGTCCAGCGCCGGACGTGATCCGGAACACCGGGATCTCCTCCCGGAACACCACCTCCAGGTCCACCCCGGCGGACAGTTCCCCCTCGGGCAGTCCTCTCTCCCCCACCACTTCCGTCATCATCCGCGGCCCCTCGGCCAGGTCGACCACGGCAGCGACGTACGGCGTGCGTTCCGCGAAGGGCGGCAGGTCGTTGCGGTGGACGACGGACCAGGTGTAAAGGGTGGCCCGGCCGCTCGCGGCCTCCCAGGTGACGTCCTCGCTCCAGCAGCGGGGGCAGAACTCGCGCGGGTAGTGGTGGGCCCGTCCGCAGGCCCGGCAGCGACGGATCAGCAGCCGGCCCTCGGCCGCCGCGTCCCAGTACGTCCGGGTGAAGGCGTCGGGTTCGGGCAGGTCGAGACGCCCGGTCATCAGAACAGCCCCAGCGCGCTGTCCAGCGACCACGTCTGCCAGGACATCCCGAACAGCCCGACCACGGACATCAGCGCCATCATCGAGTTCTGCCCCTGCTCGGCGACGTCGTGGATCATGAGCGTGAGGTAGAGGGCGTTGAGGAGGAACCCGCCGGCCAGGGCGACCGGGGTGAGGAAGCCGGTGATCAGGCCCAGGCCCAGGGCGAGTTCCGCGTAGACGACGACGTACGCCATCACGCGCGGGTGGGGTGCGACGACCGTGCCGAAGCCCGAACGGACGGCTTTCCAGCGGTGCTCGGCGGCTATCCCGGCCGCCCACTTGATGCCGGTGCCCCGTTCGAACCACGCCTTGCGGTCCTTGTGCCGCCAGCTCTCCAGCCACCACAGCCCGAGCCCGATCCGCAGTACGGCCAGCCACTCCGCTCCGCCGAGCCAGATCGTGTCCATGCGACCTGACGGTACGTCAGATCTTGGGATCCGCAAGACCCCGCGGGCCCGCAAGACCCCGCGAAGGTCCAGAGGCGGCCCACCCCTCAAGACCGCGGCCTCCGATCCTCCCGTCCCCATCAGAGACCGCACCCCGCACCCCGCACCCCGTCAGGAACGATCACGAGCCCGCCACAACCACGCCCGCTACGCCACGAGCCCCACCCCCTCCCCCTACAGCCGTGATCAATCCGCAACCAATTCCGGTCTTGACCGAGACCCATCAAGCGGGCTCGTGATTACGCTCCCGCTCATGGCCGACTCCACGCCCACCCCACACTCCTCCGCGCACCCCACACCGGACCGCCCCGTCTACGTCATCGGCGGCGGCCCCGGCGGACTCGCCGCCGCGTACGCGCTGCACGCCCGGGGCATACGGGCCGTCGTCCTGGAGAAGTCCGACCGTGTCGGGGCGTCCTGGCGCCGCCACTACGACCGGCTGCACCTGCACACCACCCGCCGCCTGTCAGCCCTGCCCGGGCTGCCGATGCCGCGCCGGTTCGGGCGGTGGGTGTCCCGGGACAACGTGGTGCGGTACCTGGAGAAGTACGCCGAGCACCACCGCCTCGAGATCGTCACCGGCGTCGAGGTGTCCCGGATCGAGCGCGCACCCGACGGCACGGGCTGGCTGCTGCACGCCACCGGCGGACGGGAGCTGACCGGCTCCGCGGTGGTCGTGGCGACCGGCTACAACCACACCCCGCGCCTGCCGGACTGGCCCGGCCGTGACACCTTCACCGGCGAGTTCCTGCACGCCGCGGAGTACCGCAACGGCGAGCCCTACGCCGGCCGGGACGTCCTCGTCGTCGGCATCGGGAACACCGGCGCCGAGATCGCCGTGGACCTGATGGAGAGCGGCGCCTCACGGGTCCGGCTGGCCGTGCGCACCGTGCCGCACATCATGCGCCGTTCGACCGCCGGCTGGGCCGCCCAGTACAGCGGTGTCCTCGTACGCCATCTGCCGGTCGGGCTCGTCGACCGGATCAGCCGGGTGCAGGCCAAGGTAGCGATCCCCGACCTGTCGGCGCACGGGCTGCCACGCCCCGACACCGGGCTGTACACCCGGGTGAAGCAGGGAGCGATCCCGGTGCAGGACGTCGGCCTGATCGATGCCGTGCGCAGGGGCAAGGTCGAGATCGTGGCCGCCGTGGAGTCCTTCGAGGGCGACGGCAAGATCGCGCTGGCCGACGGCACCCGGCTCTCCCCGGACGCCGTGATAGCCGCCACCGGGTACGTCCGCGCCCTGGAGGGCCTGGTCGGCCACCTCGATGTGCTCGACGCCCGCGGCAAACCGGTCGTGCACGGCGCCCGCAGCCCGAAGACCGCCCCCGGCCTGTACTTCACCGGCTTCACCAACCCGATCAGCGGCAACCTGCGCGAGCTGGCGCTCGACGCGGTTCGCATCGCGAAGGCCATCGCGCGGGACAGTTCGGTGTAGACAGCATTCCATCTCGGCCATTCGGGGCCTCGCCCAGCCCGCCTGCCGGCCGGCACCCCGGGGAACCACGCGCCCTCGCCTCCAGACACCCCCGCTCGCCGACTTTTCCTGCACGGCCGTTCCTGACACTGCATCAGTTCAGTAATCTGACAGAGCGTCAGTTAGCGGCTGTCTCACAGGAGCGGGCGGAAACGATGCTTGGATCGACCCACGGCACCCTCACCCTGTCTCTTATACACATCTCTGATGGCGCGAGGGAGGCGT
>KL569117.1:31880-32892 GCA_000715635.1 Streptomyces violaceus | reverse complement strand
GCCGTGCACGGCAGGCCGGCCCAGGAGGGCGACCTCGACGTCAGCGGGCGCCCGCTGCACGCCGACGTACCCGATCTGGACCACTTCTTCCGGCCCCGGTCCGTCGCCGTGATCGGCGCCTCGGACGCCGAGGGACGCCCCCACACCGGCGTGACCCGCCAACTGGCCGACTGGGCCGAGCGCGTCGGGGCCCGGCTGTACCCGGTGCATCCGAGCAGGCCGTCCGTCTTCGGCCTCCCCTGCTCGCCCTCCGTCGCCGAGCTGCCCGAGCAGGTCGACCTGGCGGTGGTACTCGTCGGCGACCCCCTTCCCGTGATCGAGGAACTGGCCGAGGCCAAGGCGCGGTTCGCGGTCGTCTTCGCCTCCGGGTTCGCGGAGACCGGCCCTGAGGGTGAGGCCGCCCAGCGGCGACTCGCCGCCGCGGTGGAACGCTCCGGGGTGCGTCTGCTGGGCCCCAACACCAACCTCAACGCCTTCGAGCACTTCCGCGACGACCTCGCCGGCCCCGCGATCGCCCTGATCACCCAGTCCGGCCACCAGGGCCGCCCCGTCTTCGCCCTCCAGGAACTCGGCATCCGTCTCTCCCACTGGGCGCCCACCGGCAACGAGGCCGACCTGGAGACCGCGGACTTCCTCTCCTACTTCGCCGAGCAGCCCGAGATCGGCGCCATCGCCTGCTACCTGGAAGGCCTGAAGGACGGCCGCTCCTTCCTCCTCGCCGCCGACCGGGCCGCCCGGCGCGGAGTCCCGGTCGTCGCCGTCAAGGTGGGCCGTACCGAGACCGGCGCCCGAACGGCCGCCTCCCACACCGGCAAACTGACCGGCGCGGACGCGGTGGTGGACGCGGCACTGCGTCAGTACGGCGTGATCCGCGTCGACGGCCTCGACGAACTCCAGGACACCGCGGCCCTGTTGGCCCGGGCCAGGCCGCCGCGCGCGGACGGCGTCGTCGTCTACTCGATCTCGGGCGGCACGGGCGCCCACGTCGCGGACCTGGCGACCGAGGCGGGCC
>KL569117.1:30257-31663 GCA_000715635.1 Streptomyces violaceus | reverse complement strand
TACCCGAGTACCTGAGCGTCGCCAACCCTGTCGACAACGGCGGGCATCCGGTCGGTGACCGGCGCGGCAGGAAGATCATCGACGCGATCCTCGGCGACCCGGAGGTCGGGGTGCTGATCTGCCCGATCACCGGCCCCTTCCCACCACTCAGCGACCGACTGGTACGGGACTTGGTGGACGCGGCCGAACACACGGACAAGCTGGTGTGCGTCGTATGGGGATCGCCGGTCGGCACCGAACCGGCCTATCGCGAGGTCCTGCTCGGCTCCTCCCGCGTGGCCACGTTCCGCACGGTCGGCAACTGCCTCACCGCCGTCCGCGCCTACCTCGCCCACCACCGCTTCACGACCGCCTACCGCTCCCCTTTCGACGAGGCCCCGCGCACCCCCTCGCCGTCCTACCGAAAGGCGCAGGCCCTGATGCGCCCCGGTGAGCAACTCAGCGAGCACGCGGCGAAGCAGCTGCTGCGGGCGTACGGCATCCGGGTACCGCGCGAGCAGTTGGTGACCAGCGCGGCGGCGGCTGTCCGGGCCGCCGGCCTGGTGGGCTACCCGGTGGTGATGAAGGCCTCGGGCGCCCGCATCGCCCACAAGACGGAGCTGGGCCTGGTGAAGATCGGCCTGACCTCGGCGAGCCAGGTCCGCGACGCCTACCGGGAGCTGACCGACATCGCCCGCTACGAGGATGTCTGCCTGGACGGCGTACTGGTCTGCCAGATGGTCGAACAGGGCGTCGAGATGGTCGTGGGCGTCACCCACGACGACCTGTTCGGCCCGACCGTGACGGTCGGGCTCGGCGGGGTGCTGGTCGAGGTCCTGCGCGACACCGCCGTAGGGGTACCGCCCTTCGGGGAGGAGCAGGCGCGGGACATGCTCGCCGGGCTGCGCGGCCGGGCCCTGCTCGACGGAGTCCGGGGCCGCCCGCCGGCCGATCTGGACGCCCTGGTCGAGGTCGTCCTGCGTGTGCAGCGCATGGCACTGGAACTCGGGGACCAGGTGGCGGAGCTGGACATCAACCCGCTGATGGTGCTGCCGCAGGGGCAGGGCGCGGTGGCGCTGGACGCGCTGGCGGTGTGCCGCTGATGCCGGCTGTGCTGCACGCGACAGCCGGCCAGGTCCTCTCCATCACCCTGAACCGGCCCGAGACGCTCAACGCCCTCACGCCGGACCAGCGGGACGAGGTCGTCCAGCTCCTGTCGAAGGCGTCCGAGACGGCCGAGGTCCGAGCGGTGGTGATCACAGGAACGGGCCGAGGCTTCTGCGCGGGCGCGGACCTGCGAGGCGCTGCCAGCACGGACGAACGCGACGTCGGCGATGTCGCCCGCACCCTCCGCACCGGCGCCCAGCGCCTGATCGCCGCCGTCCTCGACTGCGAGAAGCCGGTGATCGCGGCGGTGAACGGCACGG
>KL569117.1:27626-30084 GCA_000715635.1 Streptomyces violaceus | reverse complement strand
TGAACGGCACGGCGGCCGGCCTCGGCGCCCAGCTGGCGCTCGCCTGCGATCTCGTCCTGGCCGCGGAGTCGGCCAGGTTCATCGAGGTGTTCGTACGGCGAGGGCTGGTCCCCGACGGCGGCGGCGCGTACCTGCTCCCCCGCCTCATCGGCCCGCAGCGGGCGAAGGAGCTGATGTTCTTCGGCGACGCGCTCACAGCGACGGACGCCGAACGCCTCGGCCTGGTCAACCGGGTGGTGCCGGACGTGGAGTTGGAGAAGACGGTCCGTGCGTGGGCCGAACGCCTCGCCGCCGGCCCGACCCGGGCCCTCGCCCTGACCAAGCAGCTCGTCAACGCGTCCCTGGACACCGACCGGGCGACCGCCTTCGCCGCCGAGGCCGCTGCGCAGGAGATCAACATGACGACGGTGGACGCACAGGAGGGAGTACGGAGCTTCG
This sequence comes from Streptomyces violaceus, assembly GCA_000715635.1. Classification (GTDB taxonomy): domain Bacteria; phylum Actinomycetota; class Actinomycetes; order Streptomycetales; family Streptomycetaceae; genus Streptomyces; species Streptomyces violaceus. The sequence goes on along the minus strand of KL569117.1, from coordinate 29,646 downwards.
TGGAGCGGCGGAAGGCGACGTACAAGGGCCGCTGAAGCCTTCCAATCTGACGCATCGTCAGCTTCAATCATGAGCGTGATGGGACAAGCAGGGATGGCGGAAGCCGCCGTCCGCTACCTCAGGTCGACCCGCACCCCGGCCCCGCGGCCCGTGGAAGCGCTGCCGCGCCCGGAGCTGCGCTGCGTGGGCGAGGACGAGCGCGCTCCTGCGGACCGGCAGGAATTCCGCCGCGTCCTGGGCCGCTTCGCGACGGGCGTGACGGTCGTGACGGCACCCCCCGCCACCCCCGACACCGCCCCCGCCGGCTTCGCCTGCCAGTCCTTCAGCTCCCTCTCCCTCGACCCGCCACTCGTGGCCTTCATGGTCGGCCGCACGTCGACGACCTGGCCGCGCATCGCCCGCGCGGGCGTCTTCTGCGTCAACGTCCTGGGCGCCGACCAGGGCGAGATGTGCCGCTCCTTCGCGGTGAGCGGCGCGGACAAGTTCACGGGCGTGGCATACGACGCGGCGCCGGTGTCCGGCTCACCGCGCCTCTCCGGCGCGGTCGCCTGGATCGACTGCGCGATCCACGCCGTCCACACCGGCGGCGACCACCTGATCGTGGTCGGCCGGGTGAACGCCCTCGGCACGGGCGCCGACGACCCGGACGGACCGCTGCTGTTCCACCGAGGGCGCTTCGCGCGGCTGACGGAGGACTAGGCCGTTTCTTCTCCCATCCTCGCGCTCACCGACGACAGGGGCCGGCTGCTGTGGATCTCCGCGGCCCGCCCGGGACGCTCTTCGGAGATCTCCGCGGCCCGCTACAACCAGCTCGTCGAGCGCCTGCGCGCCACCGAGCTGGGCGCCATCGGTGGCCTCGGCTTCGTCGGCCTGGACTTCTCCACCCCGACAACCGCGCCGTCCGCCCCACTGGCCGCATGATCTTCTGCCAGCTGTCCAGCCTGCGGCGGAAGCGCCGGGCCGATCCGGGCTCCGGCCCGGGTCCCGGAGCCAGCTATGCCGCGCTCGGCGGGGTTGACTGGAATTGGCGCCGGCGCGCGCGGAGGAAGGGCACCGTGCTGCTGAGCAGGACCAGGAGCAGGACAACCACGCCCGCGGGGGTGAGCTGGACCGTCACCTGCAGCGTGGTGGGCAGCACGGCCACCGCCACTCCCGCGACGGTCAACCGGTTACGCGTGCCGAAGAGCAGGGCGATCGCGAGGACCCCGGCCCACAGGACCCCGGCCCACAGCGGGCCGATGTCGCTGAGAACGCCCAGCGCAAAGGGGTAGTACATGTCGACGAGCTGCACGCCCGACACCAGGACAGCCGCCAGGGCGGTGGTTCCCATGATCGTGCGGCGTTGTGACAGGGAGGGGCCGAGCAGATCCCTGGGTGCGGCGAGGACGACGGCGCCGGTGAGCAGCGGCACGGCCAGTCGGATCACTGCGATCGAGGGGGTGCCGTGGAAGCCGGAGGAGGTGAACGCGGCCAGCAGGACGTCGGCCAGGCACAGCACCATCGCCGGCACGACCAGTGCACGGGCCACGGTCCAGCGCCCGGTCCAGACAGCCGCGAGCGCCGCCAGCCAGAGCAGCGGTGTGAGGCCCGTGTTGGCCAGGCTCAGCACATTCGGGGGCGAGGACGCCGGCAAGGTCCGGACGCCGGGGGCGAAGAGCCACAACAGGCCCGCCAGGAAGCTACCCGTCGCCACGGCGATACCCAGCGGGGCCGCCTGCGCCAGGACCTGACCCGCCATCCGGTCGGAGCCCAGGCCGGTGCGCCGCCGCAGGCCATGGCCGGCGACATCGAGTGCCTCGCGCAGCCGACCGAGCGGGCCGGCATCCTGCGTCGCCTCGGCATAGATCGCGGTCAACTCGGCTTCGTGCTCAGCGCGGTAGGCGGCCGGATGGAGGCGCAGCGCCCAGCGGAACGCGAGTGAGCTGTGCTGCTGCGTCATGCCAGGGCCCCCTTCGGGCGGATGGCGTGGGCGCGACGGGCGGCCAGTCGACGCTCCGCCTCGGCGACGACAGCACGCAGC
>KL569117.1:26931-27403 GCA_000715635.1 Streptomyces violaceus | reverse complement strand
GCCGGCCTCGGCGAGGGCGTAGACCTTGCGCGCCCGACCGTCCACGACCTCCTCCCGCTCGACCCGGATCAGGCCTTGCTGGACCAGCCGGTCCAGCGCGCCGTAGAGAGTACCGGTGCGCATCCGCACACGGCCCTGGGAGATCGCGTCGATCTCCTGAATCAGTCCATAGCCGTGCCTGGGCTCGTCGGCCAGGGCAGTGAGCAGGAGCAGCGTCGGCTCCTGAAGCGGTCGCTCATTCATGCCGCCTATATATATCAGTGACCGACATATATTGTCGATCGATTCATCGTTCTGTCCGCCCGGAAGCCCGATCCGCTGCCTGAGGGCCTGTTACCCGATCGCACGCATAGTCGCTGGCCGGCTGCACCTCAGCGCCGGATTCGTCGACTAGGCGGTTTCGTTTGGATCAGCGGGCGGACCAGAGGAAGATGCCCGCGATGTGAAGTCCGGCGAGGTAGATGGTCGCGGT
>KL569117.1:26307-26728 GCA_000715635.1 Streptomyces violaceus | reverse complement strand
CGGTCTTCTCGTAGCGGGTGGCGATGCCGCGCCACTGCGCCAGGTGGTTGATGCACCGCTCGACGGTGTTGCGCTGCTTGTATGCCTCGCGGTCGAAGGCCGGCGGTCTGCCGCCCGCCTGTCCGCGCTGCCGCCGGTTGGCCTGCTGGTCGGCCGCGTTCCGGAATCACCGCGCGGACGCCACGTCTGCGCAGGGGGTCGCGGATCGCGCGGGAGGAGTACGCCTTGTCGCCCAGGACCAGGTCCGGCCTGGTGCGGGGCCGTCCAAAAGGGCGGGGAACGCGCAGGCGGGACATGACGTCCGTGAAGACGGGTGCGTCGCCGGCCTGACCGGCGGTGAGGACGAACGCCAGTGGTCGGCACCGGCCGTCGGCCGCGAGGTGGATCTTCGTGGTCAGTCCGCCGCGGGACCGGCCGATGG
>KL569117.1:23461-26095 GCA_000715635.1 Streptomyces violaceus | reverse complement strand
ACCGGCCGATGGCGTGATCGTCCGGCTCGTCGGCCGGGGCCCCTTTTTGCGGGCTCCGGCCGCGTGCTGGTGTGCGCGCACGATGGTCGAGTCGACCGAGACGGCCCAGTTGAGGTCTTCGTCTGCGTCTGCCTGTGCGACCAGCGCGGTGAACACCCGCTCCCAGGTGCCGTCGACGGCCCACATTCGCAGCCGGTTGTAGACGCCCCGCCAGTTGCCGTGCTTCTCCGGCAGGTGCACCCACTGAGTACCGGTCTGGAACTTGAAGGCGATCGCGTCGATCACCTCACTACGATCCCGCCAGCGGCCACCCCGCAAACGAAATGGTTCAGGCCGGCTGGACGACGGCCAGCCGCCACAGCGAGGTGACCTCGGCGGCCCGTTCGGCGTGCAGCGGATCGTCCGTGTCCCGCACACGGGCATGGCGCGGACTGGTGTCCATCCGGCCGGCCACCCGCAGCCCGGCACTCTCCACTGCGGTCATCAGCTGCTCCCGGCTGCGCAGCCCGAGCCGCTCGGCCAGGTCGGACAGCACGAGCCAGCCCTCACCGCCGGGTTCCAGCCGCCCGGCGAGCCCGCTCAGGAAACTCTGGAGCATGCCACCGCCCGCGTCGTAGACGCCGAGGTCGAGATCGGAGGCGGGACGGCCGGGAATCCAGGGCGGGTTGCAGACGACCAGGTCGGCGCGCCCCTCGGGGTACAGCTCGGGCCCGGCCACCTGGACCACCCCCGTGAGCCCCAACCGCCCCGCGTTGTCCCGCGCACACGCCCGGGCCCGCGCACTGACGTCGGTCGCCACGACCTGCCCGACGCCACGCCGGGCCAGCACGGCGGCCAGCACGCCGGTTCCGGTGCCCAGGTCGAACGCGACGCGTACGTCACCGCCGCGCGGCAGCGGGGCCTGGGCGACGAGATCGACGTACTCGCTCCGGGTGGGCGCGAACACGCCATAGTGCGGGTGAACCAGCGCTTCCAGCGCCGGGACGTACACACCCTTCTCCCGCCACTGCCGGGCACTGATCACACCGAGCAGCTCGGAGAGGGCGACGGCCACGGGCCCGTCGAACGCCCCGTACGCCTCGGCGACCGCCCGGCGCACATCGGGAGCCCGACGGAGGTCCAGTCCGTGATCCGCGTCCAGCAGAACCAGCAGCTTGCCGAGCACGCGCGCACGGTGGGCACGAAAACGCCGTTGCAGCCGAAAGGTCTCAGCCGGCGTGTCCGCCGCACCGGGCGCGGTACTCCCGACACGGCGGTCCATGGCACGCAGCAACTGCCGCGCGTTGTGGAAATCCCCGCGCCACAACAACGCGGTGCCCTCACAGGCCAGCCGGTAGGCGACGGCGGCCCGCATACGGTCGTCGGCGACGACGACCCGGCGGGGCAGGGGCAGCCCGGACTCAGAATGCCAGCGGGCGGAACGGGGTCGAGTCTCGGTCCAGTGGATCGTGGACACGGCATACTCCTCGGAAGATCGGGCGTGAACGAGCGTGCTGAGTCACGACGTCCACGTCGCCGAGGACCATGCCGAGTGTCATCAACGGACCTCTCGAAGCGGCGAAGCAGCTGGGCTCAGTGTGCCGGATTTTTCAGTCGGGCAGGGCGCGAACGAACTCGGCGACCAGCCTCGCCACCGCCTCAGGAGTCTCCAGGATCATGGGGTGGGTGGCGTCGATGCGCTCGACGCCGATCGTCGGCCGGGTGCGGGAGACCACGGCCAGCTCGTCGGAGACCTCTCGGGCGAAGCGGGCGCTGAACTCGTCGAACCACTCCATGCCGGGCGCGGGCGGCAGCCGTCGCCCGGCCTGCACCAGCAGCAGCGGGCGGTCCACGCCGTCCAGCCAGGCGGTGACACCGGGCGCGCCGAGCCGGTGGAGTTCGTCGACGATCTCCAGCGCCGCCGCCCGTTCCGGCAGCGTCTGCCAGGTGCCGTCGGGCAGCGGGCGCGCCGCCGCGCGGGCAGCGGCCTCCGCACGGTCGGCGGGCACCCCGAACCGTGCGGAGTTGGTGATCTGCTGCTCGATGTACCCGGCCGGCGCGACGGCCCCGACCGACGCCAGCAGCCCCTCGGCCACCTCTTCGGCGCCGGGGTACTCACGCCGCCACCAGAAGCCGTCGAGATTCACGGCGGCACGGACACGGTCCGGGTACGCCCGGGCGTACTCGACGGCGACCAGCCCGCCGAGAGAATGCCCCACCACGACGGCCTCCGGCACACCGTGCGCATCGAGCGTCTCCTCGATGTGCCGCACCACGGTGGGGAGGGCCCAAGGGGCGATATCGGGAGAACTACCGTGCCCGGGAAGGTCTACGCCGAGGACACGATGCCCGTCGGTGAGCTGAGCCGCCGAGGCGCTCCAGTCGGCCAGAGACCGCCCGAACCCGTGCAGAAGAACCAGTTGCGGGCCATCGCCCCCATAGTCATGAGCATGTAGGAGTGTCATATGGGCTTCACCGTAGGGCGCCCCACATCCCCTCGAACACCGAATTACGCCGCTCAGCCCGCGCACGAGCGCGCCCCGTCAGCGACCCCGGCGGGCGTTGAGCCGCGCGGCCTGGCGCGTCAGATGGGTGCGTTCGGCGAGGTTGGAGGCCTTGAGGGCGGCCTCGGCGTAGAGGCGGGCCGCCGTCGGT
>KL569117.1:22333-23244 GCA_000715635.1 Streptomyces violaceus | reverse complement strand
GCGTAGAGGCGGGCCGCCGTCGGCAGATCGCCGTCGCGTTCGTGGAGGTACGCGGCCACCGCGGCGTGGCGGGGCAGTGAGGTGTCCAGGGCCGCGAGCGCGGCCAGGCCGGCGCGCGGTCCGTCGGCCTCCCCCACGGCGACCGCGCGGTTGAGCCGGACGACCGGGCTGTCGGTCAGGCGTGCGAGCTCGTCGTACCACTCGACGATCTGGACCCAGTCGGTCTCCTCGGCGGTGGGCGCGTCGGCGTGGAGTGCCGCGATGGCGGCCTGGGCCTGGAACTCGCCCAGCCGGTCGCGGGCGAGGGCCGCTTGGAGGATCCAGACGCCCTCGGCGATCGACGCGGTGTCCCAGCGGCCGCGGTCCTGCTCGGCGAGCGGCACGAGGCTGCCGTCGGGCGCGGTCCGGGCGGCACGCCGGGCGTGGTGGAGCAGCATGAGGGCGAGCAGCCCGGCCACCTCGGGGTGGTCGATCGCGGCCGCGAGCTGCCGGGTGAGCCGGATGGCCTCGGCGGCGAGGTCGACGTCGCCGGAGTAGCCCTCGTTGAAGACCAGGTAGAGGACACGCAGGACAGTGGCTACGTCCCCGGGCCGGTCGAACCGCACACCGGAGACCGTGCGCTTGGCCCGGCTGATGCGCTGCGCCATGGTCGCCTCGGGTACGAGGTAGGCCTCGGCGATCTGCCGGGTGGTGAGGCCGCCGACGGCGCGCAGCGTGAGCGCGACCGCCGATGCCGGGGTCAGTGACGGGTGGGCGCACAGGAAGTAGAGCTGGAGGGTGTCGTCCGCCGCGGGCGCGGGCCCGGGCGCCGGCTCCTCGTCGACGAGGTCCTCGCGCCGGCGGCGGGCGGTGTCGGCGCGTGTCGCGTCGAGGAACTTCCGCCAGGCCGCGGTGATCAGCCAGCCCTTCAC
>KL569117.1:21886-22075 GCA_000715635.1 Streptomyces violaceus | reverse complement strand
ACCGGCCAGACGCGGACCGCCTCGACCAGAGCGTCCTGCACGGCGTCCTCGGCCGCCGCGAAGTCGGCTCCACGGCGGACGAGGACGGTGAGCACGCTCGGCGTGAGGCTCCTGAGCAGGACCTCGTCCATGGGTGACGTCATTCCGTGATGGTGGGCTGCTCGCCGTAGAACGGGCGCACCTCCAGCC
>KL569117.1:16484-21653 GCA_000715635.1 Streptomyces violaceus | reverse complement strand
GGCTTGCCGCCCGCGCCGGGGGCGGCGGACAGCTCCCCGGCCAGCTCGACGGCGCGCTCGTAGCTGTCGACGTCGATGATCATCCAGCCGGCGATGAGGTCCTTGGTCTCGGCGAACGGCCCGTCGGTGACCGGCGGGCGCCCCTCACCGTCGTAGCGGACCCACGCTCCCTCGGGGGCGAGCGCCTGGCTGCTGACGAACTCGCCGGTCTTCTCCAGCCGGGCCGCGAAGTCGTTCATGTACTGCAGATGTGCCGAGATCTCCTCCGGGCTCCACTGGTCCATGGGCGCGTCGTTGACCGGAGCCGGGGCGCCACGGTAGTGCTTCAGCAGCAGGTACTTGGCCATGATGGTTCTCCTCGGTGCTCGTGCGACCCATTGTGGTCGCGTTCACACCGGGGACGGAGCCGGACGCGGGTTCTCGACATCGCCGTCCGATTTTTCTCGGACTCCCGTGGATGAGGCTTCACCGCTCGTCTCAAACCGTCGCCGCCAGGCCCCCCGCCCGCCGCCGGATCACCAGGGCCATCAACGCCGCCACCGCGCACAGCGCCCCCGACGCGTACCAGACCACGTCGTACGAGCCGAACGTGTCGCGGGCGACTCCGCCGAGGAAGGCGACCAGGGCGGCGCCCACCTGGTGGGAGGCGAGGACCCAGCCGAAGACGATCGCGCTGTCCTCGCCGTACTGCTCGCGGCACAGGGCGAGGGTGGGCGGGACGGTGGCGACCCAGTCGAGGCCGTAGAAGACGATGAAGAAGATCATCGGTGGGTGGACCGAGGGCGCCAGCAGCAGCGGGAGGAACAGGAGCGAGACGCCGCGCAGGGCGTAGTAGACCGCGAGCAGCCGGCGCGCGTCGAAGCGGTCCGTGAACCAGCCGGAGGCGATCGTGCCGACGACGTCGAAGATCCCGATGACCGCGAGCAGCGAGGCGGCGGCCGTGATGGGCATGCCGTGGTCGTGGGAGGCGGGCACGAAGTGGGTCTGGATCAGGCCGTTGGTGGAGGCACCGCAGATCGCGAAGGTGCCGGCGAGCAGCCAGAACGGGCCGGTGCGGGCGGCCGAGAACAGGACGGACAAGGCGCGCCGCGCGGCGCCGGTCACCGGTGCCGGCTTCGGCACGAACTCGGTCGCGCCGTACGGCTTCTGGGCCACGTCGGCGGGGTGGTCGTGGAGGAGGAGCCAGACGAAGGGGACGACCGCGAGCGCCGCGAGCGCGACCGTCACGGCCGCCGGACGCCAGTCGTACCGGTCGATGATCCAGGACAGCAGCGGCAGGAAGATCAGCTGGCCGGAGGCCGACGCGGCGGTGAGGATGCCGCTGACCAGGCCGCGCCGCTCGGTGAACCAGCGGTTGGTGACGGTCGCCGCGAACGCCAGCGCCATGGAGCCGGAGCCGAGGCCGACCAGCAGGCCCCAGCACAGCATCAGCTGCCAGGCCGCCGTCATCCACACTGTCAGGCCGGACCCGAGGGCGATGACCGTCAGGGCGACCGCAACCACCCGGCGGATGCCGAAGCGGTCCATCAGGGCCGCCGCGAACGGGGCCGTCAGACCGTACAGCGCGAGATTGACGGAGACCGCGGCACTGATCGTGCCGCGCGACCAGTCGAACTCGTCGTGCAGCGGGTCGATGAGCAGACCCGGTACGGAACGGAAGGCTGCGGCTCCGATGATCGTCACGAAGGTGACAGCGGCGACGAACCAGGCGCGGTGCACACGCCTGCGGTTCGGTTTCGACGGCTGCTCCACGACTGCCGGGGCTTCGCTTGTCTGGGTCACGTCATAGAGCTTCCGATCCGCGCCCGGTACTCATCGAGTGGCCCGAAGGACAGCGTTCGCTAGGATCGGGCCATGGCAGCGAGCGCAGCACACCCGGGCTTCCGCCCCCACCGCGTCGTCGTCCTCGCCCTCGACGGCCTGCTCCCCTTCGAACTGGGCATCCCGCACCGCATCTTCGGCCGCCCCAAGGACGCCCGGGGACGGCACCTGTACGAGGTCGTGACCTGCTCGGTCCGCCCGCCCGGCCCGGTCGCGACGGACGCCGACTTCACCATCCACGTCCCCCATGGCCCGGAGGCCCTGGCCACCGCGGACACGGTGATCGTCCCGGCATCGTACGAACTCGGCCCGGTCTACGAGGAGGGCGTCCTGACCGGCGAACTCGCCGCCGCCCTCGCCCACCTCCGCCCCGGCACCCGGCTGGCCTCCATCTGCACCGGCGTCTACGTCCTCGCCGCCGCCGGCCTGCTCGACGGCCGCCCCGCCACCACCCACTGGGCCGACTCCGAGCGCCTCCAGCGGCTCTTCCCGCAGGTCGAGGTCGACCCGGACGTGCTGTTCATCGACGACGGCGACGTGCTGACCTCCGCGGGCGTCGCGGCCGGCCTCGACCTGTGCCTGCACATGGTGCGCCGCGACCACGGCGCCGCCGTCGCCAACGACGTGGCCCGCCGTACGGTCGTACCGCCCCACCGGGACGGCGGGCAGGCGCAGTACATCGAGCGGCCGGTGCCCGATCCGCAGCAGGCGTCCACCACCGCCGCCCGCGCCTGGGCCCTGGGCCGCCTGCACGAGCCGATCCAGCTGCGCGACATGGCCGCCCAGGAGTCCATGTCGGTCCGCACCTTCACCCGCCGCTTCCGCGAGGAGACCGGCGTCAGCCCGGGCCAGTGGCTCACCCAGCAGCGCGTGGAGCGGGCCCGGCATCTGCTGGAGTCCACCGACCGCTCCGTCGACCAGGTGGCCCATGACGCCGGCTTCGGCACGGCCCAGTCGATGCGCCAGCACCTCCAGACGGCACTCGGCGTCACCCCCACCGCCTACCGGCGGACCTTCCGGGCCGGGAGGGCAGGACACCTGAAGACCTCAGGACATGAGCACGCAGGCCGTCAGAACATGAGCGCCACCGCCGTCAGAACGTGAGCACCCCCCGCGCCACCCGCCCCGCCTCCGCGTCCGCCGCCGCCTTCTCGAACTCCTCGACCGGATAGGTCCGGGTGACGAGTTCGTCGAGCAGCAGCCGGCCCTGGCGGTACAGGCCGGCGTACAGGGCGATGTCGCGCTGAGGACGGGAGGAGCCGTAGCGGCAGCCCAGGACGGACTTGTCGAGGTACATCGACGAGACGCGGAAGGACGCCTCGGCCGTGGCCGGGGGCACGCCGAGGAGGATCGCCTGGCCGTGCCGGTCCAGCGCGTCGATCGCCTGGCGGATCAGCTCCACGCGGCCGACGCACTCGAAGGCGTGGTCCACGCCGGTGGGCAGGACACTCCGCACGCCCTCGGTCGAGGTGAGGAAGTCCGTCGCGCCGAAACGCCGCGCCACCTCCTCCTTCGCCGGGTTGGCGTCGACGGCCACGATCCGCAGGGCGCCCGCGAGCCGGGCTCCCTGCAACACGTTCAGCCCGATACCGCCCGTCCCGATCACCAGCACACTGTCGCCCCGGTCCACCCGCGCCCGGTTCAGTACGGCGCCCACCCCCGTCAGCACCCCGCACCCGATGAGCGCCGCCGACGCCATGGGGATGTCCTCGGGGATGCGGACGGCCTGCACGGCCTTCACCACCGTGCGCTCCGCGAAGGCCGAGTTCGCCGCGAACTGATACACCGGCAGGCCTTCGTGGCTGAACGGCCGGCCCGGGCGCCCGATCGCCCCCCGGCACATCGTCGGCCGCCCCCGGTCGCACTCCGCGCACGTCCCGCAGTTGGCCAGCGTGGACAGCGCGACATGGTCACCGGGCGCCACATGGGTGACGCCCACACCCACCGCCTCCACGACCCCGGCCCCCTCATGGCCCAGCACCACAGGAACCGGGAAGGGTATGGTCCCGTCCACCACCGACAGATCGCTGTGGCACAGCCCGGCCGCCCGGATCTCGACCCGCACCTCACCCGGCCCCGGCTCCCGCACCTCCAGATCCGTCACGACCCGGACCTGCTTTCCGTCGAAGATCACGCCTCGCATCACACGGCCCCCTTGGGCTCCCTGGGCAGGCCGAGCACGCGCTCGGCGATGATCGTGCGCTGGATCTGGTCCGAGCCGCCGTAGATGGTGTCGGCCCGGGAGAACAGGAACAGGTGCTGTGCCGCGTCCAGTTCGTAGGGCGACGAGGCCGACCAGTCCGCCGGACCGACGCTCGCCGCCGTGCCCCGCACCAGCACCGCCAGCTCCCCGAGCCGCTGATGCCAGCCGGCCCACAGCAGCTTGGCCACGCTCGGCGCCCCCGCGTCGCCCGAACCGCCCAGCGTGCGCAGGGCGTTCCAGCGCATGGTGCGCAGCTCGGCCCACTGCCGTACGAGCCGTTCCCGTACGACGGGATCCCGTGCCGCCCCGGACTCCTCGGCCGCCCGCACGACGTCCTCGAGCTCCTGGGCGAACCCGATCTGCTGGGCCAGCGTGGACACGCCCCGCTCGAAACCGAGCAGGCTCATGGCGACGCGCCAGCCGTTGCCCTCACCCCCGACGACCTGCTCCGCGTGTGCGCCGTCGAAGAAGACCTCGTTGAAGTCGCTGGTGCCGGTCAGCTGCCGGATGGGACGGACCTCGATACGGCCCGGCTGGTCCATGGGGACGAGGAGGAAGGTCAGTCCGTGGTGCCGCTTCGACCCGGGCTCGGTACGGGCGAGCACGAAGCACCAGTCGGCCTCGTGCGCGAGGGACGTCCAGATCTTCTGCCCCGTGACGCGATACGCCCGGCCCCCCTCTTCGCGTACGGCCGTGGTGCGGACCCCTGCCAGATCCGAACCGGCACCGGGTTCGCTGTAGCCCTGGCACCAGAGTTCGTCACCGGCGGCGACCGGGGGCAGGAAGCGGGCCTTCTGCTCCTCGCTGCCGTGGGCTATCAGCGTGGGCGCGAGCAGGTTCTCCCCGATGTGCCCGGAACGCGGAGGCGCCCCCGACCGCGCGTACTCCTCGGCCCAGACGACCTGTTGAGTGAGAGTGGCCCGCCGATTCCCATACCCGGCCACAGCCCAACCGAGCCCGACCCACCCGGCCGCTCCGAGCACACGCTCCCACGCACGCCGCCCACTCGCACCTGTGGCGTGCGCCGCGAGCCATTCACGAACCTCGGCACGAAAGTCCTCGTCATCACGCGCGAACCCGAATTCCACGATCCCGCCTCACTCAAGGTTCCTCAGGGGCGCGGGGAACTGCGCGAACAACCACAA
>KL569117.1:12647-16250 GCA_000715635.1 Streptomyces violaceus | reverse complement strand
GAACAACCACAACGCACCCGCACCCGCCACACCACACGCACCCCCGAGCTATTGGGCGTTGGGCCGCTCCCCCTCCCGCGCAGCCCTCTCCATCTCCCGCACCCGCTCCAACATCGGCATCGGATCCACCCCCACCGACCCCGGCAAAAACTCCGCGATCCCCTCCACCGTCCAACCGCCGGAGGCATACGCCGCCCGCAACTCCCGCGGCTGCGCCCACACCGCGATCTTCGCCCCGGCGACGGTGTAGACCTGCCCGGTGATCCCCTCCCGAGAGGCGGCATCGGACAGCAGGTACACCACCAGCGCGGCGACATCCTCCGGCTCCCCGATCTCCGCCAGTTCCATCGGCACACCCGCCGACATCCGCGTCCGCGCGACCGGCGCCACCGCGTTCGCGGTCACCCCGTACTTGTGCAGCCCCAGCGCGGCGCTCCGCACCAGCGAGATGATCCCGCCCTTCGCCGCGCTGTAGTTGGCCTGCGACACGGACCCCTGGTGATTCCCGCTCGTGAACCCGATCAACGTCCCGGCCCGCTGCTTCCGCATCACCGCCGAGGCCGCCCGGAACACCGTGAACGTGCCCTTCAGATGGGTCGCGACGACCGGGTCCCACTCCTCCTCGGTCATGTTGAACAGCATCCGCTCGCGGAGGATCCCGGCCACGCAGACCACTCCGTCGAGCCGCCCGTACGAGGACAGCGCCACGTCCACGACCCGCTGTCCGCCCGCCATGGTGGAGATGTCGTCGGCGACGGCCACCGCCTGCCCGCCGGCCGCCTCGATCTCCTTGACGACGGTCTCGGCGATCTCGCTGGCCGGCGAGGCGCCGTCGACAGCGACGCCGTAGTCATTGACGACGACCTTCGCCCCCTCGGACGCCGCCGCGAGCGCGACCGCCCGGCCGATGCCCCGCCCGGCGCCCGTGACGGCGACGACCTTCCCTGCCAAGAAGTTCCCCACGCCCGGCCCCTTCCCGTCCCACGGTTTCTGACGGACCGTTAGATTTCAGGTTCCCGAATTCTACGACCCGTCAGATACGGGAAGACAAGCCCCGGGGAGGACTCATGTCGCTGCCGGACGCGTTCCACGACATCGCCAAGCGCGTGAACAACTGGGGCCGCTGGGGGGCCGACGACGAGCTCGGCACGCTGAACCTGATCACCGACGAGGTCGTACGGGAAGCCGCCGCCACCGTCCGCAGCGGCCGCCGCATCCCGCTCGCGCTGCCCCTGCAACAGAACGGCGTGCAGACGGGGATGATCCCGGGCCGCATCGACCCCTTGCACGTCATGGTGCAGATCAACCAGGAGCTGTTCGGCCCGGGCACGGTCGCGTGCAGCGACGACGCCGTGACCATGGGGCTGCAGGCCGCCACCCACTGGGACGCGCTGTCCCATGTCTCGCACTCGGGCCGGATCTACAACGGCCGTCCGGCCGACTCCATCACGGCGCACGGCGGCGCCGGATTCAGCGGCATCGACAAGGTCCGGCACCTCGTCTCGCGCGGGGTCCTGCTCGACGTCGCCCGGGCCCGGGGCACGGACCGGCTCGACGGCGGGTACGCCGTCACCCCCGAGGACCTGGACGCGGCCGAGGAACTGGCCGGTACGCGAGTACGGGCCGGGGACATCGTGCTCGTACGGACCGGGCAGGTCCAGGTCTGCCTGGCCGGGGACCGGCACGCCTACGCCTACCCGTCACCGGGGCTGTCGATCCGGACGCCGGAGTGGTTCCACGCGCGCGATGTCGCGGCCGTCGCCAACGACACCCTGACCTTCGAGGTGTTCCCGCCCGAGGTGGCGGACCTGTGGCTGCCGGTGCATGCCCTCGACCTCGTGGAGATGGGAATGCCGCAGGGCCAGAACTGGAATCTCGAAAAGTTGTCCACAGCCTGTGGAGAAGTGGGGCGCTATGCCTTCCTGCTGGCGGCGACGCCCGAGCCGTTCGCCGGGGCGACCGGGTCTCCGGTGGCGCCGGTCGCCGTCCTCTAGGACATCGGCCCCAGGGTCCCGCTGAAGCTGGATGGCGGCGCCCCGCTGCTCGCCCCGAGCACGGCAGCGTGCGCCGCCACCCATCTCCGGCGCTCCCACCCCGGCTCCCCCTGGCCCTGAAGGCAGCCGACGCCGAATCACGACTCACACTCGCCGAGGGCCGCCGTCACCGAAGCCCTCGCCGTCCCCTCACGGCGAATCGCTGCTCACCAGCGTGAACACACGGTCACGACGCGTCAACACCCGATTCGGTGATTTGTCGCTTATGCGGTATGTGCCGCAGGCGCGCACGGAAGCACATCCCGGCGCATCGCCGCATGCCATGACGGAAGCGGCCGGCCTGCCGTGCACCCATGCCCCGGCTTCGCCGCAAGACCCCGCGGCATGTGCCGCCGTCCACCATGCCTCGCGTTCCACGGGCCCGGCGGGCACGGACGGGCAAGCCGAAGGACCGGGCCCTACACCGCCTCGTACGCCAGCCCCTCGAAGGACGTCCCGGCACCGCCGTACGCCGCCGCGCCCCCTCCGCACGACGCCGTGACCTCACCGGACTTCGCGCACCGGTCCAGCTCGCACCAGATGCGCTTGCCGGTGCTCTCGACACTCCAGCCCCAGCGGTCGGCGAGGCCGTCGACGAGGGCGAGGCCCCGGCCGCCGGTCGCGTCGTCGTCAGCGCACCGGGGCACGGGGGCCCGGCCGCTGCGGTCGGCGACCTCGAGACGGACCGTGGCCTCGTCGGTCACCGCGTGCGGCAGGGACAGCAGCAGGACCGCGGGACAGCCGGTGTGCACCACAGCGTTGGTGACGAGCTCGGAGACGAGCAGGATCAGCGTCTCGGCGAGCGGTTCGTCGGCCTGTATGCCGGACCCGGCCAGGCGGGAGCGGGCCCACCGCCGGGCACGCCCCACCTCTGCGGGGTCGGGCCGGATCTCCAGCTGCACTTGAAGCACCTGCACCGCTCACACCATCCGAACCGGCGGACACTTAGGCTCGCGCCTCACGAGGGCCACGATCGTAGCCATTTTCTGCATGGCCAGAACAACGGCCGGGACAGGGATCACGGAACGTGAATCCCTTGTGGGACAGCATGGTTGACGTACAGTCACCCCAACAAGCGCTTCGGGCATATTCCAGCGCGAAGGAGTACCCGTGCGGGATACTGTGCGACGCTCGCCACGGGGAGTCGAACAGGCGGCGACGCGAGGCCACACTGCCCGGCAAGCAGCGGCGCGCATCGTCGGATCCGCAGCCGCCCCGGGGGCGACTGCGGCGCGGCGCGTGTTCAGGACCACTCGCATCTCACACAAGGTACCGGAGCGGACAGCCGACTCCGGGCTGTTACGAGTCACACATCGGATACGACCCGATATCAACTCTCCGTAATTCCGGCATGCCACAATCCGCGACATCTTTATGGGCATCGTCGGCAATGTCGCAGCCAGAGGGCCTGTCAGGCCGTTCCGGCCGCCAGATCGACCGCGAGGAGTTCCTCACTCTCCGTGATTCCGCCCGCACGTTGCGTTCGAACCCATGCGCGTTTCAGATGCAGATGGACCTCGGACTCCCAGGTGAAGCCCATGCCGCCGTGCACCTGGAGACAGTCGCGGGC
>KL569117.1:12197-12429 GCA_000715635.1 Streptomyces violaceus | reverse complement strand
CTGGAGACAGTCGCGGGCGCCGCGTACGGCGGCCTCGTCGGCGAGCAGGCGGGCGGCGGCGATGTCGGCCGGGTCGGCGGTGACGGCGGCCGCGTACACCGCGGCGCGGGCCGTCTCCGCCCGGACCAGCATCCCCGCGCACAGGTGCGCCACCGCCTGGAAGGCCCCGATGGGCCGTCCGAACTGTTCGCGGGCCCGGGCGTGTTGCGCCGCGAGTTCGCAGACGCGGCCC
>KL569117.1:784-11882 GCA_000715635.1 Streptomyces violaceus | reverse complement strand
GCGTCGGCCTCCGCCAGCCACTCCGCGAGGCCGCCCTCGACGGCCGTCACGACGGTCTCGCCCGTGGCCGCGCCCGGTACGGCACCGGCCGCGAGGTGGGTGGCGGCCAGCGGCCCGGGCAGCAGCGCCCGACCCGCCTCCTCGAACACCAACACGGCCTCGGGCAGCCCCAGTCCGACCCCGCCGTCCGCCTCCGGCAGCCGCAACGCGAAGAACCCGGCGTCGCCCAGGGCCCGCCACAGCACCCGGTCCAGTCGCCCCTGGCCCCGCACGGCGGCCCGCAGCGCCTCCGCGTCGAAGCGCCGGGCCAGCAGCTGCCGCACCCCGTCGCGCAACGCCCGCTGGTCGTCCGTCAACCGGAAACGCACGGTCACCGTCCCTTCGGCAGGCCGAGGATCCGTTCGGCGACGATGCTGTGCTGGATCTGCGAGGTACCGGCCGCGATGGTGTACGAGAGGGAGGAGAGGCGGTCGAGGGTCCAGGGCCGGTCCAGGTCGAGGCAGTCGGGGCCCAGCACGTCGGCGGCGGCGTCGTAGAGCTCCTGGCGGGCGTGCGAGTACCGCAGCTTGAAGACCGAGCCTCCGACCCCGGGCACCCCGCCCGAGGCCTCCGCCGCGCTCACGTTCCACTGCGTGAGCCGCCACAGCGCCCGGAACTCGGCGTTGAGCCTGCCCAGCCGGCGCCGCAGCGCGGCGTCGTCCCAGCGGCCGTTCTTGCGGGCCTCGACGGCCAGTTCGCCCAGGACGCGGCGGCAGGCGACGACCTCGCCGGCGAAGGCGGTGCCGCGTTCGAAGGACAGGGTCACCATCGTCACGCGCCAGCCGTCGTTCTCGTCCCCGACCCGGTGCGCGACCGGCACCCGCACCTCGTCCAGGAACATCTCGGCGAACTCGGCCGACCCGGCCAGCGTGCGCAGCGGCCGTACGGTGATGCCGGGCGCGTCCATGGGCATGGCGAGCCAGGTGATGCCCCGGTGCTTGGGCGCCGCAGGGTCCGTGCGGACCAACAGCTCGCACCAGTCGGCGACTTCCGCGTGGGAGGTCCAGATCTTGGAGCCGGTCACCACGTACTGGTCGCCGTCGCGCCACGCGCGCGTGCGCAGGGCCGCGAGGTCGGAGCCGGCCTCCGGTTCGCTGAAGCCCTGGCACCAGACCTCCTCGCCACGCAGGATCGGCGGCAGCCAGCGCGCCCGCTGCTCGTCCGTGCCTTCGGCGGCGATGGTCGGCCCGGCGTGCAGCAGTCCCACGAAGTTGGCGCCCACGTAGGGCGCGCCGGCCTTCTCGGTCTCCTCCAGGAAGATCATCCGGATGGTCGGGGAGGCGCCCCAGTGGACGTCGGCGTATCCGGCGTCGTGGAGTCTGCGCTGCCAGCCGAGGTCGTAGGCCCGCCGCCCCGGCCAGTCGTCGGGCGACGGCCCCGGCGGAAGGCCGGGGAGCGTCCGCGCGAGCCACTCCCGCAGCCGGGCCCGGAACTCCTCCTCCTCCGGCGTGTACGACAGGTCCATCAGCGGTCGAGGTCCAGGCCGAGCATGCGGATCGCGTTGCCGCGCATCAGCTTGTAGACCGTCTCGTCGTCGAGGCCCTTGACGTGGTCGAGGGCGACTTCCTTGGTGTGCGGGAAGGTCGAGTCGACGTGCGGGTAGTCGGTCTCGAAGGTGGCGTTGTCGCGGCCGACGACGTCGAGCGAGGCCACGCCGTGCTTGTCGCGGAAGAAGCAGCAGAAGATCTGCCGGTAGTAGTACGTGGACGGCGGCTCGGGGATCGTGTCGCGGACCCCGCCCCAGGCGCGGTGCTCCTCCCAGACGTCGTCGGCGCGCTCCAGGGCGTAGGGGACCCAGCCCATCTGGCCTTCGGAGTAGGCGAGTTTGAGGCGCGGGAACCTCACCAGCACCCCGCTGAAGAGGAAGTCCATCATCGAGGCCATCGCGTTGTTGAAGCTGAGCGAGGCCTGGACGGCGGGCGGCGCATCCGGGGAGGCGGCGGGCATCTGGGACGAGGACCCGATGTGCATGTTGACGACCGTCCCGGTCTCCTGGCAGACCGCGAAGAACGGGTCCCAGTAGCCGGAGTGGATGGACGGCAGCCCGAGGTGGGTGGGGATCTCGGAGAAGGTCACCGCCTTCACCCCGCGCTCGGCGTTGCGCCGGATCTCCGCGACCGCCAGGCCGACGTCCCACAGCGGGATCAGGCAGAGCGGGATGAGCCGCCCGCCGCTGTCCCCGCACCACTCCTGGACCATCCAGTCGTTGTAGGCGCGCACACAGGCCAGGGCGACCTCCTTGTCGTGCGCCTCGGCGAAGGTCTGGCCGCAGAAGCGGGGGAAGGACGGGAAGCAGAGGGACGCCTCGACATGGTTGAGGTCCATGTCCTCCAGGCGGGCCTTCGGATCCCAGCAGCCGCGCCGCATCTCCTGCCTGGTGATGCCCTCCAGGGTCATCTCGTCCCGGTCGAAGCCGACGGCGGCGATGTTGCGCTTGTACGGGAACTTCAGGTCCTCGTAGATCCACCAGTCGGTGGGCGGGCCGTCCGGGTCCATCGTGATCCGGTACTTGCCTCCGACGTAGGCGAGTTCACCGATCCCGGCGGTCAGGGGCCTGGGTCCGCGGTCGCGGTACCTGGCCGGCAGCCATGTGTCGAAGAGGTGGGCGGGCTCGATCACGTGGTCGTCGACGCTGATGATGCGGGGCAGTTCGGTCGCCATGGGTCCCCTCCGCCGGACAGTACTTATCTGATGTACCGTCAGATAGCATCCCACCTGACGACCCGTCAGCCAAGCAGCAGGGGGCAGTCGTGAACGAGACCCCGCACGCCCTGAGTTCGTCCCGCACGCTGTGGGATCTGGTCACCCGCCGCGCCGCCCTCTCCCCGGACCGCCCGCTCTTCCTCCAGGACGACCGGCCCGGGGGGCGCACGCTCACCTTCGGCGCCCTGCGCGCGCGTGCCGAGCGGGTCGCGGCCGGGCTGTACGTCATGGGCGTGCACCCCGGCACGGTGGTCGCCTGGCAGCTGCCCACCCGGATCGAGACGGTCCTGCTGTCCTTCGCGCTGGCCCGCCTCGGCGCCGTGCAGACCCCGGTCATCCCCTTCTACCGGGAGCGGGAGACCGGCTTCGCGCTGCGCGAGTCCAGGGCGGAGTTCTTCGCGGTGCCGGGCGAGTGGCGCGGCTTCGACCACGCGGAGATGGCCCGGCGGCTGGGTGCGAAGGGTGTCTTCGAGGCGTACGGCGACCTGCCCGACGGTGACCCGTCCGTCCTGCCTCCTCCGCCCGCCGACGGCACCGCGGTCCGCTGGATCTACTGGACGTCCGGCACGACCTCCGACCCCAAGGGCGTGCTGCACACGGACCGTTCCCTGATCGCGGGCGGCTCCTGCCTCGCGCACGCCCTGCGGCCCTCGGGGGACGACGTGGGGTCGATCGCCTTCCCGTACGCCCATATCGGCGGGCCCGACTACACGGTGATGCTGTTGCTGTACGGCTTCCCGGCGGTGCTGTTCGAGCAGTTCGCGCTGCCGGACGCGCTGGAGTCCTACCGCCGGCACGGGGTGACCATGGCGGGCGGGTCCACGGCGTTCTACTCGATGTTCCTGGCGGAACAGCGGAAGCGGCCGGGGGCCCCGGTGGTCCCGACGCTACGGCTCCTGGCGGGCGGCGGGGCGCCGAAGCCACCGGAGCTGTACCACGCCGTGGTGCGCGAGATGGGCGTGCAGCTCACCCATGGGTACGGCATGACCGAGGTGCCGATGATCACCATGGGCGCGCCGGACGACACCCCGGAGCTGCTGGCGACGACCGAGGGGCGGCCGCCGGAGGGGATGGAGATA
The DNA here is from genome assembly GCA_000715635.1 of Streptomyces violaceus. Taxonomy (GTDB): domain Bacteria; phylum Actinomycetota; class Actinomycetes; order Streptomycetales; family Streptomycetaceae; genus Streptomyces; species Streptomyces violaceus. The sequence continues at coordinate 8,061 of KL569117.1, read as the reverse complement.
CGGATCGTGGACGGGGAAGTGCGGTTGCGCGGGGAGGCCGTGTGCCAGGGGTATCTGGATCCGGGGCAGACGGCGGAGGCCTTCGACGAGGAGGGGTTCCTGCGCACCGGTGACCTCGGACACGTGACGGCGACCGGGCACCTGGTCCTCACCGGCCGGCTCAAGGACGTGATCATCCGCAAGGGCGAGAACATCTCGGCCCAGGAGATCGAGGACCTGCTGCACCGGCATCCGGCGGTCGGGGACGTGGCGGTGATCGGCCTGCCGGACGCGGCGCGCGGCGAGCTGGTGTGCGCGGTGGTGGAACAGCCGCCGGGCGCCGAGCCCTTGACACTGGCGACGGCGACCGCCCACCTGCGCGCCGAGGGCCTCTCCGTCCACAAGCTGCCGGAACGGCTCGAGGTCGTGGACGCCCTTCCGCGGGGCGAGACCCTGCGGAAGGTGCTCAAGTACAAGCTGCGCGAGCGCTACTCGGGCGAATGACCCTATTCGGGCACTGTGAAGTAGCGGGCGAAGGCGGGTACGACCTCGGGCTCGCCGACCTTGCCGTCCTCGTCCGCGTCGAGCGCGCCGGCGGCCGTGCGGGCGATGTCCTCGGGGGCGCCGAGGCACGTGAGCACGCGGGCCACCTCCTCGAGGGTCGCCGCGCCGTCACCATCGGTGTCGGCGACGTCCAGTGCCGCGTGCAGGAAGGGCCGGGCGATCTCGGCGAACCGGTCCGGGTTGTCGCGCAGGCGCTTGACCGCGCCGTGGACGAACTCCTCGCGCGTGATGCGCTGGTCGCCGTCGCGGTCCGCTATGCCCGCCATGCCCTGCCAGAACGCCTCCGCGCCGCCGTACAGCGCCTGCCCCTTGTCGGACCGGGCCGCTACGGCGAACTCCGCGAGCAGCGCCTTGGCCGCCCCGTAGAAGTCCTCGCGGTCGATGTAGCCGTTGCCGTCCTGGTCGAAGGTGGCGAACCGGGCGGCGATCCTGCGCTCGTACTCGCTGCTGACCATGTCTCTTTCAGGCCGCCTTACGTCAGGTGGGGTGCGTCTCGCTCGGAGCGTACGACGGAGGGGGCTGTTCGGGCGCGGGAAAACGTCACTTGCGCCAAGACCGGGGGAATTCCGCGACAACAGCGTGTCAGAACGGCAACACTCGCCCTACCGTGCGTCATCGTCCCCTCACGCGGACAGGGGTTCGCCCTCGTCACCCAGGGCCGCGTCCACATCTCCGTACACGTCGAACAGCCTGCGAACGCCCAGCGCGCCGAGGACCCGGTTGACATGGGACCCGTCGGCCGCGCCCCGGGCGGGCAGCACCAGCCGCAGCCGGCCCTGGCAGGAGCGGATCAGACGGCGGGCGGCGATGAGCACGCCGACGCCGCTGGAATCGCAGAAGAACACGTCGGACAGGTCGAGGACAAGACAGTGGTGCCCCTCGGCCACTACGTCGTGCACGCGCTGACGCAGCACCGGCGAGGTCACCAGATCCAGTTCGCCGGACACCTGGAGCACGGCCCATTCGCCCTGCTCGCCGCCGGTCACTTTGAAGGTCACCACCACGCCCTTCGATCGCCAAAACGGAAGCAGTCCCTACGCTTCCTTGCAGCGCGGCTGCCCAGCGGCCGTTCCCTGAAACACAACCCGAAAAACGGATCCCCCTGGAATGAGGCTTGTTTTAGTCGGCTTCGATCCTGTTCGATCCCTTTCAGTCAGGTCTGATCGGAGGGCGGAAGGGTAAACGCGCCCCCGACGGCACCCGGTGCGGGCGCCGGTGGCCTCTACCACCTGCGGTCGGTCAGGGGGCGCACATTGCCACAAAGGGGCGTGCGCTACCGGACGTGCCGACTACATTCGGGGAGACATCAGGCACACGCTGGACAGGGCACGGGCGCGGGACACGAGCAGGGGGTGAGGGGGCCGCATGGCGCAAAAGGACGTACCGCCCCGCTGGGACCGCAAGATGCAGCAGCGGCTCGCCCGCGGGGAGGCCGCCGCCCTCGGTGAGCTCTACGACCGGTTCGCCTCCCTCGTGCACGGCCTCGCCCACCGCGTCCTCGGCGACGAGCGCGCCGCCGACGGCATCACCCGCGAGGTCTTCGTCCACGTCTGGGAACATCCGGACGCCTACGACCCCCGGCAGGGCCCGCTGCGCACCTGGGTCGCCACACTGACCCACCGCCTGGCCGTGCAACGCCTGCGCGCCACCGAGACCGCCGCCCTCGCCCGCGACGGCTCCGGAACCGCGGAGGAGCTGGAGCACCGGGTGCGCCGCGCCTCGGTCGCCGCCCGCGCCGACTACATCGTCCAGTCCATGCCGGTCCCGCTGCGCTCGGCCCTTGAACGGGCGTACTTCCAGCGCCGCGACTACCGCCAGACCGCCACCGACCTCGGCATCACCGAGGACGAGGCCCGCCGCCGGCTGCGCCTGGGCCTCCAGCTCCTGTCCACCGCCCACGAGACCGAGCCACCCGGCGCACCGCACGGACACGGGGGTGCGGTGTGAGCGGCCCGGACATCCCCTCGGGCCCGGGCGAGCCGGACGGGCCCGAGTACGACGACGGGCTGGAGCCGGGGAAGCCGCCGCGGATCCCCATGCCCCGGGCCTCCGTCGAGGACAGCGGGCTGCCGCTGCCCGCGCCGGCGGACCTCGGTGACGCGGCACTGCCTCCCGTACGGCCCGTGCTGGAGCACCCCGTGCTGAAGGCCCTGCTCGGCGCCTGGGCGCTGGCCGCCTGCTCGGCCGAGGAGGCCGTGGCCGTCGAGGAGCACCTCGGCGAGTGCGGGCAGTGCGCCGACGAGGCGCGGCGGCTGCGCGAGGCGGTCGGGCTGCTGCAACGGCCCGAGAGCCTCGACCTGGACCCGTCTCTGCGCACCCGCGTCCTGGAGACCTGCCTGGAGCGGCGCCCGCCGCGCATCCCGGTGCCGGACTGGGCCGCCGCGTACGACGCCGAGACCGCGCGCCTGGACGCCCTGCTCCAGGACTTCGGCGAGGCCGAGTGGCACGCGCCGGTACGGCTGCGCTGGTTCCGGGCCGACGCGTCGACGAGCCGGCGTACGACCGTCGCCGGGGTCATCGCGCATCTGCTCAGCGTCGACGGGCTCGTCGCGCTCGCGCTGGGCATGGACGACCCGCTGGGCGACGTCACGTCCCGGCACCCGACTCCGGCGGCCCGCACCGAGGCGTACTGGCGGGCCTCCCACTTCCCGCCCACCCGGGCCGTGCGGGGGCCCTGGCGGGAACAGAGCCACAACCTCGTCCGCACGGTGTCCTTCACGGGCGGCGGCGCGGGCAAGATGCCCGTGTCGTACGGCGCCTTCGCACTGCCCCTGCACGACGCGATGCTCGACCGGGCCTTCGAGTGCTGGGTGCACGCGGAGGACATCGCGGACGCGGTCGACTACCCCTACGCCCCGCCCTCGCCGCGCCATCTGCACCGCATGATCGACCTGGCGGCCCGCATGCTGCCGACGGCCCTGGCGCACCGCCGCCGCGCCGGTCTCGCGGCACCCGCCCACCACCGCCACCTCGTGGCGGCGGGCGAACCTGGCCGCAGCCTCCGCCTGGAGATCGAGGGCTCGGGCGGCGGCGAGTGGCTGATCCCCCTGGACTCCCCCGCGGCCAAGGGCTCCGTCGAACACGAGGTGGCCCACGTCGCCCTGGACGGCGTCGAATTCTGCCGCCTGGCAGCAGGCCACGTACCCCCGCAGGAGGCAGCAGCGGGCCAGGTGGGAGACAGAGAGGCCATCAGAGACGTCCTCTTCGCGGCCGCTTCACTGAGCAGGATGTAGAACCCACAGCAGGGCACGCTCCCAGGGGCGCGGGGAACTGCGCGAGCAACCACAAACCACCCGCACTCGCCCACAAACGGGACAATCCGAGCCCCTAGGCGAAGATCACAGTCCGCCGCCCATTGGGCAGAATCCGCCGCTCGGCATGCCACTTGACCGCCCGAGCCAACGCCTGACACTCCACGTCACGCCCAATGGCAACAAGCCCCTCAGGCGTCACGTCATGCCCCACCCGCTCGACCTCCTGCTCGATGATCGGCCCCTCGTCAAGATCAGCCGTCACGTAATGAGCCGTCGCACCGATCAGCTTCACACCCCGGGCATGAGCCTGGTGATACGGCTTCGCCCCCTTGAAGCTCGGCAGGAACGAGTGGTGGATGTTGATGATCCGCCCGGAAAGCGCCTTGCACAGATCGTCCGACAGCACCTGCATGTACCGGGCGAGAACGACCAGCTCGACACCCTCCTCACGCACGATGTCGAGCAGCCGGCCCTCCGCCTCCGACTTCGTGTCCTTCGTCACCGGAATGTGATGGAAGGGGATGTTGTAAGAGCCCACCAGCTCGGCGAAGTCCGTGTGGTTGGACACCACCCCGGCGATCTCCACCGGCAGCGCACCGGTCCGCGCCCGGAACAGCAGGTCGTTCAGGCAGTGCCCGAACTTGCTGACCATCAGCAGGATGCGCATCTTCCGGTCGGCCCGGTTGATCTGCCACTCCATCTGGAAGGAGTCACCGATCGCCGCGAAGCTGGCCCGCAGCTTCTCCACGGACACCGGGGCGTCCGCCGAGAAGTGGACGCGCATGAAGAACAGTCCCGTGTCGTGGTCGCCGAACTGCTGGCTGTCCTCGATGTTGCAGCCGGTCATGAACAGGTAGCTCGACACGGCGTGCACGATGCCCTTCCTGTCCGGGCAGGAAAGGGTGAGGACGTACTGGTCGGGCGGGGTCGCGGCGGTGGTGGACTGCTCGTTCATGCAGGACAGGTTCCCACAGGCGACCGCACCGCCCGCAATCGTCCCGCTAGGCGGACCTGGTCATGATCCGCAGTACCTCCAGGCTGCGGGGCGGCGTGTCCGGCTCATCGCCGTCGCTGGTGGCGAGCCGCAGATGCGCGTCCCGGGCCGCCTGGATCGCCTCCGGCCACGCCTGGTGTTCGAGGTACGCGGCGACCGGCGCGTCCGGACCGACCTGGTGCATGATCCGCAGCACCCGCAGCACGGCGCTGTCGACGAGGGCCGCCTCCTGCGAGTCACGGAAGATCGTGCCCACGTACTTCTCGGCGGACCAGTGATCCAGCCAGGTGTCCTCGACCAGCCGGTACACCGCGTCGGTCACGTCGCCGTAGCCGTCCACGCCGGCCAGCCAGACGTCCCGCTGGAACCCGGGATCGGAGAGCATGTGCAGCGCCGAGCGCACGTTGCTGCGCCAGCGCCACCACGGCATGTCGTTGGCAGGCATGCCGCCCATGGTGGATGAGCGACGGCCACGACGGGAAGAGTTCTCCGAAGCTTGCACGGTCATCGATCGTACGTTCCCCTCCACATCGATCACACCGACCCCCGTAATTCACCTGTGCGTCACCAACCGTTGACCCGAGATCACTCTCGGGTTGGCCATGTAACGGAATCGTGCGGAACCATGACCGGCAGGCGACGCAACCGCAGCACATCCCTCCCCGGCCTCCTCACCCGTCACGCCAGAAAAGGCGTCCTCTCCGCGGGCACGGCGGCAGCGTGCGTGTCGCTCCTCGCCGGCTGCGGGGTCGTCCCCGGCACCACGGGGGATGCCGGGGACGATCCGATCACCGTCATGACCTGGGCGCCGCAGGACACCAAGGCCACCAACAAGCCCGGCATGCCCGCCTTCGCCCACGCCTACGCCCGCTGGATCAACGCCAAGGGCGGGATCAACGGCCGCAAGCTCAACGTGCTGACCTGCAACGACCACAACGACAGCGTGGCCGCCGCCAAGTGCGCCCGGCGGGCCGCCAAGGAGAACGTCGTCGCGGTCGTAGGATCCTACAGCCAGTACGCCGACTCCTTCTTCCCGTCCCTGGAGGGCGCGGGCATCCCGTACATAGGCGGCTACGGCATCACCAACGCCGAGTTCACCAGCCCCCTGTCCTACCCCGTCAACGGCGGCCAGCCCGCGCTGCTCGCCGGTCTCGGCAGGTCCCTCGCCGGCTGCGGGCCGGTCGCCCTGGTGCGGCCCGACACCATCGCGGGCGACCAGCTGCCTCCGCTGCTCGACTCCGGCCTGAAGGCGGGCGGGCACACGGCGGCGCGGGACCAGCGGGCGGCTGAGGACGCCACCGAGTACGACGGCCAGGCCGAGCGGGCGCTGGAGACGACGACCTCCGCCTCCGGGGACGAGGGGTGTGTGGTGCCCGCGCTCGGGGACCGCAACGGCACCTTCATGGACTCCTTCCGGCGGGCCCGCGAGGACTATCCCGACGTACGGACGGCCACCGTGCTCGGCAGCGTCGACCAGACGGTGATCGACGCGACCGGCGGCGCCTCGGGACCGTACGAGGGCTCGTACATCACCGGCTGGTACCCCGTGGCGAGCGATGCCCGCTGGGACGGGATGAAGCAGGTGATCAAGAAGGAGGCCTTCGGCGACAACCGCATCGACGCCGCGGACGCCGGAGTGCAGACCACATGGATCGCCTACACCGTGTTCAAGGAGATCGTCGAGTCGCTCGGCGGCGGCGAGGTGAGCGCCGACACCGTCACGGGTGCCCTCGACGACGGCCTCAGGGTCAGCACGGGCGGGCTCACGCCGACGCTGCGGTGGCAGTTCCAGGACAAGCTCGCCGCCGTCGGCTTCCCGCGCCTGGTGAATGCGAACGTGACCCTTCAGGTGGTGCGGGAAGGGCGGCTGGTGTCGGCACGGAAGGGCTTCGTCGACACGACGCGGACGCTGCAGGACGCCGACGTGAACTACTGAGCCCCCGCTCAGCGGTTCACGTCCGGATCAGCTCACGTCACAGCTGCGTCGGCTGACGCTCGGTCAGGCCGTACGTCTTCGCTATCGCGTTCCACAGCCCGGCCGCCTTGGTCTTCTCGGTGCTCGCGGTGCCGCTGGCGCGGTTGCCGGCCTGGGTCTGGCCGGTGGTACGGGCCTGGCCCTTCTTGCAGCCCTTCTTGCCGGCGGTCTGGTCGGCCCAGGCCGCGTAGTGGTTGTCGGCTGACGCCGAGGCCTGCCACGCCTTGGTGAGGGCGGTGGTCAGCGCGGCGTGCTGGGGCAGCTGGTCGACGGCGATGCCGGAGAGCCGGGTGACCAGCTCGGTGCGCTGCTTGGCCGCGTCACGCAGGTTCTTGGCAGCCTGGGGCAGGTTGTCGCAGCCCTTGACGTCGGCCACGGCGTTGATCACGGTGCTGCGGCTGTCGCCGCTGTCGGCGAGCAGCTTGTCCAGCTCGACCGCCTGCGCGCGGGCCGGGTCGGCGGAGGGTGAGGCGGAGTCGTCCGTCGCGGGTGCCGAGGCGGCCACGGTCTT
>KL569117.1:0-484 GCA_000715635.1 Streptomyces violaceus | reverse complement strand
GGCCGGACCGCCCGCCGCCGGAGTGGCCGGGCGGGGCGTAGGAGGGCTGGGGGGCGCCGTGCGGGGAGTGCGCCTGGGGCTGCGGCTGCTCGAAGCGGGGCATCTGCTGCGTGGCCGCGGCCGGGCTCTCGGCGCCGTGGTCGCTGCGGAAGAGGTTGTCGAACTCGGCGGGCGGCTGCTTGTCCCCGCCGGGCACCGGCGCGATGTACTGCGTCGCTTCGGCGTCCGGATTCGAGGCGGGCGGCAAGGGTCCGGCTCCGGCCCGGGGTGCGGTCCCCAGGAACGTGGTCGCTTCGGGGTCGTGACCGGTGGGCGTCTCGGGCGGCAGCGCACCCGGGCCCACCGGGGGTATGTACTGCGTCGCCCCCTCGTCGGCGGGCGCGGCGACGGGCGGCAGGTACTGGGTCGCCCCCTCGTCGGCGGGCGCGGGCAGGGGGGCTCCTCCGGCAGCGGGGCCGTGCGCGCCGGCGGCCGGCGGCAGGCC
>KL569116.1:76774-77205 GCA_000715635.1 Streptomyces violaceus | reverse complement strand
GGCCTGTACGTGCTCGGCCTCCGTCTCCGCCTCGGCCAGCAGCCCGGCCTCGAACCTGCGCACCCGCCCCTGCCCGCACAGCAGCACCTGCACCCGCCCGTCGAGCACGGCGAGTTCCACCAGCCGTACCTCGTCGCCCAGCCGCTCCAGCAGTCGGCCGACATCGAACCGGTCCCCGTCCCCGGGCGCCTCGCCCCGCATGTGCAGGGTCCGGGACCGGATCTCCCGCTCCAGGCGCCGCTGTTCACGCTCCAGCGCCACAACCGGCCGCCCCTCCATCCGGGCGGCCTCCGCACGGGAGGCGATCTCGCGGAACGCGGTCATACCGCTGAGCAGTTCCGGGTCGGCGGGCGGCCGGGTCGGCGCCGTGGACAGCACGGTGGCCCGCCAGCGCTCGCTCCACACCAGCAGCCGCCGCGGCCCGCCCGAGA
>KL569116.1:73892-76554 GCA_000715635.1 Streptomyces violaceus | reverse complement strand
GTGTATAAGAGACAGCCCGAGACCAGACTGGCCCGCTGGGCGAGCGCCGCCAGCTCCGCGCCCTGCTCGGTGGCCCGCGCCCTGAGCTCCGAGGCGCCCAGCGTCATCCGGTGATCGTCCAGCACGTCCAGACCCCGCCGGCAGGCCTCCAGCACACCCCGGGCCGACCCGGCGGACCGCGCCCGCAGCGCCTGCGCCGCCCAGCCCGTCATCCGCGCCAGCGGCGGACCGCCGCGCCTGCTGCGGGCGGCGACGGCCAGATGCCGCTCCGCGTCCGCCGTCCAGCCCAGGGCCCAGCGCGATCCGGCCCGCGAGCAGCGACGCCTCCGGCGCGGCCGGCGCGCCGAAGGAGGCCAGCTTCTCCGCCACCGCGGCGGCGTCGGCGACCAGCCGGCCCGACCCGCGCCCCGCCGCGTGCCGCGCCTCGATCAGCACCAGCCGGGCGTGCGTCTCCCACCAGGTGCGCCGCTGCCCGGCGAACAGCCGTACCGCGAGAGCGGCACGGGCGATCGCGGTGTGCGGATCCCCGGCCAGCCGGGCGGCCCGCGCGGCGGCCAGCAGCAGCTCCGCCTTGCGCGTGGACTGCCCGCCGATCCCGTCGAGCTTCTTGATCGCCGCGTCCGCCTCGGCCAGCGCCTCGGGCGCGAGACCGGCCGCCATCAGCACCTCGCAGCGCCGGATGTTCAGCATGAACGTCGGCGTGCCGAGCCGCGCGTACCGCTCCTCCGCCTCGTCGAGCAGCCGCAGCGCCACCGGCACGTCACCGGACCGGAACGCGGCGAGCCCCCGGCTCTCCACCGCGTCCGCCTTGTCGTGCTCCTGGCCCGTGGTGTCCCACAGCGCCTCGGCCGCGGTGAAGTCCGCCTCGGCCCGCTCCACCGCCCCCAGCGCCAGATGCACCGTCGCCCGCAGGGTCAGCGCCCGCGCCGTCCAGATCACGTCCTCCGCCTGCCGCAGCACGGGCACCGCCCGGCGTACGTCCTCCAGCGCCTCGCGATGCCGGCCGAGCACCCACCACACGTAGGCCCGCCGGTACAGCACCCGCGCCCGCGTGTGCCCCCCGCCCCGCGCCACCCCCCGCTCGAACGCCGCCAGGCCCTCCCGGGTGCGGCCCGCGTGCACCAGCGCCACGCCCAGCGTGGCCAGCACGTCCGCCTCCCGGTCGGCCGAGTCCGCGCGCGCCGCCAACTCCCGGGCGCGTCGCAGATGGTGCAGCGCGAGCCGCAGATCGCCGAAGTCCCGCTGCCAGATGCCGATCACCTGGTGGGCGACGGAGGCGTGCAGCGGGTCGGGATCGGCGTCGAGCAGCGCCCGGGCCCTGGCGAGAGCCTCGCCCGGATCGGCGAACACCATCGGCAGCAGCGCCGCCACCGAGTCGCTTCCCGCTGTCACTCCTCGGATGGTAGTGGTCCCCGACCACACCACACAGGTTCGGCGCTGTATCAGATGACCGCCCGGCGGCTCATGTCGAGGAGGATCGGCGCGTACCGACGACCGCTCCGCCGCACCGATCGACGCCGTCGCCCAGTGGGAGGACCCGCCATGGCACCTCAGCGATTCCACGAGCAGTTCGACCAGATCCAGCGCTCGATGCCGGACGTCCCCCTCGCGATGGGGCCGGACGACTCGGCCGAGTTCATGTACGAGAAGGGCGTCGTCCTCGTCCGTGACGGCGAGGAGGCCGGCATCGTCGAGGACACCGTACGGGCGCACTTCACGGCGGCACCCGACCTCGACCAGGACCAGGTCCGCCGGGCCGGACCGCGGACCAACCGCAGCGGCATCACCCGGATCCGGGTCGGCGACCCCGGCGAGGGCGGCCGGGATGCCGACCGCGCCGTCGCACAGGCGCTGCGGTCCGTGCGCGAACGGGAGGTCCGGGCCGGGCACCGGATGGCCGCCCGCAACCATGTCGTCCACATCGCGGTCAACGCCTGCCCCGGCGACGAACCGGTCCCCGTCCCGCTCAGCGAGCCACCCAACCCGGCGGCCGCCGACACGGCGTACGACCCGGACACCGCCGTCGGCGTCCTCGTCGTCGACACCGGGCTGATGAACGACTACCGCTCCTGCGGACTGCTGTCCCACACCGGCGGCGACGCCCAGGTACAGGAGTGCGACGACCAGGGCATCCTCCAGCAGTACGTCGGCCACGGCACGTTCATCGCCGGGCTCGTCGCCGCCGTCGCGCCCAACACCGACATCACCGTGCGCGGCAGCCTCAACGACGCGGGCGCCATCCTGGAGTCGGAGTTCGGCGAGAAGCTCTTCGAGGCCGTCGACGCCGGCGGCTGGCCCGACGTCCTCAGCCTCTCCGCCGGTACCTCCAACGGCCGCACGGACGGCCTGCTGGGCGTGGAGAACTTCATGCGGGAACTGCGCGAGCAGCGCACCCTGCTGGTCGCCGCCGCGGGCAACAACGGCAGCGCCACGCCGTTCTGGCCCGCTGCCTACGCCGACCTGCCCGGCTGGGAGGACTCCGTGCTGTCGGTCGGCGCCCTGCGCAGCGACGGCGAGTTCGGCGCCTGCTTCACCAACCACGGTTCCTGGGTACGGGTCTACGCCCCCGGCGAGCGCCTCACCAGCGCCCTCACCGGCTTCGAGACACCCGTCCCGTACGTGTACCAGCACTCCACGTACGACGCCTGCCGCTACGGCTTTC
>KL569116.1:72116-73709 GCA_000715635.1 Streptomyces violaceus | reverse complement strand
CGCTACGGCTGCACCTGCCGGCACCCCCGCCACACCGGAGTGCTGAGCGACGAGAACGGCGCCGCGAAGCCGGACCAGGTGATGTTCGAGGGGTACGCGCAGTGGAGCGGCACCTCCTTCGCCACCCCCGTGACCGCGGGCATGGTCGCCGCCCATATGACGGCGCACAAGGAGACCGACCCGCGCGCGGCCAGGCAGCAACTGCTCGCCGCCAACACCGGGCTCGCCGAAGTGCGCGGGGCGCACGTTCCCGCGCTGCGTCCGCCCACCTGGCGCCCGGTCCCGGTCGTGCGCCTGGTCCCCGGCTCGTGAGGGCCGAAGCCGCCCCCTCCACGGCGTACCATGACCTGCCGTACTCGAGGGGTGGGGCTGCCGTGGACCGTACTGATGCCGGCGCGCTCGTCCAGGCCGCCGCCGACGGCGACGCGGCGGCCTGGAAGGCGCTCGTGGAGGGGCTGAGCCCTCTGGTGTGGTCCGTGGTGCGGGCCCACCGGCTCTCCGACGCGGACGCCCATGAGGTGTACCAGACCGCGTGGTTCCGCTTCGCCCAGCACCTCGGGCGGATCCGCGAACCCGGCAAGGCGGGCGCGTGGCTGGCCAGCACGGCGCGCAACGAGTGCCTGAAGGTCATCCGGAGTTCGCAACGGCTGACCCTGACGGACGATCCGCGGCTCCTGGACCGGGTCAGCGAGGAGGGCACGCCGGAACAGTCGCTGCTCGACTCCGAGGAGGCCGCCGCCCAGAGCGAACGTGTACGGCGGCTGTGGCAGGAGTTCGAGGAACTGGGCGAGCGGTGCAGGCAGCTGCTGCGCGTGCTGATGGCCACCCCGCCGCCCAGTTACCAGGAGGTCTCCGCCGCGCTCGGCATCGCGGTGGGCAGCATCGGGCCGCTGCGCCAGCGCTGTCTGCGGCGACTGCGGGCCCGGCTCGAGGCACGGGGGGCGATATGAGCGACGTGAACGGCATGAACGGCATGAACGGCATGAACGGCATGAACGATGACGACGCGTTCGACGAGGACGGCTGGGAGGACGACGAGTTCGACGCCGGGCTGCTGGAGGAGGAGCTGCGGCAGGCCGCCGCCGTCCTGGACCCGGTGCCGGCGGAGCTCCAGCAGATCGCCGTCGACGCGTACGCGCTGCACGACCTCGACGCCCGGGTCGCCGAGCTGACCTTCGACTCGCTGGTCGACGCCCTCCCGGTCCGGGGCGTCACCGACGCGCCCCGGATGCTGACCTTCCGGGCGGGCGAGGTGACCGTCGACGTCGAGGTGACCTCGCACGGACTCCTGGGACAGGTGCTCCCCCCGCAACCGGCCCGGATCGAGGTCCTGGGCGGCCTGCGACCCGGCTCCACGCTCACGGCAGACGACCTGGGCCGCTTCACCGGCGACGCACCGCTCTCCGGCCCGTTCGCGCTACGGCTGCGAACCGGCGGGGACGTGGTGGTGACGGAGTGGCTGCGGGCCTAGCCGTCCGGTTGCGGGCGCGCCTGGGCGGCTGATCGCCGGGCGCGTCTGAAGGACGGGGCGCCTTGGTGTCTTCTCGGGTTCGCCGGATCCGGCCGACGGGGGCCGAGCCGCGGCGGGGGCAA
>KL569116.1:71529-71853 GCA_000715635.1 Streptomyces violaceus | reverse complement strand
CCGCGGCGGCGGACCTACCGGAGCGTGGTGGGGACGGAATGGCCGCTCGTCTGAGAAGCCAAGCCGGGACCGGGGGCTCAGGGCACCGGCCGCCGGGCGCGCCCACCCGGCGGGCGTGCCGGGCACCGGGGGTGAGCCCCGGTGCGATGCCGCCCCGCGGGCGCCTGCCCGAGGCGCAGGATGGTCGGCGCGCCGCCGCCCACGCGACGCCCTCGGCGCCCATCGCGCCGCCGTGGGTCACCAGGTGCACGGCAGTGTCCGCGGCCCACGGATCATCGTCCTGCGCCGCCACTCGACCTGGTCGGCGGGGACCGCGAGCCGCAG
>KL569116.1:70889-71314 GCA_000715635.1 Streptomyces violaceus | reverse complement strand
CCATCAGAGATGTGTATAAGAGACAGGTGCCGAGCAGCAGTTCGGTCTGCAGGCGGGCCAGGACGGCGCCGGTGCAATAGTGCGGTCCGTTGCCGAGGGCCAGATGCGGGTTCGGGTCGCGGCCGGGGTCGATCCGGTCCGGTTCGGGGAAAACGTCCGGGTCGCGGTTGGCCGCGAGGTAGGAGACGTACACCGGGTCGCCCGCGCGGATACGGTGGCCGTGCAGGTCGACGTCCTCCAGGGCGATCCGCGCCAGGCCCACGGAGCTGCGGTGGGGGATGAAGCGCAACAGCTCGTCCAGCAGAGCGTCGCGTGCCTCGGGCCGCTCGTGCCACCACTGCCGCAACTCGGGCCGGGTGAGCAGCAGACAGAGCATCTGCCCGCAGTTGTGGGTGACGGCCTCGCCGCCGATCTGCAGCGGACCG
>KL569116.1:70097-70641 GCA_000715635.1 Streptomyces violaceus | reverse complement strand
CGACGGCCTCCGTCTCGCTGATGTCACCACGCGTCACGGCTGCGCCCAGCAGGGAGTACACGTCCTCGCCGGTGCTGCCGGCGCGGGAGCGGATCGTGTCCGTGATCCATCCGTACAGACTGTTCTTGGCCCGGTCGGCGGCCTCGGCCCCGCCCGAGGTGGAGATGATCTGCCGGGTCCAGGTGTGCACCCGTTCCCGGTCGGCGGCGGGCACGCCCATCACCTCGCTGACCAGCGCGATCGGGAACGGTTCGAGCACGCGCTCGATCAGCTCGGCCGGCGGCCCGTCCCGTACGACCCCGTCCACCAACGCGTCGAGCATCTCCTGCGCGCGGGGCCGCAGCCGCTTCATCGCACGGACAGTGAAGGCCCCGGCCACCGCCTTGCGCAGCCGGTTGTGGTCGGGCTGGTCGGCGAAGGCCAGCGAACCGGGCCGCGGCTTGAAGTGCGGTGCCATCCGCGTCACTTGACGTCCGGTCACCTCCGCGCGACTGAACCGCGGGTCGTTGGTGATCAGCTTCACGTCTGTCTCTTATACACATCT
>KL569116.1:69577-69869 GCA_000715635.1 Streptomyces violaceus | reverse complement strand
GATGTGTATAAGAGACAGCGGCAGCCGGATCCGGGTCAGCGGCCCATCGCGCATCAGCTCCGCGAGGATCGGGTCGAACTCCGTTCCGTCCAGGTCGAGGGCGGGCCAGTCCCGCACCGGGGGCGGTGCCTGGCCGGTCAGCGTGGTGGTCTCCTCCGTCATGCACCCACCCTCGCCGGGCCCCTGCCGCTTGTCGCGCGGTAGTGCTCCAGCCGGTGACGTGCGGCGTTCAGCGGGCCACGGCGTCGACGAGACGGGCCAGCGCGCCGGCCAGCCGCTCCAGCCCGGCCCC
>KL569116.1:69060-69345 GCA_000715635.1 Streptomyces violaceus | reverse complement strand
CCCCGCCCAGCCGCTCCAGCCCGGCCCCGGCGGGACCGCCCGGCTCGGTCATGTAGGTGTCGCGGCGGATCTCCACCATGAGCGCGCTGACCTCGGGCCGCTTCCCGTAGAACTCCAGGGGGACGTAGGTCCCGCTGAACGGGCTGTCGAGCCCTGTCTCCCCGAACGCCTCCCGGGCGGCGTCCAGCAGGCCGGGCGAGGTGTGGAACGGGTCGGTGCCGAGGCAGACCGCCGGCCGGGGTCCGTCCCCGTGCAGTTCGTACGGCAGCCTCCGGCTCGGGTAGG
>KL569116.1:68151-68871 GCA_000715635.1 Streptomyces violaceus | reverse complement strand
GCTCGGGTAGGAGTGCACATCGATGATCACGGCCCGCCCGGTGGCCGCCAGCCGGTCCGCCACGGCCTGTGTCATCGCCCGCGCGTACGGCCGGAAGTACCGCTCGACGAGCGGCTCGGGATCGATGTCCTCGGGCCGCAGCACACCGCCGTGCGTGGTCCTCGTGTACACCGCGCCCATACCGACGGCCCGCATCTCCTCCCGCTCGTCCGGAAACCGCTCCGGGTCGACGACCAGCCGCGACAGCCGATTGACGAACCGCCAGGGCGGCACCCCCGCGAGCCCGGCCGCCACCTCGGCGATCTCCGCCGTGTGCGCGTCGGTGATGTGCCCGAGCTCCCGCTCCAGCTCCTCGTCGCCGAGCACGATGCCCGCGCGCACGTCATCCGGTATCACCCGTGCGGAGTGCGGGACATGCAGGATCACGGGAGAGCGGTCGGCCCCGGCCAGCAGCTCGAAGGCGTGCGCGGCGTCGGTCATGGGGCGGCTCCAGGGGGTTGTCAGCGGCGTGCGGAAGGATCAAGGCCTGACCCATGCAGAACTCCGCCCCGGCCGGGCAGGAGTGCCGGTCGGGGCGGAGTCAGTGGATCTAAGCGGGCCCGGGCGTCAGGACAGGGACGCCAGGGTCTCGTTCCACGTGGTGGACGGGCGCATGGCCTGCGCGGCCTTCGCCGGGTCGGGCTGGTAGTAGCCGCCGATCTCGACCGGCTTTCCCCCGGG
>KL569116.1:67514-67939 GCA_000715635.1 Streptomyces violaceus | reverse complement strand
TGTATAAGAGACAGGATCTCGACCGGCTTGCCCTGGGCGGCGATCAGCTCGTCGACGATCTTCTGCTCGTTGGCCGAGAGCGTCTCGGCGAGCGGGGCGAAGGCCTTCGCCAGGTCCGCGTCGTCGGTCTGCTTGGCCAGCTCCTGCGCCCAGTACAGGGACAGGAAGAAGTGGCTGCCGCGGTTGTCGATGCCGCCGACGCGCCGGGTCGGGGACTTGTCCTCGTTGAGGAAGGTCGCCGTGGCGCGGTCGAGCGTGTCGGCCAGGACCTGGGCGCGGGCGTTGCCCGTGACCTTCGCCAGCTGCTCGAAGGACGGCACGAGGGCGAAGAACTCACCCAGGCTGTCCCAGCGCAGGTAGTTCTCCCTGACCAGCTGCTGGACGTGCTTCGGGGCGGAGCCGCCGGCGCCCGTCTCGAAGAGGCC
>KL569116.1:64892-67295 GCA_000715635.1 Streptomyces violaceus | reverse complement strand
CCCGCCATCAGCGGGACGACCGACAGCATCTTGGCGCTGGTGCCCAGCTCCAGGATCGGGAACAGGTCGGTCAGGTAGTCGCGCAGGACGTTGCCCGTCACCGAGATCGTGTTCTCGCCGCGGCGGATGCGCTCCACCGACAGCTTCGTCGCCTCGACGGGGGACAGGATCCGGATGTCCAGGCCCTCGGTGTCGTGCTCCGCGAGGTAGGCGTTGACCTTGGCGATCAGGTTGGCGTCGTGCGCACGGGTCTCGTCCAGCCAGAACACCGCCGGGTCGCCGGTGGCGCGGGCGCGCGTGACGGCCAGCTTCACCCAGTCCTTGATCGGCGCGTCCTTGGTCTGGCAGGCGCGGAAGATGTCACCGGCCGAGACGGTCTGCTCGATCAGCGCGGTGCCGTTCTGGTCGACCAGGCGGACCGTGCCCGTGACCGGGACCTCGAAGGTCTTGTCGTGGCTGCCGTACTCCTCGGCCTTCTGCGCCATCAGACCCACGTTCGGCACCGAGCCCATGGTGGACGGGTCGTAGGCGCCGTTGGCCCGGCAGTCCTCGATCACGGCCTGGTAGACGCCCGCGTAGGAGGAGTCCGGCAGGACCGCGAGGGTGTCGGCCTCCTGGCCGTCCGGGCCCCACATGTGGCCGGAGGTGCGGATCATGGCCGGCATGGAGGCGTCGACGATGACGTCCGACGGGACGTGCAGGTTCGAGATGCCCTTGTCGGAGTCGACCATCGCCAGCTCCGGGCCCTCGGCGAGCTCGGCGTCGAAGGAGGCCTTGATCTCGGCACCCTCGGGCAGGGCCTCCAGGCCCTTGTAGATACCGCCCAGACCGTCGTTCGGGGTCAGACCGGCCGCGGCGAGCTTGTCGCCGTACTGCGCGAAGGTCTTCGGGAAGAAGGCGCGCACCACGTGGCCGAAGACGATCGGGTCGGAGACCTTCATCATCGTCGCCTTCAGGTGCACCGAGAACAGCACGCCCTCGGCCTTGGCCTTGGCGACCTGCGCGGTCAGGAACTCGCGCAGCGCGGCGACCCGCATCACGGAGGCGTCGACGACCTCACCGGCGAGGACCGGTACGGACTCACGCAGCACGGTGGTGGAGCCGTCGTCGCCGACGAGCTCGATGCGCAGCGCGCCGTCCTCGGCGATCACCACGGACTTCTCGGTGGAGCGGAAGTCGTTCTGGCCCATGGTCGCCACGTTCGTCTTGGACTCGGAGGTCCAGGCGCCCATGCGGTGCGGGTGCGACTTGGCGTAGTTCTTCACCGAGGCGGGGGCGCGCCGGTCGGAGTTGCCCTCACGCAGGACCGGGTTCACGGCGGAACCCTTGATCTTGTCGTAGCGGGCGCCGATCTCGCGCTCCTCGTCGGTCTTCGGGTCGTCCGGGTAGTCCGGGAGCGCGTAGCCCTGGCCCTGGAGCTCGGCGATCGCGGCCTTGAGCTGCGGGATGGACGCCGAGATGTTCGGCAGCTTGATGATGTTGGCGGCGGGCGTCTTGGCCAGCTCGCCGAGCTCCGCCAGGGCGTCCGGGATGCGCTGGTCCTCGGTCAGGTACTCCGGGAACACGGCGATGATGCGCCCGGCCAGCGAGATGTCGCGGGTCTCCACAGCGACACCCGCCTGCGAGGCGTACGCCTGGACCACCGGCAGGAAGGAATACGTCGCCAGTGCGGGGGCCTCGTCAGTGTGCGTATAGATGATGGTCGAGTCAGTCACCGGGTGCTCCGCTCCACGTCTGCAACATTGCTCGACATCAAGATATCTCCTGACCGGCCTCGTCTCGACAGGGGTCCGCCGCCAGTTTCGGGCAACCGATCGGCTCGCTCCTTTGTCATGGAGAGAGATCACTCACTCCATGACGCGGCCGGACCTGACCACCCGGCCGTCCGAGCGAAAGCGGACCATGAGATATCGCACCAGAGTGACGGCCCCTGCGGCCGCCCTGATCGGCACGGCGGCGGCTCTGACCACGGGGGTCCCGGCCAAGGCGGGCACCTCGAAGAAGTCCGGGCGGCCGGATGCATCCCCGGGCCCCGAGACCCTCGGCGACCCCGTCTTCCCCGCCCTCGGCAACGACGGCTACCGCGTCTCGGCCTACCACCTCGACTTCGCGTACGACGCCACGGCCCGGCTCGTCGAGGCCACCGCGACCCTGACGATCCGCACCACCCAGCCCCTGACCCGCCTCTCCCTCGACGCGCTCGGCCTGGACATCCGCTCCGTCCGCGTCGGCGGCCGCACGGCCGGCTTCGAGCAGGTGGCCGAGAAGCTGCGGATCACCCCGGTACGTACGCTCCCGGCGAACGCCTGGGTCACCGTGTGCGTGGCCTACACCGCCGACCCGCGCCGTGCCCTGCCGCACACCGGCTGGGTCGCCACGCCGGACGGTTTCGCGGTGTGCTGC
>KL569116.1:62697-64691 GCA_000715635.1 Streptomyces violaceus | reverse complement strand
CACACCGGCTGGGTCGCCACGCCGGACGGTTTCGCGGTGTGCTGCCAGCCGGACTCCGCGCACACCGTCTTCCCCTGCAACGACCACCCCTCCGACAAGGCCGATTTCACCTTCCGCCTCACCGTGCCCGGGGGACTGCGGGGCGTCGCGAGCGGCCGGCTCGTGCGCACCGAGCAGCTGACCGGCGACCGGACGGCATACACGTACCGCTCCCGCTCGCCGATCGCCACCGAGGTGGTGCAGATCACCGTCGGCGACTATGTGATCAAGGACCGGCAGGGCCCGCACGGCCTGCCGCTGCGGGACGTCGTCCCCACCGCCCGCGCCGCCGCCCTGGAACCCGCCCTGTCGCTCACCCCGGCCCTGGTGGAGTGGGTCGAGCAGCGGCTCGGGGCGTACCCCTTCGAGACGTACGGCCTGCTCCCGTGCAACTCGGACGACCCCCAGGCCTTCGACTTCACCGGCCTGGAGACACAGACCCTCACGCTCTACAAGCCGAACTACCTCCTCCAGGAGGAGAGCAAGATCGGCTCGCACATGATGCACGAGCTGGTCCACTCCTACTTCGGCAACAGCGTCAGCCCCGCCACCTGGGCCGACCTGTGGCTGAACGAGGGACACGCCGACTTCTACGGGCTGCTGTACCGCTACGAGCGCGGCTGGCCCGACTCCAAGGGCATGACCACCATGGAAGCCCGGATGAAGGACACCTACGCCCTCGGCGACCAGTGGCGCCACACCTCCGGGCCGGTCGCGGCCCCCAACGCGGTCAACCTCTTCGACAGCCAGCGCTACCTCGGCGGCGTGCTCGTCCTGTACGCGCTGCGCCGGCAGATCGGCGAGGTGGCCTTCAGCGCCGTCGAACGCGCGTTCCTGGAGCGCCACCGCGACGCCACGGCGTCCACGGAGGACTACATCGCGGTCGCCTCCGAGGTCTCCGGACAGGACCTCACGGGCTTCCTGCGGGACTGGCTGTACGGGACGAAGACGCCCCGGATGCCGGGCCACCCGGACTGGACCGTGACGCCCGTGAAGCCGTCCCTCGCGGCACCGCGTAGCCGGAGGGACAGCCACCACCACGACAACTCCGCGACGCTGTAGGAGCCGCGGCGGAGAAGTTCTCAGCCGAGATGTCTCAGTCGAGCCGGGCGGATGTCATGTCGCCCGGCTCGAACTCGCCGTTCCGCTGCTGCGGAATGGCGACCGCGCCCTGCTGGAGTGCCACCGTGCGGGCCGGGGCGGGGATGCGGATGCCCTCCGCGCGGTAGCGCTTGTGCAGGCGCTTGATGAACTCGTGCTTGATCCGGTACTGGTCGCTGAACTCGCCGACGCCCAGGATGACGGTGAAACCGATACGGGAGTCGCCGAAGGTGTGGAACCTGATGATGGGCTCGTGGTCCGGCACGGCGCCCTCGACCTCGGTCATCGTCTCGGCGATGACTTCGTTGGTCACGCGCTCCACGTGCTCCAGGTCGCTGTCGTAGGCCACCCCGACCTGGACCAGGATGGTCAGCTGCTCCTCGGGGCGCATGAAGTTGGTCATGTTCGCCTGCGCGAGCTGACCGTTGGGGAGCACGATGAGGTTGTTGGACAGGTTGCGGATCGTCGTCTGCCGCCAGTTGATGTCCTCGACGTAGCCCTCCTCGCCGCTGCTGAGCTGGATGTAGTCACCGGGCTGGACGGTCTTGGAGGCGAGGATGTGGATGCCCGCGAAGAGGTTGGCGAGCGTGTCCTGAAGCGCCAGCGCGACCGCGAGACCGCCGACGCCCAGGGCCGTGAGCATCGGGGCTATGGAGATGCCCAGTGTCTGGAGCACCACCAGGAAGCCGATCGCGAGGACCAGGATCCGGGTGATGTTGACGAAGATCGTGGCCGATCCGGCGACACCGGAACGGGACTGGGTGACCGTGCGCACCAGGCCGGCCACCACCCGGGCCGCCGACACCGTCGCGACGAAGATGAGCAGCACGGTCAGCACCTGGTTGGTGTGGTGC
>KL569116.1:58613-62507 GCA_000715635.1 Streptomyces violaceus | reverse complement strand
TCAGCACCTGGTTGGTGTGGTGCTGCACCGTCCGGGTCAGCGGCAGCACCGCCGCCGCGCCCGCCGCACCGCCCACGACCGCGGCCCATGGCACCACGGCCCGAAGCGCGTGCACGATGACGTCGTCCCCGCTCCAGCGGGTGCGGTCGGCGTGTCCGCCCAGCCAGCGCAGCAGGATGCGCAGCGCGAAGGCCGCCAGCAGACCCGACGCCAGGGCGATGCCGGCGAAGACCAGGTCGTCCACCGTGAGCGCCCGGTTCACCGGTCACCTCCGGGGCGGAGAACCGCGGCGAACGCCTTCGTCGACGGCCGGATGTGAAGTCTCGTCACGTAGTCACCTGCTCGTTTTCGGGGGTAGTCCGATCGCGCCCGACCACCCTGACCCGGGGTCGGCACAATCGTTCATCCTGCCGCATCCCGCACGGGGCTTCGTACCGCAGACAGGGGTGAGCGGGGGGTGAGTTACTGCACATGACGTGCCGTCGCGTGCGCCGGATCCGCCTCGCGCACATCCGCCTCGCTCACAGGTCCGTGAACGATCCCTTCTGGGGGCGCGGGGAACTGCGCGAACAGCCCCCACCGGCCCGCAGGCGGACGACAGCCGCACGCTACCCGGGTCAGATCACCTTCAGCCGCACCAGTGCCCCCAGCGTCACGGCGCCCGGCAGCAGCGGCAGCCAGACGGTGATGACCCGGAAGGCCAGGACCACGGCCGTGGCCACCGCGGCCGGGCCGCCCGCAGCCACCAGCGCCACGACCAGTGCCGCCTCCACCGAGCCGAGCCCGCCCGGGGTGGGCACCAGGGCGACGGCGACCGTGGCCGCCAGGTAGGCCACCGCCATGTGCGCGGGCGGCACGTCCAGCCCGAGCGACTGCCCCACCAGCACCAGCACGGAGGCCTGCAACGCCGGGAAGGCGATGGACCCGCCCCACAGGGCCAGGGCCCGGGCCGGGCGGGTGTGCACCGAGCGCGCCTCGCCGAGTGCCGTACGCAGGAAGGAGACCAGGGCCGAGCGCACCCGCCGGACGAGGGCGACCACGGCCGCCGCGACCACGAGCACCACGCCGGCACCGGCCAGCAGCGGGCCGAACGCCGTCTCCGGAACCAGGGTGCTCAGCCTCAGCGCGTCGGGGAACGCGAGGAACAGGGCGCCCAGCAGGGCCACCCGGCCGACGCTCTCCGCCAGCAGGTACAGGGCGAGGGCGGCCGAGGAGCGGGCGAGCGGCAGCCCGCACACCGTCATGAACCGCAGATTGACCGCGCTCGCCCCCAGCCCGGTCGGCAGCAGGTGGTTGGCCGCGCCCGCCGCGAACTGGGTCGCGAGGAGCCGCCGTTTGGGCAGCGGTTCGACGACCGCGCCCTGCCGGGTGCAGGCGGCGGCGACCCAGGTCAGACAGGTCGCGCCGATCGCGGCCAGCAGCCATGGCCACTCGGCGGTGCCCAGGTGCGCGAAGCCCTCGGCCAGCACCGACCGGTGCTGCACCGCGACCACGGTGACGAGCAGAAGCGGAAGCAGACACAGGATCTGACGCAGGCGGCGGACCGGGACGCGACGGGGGAGTCGTCCCGGGCGGAGTTCGGGGAGTTGTACCGCTGTCACATCCGCAGAGGCTTCCCATGCCGTGCCAACGGGGGGTTGCGGAAGCGGGGACTGAGGCTTACGTGCGGGGAGCGGCTGGGAGGAGATCGTCATCGGGGCCTTCGCGCTGGGGACGGGAAGAGGGGGATCGGGCTGATTGTGCGGGATGTCGGGGGCGATGCGCGAGCGCCTTGACCTCAAGATTGCTTGAGGTTCTACCTTCTGTGCCATGAGCATGGAGACCACAGCGTGGACACAGCTGCACAGCGTCATGAACGCCGAGCAGGAACGCCGCCCCTTCGCCCTGGCGACCCTGCGCCGTATCGGCGTGTTCGCCCGCCCGCACCGGCGCCGCATCGCCCTCTTCGTCCTGCTCGGCGTGGGGACCGCCCTGCTCGCCGTGGCGACCCCCGTCCTGGCCGGCAGCGTCGTGGACGTGATCGTCTCGGCCGGTGACGAGGACAGAGTCGTACGCCTGGCCCTGCTCATCGCGCTGATCGCGGTGGCGGAGGCGGCGCTCGGCATCCTCGGCCGGAGGCTGTCGGCGACGCTCGGCGAGCACCTCATCCTCGATCTGCGGACCGCCGTCTTCGACCATGTGCAGCGGATGCCGGTGGCGTTCTTCACACGCACTCGTACGGGCGCCCTCGTCTCCCGGCTCAACAACGACGTCATCGGGGCCCAGCGCGCCTTCAGCAACACCCTGTCGGGCGTGGTCAGCAACCTCGTCACGCTCGTGCTCACCCTCGCCGTGATGCTGACCCTGTCCTGGCAGATCACCCTGCTGGCGCTGGTGCTGCTGCCGGTGTTCGTGATCCCGGCCCGGCGCATGGGCAGCCGTATGGCCCGGATGCAGCGGGAGGCGGCGACGCTGAACGCGGCGATGGGCACCCGCATGACCGAGCGCTTCTCCGCGCCCGGCGCCACCCTGGTCAAGCTCTTCGGAAGGCCCGAGGAGGAGTCGCGGGAGTTCGCCGAACGCGCCCGCCGCGTCGCGGACATCGGTGTCCGGACGGCCACGGCCCAGGCCGCCTTCATCACCGCCCTCACCCTGGTCTCCGCTCTCGCCCTGGCCCTGGTCTACGGCCTCGGCGGCTGGTTCGCCCTGCGCGGCGCCCTGGAACCGGGCGCGGTCGTCTCCCTGGCACTGCTCCTGAC
The DNA here is from genome assembly GCA_000715635.1 of Streptomyces violaceus. Classification (GTDB taxonomy): domain Bacteria; phylum Actinomycetota; class Actinomycetes; order Streptomycetales; family Streptomycetaceae; genus Streptomyces; species Streptomyces violaceus. The sequence goes on along the minus strand of KL569116.1, from coordinate 59,769 downwards.
CAGGCTGTACGCGCCGCTGACCGCCCTGGCCGGTGCCCGGGTCGAGGTGATGAGCGCACTGGTCAGCTTCGAGCGGGTCTTCGAAGTGCTCGACCTCCGGCCGCTCATCGAGGAGAAGCCGGACGCGCGCGGGGTGCCCGACGGGCCCGTGGCGGTCGAGTTCGAGAAGGTCCGCTTCGGCTACCCCGCCGCCGACAAGGTCTCCCTGGCCTCCCTGGAGGAGGTCGCGACCCTGGACCGGCGGGGCGGCGACGAGGTCCTGCACGGCATCTCCTTCCGCGCCGAACCGGGGCAGACCGTGGCGCTCGTCGGGTCCTCCGGCGCGGGCAAGTCGACCGTCGCGCAACTGCTGCCCCGCCTGTACGACGCGGACGAGGGCGCCGTACGCGTCGGCGGCGTCGACGTCCGCGACCTGAGCGCCCGGGCACTGCGGGAGACCCTCGGCATGGTCACCCAGGACGGGCACCTCTTCCACGACACCGTCCGCGCCAACCTCCTGCTGGCCCGCCCCGCGGCGGCGGAAGAGGACGTGTGGGACGCCCTGCGCCGGGCCCGCCTCGACGACCTCGTACGGTCCCTGCCCGACGGCCTCGACACCGTGGTCGGCGAACGCGGCTACCGGCTCTCCGGCGGTGAACGCCAGCGCATGACCATCGCCCGGCTGCTGCTGGCCCGCCAACGGGTCGTCATCCTCGACGAGGCCACCGCCCACCTCGACAACACCTCCGAGGCCGCCGTGCAGGAGGCACTCACCGAAGCCCTCGAAGGCAGGACGGCGGTCGTGATCGCCCACCGGCTGTCCACGGTCCGGTCGGCGGACCAGATCCTGGTCGTCGAGGCCGGCCGGATCGTGGAACGGGGCACGCACGAGGAACTGCTGGCGGCGGGCGCACGGTACGCGGAGCTGTACCGCACGCAGTTCAGCGAGACGGAGCGCACGGTCGTCGACAGCGTGTGAACGGCTCCGGGCGCGCGTCCGTACCTCTTCCGAGTACTCCCGCCTGCCCACCAGGGCAGAACAGCGCGCATCCGGAGAGGCGACGTGTCCCAGCAGCAACCGCACGCACCATCCAACCGCCGGACCCCGTCCCGCGCCCACCGGCTGCGCGCCGCCGCGGCGGTGGGCGCCCTGGTCGTGCTCCCCCTGGTCACCGCC
>KL569116.1:57951-58426 GCA_000715635.1 Streptomyces violaceus | reverse complement strand
GGCCGGCAGCGGCGAGGCGGCGACGCCGGGCGGGTCCGCCGCTCCCGCCGCCGGTGTCGTCGCCCCGGCGAAGGTGGAGGTCATCGCCGGGCTGGCCGGCTGCAAGGTGAAGATCCGCACCGAGGCGGACGAGCTGCGCGAGGGCGTGTGCCACACCAAGAAGGGCGACTTCCTCATCACCACCTTCCCCGAGGAGAAGCTCAAGGAGACCTGGCTGGAGTCGGCCCGTGTGTACGGGGGCAAGTACCTCGTCGGCATGCGCTGGGTGGTCAGCGCCAAGCCGGGCATGTACGAGCACCTGCGCGCCAAACTCGGCGGCACCGTCCAGGAGTTGCAGGGGATCGGCCCCTCCGTGAACCCCTCCTGACGTCACTCCGGGACCAGACGGCGGACGAGGCCGGCGACCTGTGCGTCCTGCCGGGCGAGGAAGGTCTCGAAGGCGCGGCCGGTGGCGAACACGTCGGTCCAGCCGTGC
>KL569116.1:56462-57737 GCA_000715635.1 Streptomyces violaceus | reverse complement strand
CCGGCGGGAGCCGTGCAGCTCGGTCAGCGCGTCGACCCAGCGCCGCCGTTCGGTGTCGCTGATGCCGGGCGGGGCCACGATGCCCCGCCAGTTGTCGAAGACCAGGTCGATCCCGGAGGACCTCAGGGTCGGGACACCGGGCAGGACGCCGACCGGCCGTTCTCCGGTGACGGCGAGGACCCGCAGCCGGCCGCCGCGTATCTGGTCCAGGAACTCTCCGAACCCACTGGTGGCGACGTCGACCCTGCCGTCGAGCAGCGCGGGCAGCAGATCGCCGCCGCCGTCGTACGGGACGTACGCGACCTTCCGCGGGTCGATGCCGACGGCCTGTGCCAGCTCCATCGGCAGCAGATGATCGGGGCCGCCGGCGGAGGAGCCGCCGCCCACCCTGAGGCGCCCGGGGTCCTCGCGCCAGGCGTCCACCAGGGCACCGATCGTGCGGTACGGCGAGTCCTCGCGGACCACGACCGCGCCGGCCTCCTCGATCAGCCGGGCGATCGGGGTGGTGTCGGTGACGGCCACCTTCGAGCCCGCCGCGTGTGACGCGCCCACCACCCCGAGACCCATCTGCAGCGCGAGCTCGCCGTTGCCCTTCTCGTCGACGATGCGCTGCAGCCCCACCGTGCCGTCGGCACCCGGCAGGTTGAACACCTGCACGTCCGACGCGATCTGGGTCTCCGCCAGCACCCGGGCCGCGGTACGGGCAGTCGTGTCGTAGCCGCCACCGGGTGTGTTGGGCACCATGAGTCGCAGGTTCGCGGCGTTGCCGCCGCCCGGCCACCCCCCCGCACGCGCAGACCATCAGCAGCGCCAGGACGGCGAAGGTGCCGGGTAAGGCGCGCGCCGGGCCTCTCATGACGCTTCCCTTTCGATTTCCACTGGTGGGCGTCATGATTGTCCGACTCGGCACCTGAGCCGCCCCGCTTGTGTCGGCATAGAAGATTGAGTTCGTTGTGGTCGCCACCTTTCGTCGCCATTCGCTCGCGGGCGAGATGCTGGTGCTCCAGCTCGCCATCGTCGTGGTGGTGCTGCTGGCGGTCGCCGCGGTCTCCCTCGCCCAGTCGCAGGCCACCTTCACCCGGGTCGAGGGACGCCGGGTGAGCGCGCTGGCCGAACAGCTGGCCGCCAACCCCCTGGTGCGCAGCCAGCTGGTACGTCCCGCACCCGGGGAGACGCTCGCCCCGCTGGTGCACTCCACGCAGGCGCAGTCCGGGGTGACCTCGGTGACGGTGGCCGACGCCGCCGGCCGGATCGTCAGTTCCACGAACCCCACGG
>KL569116.1:55418-56240 GCA_000715635.1 Streptomyces violaceus | reverse complement strand
GGCCGGGCACCACCCGGGAGCGGGGCTGGTCGGGGCAGCTGACACTGGACGGCAACCGCCAGCTGGCCGCCCAGGTCCCCGTCATCGGGGCGACCGAGGAGAACCTCGGCCGGATCCTCGGGACGGTGATGATCGGCGAGGCCGATCCGACGGTGTGGCAGCGGCTCAGCGGCGCCTCCTCGTACCTGCTGGCCTATCTGGGCATCGCCAGCGGGCTCGGCGTGGCCGGCTCCTGGCTGCTCGCGCGGCGCGTGAAGCGGCAGACCCTCGGGCTGGAACCACGGGAGATCGCCGGGCTCGCCGAGCACCGGGAGGCGATGCTCTACGGGATCGCCGAGGGTGTGATCGCCCTGGACCCGCAGCACCGGCTCACCCTCGTCAACGACATGGGCCGCCGCCTGCTCGATCTGCCCGAGGACTGCGTGGGCCAGAGCCTGGACGGCCTGGGCATCGACGGACGGCTGCGCGACGTGCTGGCCGGAACCACCGCCGGCAAGCGGGACGAGGTCGTCGTACGCCGCGGCCGGGTGCTGGTGATGAACCGGATGACCGTCACCAAGGACGGCCGGCTCCTCGGCTCCGTCACCACCCTGCGCGACCGCACCGAACTGGCCCGGCTGGAGCGGGAGATCGGATCCTTCCGCAGCTCCTCGGAGCTGCTGCGCGCGCAGGCGCACGAGTTCGCCAACCAGCTGCACACCATCTCCGGACTGATCCAGATCGGCGAGCAGGACGAAGTCGTGTGCTACATCCGCGCGTTGAACCAGCGCCGCCAGTCCCTGGACGTCACCCTCAGCCGCCGTGTCCGCGACACGGCGGGGG
>KL569116.1:53750-55257 GCA_000715635.1 Streptomyces violaceus | reverse complement strand
CCCTCAGCCGCCGTGTCCGCGACACGGCGGTGGCCGCCCTGCTGATGGCGAAGGCGTCCCTCGCGGCCGAACGGAAGGTCAGCCTGCGGATCTCCGACGACACCGCACTGGAACGGCTGGCCCCGGAGGACGCGGCCGATGTGGCGACCGTGGTGGGCAACCTGGTCGACAACGCCGTCGACGCCGCCGCGCCCGACGGGCAGCGCTGGGTCGAGGTGGCGCTGCGGCAGGACGCCTCCAGCGTGGAGATCGTGGTGCGCGACTCCGGTCCTGGCGTGGCTCCCGAACTGGCCCGCGAGGTCTTCTCCCACGGCTTCACCACCAAGGCCGCGCGCGAGGGCGAGCGCGGCATCGGACTGGCCCTGACCAAGCTGGTCTGCGAACGGCACGGGGGCGAGATCTCGGTGTCCAACACCCCCGACGGAGCGGTGTTCACCGCACGCATGACCGTCGGCCGGCTCACCGGCACACTGGCGGAAGGAGCGGCCCCATGACCCCCGGAACGCGCGACAAGGCGGGCACGATCGACGTCCTGGTGGTCGACGACGACTTCATGGTGGCCCGGGTCCACCGCACCTTCGTCGAACGCGTCCAGCCGTTCCGTGTCGTCGGCGTGGCCCACACCGGTCGGCAGGCGATCGAGGCCGTGGGCGAACTGCGCCCCGACCTCGTCCTCCTCGACCTGTATCTCCCCGACCTCTTCGGTCTCGACGTCATCCCCCGGCTGCGCACCGCAGGCCACGACTGCGACGTCATGGTCATCAGCGCCGCGCAGGAGGCCGGCACGGTCCGCGGCGCCGTCCGCCGAGGCGTCGTCGACTACCTCCTCAAACCCTTCGACTTCGAGGACCTGCGCCCCCGCCTTGAGCGCTACGCCGCCCAGCGGGGCCGCCTGCTGACGACGGTCGTACGGGGCCAGGCCGACGTGGACCGCGTCCTGGCCGGCGCGATCGTCCCCGCCCCTGCCCTCACCCTGCCCAAGGGCATGAGCGTGGAGACCGCCGAACTGGTCGAGCGGGCCCTGCGCGCGACGGACGGCACCCTGTCCGCGACCGAGTGCGCGGCCATGACCGGCATCTCTCGCGTGAGCGCCCGCCGTTATCTGGAGTACTTCCACAGCATCGGGAGCGCGGAGGTGTCCCTGCGCTACGGCGCCGCCGGCAGGCCCGAACGCGGCTACTCCTGGCGGGCGTGATCTTGACACGCGGAGCCCGGCTCCGGGACCCGCCCTGGCGGTGCGTCATCGGCACGCGATCGCCGCCGCGCGGACCGGAGTCCGCGCGGCGGCGATGTGCGGCCGGCCCCGGGACCGTACCGGGGCCGGCGCGTCAGGGGCGGTTGGTGAGGTAGCCGCCCATGGAGGTGAAGTACTCGGCCGCGGGCAGTTCCCGGCCGTCCTCGGTCCGTACGCGGGTGATGGCGAGGCCCTGGTTGCGGCCGGTGCGGGCGTCGGCGCCGGCGACGATCACCACGCCGTCGCCCTCGCGGTAGAAGACGCGGCCGGGAG
>KL569116.1:53415-53525 GCA_000715635.1 Streptomyces violaceus | reverse complement strand
CCGCCGGCCAGGTCCAGTCGATGCGGCTGTCCTCGTCGGCGCGCTTGTGGAAGAAGGACGCCTGTGAGCGGTCCTGCTTGGTGAACTCGGTCTGGCCGGAGGCGATGAGG
>KL569116.1:51631-53170 GCA_000715635.1 Streptomyces violaceus | reverse complement strand
TCTGGCCGGAGGCGATGAGGCCGAGCGCGCCGATGGTGACGGGGGCGATGAGGTCGACGGTCTTGTGGAAGAGGTCGGTGGCGGTGTCCGTGGGGCCGACCGGCACCGCCTCCTGCCGGACGATGTCACCGGCGTCTAGCTCGTCGTTCATCATGTGCGCCGTGACGCCGACTTCGGGCTCGCCGTTGATGAGGGCCCAGATCAGCGGGGAGAAGCCGGCGTACTTCGGCAGCAGCGAGTCGTGCACGTTCAGCGTGCCGTGGCGCGGGAGGTCGAAGATGCGCGGGGGGATCCACGTCCGCCAGTTGTTGGCCACGATGATGTCCGCGTCGGCCTCCTTGAGGCGCTCGAACAGCTCGTCGTCGTCCGGGCGGTTGCGGATCAGCACGGGCACGCCGTGCTCCTCGGCGAGGTCGGCGACCGAGTCGCTCCAGATCTTCTCGTACGCGTGCTCGCTCTTGGGGTGCGTCACCACCAGCACGACGTCGTGCTCGGACTCCAGGAGGGCTTGCAGGGTGCGATGCCCCCAGGTCTGGTAACCGAACATGACGACCCGCATGGGGTTCCTCCTCAGAGCAAGGGTATGGCCGACGTAAGTAAAGCAAGGCTTACCTTAGTTTGCAACGGGTATGCATACTGCCCCAGTTGGCGAGGTGCCATCCGGAGGCTGTCCGTTTTGTCCAGTCGACACCGTGATGGGTTTAGCTTAGGCTCACCTAAGTTCCGTGGCGTGCCGTTTCGTTGGCATGCCCGCCTTTCGTTCTCTCCACACCTGACACGCGGCTGCCCCGCACGATGGGAGTGACATGTCGCAGGTTCTTCCTGGTGACGCACAACCGGTCCACGACCTCATTGGCATCGGCTTCGGACCGTCCAATGTGGCCATGGCTATCGCGCTCCGCGAGCACAACGCGCGCGTCGGCAGGCAGGAGGCAGTCACCGCTCACTTCTTCGAGCAGCAGCCCCGCTTCGGCTGGCACCGCGGCATGCTCATCGACGACGCCACCATGCAGGTCTCCTTCCTCAAGGACCTGGTGACGCTGCGGAACCCGTCCAGCGAGTACAGCTTCCTCTGCTACCTGCAGAGCAAGGGCCGGCTGATCGACTTCATCAACCACAAGAACCTGTTCCCGCTGCGCGTGGAGTTCCACGACTACTTCGAGTGGGCCGCGTCCCAGGTCGACGACATGGTCTCCTACGGCCACGAGGTCGTCGGCGTCGCGCCCGTGACCCGGGACGGCGTCGTGGAGTACCTCGACGTGACCGTCCGGTCGGGGGAGGGGCTCGAGGTCCACCGGGCCCGCAACCTCGTCATCGGCACCGGGCTGCGCCCCCTCATGCCCGAGGGCGTGGAGCGCGGCGACCGCGTCTGGCACAACTCCGAACTGCTGGCGAAGGTCGACGAGCTGGAGGGCACGTCGCCCTCCCGGTTCGTCGTCGTGGGCGCCGGACAGAGCGCCGCCGAGAACGTCGCCTACCTGCACCGGCGCTTCCCCGAGGCCGAGGTCTGCGCGGTCTTCTCCCGCTACGGCTACAGCC
>KL569116.1:50850-51460 GCA_000715635.1 Streptomyces violaceus | reverse complement strand
CGGCTACAGCCCTGCCGACGACAGCGCCTTCGCCAACCGGATCTTCGACCCCCAGGCGGTCGACGAGTACTTCTCGGCACCCGAGGACGTCAAGCGCCGGCTGATGGACTACCACGGCAACACCAACTACTCCGTGGTGGACATCGACTTGATCGACGACCTCTACCGGCAGTCGTACCGGGAGAAGGTCCTGGGCGCCGAGCGCCTGCGCTTCCTCAACGTCTCCAGGCTCACCGGCGTCAAGGAGACGCCGGCCGGCGCCCGGGCCACCGTGACGTCCCTCGTCACCGGCGAGGAGACCGACCTGGACGCGGACGTCGTGGTCTTCGCCACCGGCTACAGCCAGGCCGACCCCACCGGCCTGCTCGGCGAGGTCGCCGACCGCTGCGCCCGCGACGACGAGGGCCGCGTGCGCGTCGAGCGCGACTACCGCATCGCGACCGACCCCGGCCTGCGCTGCGGCATCTACCTGCAGGGCGGCACCGAGCACACGCACGGCATCACGTCGTCCCTGCTCTCCAACACGGCCATCCGGGTGGGCGAGATACTGGACTCGCTCCTCGGCCATGGCTCCGGGCCCGCCGCCGAGGACGCCCGGACGCTCGCCGAC
>KL569116.1:49011-50651 GCA_000715635.1 Streptomyces violaceus | reverse complement strand
GCCGCGGGGGCCGCGACCGGTCGTCGACCGGCCGCGCCGCCGCCGTGGCCGATCGCGCCCACGCGGCGGACCGCATATCGACACAGCCCCGCGCCACTTCAGGGCGGGGGCAGACACCGCCAGGTCAAGTCGCCGACCGCACAAGGGATAACGTACGTCGACATGGGCACGACTGCTGCAGTTGAGCGCCCCACGCCCAGGGGCTCGTCGAAGGCCCGTCGGCGGCGGGCCGTGGGCTTGGGCACCCTCGTGGCGCTCCTGGTGATCGCCACGGTTCTGTCGTTGGCCGTCGGCGCTCGCGCGTTGAGTCCCGCCGACGTGTGGCACGGGCTGTTCGCGGCCCCGGAGTCCGACCAGCGGCTCACCGAGATCCGGCTCATCGTGCAGACCGTGCGGGTGCCCCGGACGGTTCTCGGGGTCGTGGCGGGCATCGCCCTGGGCGTCGGCGGGGCGTTGATCCAGGGGTACACGCGCAACCCGATCGCCGACACGGGCCTGCTGGGCGTGAACTCCGGAGCCTCGTTCGCGGTCGTGGTGGCGATCTCCGTGTTCGGGTTCGGCAACCCGTTCCAGTACGTCTGGTTCGCCTTCCTGGGGGCGGGGATCGCCGGTGTCGTCGTGTTCGGGCTGGCGAGCATCGGCCGGGGGGCCGGCAACCCGCTGACGCTCGCACTGGCCGGACAAGGGGTCACGGTGTTCCTGGCGGCGATGACCACGGCGGTCGCGCTCTCGGACCAGCAGGCCCTGAACGCCCTGCGGTTCTGGAACTCGGGCTCGCTGAACGGGGCCGGATTCGACGTCATCTGGCCGGTCACCGCCTTCATCGCCGCCGGTCTCGTGCTGGCCCTGACCACGCTGCCTTCCCTGAACCTGATGAACCTGGGTGACGACGTCGCGCGGGGACTGGGCGTGAACATCGCGCTGAGCCGGACCGTCGGCATCGCCGCCATCACCCTGCTGGCCGGCGCGGCGACGGCCGCCTGCGGACCCATCGCGTTCCTCGGGCTCATGGTGGCCCACGTGGCCCGGTACCTGACCGGGCCGGACTACCGCTGGCTGGTGCCGTACGCCGGTCTGCTCGGGGCCGTCGTCCTGCTGGTCTGCGACATCGTGGGCCGACTGGTGGTGCGGCCGGGCGAGTTGGACGCGGGTGTCGTCGTGGCGCTCCTCGGCGCCCCGTTCTTCGCGGTTCTGGTGTGGCGCGGAAAGTTCAGGAAAGCATGAACGTGACAGATGTGAAGCCGTCGGTGATGCCGGGCGTGCGGCTCGGCCGTGTGTCGTTCGTCTGGCGGCCCTGGATCCTGTGCGTGACGCTGCTGTTGGCGACGGCGACCTTCCTGGTGTTCTGTCTGTCCGTCGGCGTCGGGGACTTCCCCATCAGCCTGTCGCGGGTGATCGCGACGATCCTCGGGCGGGGCGAGCAGGTCGACCAGTTCGTGATCATGGACCTGCGGATGCCGCGTGCCCTGGCCGGGCTCGTCGTGGGCATCGCGCTGGGGGTCTCCGGGGCGATCACACAGTCCATCGCCCGCAATCCCCTGGCCAGCCCGGACGTTCTCGGCATCACCTCGGGCGCCAGCGCGGTCGCGGTGTTCCTGGTGACCGTGTCGGGTGGCACCGCCGCCGCGATCGTCAACTCC
>KL569116.1:48307-48829 GCA_000715635.1 Streptomyces violaceus | reverse complement strand
CGCCATCAGAGATGTGTATAAGAGACAGGTCGGCGGCGGCGCTCGCGGGCGGGCTCGGCACGGGCCTGCTGGTGTACTTCCTGGCCTGGCGGCGCGGGATCGACGGCTTCCGGCTCATCCTCATCGGCATCTCCGTGAGCGCCGTGATGCAGGCGATCACGACCTGGCTGCTCGTCACGGCCGACATCAGGGACGTGGCCAAGGCCCAGGCGTGGCTCGTCGGCTCGCTGGAGGACCGCGCGTGGGGCGAGGTCCGGGTGGCGCTGTGGTGCTCGCTCGTCCTCCTCGTCGTGGTGTCCTTCGTCGCGTTCCAGTTCAAGCCGATGCACTTCGGCGACGAGGTCGCCGCCGGCCTGGGCGTCCGGTACGCGGCGGTACGGGCGGTCCTGCTGTTGTGCGCCGTACTGCTGGCCGGGGTGGCGGTGAGCGCGGCGGGTCCGGTCCCCTTCGTCGCGCTGGTGGCGCCGCAGGTGGCGATGCGTCTGGCGCGGTGCCCGACACCGCCGATGGTGGCCTCGGGTC
>KL569116.1:47597-48075 GCA_000715635.1 Streptomyces violaceus | reverse complement strand
CCTCGGGTCTGGTGGGCTCGTTGCTGCTGATCGGCTCGGACCTGGTCGCGCGCACGGCACTGCCGGTCTCGCTCCCGGTCGGCGTGGTCACCGCCGCGATCGGCGGCCCCTTCCTCGTCTATCTGCTGGTGCGGGCGAACCTCAGATAGGTGTACAAGAGTCAGGCATACCTAAGTAAGGGGGGCTTGTGGTCGCACAGTCCATCACCGAGACGAAGGCCGGGGTCGATGACGCCTCGCGGCTGGCAGCCAAGGGTGTCACGGTCGGGTACGGCGGCAGGGTCGTCATCGACGGGCTCGACGTGGCGATACCGCCAGGGGTGGTCACCACGATCATCGGCCCCAACGGCTGCGGCAAGTCGACCCTGTTGAAGACGCTCTCCCGGCTGCTCAAGCCGACCGGGGGCACCGTCGTCCTGGACGGCGAGGACATCGGCCGGCTCAGGACCCGGGACGTGGCGAAGAAGCTCGGCCTGCTG
>KL569116.1:41076-47338 GCA_000715635.1 Streptomyces violaceus | reverse complement strand
GGGGCCGCCATCCGCACCAGAGCTGGCTGCGGCAGTGGTCCTCGGACGACGCCGAGGTGGTGGAACGCGCGCTGGCCATGACGGGCGTGTCCGATCTGGCTGACCGCCCGGTCGACGCGCTGTCCGGCGGGCAGCGCCAGCGCGTCTGGATCTCGATGACGCTGGCTCAGGGCACCGATCTGCTGTTGCTGGACGAGCCGACGACCTATCTGGACCTGGCGCACGCGATCGACGTCCTGGACCTGGTGGACGACCTGCACGAGTCGGGCTGCACCGTCGTCATGGTGCTGCACGATCTCAACCTGGCCACGCGCTACAGCGACAACCTCGTGGTGATGAGGGAGGGTTCGATCCTGGCGCAGGGCCACCCGCGCGACGTGATCACCGCCGAGCTGCTGCACGAGGCGTTCGGGCTGCGCGCCCAGGTCATCGACGACCCGGTGGGGGACCGGCCGCTCATCGTGCCGATCGGCCGCACACACGTCCAGTTGGACACATCCCGATAAAGACGGAGAAGTAAGGCTAGGCTAACCTCATTCCCTCACGGTAAGGTTTGCCTGCCCTTAGGCGAGGGTGCAGTGAACTAGCGCGAAAGCAAGGGGTTTTGCATGCTCCTCCATCGAACGACGCTCAGAAGGCCCTGGCGGCGCATGGCGGCGACACTGGCCGCCGCCACCCTCGGCGTCGGTCTCCTCACGGGATGCGGTTCCGACTCGGCGGACAAGACGGACCAGCAGAACGACGGCACGCAGGCCGCGGCCGCCGGTGCCTTCCCGGTCACCGTGGAGCATGCCTTCGGATCCACGACGGTCGACAAGGCGCCCAAGCGGGTCGTCTCCGTCGGCTACACCGACGACCAGACCATCCTGGCGTTCGGCATCAAGCCCGTCGGCATGGTCGACCAGTACCCCAACCCCCCGGGCAAGAGCCCTGACATCAACACCCAGTGGCCCTGGGTGAAGGACGAGTGGGGCGACACCAAGCCCGAGGTCGTCATGAAGAACGGCGACTCCGGCCCCAACTACGAGAAGATCGCCGCCCTGCGCCCGGACCTGATCGTGGGGGTCTACTCCGAGATCGACAAGGCCGCCTACGATAAGCTGTCCAAGATCGCCCCGACGGTGGCGCGCACCAAGGCCGAGAAGGAGCCCTTCAGCGCCCCCTGGCAGGACAACGCGCTCCACATCGCCAAGGCCCTCGGCAAGGCGAAGGAGGGCGAGAAGATGGTCCAGGACATCCAGGGCCAGCTCGACACGGCCAAGAAGGAGCACCCGGAGCTCGGCAAGCAGACCGCTGTCGCGCTGTCCTGGTACGAGGACTCCGTGGCGCCGTTCACCTCCACCGACGTGCGCGGCCGGCTCGTGACGGGTATCGGCTTCAAGTACCAGACCGAGATCGACAAGGTCGCGGGCGGCAGCTTCTACACCAAGCTCTCGCCGGAGCGCGTCGACCTCGTCGACGTCGACCACATCTTCGTCATCAACGACAAGGCCGACACCGAGGCGCTGAAGAAGTTCAAGCTCTTCGCCAACCTGGACGCCGTGAAGAAGGGCAACGTGTCGTACCTGCTGGACAGTGAAGGGCCGGCGGTCGGCGCGGCCATCTCCCAGGGCACCCTGCTGTCCATGCCGTACGCGATCGACGAGCTCGTCAAGTCGGTCGATCAGTAAGTGAGCACCACCGCAACGCGCCTCGCCCCGGCGACCCTGCGCACGACGACCGGACGCGAGGCCACCCGATGGGTCACGGCACACTGCCGTGAGATGCCCTGGCTGACGGCCGCGACCGTGCTCACCACGGTCGCGGGGGCGGCGCTCCAGGTGCTCCCGGTGCTCCTGCTCGGCCGGGTGGTCGACGGGGTCGTCGGGGGCGAAGAACGATCGATCCTGGTCACGATCGGGGTGTTGATCGGTGCCGCCGCGCTGCTCGGCGCGGCGGCCACCGCGGTCTCGACCTACCTGATCGGGCGGCTGGGCGCGGATCTGCTCGCCCGGCTGCGCGAAGGCGCCGTCCGGGCGGTGCTCGGGATGCCGAGCGCCCGGATCGAGCAGGTCGGCCGGGGAGACGTGCTCTCCCGGGTCGGTGACGACGTGGCCGTGCTGTCCAAGGGTATCCGCACGGCCGTGCCCACCGTGTTCTCGGCGGGCGTGCTGGTCGTCATCGCCACCCTCGGCATGTTCGGCCTTGACTGGCGGCTCGGCCTGGCGGGCGCCGGCGCACTGCCCGCGTACGCCCTGGCCCTGCGCTGGTATCTGCCCCGCTCCGCCCCGCTCTACCGGAAGCAGCGGGTGGCCCAGGCCGACCGGGCGCAGGCCTTCATCAGCGGCCTGAACGGCATCGACACGGTCCGGGCGTACCGCCTCGAGGGGGCCTTCCGCGAGAAGGTCACCAGCGAGTCGTGGCGGGTGCGCGATCTCGGCATCGAGGTGTTCCGGTTCTTCGGCCGGTTCGTCGGCCGGGAGAACCGCGCCGAGTTCATCGGTCTCGTCCTGATCCTCCTCGTGGGGTACGCCCTGCTGGAGGCGGACGCCGCCAGCCTGGGCGAGGTGTCGGCGGCTCCGCTGCTGTTCCACCGGCTGTTCACCCCGCTGGGCGCCATCATGTTCACCTTCGACGAGGCACAGAAGTCGGGCGCGAGCCTGACCCGTCTGGTCGGGGTGCTGGGGGAGGCCGCCGAGGAGCGGCTGGTGGGCGACGAGTCCGTGCCGGCGGCACAGGCCGGTTCGTACCCGGTGGCGGTGCGGGGGCTGACGTTCCGTTATCCCGGCTCCGAGGATCCGGTGCTGCGGGACGTCGACCTGACCATTCCCGCCGGTGGTTCGCTCGCCCTGGTGGGGGCGACGGGCGCGGGCAAGACGACCCTGGCCGCGCTGATCGCCGGCATAGGGACCCCGGAAGCCGGGTCCGTGCGGGTCGGGCCGACCGATCTCGCCGACCTCGACGAGGCCGGAGCGCGGGCCCTGGTGAGCATCCTGACGCAGGAGACACATGTGTTCTCCGGTCCCCTCGCCGAGGACCTGCGGCTGGCCGCGCCGGAGGCGACCGACGCGGAACTGATGGACGCCCTGCGCACCGTCGGTGCCGACGGCTGGGTCGACGCGCTGCCCGAGGGGCTGAACACCTCGGTCGGCGAGGGCGGCGAGCGCCTGGACGTCACCAAGGTCGCCCAGATCGCCCTGGCAAGGCTGGTACTGGGCCGGGCGCCGGTGGTGGTGCTCGACGAGTCGACCGCGGAGGCCGGCAGCGAGGGAGCCGCCGAGCTGGAGCGGGCCGTACTGGCCGCGTGCGCGGGCCGGACGACGCTGTTCGTGGCACACCGGCTGACCCAGGCGATGGCCGCCGACCGGATCGCCGTACTGGACGCGGGACGCGTCGTGGAGCAGGGCACGCACGAGGAACTGGTGGCTCTGGGCGGCCGCTACGCGCGACTGTGGCGGGCCTGGCGAGAGGGTAGTTAGGCAACCCTTATTTAGGTTAGCCTAACTCCACATTCTGGAAGGGACGCTGAGTCTTCGATGTTGGAACCGCGCGCTCGTCTCGCACTGCTTTCTCCCACCCGCCTGGCAGATGTCCGCCGACGCGCAGGTGACTACCCGGACAGGACCATCGCCGAAGCCTGCGCCATCGGTCTGTCGTACTGGGCCACGGGGCAGAGCCCCGACGGTATCGACCTCGCGCCCGGCACGCTCTTCGCCGACGTCCTCGGATGGGTCGACAACGGCGGGACGGCGCCCGGCGGTTGGGACGTGAGCCCGGACGGCCGGAGTATCACCGTCCCGGACGGTGTCGCCCCGGCCGACGCGCAGCTCGCGCTCGACGACCTCGCCGACTTCCCGGACCGGCCCCTCGGCACCATCGGCCCGTCCAGCGTGTCCGCCAGGCTCCGGACCTTGGCCGAGTGGAACGACAACGAGGCCGACCGGGTCCGCCCGACCATCGTCGAGATGTTCCGGGAGCAGGCGCTGGCCAGACCGGACGCCGTCGCCGTCGTCGACGAGCACCGGTCGCTGACCTACCGCCAGGCGGCCGAACTCTCCAGCCAGCTGGCCCATCACCTCATCGCACGCGGACTGGGCCACGAACAGGTCGTCGGTATCTCCCTGGCCCGCTCCGCCGACATGGTGATCGGGCTGCTCGCCGCACTCCAGGCCGGATGCGCGTTCGTGCCGCTCGACCCGCAGTGGCCCGCCGCGCGCCGGGCCGTCGTCATCGAGGACGCCCGGGTCGTCCTGCAGCTCAACGCCTCGGGCGAACACGACCCGGCCGAACCGGAGGCCGTGGCCGTCGACCTCGGCGACTGGGGGTACGCCTCCTACCCGGCCGAGGGCACCGGCGTCACCGTCCTCGGCGACGCCCTGGCGTATGTGATCTTCACGTCCGGTTCGACCGGGCGGCCCAAGGGCGCGATGATCCGGCACGAGGCGATCAGCGAGCGCCTGCTGTGGCAGGTGAACGAGATCCTGGGCTTCGGGCACGACGACGCGTCGCTGTTCAAGGCGCCGCTGTCCTTCGACATCTCCATCAACGAGATCTTCCTGCCCCTGGTGTCCGGCGGCAGGCTGGTGGTCCTGCGCACCGGTGGCGAACGCGACCCGCACCATCTGCTGAGCGTCATCGCCGAGCAGCGCGTCACCTTCACCTACCTGGTGTCGTCCATGCTGGACGTGCTGCTGGAGATGGCGGGCGACACCGGCCGCCTGGACAGCCTGCGGCACGTGTGGTGCGGCGGCGAGGTGCTCACCCCCGAGCTGTACGAGCGGTTCCGCACCAAGCTCGACATCCCCATGTACCACGGCTACGGCCCCGCCGAGACGACGATCGGTGTCTCGCACGTCATCTACCGGGGCGCCGCGGAACGCCTGTCGACGTCGATCGGCAAGGCCAACCCCAACACCCAGCTGTACGTCCTGGACGAGGAGCTGCGCCCGGTGCCGGTCGGGGTCGGCGGCGAACTGTACGTGGGCGGCTTCCTGCTGGGCCGCGGATACGTGGGCGCCCCCGGCCTGACCGCCTCCCGGTTCGTGGCCAACCCCTTCGCCTCCGACGGCTCCCGGCTGTACCGCACCGGTGACCTCGCACGGTTCGCCCCGGACGGCTCGCTGGACTTCCTGGGCCGCGCCGACAACCAGATCAAGATCCGCGGCATGCGACTGGAGATAGAGGACGTCGAGGCCGGCCTGGCCGAACACCCCCGGGTCCGGCACACCTGCGTCGTCGCGAAGAAGAACACGGCGGGCGGCACCTACCTCGTCGGCTACGTCATCCCGGCCACCGGCAGCGAGGACCTGCGGGCGGACGAGGTCAAGGCGTGGGCCGGCGAGCACATGGTCGAGTACATGGTGCCGACCCACCTCGTCGTGATGGAGGAGTTCCCGCTCACCGCCAACGGCAAGCTCGACCGCAACGCCCTGCCCGAGCCCACGATCGAAACGGGTTCGCTCGTCTGGCCCACCACCGACGACGAGCGCGCGGTGTGCGCCGCGGTCGCGCAGGTCCTGCGGCTCGACGAGGTCGGCGTCGACCAGGACTTCTTCCAGCTCGGCGGCGACAGCATCCTGGCGATCTCCCTGCTGAGCGCCCTGCGCGACGAGGGCCTCCACGTCACGGCACGCCAGATCTTCAGCCACAGCACCGTGGGAGCCCTGGCCGCGGTCGCGAGCCGTGAGGACGTCTCCACCGCGGACCACGGCGACGTCGCCACCGGAACCGTCGTGGGATCGCCCATCGTGCAGTGGCTCGGCGAGACCACGGACGCCGTCGACGGCTTCGTCCAGTCCGTCGTGCTCAACACCCCGGCGGACCTGACGGCGGACGCCCTCGACGAGATCCTCTCGGCCCTCGTCCGGCACCACGACATGCTGCGTGCCAAGCTGGTGCGCGGCGACGACTGGAGCTTCGACATCCCGGAGGCGGACGGGGCGTTCGTGACCTGGCAGGAGAGTGATCTGCCGGTCGAGGAGTGCGTCGCGCTCGCCACCGAGGGGCTGGAGCCGGACGGCGGCACGATGCTGCGTGCCGTCTGGCGCCGTGAGGCACGGCAACTGGTCCTGGTCGCCCACCATGTGGTGATCGACGGCGTGTCCTGGCGGGTCCTGATGGAGGACCTGGCCACCGCCTGGCGGCAGTTCACCTCGGGCACGCCGATCGAACTGCCCCCGGTGGGCACGTCGTTCCGGCGCTGGACCCAGCTGCTGGAACGCGCCGCGTTCGACGCGGACAGCGCCTACTTCCGGCGCCCCCTGCCGGGAGAGGACCAACCGAC
>KL569116.1:39969-40859 GCA_000715635.1 Streptomyces violaceus | reverse complement strand
TGCGGACCGTCTCGGTCGGCCCCGAGATCACGGCCGCCCTGCTGGGCGAGATCCCCGCGAAGTTCCACGCGGGCGTCAACGACGTCCTGCTGACCGCGCTCGCCGTCGCCCTCGCCCGCCGGCGCCGCGACCTCGGCCAGGACCAGACGTTCGCCCACATCGAACTCGAAGGCCACGGCCGCGAAGGACAGTTCGTCGCGGGCTCCGCAGGCTTCGATCCGGAACTGTCGCGCACCGTCGGCTGGTTCACCACCCTCTTCCCGGTGACCGTCGACCCCGGCACGGCGGCCGACCTCACCACCCCCGCGTATCTGACCGCCGCCCTCAAGGCGGTCAAGGAGGACCTCGCCCGGGTACCGGACAACGGCGTCTCCTACGGCGCCCTGCGCTACCTCACCGGCAGCGAGTTCGACGCCCCCGCACCGCAGGTGCTCTTCAACTACCTGGGCCGCTTCGCCGCCGGCGCCCCCGGCGACTGGCAGCTCGCGGGCACCACCGGCCAGTTGGGCGAGAAGCGCGACCCGGAGATGCGCCTGCCGCGCGCCCTGGAGTTCAACGCGATCGCCGAACCCGCCGCCTCCACGGGCGACTACGAGCTGGTCACCACCATCTCCTGGCCCGACGGCATGTTCACCGACGCGGACATCACGGCCCTCGGCGACTACTTCCGGTCGGCCCTGGCCTCCCTCGCCGCACTCGACCAGGGCGGCCACTCGCCCAGCGACTTCCCCCTGGTGCCGCTCACCCAGACCGACGTCGACGCCCTGGACGGCCCGGCGCTGCGGGACGTCCTGCCGCTGACCCCGCTGCAGGAGGGCCTGTACTTCCACTCGGTCTTCGACGACGACTCGGCGGGCGCCTACGTCGAGCAGCAACTCCTCACCCTGGAC
>KL569116.1:39414-39761 GCA_000715635.1 Streptomyces violaceus | reverse complement strand
GCCGCCACCCGCCTGCTCACCCTCTTCCCGAACCTGGCCGCCCGGTTCACCGCCCTCGCCGACGGCCGCGTGGTCTCCGTGCTGGAGAGCGGCGTCCAGGCCCCCTTCACCACACTGGACCGCCCCGGCATCACCGACGAGGAGATACGCGACCTCGCCGAGCGGGACCGCCGCGCCGGCTTCGACCTGGCCACCGGCCCGCTGATGCGGTACACGCTGGTCCGCGCCGGCTCCGGCCGGAACGTCCTGGTGCAGACCGTGCACCACATCATCGCCGACGGCTGGTCGGTGCCGCCGATGCTCCGCGCACTGCTGGCCGAGTACCACGCCCCAGGGACCGTCTACCC
>KL569116.1:37747-39238 GCA_000715635.1 Streptomyces violaceus | reverse complement strand
GAGTACCACGCCCCAGGGACCGTCTACCCGATCGGCGGCTTCGCCGACTACGTGCACTGGCTCGCCGGACGCGACGACGACGAGAGCGACCGCGTCTGGCACGCCGAACTCGCAGACCTGCCCGGCCCCTCGCTGGTCGCCGAGGACCACACCCCGTCCGACCGCTTCGCCGACACCGCCGTGGAGCCGGAGGGCGACCTCGACGCAGCCGTCCGGGAGGCCGGCGTGCCCTTGAGCGTGGCCGTGCACAGCGCCTGGGCCGTGACGCTCGGTGGCATCCTGCACGGCAGCGACGTGGTGTTCGGCTCCACCGTCTCAGGCCGCGACGCCGAGGTGCCCGGCATCGGGGACATGGTGGGCCTGTTCATCAACACCATCCCGGTACGCGCCCGTTGGGCCGATGGAACCACCTCCTCCGACCTGCTCGCCTCGGTACGCGAGCACCAGAGCGCGGTACTGCCGCACCAGCACGTCTCCCTGGCGAGGATCGGCCGCCAGGCCGGCGCCGGCTCCCTGTTCGACACCCTCGTCGTCTTCGACGTGGCGACCGATGTCGCCGCCCTGCGACGACCCGACGACACGCTGGTCGTCTCCGACCTCGTCAACGAGGGCGCCCCGCACTACCCGCTCACGCTGGTGGTCGAGCGCGCGCTCGACGGACGGCCGCGCTTCAACCTGATCTACGACGGCGAACTGCTGCGGGAGACAACCGCACAGTCGATCCTGCACACGTTCACCCACACCCTCACCGGCCTGCTCACCCGGCCGGACGCCCTGGTCGCCGACCTGGCACCCGAGAGCGAGCGGCGTCCCGCACCGATCACCCCGACGACGCTGGGCGGCCTGTTCGACGCCGCCGCGCGCCGCGACCCCGCCGCCACCGCCGTCACCCAGTGCGGCCTCGACGGCGGCACCCGGTCCCTGACCTACGGCGAACTGGCCGACACCAAGAACGAACTGGCCGCCGCCCTGCGCGCGGCCGGGGCCGGGCCGGGCAAGCGGGTCGCCGTGGCCGTCCCGCGCTCCCTGGAACAGGTCGTCGCCCTGGTCGCCATCGTCAGCGCGGGCGGCGCCTACGTCCCGCTGGACCTCGCCTACCCGGACGACCGGCTGGAGTACATCCTCGCCGACGCCGCACCCCAGGTCGTCCTGGTGGACCGTGAGCAGCGCGACCGCTTCACGGAGCTGCTGGCCAGGGCAGGCGTCCCGGCCCGGGTGCTCGTGCAGGGCGACGAACTGCCGGCGGGGGACACCACCGAGCCCGAGGTGAGCTGGCACAACCCCGCCTACGTCATCTACACCTCCGGATCGACCGGCAGGCCCAAGGGGGTCGCCGTCCCGCACTCCAGCGTGGTGACGCTGCTCGCCAACACCCAGCCCGACATGGACTTCGGCCCGCAGGACGTGTGGGTCCAGTTCCACTCCTTCTCCTTCGACTTCGCGGTCTGGGAGCTGTGGGGCGCGCTGGCGTACGGCGGTGAGCTGCTGGTG
>KL569116.1:36479-37474 GCA_000715635.1 Streptomyces violaceus | reverse complement strand
CGCTGCCCGCACTGCGCCGGATCATCTTCGGCGGCGAGGCGCTGGACCTCGGGCGGCTGCGCGGCTGGGTCGAGCGGCACGGCACGGGCGCGCCCGAGCTGGTCAACATGTACGGCATCACCGAGACGACCGTCCACGTCACCCACCGGGTGCTCACCGACGAGGACTTCGGCCCCGGCGACGACGCCAGCCCGATCGGCGGCCCGATCCCCGGCCTGGTCACCTACCTGCTCGACGACCGGCTCCGCCCGGTGCCGCCGGGCAAGGTCGGTGCCATCTACGTCGCCGGCGACCAGGTGTCGCTCGGCTACCTCGGCAGGCCCGGACTCACCGCCGGCCGCTTCGTGGCGAACCCGTTCGCTGACGACGGCTCCCGCATGTACCACACGGGCGACCTGGCCATCCGCACCCTCGACGGCGAGCTCCAGTTCACCGGCCGCGCCGACGACCAGGTACAGCTGAAGGGCTTCCGCATCGAGCTGGGCGAGGTCGAGTCCGCCGTACGGGAACTCGACGGTGTGGTGGACGTGGCCGTCACGGTGGCGGACAGCGGTGACTATCTGATCGCGCATGTGGTGGGCAGTGTGCCCGCCGACCTCAGCGCCTTGCTGTCCGAGAAGCTGCCCGTGCACATGGTCCCGGGCCAAGTCCTCGCGACCGACGCCCTGCCGCTGACGGTGAACGGCAAGCTGGATCGAAAGACCCTGACCGAACGTGCCTTTGGGGGCGCGGGGAACTGCGCGACCAGCCCCCACGCACCCGCAGACAAGAACTCAGCAGTCACCGCACTCATCGAGATCTTCACTCAAACACTGCCCGGCACAGCTGTCGACGCCGACACCGACTTCTTCCACGCCGGAGGCGACAGCATCGTCGCCATCACGGTCGTGAACAGGGCCCGAACCCTCGGCCTGCAGATCTCACCCCGGGACGTCTTCCTGCTCAAGACCCCCCGCGCACTGGCCGACAACCTGGCGACGAGCACACCGCAGACA
>KL569116.1:24976-36220 GCA_000715635.1 Streptomyces violaceus | reverse complement strand
GCAGACAGCCGCCCCCGCCCCCGCCCGCCGCGAGGTCGGCCCCCTCACCCCGACCCCGATCATCCTGCGCCAACGCGAACTCGGCGGCTCCCTCACTCGATTCGCCCAGGCCAGAACCCTCCAGGCCCCCGAAGGCACCGCCTTCACGGACGCCCAGCGCGCCGCGAACGCCGTAGTCGCCGCCCACCCGACCCTGCGCCTGCGCCTGCGCACCACGCACGGCGTATGGGCCCTGCGCACCGAACCGGCCCACGAGGTCACCGTCGTACGACCGGACACCACCGACGCCACGGCCGTGGCGAACGAGGCCGCGGCACAGCTCGACCCGGAGTCCGGAAGCGTCATCGCCTTCGCCTGGCTGGAAGCCACCCGCACTCTCGTGGTCACCGTGCACCACCTCGCCGTCGACTCGGTCTCCTGGCTGATCCTGCTGGACGACCTGGCCGCGGCCCTCCGCGGCGACCCGCTCGCGCCGCCGACCACGTCGTACGCCGAGTACGCCGAAGCACTGAAGCTCCCCTCCACCCACCCACTGGACGACCTCGGCCACTGGACCACCACGCTCCAGGCACCCGAACTGCTGCCCACGGTCGGCGGACTGCGCGAGACCACGGTCGTGCTCGCCCCCGACGTCAGCGACCGCCTCACCCGCACCGCGCCCGCCGCACTCGGCGTCGGTCTCACCGAGCTGCTGTGCGGCGCGCTGCGCACCGCGCTGACCCGCGTCCAGCCGTCGCCCACCGACCTCGCGATCGAACTGGAGCGGCACGGCCGGGTCCCGGTCCTCGAACAGCACGACTACACCCGTACGGTCGGCTGGTTCACCTCCATCGCACCCGTACGGCTCACCCCGCACACCGACCCGGTCGCCGCGGCCCGCGAGGTCGCCGAACGCCAGCCGGACGAGCGCGCCCACGTCGCCTACGGACAGCTCAGGTACCTCGACCCGCAGACGGCCCCGCTGCTCACCGCCCGCCCGCAGGTGCTGTTCAACTACCTCGGCCGGGGCAGCGAGTCCCAGGCGCTGCACCTCACCGGCGGCGACCAGGGCAGCCCGTACGCCGTCGAGGTCAACGCCTGGACCGACGAGGCGACCGGCAGCCTGCTCGCCGAGTTCACCCTCGCCGAGGGCATACCCGACGAGATCACCGAGCACTGGCGCGGCGCACTGGAGCACATCGCGGACGCCGCCACGACGGCCGAGCGCACCGCACCGGTCACCCCGCTCCAGCGCGGCCTGTTCTTCCAGGCCCAGCTGGCGGGCACGGCCGGACACTACGTCGCGCAGAGCTGGTTCACCTTCGACCGGCGCCTGGACACCGAGGCGCTGGCCGAGGCGATGACGTACGTGATCGCACGGCACCCGGTCGTGGGCGCCGGCTTCAGTACGGACGACGACGGAAACCCGGTCCAGGTCCTCAAGGCGGGCCGGCGCGTCGACGTCCGTACGGTCGCCCTGTCGACGGACGCGGAGGTCGACGCCCTGCGCGCCCGGGACCGCGACACCGGGTTCGACCCGGGGGAGCCGCCGCTGATCAGGCTGACCGTGGTGCGGCTGCCCGACGACCGCGACGGCCTGCTGCTCAGCTACCACCTGCTGCTGTGGGACGGCTGGTCCCGCGAGATCGTCCTGCGGGACCTGTTCGACGCCTACCGTGCCGTCCTCGCGGGCGAGCCGCTCGACCCGGCGCCGGCCACGCCGAGCTTCGAGGAGTACGCCCGGGCGCTCGACGCCAAGGACCCCGCCGTATCGGAACGCTTCTGGGCGGAGCACCTGGCGGGCCTCCCCGGCCCGACGCTGCTAGCCGGACCGGCTCCGGCCCTCTCGGACGACCTGCCGCGCGCACTCGTGCACACGCTGTCCGCCGAGCAGTCGGAGCTGCTGCGGGACGCGGCCAGGGTGCACGGCGTCACGCTGAACTCGGTGCTGACCGGGGCGTTCGGCCTCCTGCTCGGCGCGCACACCGGCCGCAGCGACGCCGTGTTCGGCGTGACCGTCTCCGGCCGCGACGGCGAGGGCCTGGACGGCATCGTCGGTGTGCTGCTCAACACCGTGCCCACGTGGACGCGGGCCCGGCCGGACGAGTCGGTCCGGGATTACCTGTCGGCCGTACAGACGGCACGGGTCGAGGCGATGGAGCACGAGCACCTGGGGCTCGGCGAGATCCAGCGGGCCAGCGGGCACGACACCCTGTTCGACAACCTGTTCGTGCTGCAGAACTTCCTGGACATGGACGCGTTCGCCGAGATGAACGCCCGGCACGGCATCACCTCGGTGAAGGCCGACGACTCCACGCACTACCCGTTCACCTGGGTCGTCACCCCCGGCGACCGGCTCACGGTCAAGCTGGAGTACCGCGACGGAGACACCGCGGGCGCCCGCCGTCTCCTCGACGACTTCCTGAGCGTGCTCCGGGACCTGGCCCGGTCGACCGGGCCGGTGGGCGCCCTGCGGGGGCTGGGCCCGGAGCCTGCGCCGGGTGAGCGTACGGATGTCGGTACGGACACCGTCGTCGACCGGTTCGACCAGGCCGCGGACCGTGACCCGCAGCGGGTGGCGCTCGTCGCCCACGGTGCGACGATGACGTTCGCCGAGCTCCGGGACCGCAGCCGCGCGGTCGCGGGTGTGCTCGCGGGACGCGGCATCGGTCCCGAGACGACCGTGGGGCTCGCGATCCCGCGCTCCCTGGACTGGATCGCGGCGCTGTTCGCCGTCCTGCGGGTCGGCGCCGCCTACGTGCCGCTGGAGCTGGACCACCCGGACGAGCGGATCGCCGCGATCGTCGACGACGCCCGCCCGGACGTGATCCTCACCGTGAGTGCCGTCTCGCCCCGGCTGACCGGCGACCTCATCGAACTGGACCGGCCCCTTCCCGAGGCCGAGCCGTACGTGACGTTCGCGCCGGACGACCCGGACCGGCTGCGGCACCCCGCGTACACGATCTACACCTCCGGGTCGACCGGAAAGCCCAAGGGCGTGGTGACCGAGTACGCCGGGCTCACCAACATGCTGATCAACCATCAGCGCCGGATCTTCGAGCCGGTACTGGCGGAGCACGGTCACCGGATCTTCCGGATCGCTCACACCGTGTCGTTCGCGTTCGACATGTCGTGGGAGGAACTGCTGTGGCTGGCCGACGGCCATGAAGTGCACATCTGCGACGAGGAGTTGCGCCGCGACGCGCCCGCGCTGGTGGAGTACTGCCTGGAGCACGGGATCGACGTCATCAACGTGACACCGACCTACGCGCAGCAGCTGGTGGCCGAGGGCCTGCTGGACAACCCGGAACGCCGGCCGGCGCTGGTGCTGCTGGGCGGCGAGGCCGTCACCCCGACGCTGTGGCGGCGGCTCGCGGAGACCGAGGGCACGGTCGGCTACAACCTGTACGGGCCCACCGAGTACACCATCAACACCCTGGGCGTCGGCACCTTCGAGTGCGAGGACCCGGTGGTGGGCGTCGCCATCGACAACACGGACGTGTACGTGCTGGATCCGTGGCTGCGGCCGCTGCCCGACGGGGTGCCCGGCGAGCTGTACGTGTCGGGCATCGGCATCGCGCGCGGCTATCTCGGGCAGCCCGCCCAGAGTGCGCACCGCTTCGTCGCCTGCCCGTTCGGCGAGCCCGGCGAGCGCATGTACCGCACCGGGGACCTGGTGGTCCGCCGACCCGACGGCAACCTGATGTACCTGGGGCGCACCGACCAGCAGGTGAAGATCCGGGGCCACCGCGTCGAACTCGGCGAGGTCGAGGCCGTGTTCGCCGCGCACCCGGCGGTGCGGTTCGCCGCCGCCGTCGCCCAGCCCGACCCCCAGGTCGACGGCGCCTACCGGCTGGCCGCGTATCTCGTGCTGGACGGTGCCGACCTGGCGGCGGTCGCCGCCGACGTGGGCGCGGGACTGCCGGACTTCCTGCGACCGACGCACTACGCCCAGGTCGAGAGCATCCCACTGACGGTGAACGGGAAGGCTGACACCAAGGCGCTGCCCGAGGCCAAGCCGCTCGGCGCGCTGACCACGGTGGGGGAGCGGGGCCCGGCGACCGAGACCGAGACCGTGGTGTGCGAGTACTTCGCCGAGGCACTGGACCTGGACGACGACGAGGTGAGCGCGGTGAGCGACTTCGTGTCCCTCGGAGGACACTCCATGCTGGCGGTACGGCTGATCGGCCTGCTCCGCCGCGAGTACGGTCCAGTGATCACCATCCGAGACCTGTTCACCCTGCGAACCCCCGAAGCGATTGCCCGCCACCTCGATGACAACTGACACGCAGCGGCCCCGCCCCGGGGCCGCCATCCTCCGCACCGCCCTGCGCCGCAACGTCGGCGCCATGGCCTGGGGCACCGTCCTCATGGGCCTGTACCAGGCCGGCGAGACGGCCTTCCCCATAGCGCTCGGCATGATCGTCGAGCACACGATGCGGGACGGCCGGACCCTCGGCGCGCTCGCCCTGTCGATCGCCGCACTGGCCGTGATCATCACGACCGTGTCGCTGTCGTGGCGGTTCGGCATGCGCATCCTGCAGAAGGCCAACACGACCGAGGCACACCGCTGGCGGGTGAAGGTCGCGGCCTGCGGCCTGCAACCGGTGGCCAGGGACGTCGACCTCAAGTCCGGCGAGGTCCTGACCATCGCCACCGAGGACGCCGATCAGACCGCCGACATCATCGAGGTGGTGCCGCTGCTGATCAGCTCGCTGGTCGCGGTACTGGTCGCGGCGATCGCGCTGGGCCTGGCCGACATCCGGCTCGGCCTGCTGGTGATCGTGGGCACCGTCGCGATCCTGTCGATCCTGAGCGTGATGTCCCGGCGGATCGGCAGCAGTACCCAGGAACAGCAGGCCCGGGTGGCGCGGGCGGGCGCGAAGGTCGCCGACCTGATCACCGGCCTGCGCCCGCTGCACGGATTCGGCGGCAACCACGCGGCGTTCGGCTCCTACCGGAAGGTCAGCACCGAGGCGAGGCACCAGTCGATCGTCGTCGCCAAGGTGAACGGCGTGTACGCGGGCACCGCGCTGGCCCTCAACGCGGTCCTGGCCGGGGCCGTGACCCTGACGGCGGGCTGGCTGGCCTTCGAAGGACGGATCACCATCGGGGAACTCGTCATGGCCGTGGGCCTGGCGCAGTTCATCATGGAACCGCTGAAGCTGTTCTCGGAGATGCCCAAGTACGTGATGATCGCGCGCGCGTCGGCCGAGCGGATGGCGCTGGTGCTGTCGGCGCCGCCGGTCGCGACCCCGGGGTCCGGGCGACCGGCCCCGGGCGCGGACCTGGAGATCGACTGTGTCCGCCACGGGTCCTTGAACAAGGTGAAGTTCCAGGTGGCGGCCGGCGAGTTCGTCGCCATCGCCGCCTACCAGCCGCGCGCCGCGGCCGACCTGGCGGCCGTCCTGGCCGTGAACGTCCCGCCCGGCACATACGAGGGAGCCGTCCGGATCGGCGGGCAGGAACTGGCGGACCTGTCGGTCGAGGCGGTCCGCGAGCACATCCTCGTGAACCCTTACGACGGGGAGATCTTCGCGGGCACCCTGCGCACCAACATCGACCCCTCGGGCACCAGCCGCTCGGTCCCCGAGGCCGTCGAGGCCTCCATGCTGACCGACGTCGTCGCCCTGCACCGAGAAGGCCTCGACTACGGCGTCCGCGACCGGGGCGCGAACCTTTCCGGAGGACAGCGCCAACGTCTGTCCCTGGCCCGGGCACTGGCGGCCGACACCGACGTCCTAGTCCTGCACGACCCGACGACGGCGGTCGACGCGGTCACCGAACAGTTCATCGCCCGCAACGTGGCGAAGCTACGCCGAGGCCGTACGACGGTGGTGATCACCAGCAGCCCGGCGTTCCTGGACGCCGCCGACCGGGTTCTGGTCCTGGACGACGGCGTCATCACCGGCGAGGGCACCCATCGCAACCTCCTGGCCACGGACGAGGACTACTGCCTGGCGGTGGCCCGGTGACCCGCAGCGGACGGCCGTCGCGGCCGACCGGGTCTCCGTGACCGCTTCTTGAGCACTTTTCGGCCATGCTCGCGGCGTGCGGAGCGCTGCTGTCCCGTGACGTTCCGTTGCCCCAGGTGGCAGCCACTTCGGTGGTGCGCGGCGCGGACGAGTGGTCGGCGGTGAAAGTACAGGCGACGTAAGGGGTATGTGAAGCACTTGCGCGCAAACGCGTCCGTAACCCACACGGCAGTACTTTAATCCTCACCGACCTTCGGTAGGCAGTGGCGCGATCTCGTTCCCCCGGGTCTCTGTTACCGGCGGTACTTACGTGCGCGCTGAGCTCTCAGCCCGGCGGGCGAGAGGGGTTTCCCCGTGGGACACATGGACCACTTCAGCGCCGGATGGGTCACCCCCGTCCTCTCCTACGTCATGGCCTGTGTCGGCTCGGCGCTCGGCCTGCGGTGCACGGTCAGGGCCCTGGAGGCCGACGGCGCCTCGAAACGGAACTGGCTGGTGCTGGCCTCGTTCGCGATCGGCTCCGGCATCTGGACCATGCACTTCGTCGCGATGATGGGCTTCAGTGTCGAGGGCACCCCCATCCGCTACGACGTTCCGCTCACCGTGCTCAGCCTCGTCATGGCCATCGCCGTCGTCAGCGCCGGCGTCTTCACCGCCGGGTACGGGCGTTCGCGCATCACGTCGGTGGCGCTCGGCGGGCTCGGCACCGGACTGGGCGTCGCCGCCATGCACTACGCCGGCATGGCCGCGCTCAACCTGCACGGCAGCGTCGACTACGACCCGCTCCTCGTCTTCGCCTCCGTCGCGATCGCCGTCGTCGCCGCGACCGCCGCGCTCACCCTGACCCTCATCGTGCGCGGCCCCGCCCTCGCAGCCGTCGCCGCGCTCGTCATGGGGCTCGCGGTCAGCAGCATGCATTACACCGCCATGTACGCCGTCGACGTCAGCCTCGCGCCCAGCAGCGCGGAGCTGCCCGGGGCCACGGCCACCGAGTTCCTCTTCCCGCTCGCCGTCGTGCTCGGCTCGTTCCTCTTCCTCGCCTCCGCGTACGTCGCGCTCTCCCCGACCGGCAAGCGCGCCGAGTCCGTCGCCGCCGAACTGTTGCGCGAGGTCGAGCTCTCCACCGCGACCGCCGACACGCCCGCCCCCGCCACCACTGCGACCACGACCGTCTGAGCCGTACGTCCGCAGAGCCGCACAGCACACACCCTCGAAGAGGTAATCCATGCCTGTCACCCGTGCGACGGAACGGCTGCGCCCCAGATCGGTCCGGGCCAAGATCGTCGCCCTGCTCATGCTGCCCATCGTGTCCCTCATGGCCCTGTGGGGCTTCGCCGCGGTGACCACGGCCTCCAGCATCGGCGACACCGAGCGGGTCAAGGACGTGAACGCCGAACTCCTCGCCCCGGTCGACAGGTTCGTCACCGCGTTGCAGGCCGAGCGGACCGCCGTCACCCGCCACGCCGCCGCGCCGGACTCGGCCGGTCTCGACACGATCGAGGAGGCCCGGAAGGCCACCGACGAGGCCGCCACCGCCTTCCGTAACGGCGCCGACGCCGCCGCCGCGGACGCCGAGCTCCTCGACGCGGGCCTGCCCGCCCGCATCGACCGCCTGGAAGCCGACACGCGCGGACTCACAGCGCTGCGCGCGCGGACCGACACGAAGGGCGCCGACCAGACGGCCTTCACGGGCTACTCGACCATCATCGAGGACGCCTTCGCCGTCACCGGCGCGCTCACCGGAGAGAACGGAACCCACGCCGCATCCGAGGCCCGGGTCGTCCTCGAACTCGCCCGCGCCCGGGAGGCGGTGGCCCAGGAACAGTCCCTCCTCGCCGCGGGGAGCGGGGCGGGAAAGCTCACCACGGAGCAGTACACGCTGTTCGTCGGGGCCGTCGCCACCCAGCGTGAGCTGCTGAAGCCCGCGGTCGCCGACCTGAAGCCGGCGCACCGGGCCGCGTACGACGCGGTACTGGACAGCGGGAGTTACGACGGGCTCGCGGCCGGTGAGGATCGGGTGCGCAGCGCCGGACCCGGCGCCCCGGTCGTCTCCGCGGGCTTCCTGAGGGACTGGGACACGGGCGCCGACGCCGTGCTGAAGGACCTCGCCGAGGCCCAGTCGGACGCCGGCACGGGCGCCACGGCCAAGGCGGACCCGTTCGGCTGGGACACGCTGGGCGCCTCCGGCATCGCCGTCATCCTCGGTCTGGTGGGTGTGCTGCTGTCGCTGCTGGTGTCCGTGGGCGTCGGCCGCGGACTCATCGTCGAACTGCTCGACCTGCGCAACTCCGCCCTGGAGGTCGCCGGGCGCCGGTTGCCGCAGGCCATGCGCAGACTGCACGCCGGGCACGGCGTGGACATCGACGCCGAGGCCCCGATGCGCCGCCTCGTCGGCGACGAACTCGCCCAGGTGGGCACCGCACTCACCGCCGTGCAGCGGGCCGCGCTCAAGGCCGCCTCCGAGCGCGCCGAGCTGCGCAGTGGCATCTCCGGGGTGTACGTCAGCATCGCCCGCCGCGGCCAGGTGCTGCTGCACCGCCAGCTCGACCTGCTCCACCAGCTGGAGCAGCGCCCGCGCGACCCGGCCGAGGTGCAGGAGCTGTACCAGGTCGACTACCTCGCCACCCGGATGCGCCGCCACTCCGAGAGCCTGCTCATCCTGTCCGGCATCGCACCCGGACGCGGCTGGCGCGACCCCATCCCGCTGACGGACGTCCTGCGGTCCGCCGTCGCGGAGATCGAGCAGCCGGGACGGGTCCAGATCTGGCCCGTACCGCCCGTCTCCGTCAACGGCGGCTCCGTCGCCGACGTCATTCACCTGCTCGCCGAACTCGTCGAGAACGCGGCCTCGTTCTCACCGCCCAGTACCCACGTCCGGCTGCGGGCCGCCCGGCTGCGCGACGGCCTCCTCATCGAGATCGAGGACAGCGGCTTCGGCATGGACGAGGAGGCGATGACCGAGGCCAACCGCAAGATCCAGTCCGAGAACGTCGACCTGCTCGACGCCAAGCAGATCGGACTCTTCGTGGTCAACCGCATCGCCGCCCGGCAGGGCCTGAGAGTCGAACTGCGCCCCTCGGAGAGCGGCGGCGCCACCGCGGCCGTCCTCATCCGCGAGAACCTGATACGGGACGACACGCCGGTGCGCGACGCGGCGTCCCCCGACGGCCAGGACGGCGGCCGGGAACTGGCCCCCGCGTCAGCGTTGGTCCCGCAGCAGCGGGGGTGACGAGGACCGTGGGCTGCGGGCGTACTGCCGAAATCGGCGTACTGCCCGCCGGCCCGCACGCCTCAAGCGAGCGCCCAGGCGACATCCCTGAGCAGGGCGTGACGCCAGCCCGCCCGGTCGTGGCCCGACGCTGACCGGGAGACCCGTACGGTGGCGCCGGCCCGTTCTGCCAGGGTCTCGGTCGGTTCGCAGTGGGGCAGCATGCGCGTCTCGTGTTCCCCCACGTCGAACGCGACCCGCAGACCGGACAGGTCCGGGCGCTCCCGCAGGCGCGCCGCGATGGTGCCGCCGACCGGGCCGCCCAAGGGGTCGGCCAGGCCCAGGGCGTCGGGTGTCCACCAGAACGACCCCGACTGGCAGGCGACGCGGGTCACCAGGTCCGGGAATTCCAGTGCCGCGTACAGCGCGCTCAGCCCGCCGAGGCTCTGCCCGGCGACCACCAGCCGGTCCAGGTCGGCGGGCACACCGGACTCCGCCACCAGCGGCAGCAGTTCGTCCCGCACCGCCTCCCACAACTCGGGCCGGCACGTGAACTCCGCCTCCCTGTCCTTCGCCGGCAGGAAGACCAGCGTGACCGGCGGCAACTCACCCGCGGCAACGGCCGAGTCGAACGCGGTCATCGCCGGATGCAGATACAGCCAGTCGTCCCCGTCGAGCAGCAGCACCACGGGCCCACCGCCGCCCGCCGGATGGACCCGCACGGTGCGCCGCCCCCCGAGCCGTTCACTGGCCCAGCGGATCCGCGTACGCGGCAGGGGCAGCACCTCGTCGGCGCCGATGAGGGGCCAGTGCGGCTGCTCAGGGGCGTCCGGCGTCGCGGCGATGGACCGGTCACCGCCCGCACCGGCCGGGTTGAGCGGGTCGGCGTACGCCGCGTCGTCCACCAGGAACTGATAGGTCACCCGCAGCCGCTCGGGCATGCGCACCTCGGCGTACCAGCAGTCCGAGTCGGCCCAGCGGCGCAGGGGGACCGGCTCCGACCAGCTCTCGAAGCCGACCCTCGCTTCCGACCCACGCCACAGGAACAGGGTCACCCAACCGCCGCCCTCGGCGGGTTTCGAGGCGGGTGCGCCCGCGGCCGCCCAGAACTCGTCGGTGCCGGGTGCGCAGGGCAGCCCGAACCCGGCGAAGGCGTCGGCGTCCTCCATGTCGGCCGCGACCAGGCGCATGAATGTCTCCTTGTGAGAGGGAAGGGACAAAGGCTAAGCTCCAGTCAATTAGGCGAGCCTAACCTAATCTTGGCCCTCCAAGGAGGCATCGAGCATGAGCACCAACCCCTTCGACGACAACGAAGGCCGTTTCCTGGTCCTGGTGAACGACGAGGGCCAGCACTCACTCTGGCCGTCGTTCGCCGAGGTGCCCGGGGGATGGACGATCGCCTTCGCCGAGAACACCCGGGAAGCGTGCCTGGAGTACGTCGAGACCCACTGGACGGACCTGCGCCCCCGGTCCCTCGCCGCGACGATGGACGTCTGACCTCACCGATGCTGTGCACCAGGCTGACGAACGCCCGTTTCCTCACCATGGACCCGGACCACCCGGTCGCCCATGACGTGGGCATCTGGCAGGGCCGGATCGCGGGCCTCGACGAGGCCGTGACCTCCCTGCCCGCCCGCGAGGTGATCGACCTGCAGGGCGCCACCGTGCTCCCCGGGTTCATCGACGCCCATGTGCACCTCGCCTGGACCGGGTTCAAGCAGAACACCCCGAGCATCGCCGGCCGCACCCGGATCGACGACGTACTCGCGGTCGTCGCGGAAACCGTCACCCGCACCCGTGCGCCCGGCGACTGGGTGAGCATCGCCGGCTACGACCAGCGGGCCCTGGGCCGTCATCTGACCGCCGCCGACCTCGACAAGGTCAGTGACGGACGCAAGATCTTCCTGCTGCACGACTCCGGCCACGGGTGTGTCGTCAACACAGCCGTCCTGGACCTGCTGCCCGCCGACATCCCGCACGAGAACGGCTTCCTCGCCGAGCAGGCCATGGGGGCGGCCCGTGCCCTGCGCCTGCCGTACTCCCAGGAGGACTTGGCCGAGGCGATCGGCCGGGCGGCGCGCA
>KL569116.1:20558-24735 GCA_000715635.1 Streptomyces violaceus | reverse complement strand
AGCTCATGGTGTCCGGAGACCGGCTGCGGCCGGTCGCCGCGCACGAGACCGACGGCATCCCGCGGGCCCTCGACCTCGGCATGCGCACCGGGTTCGGCGACGACCGGCTCTCCGTGGGCGCGCTGAAGATCTACACCGACGGCGGCATGATGGCCCGTACGGCCGCACTGACCAGCCCGTACGAAGGGCTCGACCACACCGGGCAGTTGCAGGACGACCCGGAGATCCTCACGAACCTCATCGTGGACGGCCACCTCGCCGGCTGGCAGCTCGCCGTGCACGCGATCGGCGACCGCGCGGCCGACGTGGCCCTGGACGCCCTCGACCGTGCTCAGCGCCTCCGGCCCCGGCCCGAGGCACGCCACCGCATCGAACACGCCGGGCTGATCCGGCCCGACCAGCTCCCGCGCTTCGCGCGACTCGGCGTCAGCGCGGTGGTCCAGCCCAACTTCCTGCGGTACTTCGGCGACGACTACGCGTCGATCATGGGCGTGGAACGCGCACCGTGGTTGTACCGGGGCAGGGCGTTCCTGGACCACGGCATTGCGCTGGTGGGCAGCTCCGACCGTCCCGTCGCCGACGGATCGCCCCTGCGGGCCGTCCAGTTCATGGTCGAGCGCGCCTCGACCTCGGGGCAGGTCATCGGCCCGGACGAGGGCATCACCGTCGACGAGGCCCTGCACGCGTACACCGTCGCCGGCGCCCACGCCTGCCACTGGGAGGACAGCCTGGGGAGTCTCACCCCCGGCAAACGCGCCGACCTGGTCGTGCTCGGCGACGACCCCCGGCGCGTCGACACCTCCCGCATCGGAGACATCGAGGTCGTGGAGACGTACGTCGACGGCCGCCCGCGCCGTCCGCGCGTTTGATCCCGGCTCCGGTACCGAGGAAGGAATCCCTTGACCACGGCTACGCCGCGCCCTGCCGCGCTGCCGCACGCTCTTCTCGCGCCGTCGTCCTCGGTGCGCACCGCCCGCCCGGACGAGGCTGCCGCGCTCGCCGCCCTGTCCCAGCCCTTCGTACGCTCGGGTGCGCTGCGCGAACGCCCCGTCTCCCTCTACGCCGCCCATGCCGCGGACTTCCTCGTGCTGGAGGCACCGGACGGCACCCTGGAAGGTTGCGTGGGCATGCGGGCGTATCCCGAAGGGGGTGAAGGCGCCGGACCCGCGGGTGTCGTCTACAACTTCTGCGTGGCGCCGCAACGGCAAGGGAGCGGGGCGGGGGCCGGGCTGCTCCGCGCGGTGCTGGCCAAGGCCCACGCCCGGTCACTCACCGCTCTGTTCACGGCGACGACCGGAGGCGCGGGCCTGTTCCTCCGCTACGGCTTCACGCATACGACCGCCCGTCAGGCGCCGGCGCCCTGGGCGCAGTCCCTGGATCCGCAGCGCAACGCCCGGATCCTGGTCAGGACTTGGTGAGCACGCCGGGCACCGTGTCGGGTACCACGGTCGTGCCCGGGCTGGTCTCCGCGAGAACGCCGCGCAGCACCGCGTGCGGCACCCGGCCGTCCAGTACGTGTGCCTTGCGCACGCCACCGCGGACGGCCCGCAGACAGCCCTCCATCTTCGGCAGCATCCCGCTCGCCAGCCCGGGCAGCAGCCCGTCCAACGCACCGGCCGTCAGCCGCCCGATCACCTCGGTGCTGCGCGGCCAGTCCGCGTACAGCCCCTCGACATCGGTGAGCATCACCAGCCGCTCGGCGTCGAGGGCGACGGCGAGGGCCGACGCCGCGAGATCGGCGTTGACGTTGTAGACCTGCCCGTCCGTACCGCGTGCCACGGGAGAGACGACCGGGATGTGCCCCTGCTCCAGCAACGCGCGCACCATCGCCGGGTTCACGTCCACGATGTCGCCGACGAGACCGATGTCCACCGCTTTGCCGTCGACCCGGGCCAGTCGCCGCACGGCGGTCATCGTGTGCGCGTCCTCGCCGGTCAGGCCCACCGCGAAGGGCCCATGGGCGTTGATGTGGCCGACCAGCTCCCGCTGGACCCGGCCCGTCAGCACCATGCGCACCACATCCATGGTCTCCGGGGTGGTGACCCTGAGGCCCGCCTCGAAACGGGTCTCCAGGCCCAGACGGTCGAGCATCGCGCTGATCTGCGGCCCGCCGCCGTGCACGACGACCGGGCGCAGACCGGCGTGCCACAGCTCCACGACGTCCTGGGCGAAGGCCCGTTGCAGAGTCGCGTCCACCATGGCGTTGCCGCCGAACTTGACGACGACGGCGCTGCCCAGGAGTTCTCCCGGCGGCTGGGGAAGGCGGGGAGAGCGGGTCGCGACCGGGTCGGCTTGGGTCACGCTCACGGAGTCACTCCATTCAAGGGTGTGTCGAGGAAGGTACCGATGCGCCGCGCCGCGGGCGTCACGCGTTCCTCCGCTCCCGGTGCAGGAGCAGGGCCCGCAGCAGACCGTCCGTCGTACAGACCACTCCGGTGCGCGCGGCCCACCGGAGCGCCAAGGTGTGCTCCTCGGCGGAGAAGTCGGCCACGGCGTCGGCAACGACGAACGGCTGGATGTCGTTCATGAAGGCGTCCGCGGCGGTCAGCAGAACGCCGAGGTGCGCGTGCACCCCGCAGATGATCAGCTGGTCCCGGTTCTGGGAACGCAGCAGCCTGCCGAGGTGGCTGCGCAGGAACGCGTTGTGGCGCACGTTCGCCAGCAGATGCTCGCCGGGGCGGGGCGTGAGGGGCGCGACGATCGCCGCGGCGTCCGGCTCGTCCCCTATCCCCGGCCCCCACATGTCACCGACCAACCCTCGCTGCGCGGGCGGCTGCCCGGCCGGCTCCGCACTGAACACGACCGGCATGTCCAGGGTGTCGGCGAGTTCCCTCAGGGCCGCGATGTTGTCGACGAGTTCCACCACGGGGGCGCGGCCGGCGGGGAAGGCCCGGACGAAGTGGTTCTGCATGTCGTGGACCAGGAGCGCGGCACGCGCCGGGTCGATCCGCCAGGAGACGTGCGACCGGGGGATCGCGGAGCGATCCGGCATGGGGTAGGAGCCGATAGCCGGCAAGCCCATAGACGACTCTCCCCCGATCACGCAGCAAGGTCCGGACTCCAGCGAGCTGAATTTAGCTTAGCCTAACCTAAATTGCTTCCTGGGGGCCGGAGTTCCTCGTCGCGCCCTGGGTACGCCGCGA
Source organism: Streptomyces violaceus (assembly GCA_000715635.1). Lineage (GTDB taxonomy): Bacteria > Actinomycetota > Actinomycetes > Streptomycetales > Streptomycetaceae > Streptomyces > Streptomyces violaceus. The sequence continues at coordinate 21,592 of KL569116.1, read as the reverse complement.
CGGCGGGTCGGCGGTGCTCGCCGGCCAACCCGGGCGGACGCCGGCGGTCGGCCTGCCGGTTCCCGGGCGCAGTTGCCTATCCCTCGTCGTTCGAATGTTTTCCCCGGGCGTGCCTGGCAATGCGGAGCGCGTTCAAAAATTGAATGGGAAACGACTGTTGGCCAATTCGCCAAGCGAGGCGATTGGCCTCGTGAACGTCTATTGTGGAAAGAGATCCGAGATCTTATACGCACGTCGAGGATCACACCTCTTGAACTCTCCAAACAAGCTCCGGACAGTCGAGAGGAGGTGTAACGACATGCGCACTTACGAGCGCCCGACGCTGACCGCGGCCGGTACTTTCCGCAAGACCGGAATCGGTTTCAGGGCTGGACCGGAAAGGTTCTGGTTCTTCAGGAGGAGGTTCTTCTGAGCCTCCTTTCCTGCCCGTACACCCGGCGTGGAACCTGATCGGTCCTGCCGGGGCGGTCCCGGAAGAATTCCCCTGTGGCGGCGGGGCGCGGGTCCCGTCGCCCAGATGCTTTGAGCACCGGACGGCACGGCCGCCAGGGAGGGCGCCGCCATGGTCGATTTTCCTGAACCCGGCGAGAGGCCGGGCTGGTTCGTTGTCCTTCCGGACTGCGCTTCGGCGGCCCGGGCCGGCGCCGTACTCCGCAACCGGGGCGTACAGGAGGTCAGCCACCCATCGGGTCGGCCTTGGCTGCTCGGCGGCTGGTCTCCCGGTGCCATGACCGTCGGCGAGGCGGGCCAGGTGAAGATCGCGGTCCTCGGTGAACACGCCATGACCGCCGACCGGCTCACCACAGCGGCTGGGCGGATCCGCGCGATCGCCGACCTCGATGAACTGGCCCGCACTATGGCCGGCAGTTCTCATCTGGTCGCTTCCGTCACCGGACGCGTACGTGTCCAGGGGAGCATCAGCGGCCTTCGACGAGTGTTCTACGCCAGGATCGGTGACACCACGGCGGCCGCGGACCGGGCCGACGTCCTCGCGGCCCTGCTCGACGCGCAGGTCGACGCTGTCTCTTATACAC
>KL569116.1:19619-20365 GCA_000715635.1 Streptomyces violaceus | reverse complement strand
CGCCTGCTGAATCCGGGCGCGCCGTACCCGCTGGCAGGAGTGCCGGTGTGGCGTGGAGTGGGCGCCCTGGAGTCCGGCCACTACTTGGCGCTCGACGCCGACGGCCGGGGACGGCCCGTCGCATGGTGGACGCCTCCCGCGCCGGTGGTACCGATGGCTGAGGGTGCCTCGGCGTTCCGGGCGGCATTGTCGGCCGCTGTGGAGGTCCGTGTCCGGGGCCGGAACGTGGTGAGCTGCGATCTGGGCGGGCTGGACTCGACTTCGGTGTGTGCTCTGGCCGCCCGCGGCCGGGCAAAGGTCATCGCCTACACCGCCGACGGCCTCGACCCCCTCTGCGACGACGTGCCCTGGGCTCGCCGGACCGTTGCCCAACTGGACGACGTCGAACACCACATCGTCGCCGGGGACCGGTTGCCGATGGTGTACGAGGGCCTCCAGGACGTGGACGACCGCTTCGACGAGCCGTGCCCGGCCGCGATGCATCCCAGCCGGTGCCTGCTCATTCCGCGGCTGGCCGCGGCACGCGGCTCACAGCTGCACCTGACGGGTTTCGGCGGGGACGAGTTGCTCGCCGGTTCGCCGGCACACCTGCACACGCTGATGCGTACCCACCCCAGGACCGCGTGGCAGCGCGTGCGTGGTTTTGCCGCCCAGGGCCCTTGGCGGTACCGGGAAACGCTTCGGCAACTGTGGGACGACAGCGCCTACCGGCAGTGGCTCGGCCGGGCCGGCGACCGGCTGACCGC
>KL569116.1:18844-19385 GCA_000715635.1 Streptomyces violaceus | reverse complement strand
CGCGCTGGACTGGGGGACACCGCCACGGCTGCCCCCGTGGACGACGCCGGACGCCGTCGACGCCGTACGAGAGCTGATCCGCACCGCGGCCCGCACCACCGAACCGCTATCAGAGAGGCGCGGACTGCACGTCGAGCTGGAAGCCATGGGGAGCAATTCCCGCATGGTCCGGCAGGTGGGTCAGATGACCGCCCGCGCCGGGCTCACCCTCGCCGCCCCCTACTACGACGACCGCGTGATCGAAGCGGGCCTGGCAGTGCGGCCGCAGGACAGGATCACCCCCTGGCAGTACAAGCCGCTCATCGTCGAGGCGATGCGCGGGATCGTTCCCGCCGAGACCCTGACCCGCCATACCAAGGACGAAGGCTCCTATGAGGCGGAGGTGGGGATGCGGGAGCAGCGTGCCGAGTTGCTGGCCTTGTGCGAGGACTCCCGGCTGGCCCGCCTGGGCCTGATCGACGCGGACACGCTGCGCGAGATGGCCAGTCGCCCACTGCCCCCGACCCTGCCGTTCGACGCGCTGTACCAGACCGTCGTGTGC
>KL569116.1:15868-18620 GCA_000715635.1 Streptomyces violaceus | reverse complement strand
CCGCTGTCCCGGGCTGAATGGAGATGGCCGATGACATTCAAGCTGCGCGAGGGCGTGTTCACGGCCGAGACCGACTACGGAATCGCAGTGCTCGACGAGGACCACAACCAGTACTGGACCCTCAATCCCAGCGCCGCCGTCGCCCTGCGGAAGCTCTTGGACGGCGGCACGGAAACCGATGCCGCGCAGAAGCTCACCGAGGAGTACTCGGTGGACATCGACACCGCGCACCGGGACGTCCGGGAACTGGTCGGCGGACTGCACGCGGCGGACCTGGCCGAAGAGAGCACCGGAAGCCCATCCGCCCCGCGTGCACGGCTGTTGCGGCGCCGAGTACACCGCCGATGGCCGCACCTACGCGGCCGACAACACGGGAAGAAGAGCCCATGACCTCACCGGAGGCCATCTTCCACGACCCGCGCTCGGTGCCCTTGCGGCGCCGGATCCCGGTCCGGCTCGCCGTGGGCGCCGCGCGGCTCCTGGCGCACCAGCACCCCCGGCGCATCCGGATCGTGCTGGAGGGGCTGCGCAGGGGCGCGCGTCCGGCCGAACTCGGCGAGACCCAGGCCGCCCGGGAGGCCGTCGTCGCGGTCAGTCTGGCGTGCGCGGGACGGGAAGGGTGCCTGCCCCGGTCCCTGGCCACGACCCTGCTGTGCCGGATGCACGGGCAGTGGCCCACCTGGTGCGTGGGGGCACGCCGCCTGGCGCCCTTCGGCGCGCACGCCTGGGTGGAGGCGGAGGGAGTGCCGGTGGGTGAAGGCCACCCGCCCGACTACTTCCGCCCGCTGTTCACCGTGCCCTGCGCCCCTGGTTCCTTCAGCCGTGAGTCCGTGATCCATGAAGCCCAAAGCGACAGATGAGACAGACGACCGGAGCCGGGTCGGCCTACGGGGCGTCCTGACCCTGCTGCACGGGCACCGCCGGTGGATCGCCCTCGCCGTGCTGCTGACGCTGGGCGCCTCGGCGCTGAGCCTGGCCCAGCCGCTGCTGGTCAAGCAGGTGATCGAGGCGACCGAGTCCGGCGGCGCGATCGGGTACGTCCTGGCGCTGCTCGTCGTGCTCTTCGTCGCCCAGGCACTGGTCCAGGGACTCGCCCAGTTCGTCCTGTCCCGGACGGGCGAAGGGATCGTCCTGGGGGTCCGGCTCGGCCTGATCAAGCATGTGCTGCGGCTGCCCATGGCCGTGTACGACCGCCAGCGCATCGGCGATCTGATCTCGCGCACCAGCACCGACAGCACGACGCTGCGGCTGCTCGTCGCCGAGGGCTTCACCGAGGCGGTGACCGGGGCCATCGGGCTGATCGGCGTGGTGGCGCTGATGATCTGGCTCGACTGGCTGATGTTCCTCCTCGTGCTGGCCATGGTGGCGATCGCCAGTGTGATCGTCGCCTCGGTGCTGCGCGGCATCGAGGTGGCGTCACTGTCCACCCAGCGGGCGACGGGCGCGATGACCGCGGACCTGGAGCGCGCGCTCGGTGCCATCCGCACCGTCCGTGCCAGCCGCGCCGAGCAGCGCGAGTCGGACCGTATCGCGGTCGGCGCGAGATCGGCCTACGAAGGAAGCGTGCGGATGGCGAAGCTGGATGCGGTGGTTTCGCCGGCGATCCAGCTGGCCGTCAAAGGGTCGTTCATCGTCGTACTGCTTGTCGGCGGTATGCGGGTCGCCGACAAGCAGGGATCGATCGCCGATCTCGCCGCCTTCCTGCTGTACATGATCTATCTGGTGGAGCCGATCGGCACGCTGTTCCAGTCCCTCAGCACCATGGAGCAGGGCACGGGCGCGTACCGCAGGGTCACGGAAGTGCTGGCGCTGCCCACGGAACATGACACCGTGTCCGGTCCCGGGGCTCCGGCGCCGTACCGGGCGAGAGGCAGCGGCGAGCGGCCACGGGCACCCGTGCTGGAGTTCCGGGACGTGTGGTTCGGCTACCGGCCGCAGTGCCCCGTCCTGCGCGGCGTGACCTTCGAGGTGCCGGAGCACTCCCATGTCGCCCTGATCGGCAACTCCGGGGTCGGAAAGTCCACCGTCTTCGCCCTGATCGAGCGGTTCTACGACCCTGATCGCGGCCACATCCTCTTCGACGACGGCGACATACGGGCACTTGGCCGAGCCGACCACCGGGCCCGGGTCGGCCTGGTGGAGCAGCATGCCCCGGTGCTGTACGGCACGCTGCGGGAGAACCTGATCTACGCCGCCCCGGACGCCGGACAGGACGAGCTGGACCGGGCCGTCGAACTGGCGCACCTGACGGACCTGGTCGACCGCCTCCCTCGGGGCCTGGACACCGCCGCCGGGGAGCACGGCATGGCGCTCTCCGGCGGCGAGCGCCAGCGGATCGCGATCGCCCGTGCCCTGCTGACCCGGCCACGCCTGCTCCTGCTGGACGAGCCGACCGCCCATCTGGACGCGGTCAACGAAGCGGCGCTGCGCAGGTCGATCCGGGAGACCGCGCAGGAGTGCACGCTGCTGGTGATCGCCCACCGCATGTCGACGATCCGCGCCGCGGACCTGATCGTCGTCCTCGACGCGGGCCGCGTCGTCGCCACGGGCACCCACGACGAACTGCTGGCCGGCAGCGCGCAGTACCGCCTGCTGTCACGCGCCCAGGAAACGGGGGACGTTCTCTCCGGTTAGCGGGTTGGTTCAGCTCCATCACCGCAGTGGTTCGGCCACTTCTCGCGTGAGTGCTCTTCGCAAATGAAGGGGCCTCCGGGATGCGTGACCTCGGGCGGGCCATCGGCCGGGTATCGGC
>KL569116.1:13670-15669 GCA_000715635.1 Streptomyces violaceus | reverse complement strand
AGTCGGCCCCGTACGGATGGACGAGCCGGTCGTCAGCAGATCGACCCACCTGGACATCGCAATGGGCACAAGGACGTTCCCGTACCTCCTCCGACTCGACAGACTGGGCGATACGGCGATGGAGGTGTCGGGTGGCACGTCGGGCATGTGACGGTTGGGTCCGCAGTCTCAAGGGGGAGACGCTCTGCTTCACCGGCAAGGTCGTTGTGGACGGCAAGTGGCTGGTGCGTTCGGAATGCGTCCGAAGGGCCGGGCGGCGCGGCGCGACGTCGAAAACGGACTTCTCCGGCGCGATCAGCCTCGTGGTCCACGGCGATCTCACCGGCAAGCAGGTGTCCGACACCCGGCGGGACTACAGCGACACCTTGGTGGGCACCGAGCATGAGCGAGCGTCGGGCCATCACGTGCACGTCGTGAACGGAGCCGGCTTCGGTGACCTGGTCCATGGCTTTCCGGCGCCCTGCCTGGAGCTACGCCGCCCTCCGCGAGGAAGCGCCCCGGAAGTGGTGCCCCCGCAGGCCAACCGCGACGTGCTCGGTGCACCCCTTCAGGTGCGCAAGGCCGGTCGCCACGGGGTCCGGGAGCTGGCCGTCGATCTCAGTTCCCTCGATGAAGCGACCGCGGCCCACGAGAGGACCGTCGGTGCGCTCATCAAGCATCTGGCGCGACAGAAGATCGAAGTCCACACCTTCGCGAGAAACAGTCCGAAGTTCGACGCGGGTTGGGCGACCGGCAAGGAAATCTTCGTCGCCGAGGTGAAAAGCCTGACCGGGACGAGCCAGGACCAGCAGATCCGCCTGGGCATCGGCCAAGTGCTCGATTACGCCCATCAGCTTCGGTCCACGCTCTCCGGCCGGTCGATACAGCCGGTCCTCGTGTTGGAGAAGAAACCCGCGGACAACAGGTGGGTCTCACTCGCCAAAGCCGTCGGTATCAAGCTGATCTGGGCACCGGAATTCCGCGGCATCTGAAGCGGGACGCCTGGCACGGCTCGCACCGGACGCCACCGGGCACCGCTCGAGGCCGTGGTCGCGCCTCCGTGATCGCTGACTGACGGAGGAGACGTGAACGACCGTCACCGTCAGACCAAGGTGGCCGAGTGCCGCCTCCCGCCGGTCGCCCGGCGAGCCACGGCCGCGTACGTCGCATGACCTCGGAGGCGTGAACTGCCGGGACAGGCGCAGGTTCCGGCTGCTGATCCCAAGTCTCGACTTCGGTTCATGTCTGCTCGGTGGACTCTCCGGCGGCCTCACGTGCGCCGGCGCTGACCAGCCCTGTCTCGTAGGCGACGATGACGGCCTGGACACGGTCACGGAGACCGAGCTTGGCGAGGATGCGGGCGACGTGCGTCTTGACGGTCGCCTCGGCCAGGTGGAGGCGGGTGGCGAGTTCGGCGTTGCTCAGTCCTCGGGCCAGCAGGCCGAGGACCTCCAGTTCGCGAGGGGTGAGCGAGGCGAGATCGCGGTGGAGGGCGGCGGTGTCGCTGCCGCGCTGGGTGAACCGTTCCACGAGCCGGCGGGTGATGGCGGGCGCGAGGAGAGCGTCGCCGGTACGGACCGTGCGGACGGCCGCGGTCAGATGCTCGGGGGTGACGTCCTTGAGGAGGAAGCCGCTGGCCCCGGCGGACAGTGCCGCGTAGACGTATCGGTCGAGGTCGAAGGTGGTCAGGATGATGACGCGGGGCGTGTCGGGGGCGCCGGTGAGGATGCGGCGGGTGGCCTCCAGGCCGTCCATCTCGGGCATCCGGACGTCCATCAGGACCACGTCGGGACGTGTACGGCGAGCCGCTTCGACCGCTTCGGTCCCGTTGGTCGCCTCGGCGACTACGTCGATTCCGTCGGCGCCGAGGATCAACCGGAACCCGGTGCGGACCAGGGTCTGGTCGTCGGCGAGGAGCACGCGCAGCGGCTCGGTCACGGTGTCTCCAAGGGGATCAGGGCCTCCACACGGTAGCCGCCGGTCAGGCGTCGGCCGGTGTTCAGGGTTCCGTCGTAGACGG
>KL569116.1:8646-13464 GCA_000715635.1 Streptomyces violaceus | reverse complement strand
GTAGCCGCCGGTCAGGCGTCGGCCGGTGTTCAGGGTTCCGTCGTAGACGGCGAGGCGCTCGCGCAGGCCGATGAGGCCCCGGCCGTTTCCGGCGGCCACGCCCGCGCCCGGGTGTCCACCGGTGTCGGTGACTTCCACCCGGAGCCGTTCCGGGCCGTACTCGACGGTCACGGCGGCGGTGGCGCCGGACGCGTGCTTCACGGTGTTGGTCAGGGCTTCCTGCACCACGCGGTATGCGGCGAGTTCGAGGCCCGGCGGGAGGGGGCGGGACGGGCCGGTCACGGTCAGGTCGACGGGCAGTCCGGTGTCCCGGACCCGTCCGACCAGAGTCTCCAGCTGGTCCAGGCCGGGTTGCGGGGCCAGCTCCGCCGCCGTATCGGCCAGGTCCGCATCTCCGTCCGTCCCTTCGCCCTCGCTGCCCATGGTGAGCAGTCCCATGACGTGGCGCAGCTCGGTCATGGCCGCCCGCCCGCCCGCCTCGACGGCCAGCAGCGCCTCGCCGGCCTGCTCGGGGGAGGTGTTCATGATCTTGCGGGCGGCGCCCGCCTGGATGATCATCACGCTGACGTTGTGCGTGACGACGTCGTGCAGTTCGCGGGCGATCCTGGCCCGCTCATGCTCGACGGCCCGGCGCAGCGCCTCGGCCTGTTCGCGTTCCAGGGCGGAGAGCCGGGTGCGACCCTCGTCGGTTCGGAGCTTCCAGGTACGCAGGCCGACGGCGGCCACGGCCATCGGGACCAGGATGAGCAGGGCGATGTATTGGTTGGGGACGATCGGTGCCACCGAGTTCCCCGACGTGCCGACCAGGGCGACCGACACCGGCAGCGCCGCCAGGGTCGCCACCCGGTACGGGCTGTACACGGCAGCGCTGTACACGGCGATGACGAACGCGTAGAAGGTCAGCCGCCCGACGCTCTGCGGTGTAGCCAGTGTCGCGGCCGTCACGACGCACAGCACGGCGAGCGGGTGGCGGCGGCGCAGGGCCAGGGCACCCGAGGCGATGACCGCGAGGGTCACCATGAAGACCAGGCCGCCGGGGCCGGACGGGCGCGGCACGACGTGCACCACGCCGGGTGCGATCTCACGCACCACGACGACATCGGCGTTGTCGATGCCGTAGTAGACGGTGGCGATGCCGAGTACCAGTGCCACCAGCGCGTCGAACTGCCAGGCGCGGCGGGTCGGCCGCAGCGGGGGACCGCTCGCGAGCCTGGCGTCACGGACCGTCTTGCGGGCGGCTTCCCGCAGTCGCTCCAGCGTCGTACCTACGTCCATCACCGGTTCATTGTCGCCACCTTGCGGGGCCCTCCGAGTCCGTCCCGGTGGTCATTCCCGGCGCAGCGGATACATCAGCCGCCTACATCGCAGGGATGACGTTTGTGGGGATCGTCCCAGCGCGGTACCGCAATGGGTTCGGACGGGCGACGTGCGCAGGCCGGGTCCGCTCCTAGCGTTCACGCAGCCAACTGCCCGTACCCAAGGAGCTTTTATGACCACGCCGGTGATCGAACTGCGCGGGGTGAGCCGCCGATACGACGACGGCCCGCCCGCTCTGCACGAGGCGTCGCTGACCGTGCGGCCCGGCGAGGCCGTCGCGATCCTCGGTCCTTCCGGCAGCGGCAAGTCCACGCTGCTCAACCTGATCGCGGGCCTGGACCGGCCCGATTCGGGGACCGTCACCGTGGACGGGGTGCGGGTGGACCGGCTGGGCGAAGCCGGATCGGCGCTCTACCGGCGGTCGAAGATCGGCATGGTCTTCCAGTTCTTCAACCTGCTCGACGATCTGACCGTCACCGACAATGTCGTCCTGCCCGCGCGCCTCGCGGGTATGGCACGTACCGAGGCGGACCGCCGGGCGGCGGAACTCCTGGAACTGCTGGGCATCGACCGGCACGCCCGCGCCTACCCGGGGCGGCTGTCCGGCGGCGAGCGGCAACGCGTCGCGGTGGCACGGGCGTTGATGAACCGGCCGGCGCTGCTCCTGGCCGACGAGCCGACCGGGGCCCTGGACACGGCCGCCGGACAGGACGTCAGCAGACTGCTCACCGGCCTCAATGCCGAGGGCCAGACCATTGTCGTGGTCACTCACGACCTGGCTCTGGCCCGGTCCTGCACGAACCGCACGGTCCGGATCGCCGACGGCCGGATCACCGAAGACGTCCGGTCGCAGGCCGTCGCCTCGGACGCCGTAGCCTCGCAGGCCGCCCGATGAGCGCGCTCGGCAAGGTGGTGCGCTCGGGGGTGGGACGGCGCCGGGTGCAGACGCTGGTGATCGGGCTCGCCACGATGATGGCGGTGGCCGCCTGCGTCCTCGGCGGATCGCTGCTCGTGGTGTCCGGCGCGCCCTTCGACGACGCCTTCGCCAGGCAGCACGGCGCGCACCTGTCCGTGCAGTTCGACGCGGGCAAGGTGAGTGCCCGGCAACTGTCGAAGTCCAAGGACACCGAAGGGGTGAGCAGCGCCGCGGGGCCGTTCCGTACGACGACGGTCACCCCGCGGTCGGAGGGGGCGGTCCCCGGGTGGCCGATGACCGTGGTCGGACGGGGCGATCCCGGCCGGGACGTGGACGAGGTGGCACTGCTCGACGGGCGGTGGGCCACGCGCTCCGGTGAGATCGTGCTGTCCGCCAACTCCTCGCTCATCCCGACCATGGGCATGAAGATCGCCTTTCCCGATCTGTCCGGCGGTCCGACACTGACGGTGGTCGGTGTGGCCCGCTCGGTCACACAGACCGCCGACGCCTGGGTGGTCCCGTCCCAGATGCCGGCCCTCACCGCGCCCGGCAGCGGCGGCCACCAGATGCTCTACCGTTTCACCCAAGCGGGCACCGCCGCGCAGATCACCGCGGGCGGCAAGGCCGTGACGGCATCCCTGCCGCCGGGAACGGCCGTCGGCGAACAGTCCTGGCTCACCGTCAGGAAGACCGCCGAGCGCGACACCGCCGTCTACGTCCCGTTCCTCATCGCGTTCGGCGCCCTGGGCCTGGTCATGTCGGTGCTCATCGTCGGCAACGTCGTCGCCTCGGCCGTCGGCACGGGAACGCGCCGCATCGGCATCCTCAAGGCCGTCGGCCTCACCCCGGCCCAGGTCGTGCGGGCCTACGTCGGCCAGGCGCTGATCCCGGCCGCCGTCGGCACGGCCCTCGGTGTCCTCGCCGGCCACCTGCTCGCCGTCCCGGTACTGGCCGAGACCGAGCAGGTCTACGGCACCTCGTCCCTGGGCATCGCCCCCTGGGTCGACCTGGCGGTGATCGCCGGGGTGCTCGGCCTGGTGGCGGCGACCGCGTGGGCGAGTGCCTGGCGGGCCGGCCGGATGCGTACGGTCGATGCGCTCGCCGTAGGGCGTACCGCTTCGGCGGGGCATGGCCGTTGGGCGGTTCGCCTGGCCGGACGGCTCCCGTTGCCGCAACCCCTCGCCCTGGGCCTGGTCCGGCCCTTCGCGCGGCCCGCCCGCGCGCTGGCCATGGGCACGGCGATACTGTTCGGCACCATTGCCGTCACGTTCACCGTGGGGATGGGCGCCTCGCTCGGCCAGGTGATGAAGGCCAAGGCCCACGACGCCGCCGATGTCGTCGTGCCCGCGCCCCTGCCGGACTTCGGACCCCAAGGCCCCGGCCCCGGCCCGGAGAAGCAGCCCAAAGCCGATCCCGCCGCGGTCGCCGCGGCCGTCGAGGCCGCCGCCGGAACCGGGAAGTACTACAGCGCCGCGACGGTACGGGCGACCGTGTCCGGCCTGACCGGCACCATCGACGTGATCGCCTTCACCGGCGACGCTTCCTGGGGCGGCTACACGATGGTCGCGGGCCGCTGGATCGACAGGCCCGGCGAGGCCGTGGTCCCGACCCCCTTCCTGGCCGCCACCGGCGCCCGCATCGGCGACACCGTCACCCTGAACGGCCTGGCCGAGCCGGTCACGGTCCGGATCGTCGGTGAGGTCCTCGATCCCCGCAACGACGGCATGCAGGTCTTCACCGACGCCTCGACCCTCACAGCCGCACACCCCGACCTGACGGAGACGAGCCATCACATCGCGGTCACGCCAGGCACCGACGTGACCGGCTACGTCACCGCGCTGAACAGGCACCTGGTGCCCTTGGACGTCAGTGCTCGGGCGGGCGGGCTCGACGCCGGCAGCGATATGGTCGTCACGCTCAACGCGCTGTCCGCGACCCTCACGCTGATGCTCGTCGCCGTCGCCGCGCTCGGCGTGCTCAACGGCGTGCTGCTCGACACCCGCGAGCGCGTCCGGGAGATCGGTGTCCACAAGGCGCTCGGCATGACCCCCCGGCAGACCGTCGCGATGGTCCTCACCTCGGTCGTCGTGACCGGACTGGTCGCGGGCGCTCTGGGCGTGCCGCTGGGCGTGGTCCTGCACGGCTGGGTCCTCCCCGCGATGGGCGACAGCGTGGGCCTCCGCCTCCCCGGTTCCGTCACCGCCGTCTACGACGGGGCCGAACTGCTCCCGCTCGCACTCGGCGGCCTGCTCATCGCCACCCTCGGTGCGCTCCTGCCCGCCGGCTGGGCCGCCAGGACCCGAACCGCCACGGCCCTGCGCACCGAATAGGAGGTCAGGTCAGGCTCTGAGCTAGGTGTCCTTCGCCGCCCACATCAACACGGGGACCGGCCTGCCCGCTTTCCCGGCACGCGAAGGGCCGCCCCCTCGATTGCACCGGCTGCCGCGCGACGGCGCAGCCGACCTGCTGATCCTTCAACTCCGTTTGTGCGGCGGGGGCACGCGGCTTCCGGGGTGCTTGGAGCGTTCCCCTGAAGCAGCTGTTGTCCCTGGTGGCGGTCGCTCCGGGGGCCCGCCGAGAGGCCT
>KL569116.1:6539-8405 GCA_000715635.1 Streptomyces violaceus | reverse complement strand
CTCGGCGGGACCGGAAACCGTTCGTAACAGACAGGTAGATTCTGCGGACCCCCGAGATCCTTTCCGGGGGTGCCTGGTCAGGCCAGGATCACCGAGCGGGTCAGGTGGCGTGGACGGTCCGGGTCGAGACCGCGTGCCGAGGCGAGGGCGGCTGCCAGTCGGTGCACCACGACGAGGTCCGCCAGTGGGTCCCGGCCGAGTGCCACCAACTGCCCGCCGGTGCGGGCGATGTCGTCGGCGAGACCGGACGGCAGGGCAGCCGGGTCCCCGAAACACCACGCCACACGGCCCGGGTCCGTGACGCTGATCGGGCCGTGCCGGTACTCCATCACCGGATAGGCCTCCGTCCAGGCGGAGGCGGCCTCGCGCATTTTCAGCGCCGCCTCCTGGGCGATCCCGTATGCCCAGCCCTGCCCCAGGAAGGTGAACTGCTCGGCCTCGAGCACCCCGGTCGGCAGCGGTTCGTCCAGCGCCGAGTGCCCCTGCTGCGGTAGATGACCACCACCTACCTGTACAAACTCGCCTTCGACAACCAGTCGGTGGGAGAGTCGGCCGCCATGGCCGTCGTCAACTTCGGGCTGATCCTCGCGGTGGTGCTGGTCAATCTGCGCGTCGCCCGCCGACAGGAGGACACCCCGTGAGCAGGACCGCCGTCATCCCCCGCAAAGCCGCGCACCGCAAAGCCGCGCACCGCAAAGCCGCGCCGCGCAGAACGCGGCCAGGACCGATGAAGCTGCGCACCGTCCTGCTCACCGCCGTCGGATGGCAGTACCTGTTCGCCACGTCGCTCGTCGCGAACGTGCCCGTGATGGTGCTGTTCGTCTTCATGGAGCGCCACCTCGTCGCCGGCCTGACCGCGGGCGGCGTCCGGGGATGACACCGGGAGGCGCATGGGAGCCAAGGCCGTGGCCGCCACGGAAGCGGCGTGCGGTGTCAGGCGCGGATGACCTCCACACCGGCCGCCTCGAACGACTCGGTCAGCTCGTCCGAGGCGCCCTTGTCGGTGACCAGGACGTCGATGTCCTCCACCGGGCAGATGCGGGCGAAGGCCCGCCGGTCCAGCTTGGAGGAGTCGGCGACCGCGACGACCTGCAGCGCGCGGCGGGCCAGCGCCCGGTTGATGCTGGCCTCGCCCTCGTGGTGGGCGGTCGCCCCGTGGGCCACGTCGATGGCGTCCACCCCGATGAAGACCTGGTCCAGTGCGATCTCCGCGAGCAGTTCGGTGGCCAGCGGCCCGATCAGCTCGTAGGACGCCGGCCTGGCCACCCCGCCGGTCACCACGAGCTTCACGTGGCGCCGTACGACCAGTTCGTTGGCGATGTTCAGGGCGTTGGTCACGACGGTGACCGCCGTCTCCGCGCCGCCGGAACTCAGGTCGGCTCGGGTGGCCAGTGCCCGCGCCACCTCGGTGGTCGTGGTGCCGCCGTTGAGCCCCACCACGGCGCCGGCCTTGACCAGCCCGGCGGCCGCGTCCGCGATCCGCTCCTTCTCCGGAGCCTTGCGCGCGGCCTTGTAACGCAGTGGCAGGTCGTAGGCGATCGCGTTGATCACGGCGCCGCCGTGCGTGCGGGTGACCATCTGCTGGCGGGCCAGCTCGTCGAGGTCGCGCCTGATCGTCGCGGCGGAGACCTTCAACTCCTCGGCAGCCGGTTCGACTTCGATCCGTCCGTCGCGCGTCAGCATCTCCAGCAGCGCGCTCCACCGGGCCTGCGGTGCCGCCATGTCTCACAACTCCCTGTCCGTGATGTGCGCCACGATGTGCGCATCTCCATGAAACCACAGCGCTTGATTAGGTGTTTTATGGTCCTCAAACGAACAAAACCCTGCACGTCCCGCAGGTCCTTGCCGCTGTCCCTGCCACTGCTG
>KL569116.1:444-6310 GCA_000715635.1 Streptomyces violaceus | reverse complement strand
ACCGCACCGGGAGGCCGTCCGTGCCGCTGACTCCCACCGCCGATGTGGTGAGCTCCGCGTGCCGCGACGGACGGGCCGTCGGCGCGTTCAACGTGATCACCCTGGAGCATGCCGAGGCCGTGGTCACCGGGGCGGAAGCCGCGGGCTGCCCGGTCATCTGCCAGATCAGCGAGAACGCCGTGCGGTTCCACGGCAGTCGGCTCACCCCGATAGCCCGCGCCACCGCCGCACTCGCCGAGGCGGCCGCCGTACCCGTGGCGCTGCACCTCGACCACGTCACCGACGAAGGGCTGCTGCGCCGCGCAGCGGACTGCGGCTTCGGATCCGTCATGTTCGACGCGTCCGCGCTGCCGCACGCCGAGAACGTCGTCGCCACGCGCGCCGCCGCACGGTGGGCGCACGCCCAGGGTCTGTGGCTGGAGGCGGAACTCGGCGAGATCGGCGGCAAGGACGGAGTGCACGCGCCCTCGGCACGTACGGACCCCGATCAGGCGCGCGACTTCGTGTCCGCCACCGGGGTGGACGCACTGGCCGTCGCGGTCGGCAGCTCCCACGCGATGACCACGCGCACCGCCCGGCTCGACCACTGCTTCATCGCCCGCCTCGCCAAGGCGGTCCCCGTGCCACTGGTTCTGCACGGCTCGACGGGGGTGCCCGACGAGGAGCTCCGGCAGGCGGTGGCGTCCGGCATGGTCAAGGTCAACATCGGCACGGCGCTGAATGCCGCCTTCACCGGCGCGGTCCGCGACACACTCGCCGAGGCGCCCGCGACCGTCGACCCCCGGCCCGCCCTCACCGCGGCGCGCCGGCGATGGCAGATGCCGTGACGTCGGCGCTGCGGATCCTGTCGGGCGGCGGGTAGCGGACGGGACGAGCCGACCGGGGTCCGTCGCCGGGCCCGGCGACGTCCTGAACCGCTCCCGGGCCGGGCCCCGTCACCGCCCGGAGGCCGGCGGCCCTCAGGACCGCGGCGTCCAGGCCTGCGTGGTCCCCGTCAGCGCCTTCAGCAAGGCGACAGCACCACGCCCTTCGGCGACTGGAAGCAGTCCGGATCTCAGCGTGACCTGATGAGGTGTGAGTCGTGGAACATCCCGGGACGGCAGACCGGACACGCGAATCGATGTAGCCTCCGAGGACCGCCCTTGACCTGCACAAAGCAGGCAGGGAGCAGGCATGTCGGGCGCCCGCCCGGAAGATTCGATACTCGGCCCGACGGCTCGCCCACGACGTGGGGTCCTTCTTCGAGTGCTCCGACTACGCCGAGGCGACCCGGGCGGTCGCGGAACACCCGAAGGAGTGGCGTCCCGCCGGGGTGGGATGACGGAGTTGCTCAAGGGGGCCGGTCCAGGGGGCCGCGGCACCGGTGAGCGCTGCCGCACCGAAAAATGCCTTTCCGCGCGCTCGAGTTCGCCGGCAACGCTGTCGCGGGACGGCATGTTCTTCCCCAAGTGGCCGCTGTTGGCAGCCGACGCGGGATCGCCTGGGCCGGAACCGGTTTCTCGCCGCGACGGTGAACCCGTGCCCGGTTCCGTGCGCGTCCGATACCGGTGGGGCGCGCGGATCACCGACCGAGGCGTCAATTCAATTTGACGGCATCACTGGTTCGGGCGCACAAGGGTGGGCCCGTGCTTAGCCGGTGCATCTCCAGAGAAGGATCATTTCGACAACACGCTGCCGAAAGGACCACAATTCATGCGCTGCGCCCGTGTATTCATGCTCGCTGCCGCCGGGGCGCTGCTCGCAGCAAGCGCCGCCACCGGCAATGCAGCCGCGGCGGAAGAGGGCGACGTCGTGGTGTTCAGTACGGAAGTTGCGCCACTGGCTGTGTATCACGATCCGCACGGGTGCCAGAAGCTTCCGCCCGCCGCGCATGTGCTGACGAACCGCACCGATCGTCCGGTCACCATCTACGCCGACCCGTTCTGTCTGACCCCCGGCCTCACCGTGGAGCCCGGATACGGCTCGCACGTGGCGCCCGGCAGCGGCAGTTTCTCCGCCTGAGCCACCGCTGTTCCTGTTCCCCCCACACACACCCAGGAGAACGTACACACATGGCCGCCGATCTCGTCGTCATCGGGCTGGGGCATGTCGGGCTGCCGCTCTCCAGAGCCGCGGTCTCGGCCGGTTTGGCGACCGTGGGGTACGACGTGTCCGGCACGGTGGTGTCCGGACTCGCCGCAGGCCGTTCCCACGTCGGCGGCGTCCTCGACGCCGAGGTCGCGGTCATGCTGGACGCGGGATTTCATGCCGCGACCGACCCAGCGGTCCTGGACGGCGCGCAGACCGTGGTGATCTGTGTGCCGACCGGACTCACACCGGAGGGCTTACCCGACCTGTCCGCGGTCGAGGACGCAGCCCGGGCCGTCGCCGCCCGGCTGCGCCCCGGCATGCTCGTCGTCCTGGAGTCCACCAGCTATCCCGGCACCACGGAGGATGTCGTGCGGCCGCTGCTGGAGCAGGGCAGCGGGCTGCAGGCTGGCGAGGACTTCCACCTGGCGTATTCGCCACAGCGCATCGATCCCGGCAACGAGACGTGGACCATCCGCAACACGCCGAAGGTCGTGAGCGGTTGCAGCGCTCTGTGCGCCAAGTACGCCGTCGCGTTCTACTCCCGGTTCGTTGACCATCTCGTCGTCGCCCGCGGCACGCGGGAGGCGGAGATGGCCAAACTCCTCGAAAACACCTACCGGTACGTCAACATGGCCCTGGTCGACGAAGTGGCGCTGTTCTGCCACGAGACCGGCATCGACATCTGGGACGTGCTGCACTGCGCCGCGTCGAAGCCGTTCGGCTTCGCACCCTTCAGGCCCGGACCCGGCGTCGGCGGGCACTGCGTTCCCGTCGACCCCCGCTATCTCGCCGCGCGGGCCGAATCCCAGGGCTTCGCCTTCCGTACTCTGGCAGCCGCACACGAGGTCCTCGGCCGTATGCCGAGCCATGTCGTGGACCGAGCGCTTGCCCTGCTCACCGAGGTCCGGGGCCGCCCTGAGGGCGCACGCGCCCTGCTGCTCGGAATCACCTACAAAGCGGATGTGGCCGATGTCCGGGAGACGCCGGCGCACCCGGTGGCGGCAGGATTGCTCGCCGCCGGTGCCGAGGTGTCCTACCACGACCCGTACATAGCCGAGTTCACTGTCGGCGGCCGGTCATTGCCGCGCGCCGAAAACCTCCAGGAAGCCATGGCCCAGGCCGATGTGGCGATCCTGTTGCAGGACCACGCCTGTTACGGCAGGGAAGCACTGGGCCAGGCTCGCTGCGCCCTGCTCGACACCCGCGGCAAGGCCGTGGGCAGCCGGGTCACCCTTCTTTGATCCCCGCGCACCGGCCTGAGCTGGTGCCTCCTCGCGCCGGCTTGAGCCGGCGTCTCCTCCTGCCGGCCGTCGCCGGCCCCAGAGCCCGCGCAGCGGTACCGCCCTGCGCGGTCGCGGCCCTGCCCAGGTGCCGCGGTCCGTCATCCGCCCGACACCACTCGACACCATCGGACACCGTCCGAGACTAGGAGAGACACATGAGCACCGCTGTCGCCAACGACCGCCTGGTGAAGCGCTTCGAGAAGTGGGACACCAACGGCAACGGCGTCCTGGAGGCGAGCGACTTCCAGGGCGAGGCTGCCCGGATCGCCCAGAACCTCGGCAAGAGCGCCGACTCCCCGGAGGTGCAGGAGCTCCACAGCGCTTTCCAGGGGCTGTACGAGCACCTCGCCCAGAAGGCCGGCGTCCCCGGTGGCGCCATCAGCCGGGAGCAGTTCCTCGACGCCACGGGGGAGATGCTGTTCAAGGAGGGTGAGGCGAGCTTCAACCGCGCTCTCTCTCCCATCGTGAAGGCGCTGATCCGCCTGTGCGACGACAACCACGACGGCGAGATCGACGCCCGTGAGTTCCAGGCCTGGCTGTCCGCCGTCGGCGTGCCGGCGGCCCAGGCCGGGAAGATGTTCCAGAAGGTGGACACGAACGGCGACGGAAGGCTGTCCGAGGACGAACTGCTGCAGGTCGTCCGTGACTTCCACTTCGGCCGCCTGGAGGTCGACCTGCTCGGCTGACCTGCCGGAGCGGCAGCTGTGACCCGGGTGGGCGACCATCCGGGTTCCACGGCCACCGGATGGCGCCGCCCGTTCAGCGGGCCGGCGCCATCTGGTGCGCGACCAGATGCCCTTCAGCTACCGGGCGGCGCGGGAACCGTGCCGTGTTCCCCGGCCCGGCCCTGGACGAAGGTGACGACGGTCTCCGGCCGCAGGCCAAGGTCCCGGCCGCTGACCGGACGCGCCGCGTGGATCAGGATGTTGTAGTGGTTCGGAAGGTGACAGGCGTCGAAGCCGAGCACCGTGCCGACCCTCGTGTCCCCGATCCGCACCAGGTCACCCCGGTCGATCACACCGCCGCACAACAGCTCGGCGAAGCCCAGGAATCCCACCCGGTCGATCCGGGCGCCGGAGCGCGGGTCCCACTGGTCGGTGGTGACCAATTCGTGCACCTCGCCCCGGCGTACGCAGCGTGCCGCGTGCTCCTCCAGCCGCATGCCGCGGTCCGTGCGGTGGTGCACGAGCACCTTGACCAGCGATCCGCGCACCACGCGCTTCGGGCCGTCCTCCGCTGGATTCACCGGTCCGCCTCCGCTGCCGTCGCATCCAACGCGGGCCGGGCACAGCGGTAGGCCGCCTCCACCAGCTCCAGCGCTGCCAGGCCGCCGTGCGCCCCCGGGCCGGCCGGGGTACCGGTCCGGACCAGCGTGGCGAACTCGGTGAGGATCGCCTCGTACTCGTGCCACAGCGACGCCTTGAAGCCGGTGTGTCCGGCCAGCATGTCGGCGTGCAGTACCTCTCCGCCGGCCAGCTCCACCTCGATGTCCTTGCGTTCCCCGGGGTACGACCAGTCCAGCTCGACCGAGGCCGTGGTTCCCGTACGGCCACGCAGGCGGATCATCGCCCGACGGTCGACGCCGGAGTCGTCGCGGTGGATCTCGCAGCCGGTGACGGCGAGTTCACCGAGCAGCAGCCGCACCAGGTCGAGGGCGTTGGGGCCGTTGTCCGCCACACAGCCGCCGCCGCAGCGGGCCGGGTGCAGGTACCAGTCCTCACCGCCGAGATGCTCCTCGATGCGCTCCAGATAGCGCACCCGGACGGAGCGGATCTCCCGGCCCGCCGTCCGGCGCGCCAGTGCGCGGACGGCGTCGTTGTAGCGGCGGTGGAACGCCGTCATCAGCGGGACCCCGCAGCGCCGCGCCAGCTCCACCAGCACGGCCCCCTCGGCCGCGGTCAGGGCGAGGGGCTTCTCGACACAGACCGGGACGCCGGCGGCCAGAGCGTCCCGGCACAGGGGCAGGTGCACGTCGTTGGGCACGGCCACGACGAGGGCGTCCGGTCGCGCCCGGTCCAGCAGTGTGCGGAGGTCGCTGAAGCGTGCCGCCCGGCCGGGGAACTGCTCCAGGGCCTCGGCACGTGCGTCGCACAGGGCGGTCAGCTGCCACTCGGGCAGCCGTTCCGCGGCGGCCAGGTAGTAGGGGGAGATGGCGCCGAGACCGACGACGCCGAGCCGCAGGGGCCGGGTCATCGCGGGCTCCCGGGGCCGCCGAGGAGACCGAGGGCGGTCAGTTCCGCGTGGAGGTGCGGGGGCAGGGGGATGCCGTGGCGGCGGCGCTCGGCTGCGAGTTCCGCCTCTCGCCAGCCCGGATAGCGCACTGGTTCGCCGCCGGGCGCCGACGGGCAGTCGACCAGCGTGCCGAACAGGGAGCGGGTCGCGGCGGCCACGTCCGCGTCGGGTCGCAGCACCTCCGGGGCGATCGCGAGGAGGAAGAAGCCGATGTCGTCGTCGGTGCCGCGTGCCCGGCCGTCGCCTTCCAGTGCGGCGGGCGCGGGCCCCACGGCCGCGCC
>KL569116.1:0-327 GCA_000715635.1 Streptomyces violaceus | reverse complement strand
ACGGCCGCGCCGGACACCACGGCGGCCAGCAGTTCCACGGCGATGCCGAGCCCGTAGCCCTTGTGGACGCCGGTCTCGGCCGTGCCGCCCAGCCAGCGCAGGAAGGCCTCGCCGCGGTCGAAGGCGGATGGGTCGGTCACCGGGGCGCCCGCCGCGTCCTCCAGCCAGCCGGCGGGCACCGGGGCACCGCGGCGGGCGGCGACGCGGACCCGTCCGGTGGGCGCGACGGTGGTGCTCATGTCCAGCAGGAACGGGTGTCCGTCGAGGGCCGGCGCGGCGACGCTCAGCGGGTTGGTGCCGAGCATGGCCACCGCACCGCCCGGGGGG
>KL569115.1:69174-70055 GCA_000715635.1 Streptomyces violaceus | reverse complement strand
TGCCGGAGCCGCCACCGCCACATCCCCACCGCACCGGCCAGTCCCACGGCGGCACCGACGAGACCGCCGACCAGCGCCCACCCGGCGCACGCCACACCCGCGGGAGGCAGCCATGTCCGCGCGGCCCGGCGTAATGCGAGGCGCGGGACGGGAGCGGTCGCCTTCCGGGACGACAGCTCGGCCAGCCGTCGCCGCATCCTCCGGCGGCGCCGCGCCTCCGTCAGCCACCGCACCGCCCACCCGAGGGCCAGCACGATCCCCACCGCCACCCCCAGCCTGTGGACAACTTCCCCGCTCATGCCGCCTCCTCCGCGTCCCGCACGATCCGCAGCACCCACCACAGCCCCAAGCCCTCCAGCACACCGCCGACCACCAGACAGCCCAGGCCCGCCGCGGTGTGCAGCAGCACATGGAGGGGCTCGGCGCCGAGGGCGGTGCCGATGAGGAGCCCCAGGGCCGGCAAGCCGGCGAGCATCACCGCCGTAGCCCGGGCGCCCGCCAACTGGGCGCGTAGATCGGAGCGTTGGTCCCGTTCGGCCCGCAGGGCGGCGGCGAGCCGGTCGAGTCCGGCCGCGAGCCCCGCGCCCTGGTCCACGGCCACCCGCCAGCACGCCGCGAGCCCCCGCAGCCCCTCGCCCCCTGGCTGCCGGGCCGCCACCTCGAGCGCGCCCGGCACGTCGCCGCCGAAGCGCGCCGCCGCCAGAACCGTCGCCTGCGCGTCCACAGGCCCCCCGCAGTCCCGCGCGGCGCGCAACAGCGCCTCACCCGGCTGGTGTCCGGCCCGCACCTCCCCGGCGAGCGCCCCGCACAACGCGATCACCGCATCCGCCCGACGCTCCCGGTCCCGCCCCGCCCGACCGGCCAGCCGGACCCGCCGCAGC
>KL569115.1:68621-68974 GCA_000715635.1 Streptomyces violaceus | reverse complement strand
ACCGGTGACCACCACTCGGCCCGCAACCGCCCGCGGACCCGTCGCAGCCCACCTGTCACCTGCCGCCACCCGGGCGGCCCAATCCCGACGGCTCCGCCTCCCGCGAGCAGCAAGCGCGCCCGACGCGCCACCGAGTCCCCCTCCCCCAACAGCCAGACCGCCGCCCCCATACACGCCACGGCCGCCCCCATCGACATCTCAGCCGCCCCCGCCATCACTCGACCCCTTCAGTCCCTGTCATCGCTCGGCCCTCTCAGTGCCTGCCATCGCCCGGCCCTCTGGGCCCCGTCTCACTCGCCCACCGCTGTCACCGTCATCACTCGCCCACCGCCTGTCTCTTATACACATCTCTG
>KL569115.1:68123-68369 GCA_000715635.1 Streptomyces violaceus | reverse complement strand
GCCTTCGCTCCGCAGCAGCCCACGCAGCCGCTCCCACCCCCGTTCGCGCACGAAGGCCTCCGCTCCCCACCGCAGTGCCGGCACCGTCCGCACCAGCCCCGTCGGATCCCGCTCCAGCACGTGCACCTCGGCGATCCGCCGCCGCCCGGCCCGGTCGCGTGCAAGGTGCAGCACCACGGAGAGGGCCGCCGCCACCTGGCTGTGCAGCGCGGCCCGGTCGAGCCCGGCGGCCGTGCCGAGCGCCTC
>KL569115.1:58016-67881 GCA_000715635.1 Streptomyces violaceus | reverse complement strand
ATCGGCGGCGGCATTGGCGTGCACGGTTCCGCAGCCGCCCGGGTGTCCGGCCTAACCGTCCATGGCGGTCAGGTCACCGACTCCCTTGAAGGCGCACATGAGCCCCAAGACCGTCGTCATCTACGACCGCTTGTCCCGTCTGTTCGCTGAGGAAGCGCCCGACCACCGCATTGCCGCCTGCCGCGCCTACGCCGAACAGCGCGGGTGGAAGGTCGTACACGTCGCCACAGACACGAACGTCAGCGGTGCAAGCAAGCTCGAAGACCGACCCGGTATGCGCGAAGTGCTGTCGTGGCTTCCGCGCGTTGACTACGTGCTTGCCGCGAAGCTCGACCGGTACGCCCGAAGCGTTCTGGAATTCCAAAGGCTTCTCGACGCCGCGAAGTCCACTCACTCGACGGTCGTAACGGCGGACGGCGTGGTGAGTCCCGAAAACGCCAGCATCATCATCAACGTTCTAGCCGCATTCGCCGAGTACGAGCGCGACATGATCACAGCGCGCATCACGGACAGTAAGAAGCACTTCAAGGCGCGCGGCAACCACCTCGGCGGATTGGCGCCCTACGGCTACGCGGTCACCGGCCCAACCAACGACAAGCGTTGGGTCATTGATGAAGCCGCCGCCGCCGTAGTTCGCGACTGTGCTGACAAGCTCATCAACCACGGTGCGACGCTGACCGGCCTTGCCCGAGAACTCAATGAGCGGGAAGTCCTGCCACCCGCCGACCACGCACGACAGCGCGACGGCCGAAAGCTGCGCGGCAACAAATGGCACCTGACCACGCTGCGGGATGTTCTCTACACGCCTGCCCTTCGCGGGTGGCTTGTTCAGGCAGTGCCCGGAAAGAAGCGCAGCGCCGTAACGAACCAGCCCGTACTCGACACCGAAGGCAACCCGGTTTCCGCCGGACCGGAAATTCTCGACGGAGAAACCTGGGCGGCAGTGCGGGCAATCATCGACGGCAAGTCGAAGGGGCGCGGAGCGGAGCGCACGGGTAAGGCGCTACTCCTTCACGTCGCACTGTGTTCCGAATGCGACGGTCCCATGTACCGGCAACGCCGCGCCGTGAACGGCAAGGACTACTCGACGTACGTTTGCCGGAACGGCGTCGGCAAGCGTGGCATTCACCGGCCCAATGTGATCACAGCGCCGATGCTGGACGACCTTGTCACCGCCGACTATCTAAAGCGCTTCGGCAGGATCGCACTCAAGCGCTGGGCCGAACCCGACGGCAGCGCAGTGCTTCAGCTTTCGGAAGTGACGGCGCAGATTGAACGGCTTGCAGGGAACCTTGCCCAGCTCGACCCGAACGGCACAGCGGCGCGCATGGTCATTACACAACTGACGGCGCTGGAAAAGCGGCAGGCTGAATTGCGAACTGAGGCCGACCACGCCGAAGGCCGCTGGGTGGACGCTGGGGGCACCGTGGCGGATGAATGGAAGCGGCGTACTGACGAAGGCCGACGGGGCTTGCTGGAAGACCTGGGCGCCGTTGTAGTCGTTCGCCCGGCAACGCCCGGAGCCCCTAAGCGATTCGACCCGTCACGTGTGGCAGTGGATTACGAGGGTCCGGCGTGGTTCCGCAACGACCCGGCGGCAGGGGAACTCATGGCCATTGCGCAAGTCGAAGCTGCCTAGGCGCGTCTCCCATTAGGCGCCGGTCCGCCGACTCTTGGCGGGGCTGACGGACCGGCGTCCTTCATCAGAAGGAACCGAAAGTGTACGACGACGACCCGCACGCCTTCCTCGCCGCTGAAGTCCGCTGCCTGACGAAGCGTCTTGACGCCCTGTACGCCGCCCAATGGCGCGGTGACCGGACCCTGTTGACCCGGCAGCGCATAGAGAGGCTGGAGGCGCTTCTAGCGGCCTTCCAGGGGCACCCTGAAGCCCTGGCTGCCTAGCGGCCCTTACGCCCCTCAGAACGGCACACACGCCCCTGGTTCCCACAGCGGAACCAGGGGCGTCTCTGTGCGCTGCGAGGGGCGCGGAGCTACCGACGGACGGCGGGGCGCTCAGCGGGGCGGAGACGAGCGCTCAGGGGCTTCACTGGGGGCGCGTGGCGGAGCCGAAGGAATAGGCCCCAGGGCGTCACGCTCAGGGCGTTTCTGGGGCTTCACAGCGGGGCGGCTGTGGTGCCGGTCACTGCTGACGTGCCGGGCGACCACCCAAATGGACAAAGGATTTAGCAGTTCTGTGCGCCTTATCGCGGGAACGGCCGCCCAGCGTCACTTTGACTGCCTCAGCGCCACACAGCGAAGAGCGCCGAAACAGTGTCTGACCTGGTCTTTCTCTTTCTTGTGTGACGTTGTAAGACGAACATTATGTTTTCTCTATTTCACTAAAGAAACTCTATAGGTAAACAGAGAGCCCCATCCGTTCGTCTTGCAACGTCACACCCGCGCCCCTCGCGCTGTACCCGCTGCACCTAGTCACCGACTCCCTTCAGATAGGTAGAGGGAACTTCGCCCTCGCTGCGGGACTGCGACAGTGCCTTACGGCGCTTCCCGACTCAAAGACTCCCCGCGCGCGGGACGGCCCATCGCTACGGCCGGAAGCGCGCACGACTAGAGCCCCCGGGGCGTGGTCGAGAAACCTTCAGCGTGTCGCAGCGCTGCGGGTGACTCCCACGTACCGGGGGCTCTTTTTCGTATCTGCGACTACGGATGAGGCTTTTCGCCATGCGCACTTGCACTGACATCGGCTGTAGTAACCCAATCCCGCAAATCGGCAACCGCGCCACCTACTCGAACAAGAAGTTCTGCTCTGACGCCTGCCGTGCGCGAACTTCCCGGCTTACTCGTCTTCAGGCGAAGCTGACGAACCTGAAGCTTCCGCTGACGCTGCGCTGTAACAAGTGCGGCGAAAGCGTTGTGCGCGAGTCTGAGGCACAGCGGAGCTGCAACCCGAAGCGAGAGACGGCGTCGCCCATTTGTCGCGCTGAGGCGGCGCGTGTGGCCTCTGAGGTGCACGACGGCATGGCTTCCCGGAATGAGTTCATCGACGCCGACGGCGACCGCTGTTACCGCTTCACGTGCGCTGACCCGATGTGCGGCAAGTCCGTCGTCCGGGTCGTACATCGTGGCAAGCGTCAGAGCTACTGCACTTCGGATTGCTGGGCGCGCGTTTACCGGTCGCGCACTGCTGCTGTGGCGAAGGGGTCGGGCAAGTGATTGACCGTTCCATTGAGCGCGCTTACGACAACGCTCAGGCACGCGTACGTGAGCACTATGACGGCGCGGCTTCCGCATTCCTTTGCGTCCGCTGCGGCGAAACCGCATGCCGTTGGGCACTGGATCACAGGGCACCGAATGCGACGCTCGACCATCTCGGACGCCGCTACAGCGAAGAGCCGCATTGGTACTTCCCGCTGTGCGATCGTTGCGAAAAGCTGTACGCGGCCATGGGGCCTACGGCCGGACCCATCTTCAAGCGCGTGAGCACATTTGATGTGCTGCCGGAGCCGGATTGGTTCACGGACACGTTCGCGCACAGCGACGATTCCAGTCTTTTGGGTACGACCGGTTACAACGCTTATCGCGTCTGGTCTGATGCTGCGGGATTGTCGCCGTCGGAAGTCTGGTCTAGAAAGACGTTTTACGCGCGCGTGGCGAATCGCGGAATAGCGCGCCGGAAGACCAATAACGGCGTGGTGTTGCTCCGCCTCAAGCTCATTTCGAATTAGTGGCTTAGGTCACAGTCGACTTCCGGACCCCAATTTCATTCCCGAAGGCGCATGGCACACAACGCTGTGCGCCTTTCTCATCCCTATGTACGAAGGGCTAACCCATGCTCCCGACGATTAACGAGTTCCTTGACCGGCGCACTGTCCCCGGTAGGAGCGTGCCCCTGTACGTGCTTCGCAGCGTGTGCTTCGGCTGGGCGCGTAAGAACGGCGGGCCGTTCATTGAGGCCGGAACGCTTGAGGACGTGGTGCAGCAGCGCGGGGCGCGTATCAGCCTTCGCCGGTCCGACGGAAAACCCCAGGTTCTCGGAATCAGCCTTCTGCCCGCTGACGCGCCGGACAACGTCACTCCGAACGCTGCGGGTGCCGCTGCCGCCATGCGCAATATCGCTGAGGCGTCGGGCAATGGCTGAGCCCTGCACTCCGGAGCAGCGCGACCTAGTTTTCAATTTCCTTCGCGTCAAAACAGTTGACCGACGTCAGCACTTCGTGACCGTCAGTCTCCTGTACGGCATTGCTTGCCGCTGGGCGCAAGAACAGGGCGGGTATCCCATGCTCAACGGAAGCGCCTTCTGCGCGGCGATGAAGCGCGCCGGTTACAAGGTCGCGAACGTCGAAGGAAAGCCGTTTGCGGTGCTCGATATCGACCTAACTCCGCGCCGCTAGGGCGCACATTCCCGCTGTGGGTTGTGGGTTGGCCACGGAATTTCGCCGTGGCCTTCCCAGGATTCACAGCGCCCAACCAACACGATTCCCGAAGGGAAAACACACAATGCTTAACGCTACCCTTGCCGCCGACCACTTCGCGAAGCGAGAAGCCGCCACTGCCAAGCTGACGGCCCTTCAGGCGAAGTACGGAAGCAATCTGCCCGCCGGGGCGAAAGATGCTGAAGAGCGTCTTCTCTCTGAGATAGCCGAGCATGACGCTGCTGTGCGTGGTCTTGTGGGCAGCGCCGTTGAGATTGAGCGCGATTCCGCCGACTTCAACAACCTGGTTTCCCTGGGTGCGCGTCAGCGTCCCGACGACGTCGCGAAGCGCTCTTTTGATGACGTCCGGGTTCTCGGAATGCGGGTATCCCGCGCTGAGAGCTTCTCGTTCGTTGAGCGCTCCGCCGACGCCCTTGACGCACTCGACACGGACAACTGGAAGCCAGCCCCGATAATGCTGGCTGAGGCGCCGAATGGTTCTCAGCTTCTCGCCCGGGTACAGACCTTCGTCCACAACAGCGCGCGCGGGTATGTGCCGGTAATTCCGCAGCTTCAGGCGAGCATCGAAGGCCGGAATGACGAGCTTCAGCCGGGCACCATTGTGACCGGCTTGATTGGCACCTTCGAGACTGTGAAGGTTGCCGCTATGGTCAAGGTCGACCGCGACAACCTTCAGGATTACCCGCAGCTCGAAGTGAGCCTTGACGCTGCGCTTCTCTCCGCGCTGGGCGCTGGGGTGGACGACGTCATTGTGAGCGGCGGAACCGACGGTGACATAACCGTTCCCGGCCTTCTCGACCTGGGCACCGTGACCGCTGCGGCTATCAGCGTTGCGAGCGTCCTGGGCGCCGTTGCGCGGGTCAAGACGGCGCGTGCCGTGCCTGACACGATCCTGATGCACCCGGACACGGAAGCGGCTTTCCTGGGAGCCATTGACGGCGCGCTTCTTGGCAAGCTTCCTGAGATCGTGGCCATTCCGTCCGTGCCTGCCGACACGGCGATTGTGGCAGCGCTGGGGAACACTGCTGTGGCCATGCGGGAAAACCTGGGCGTGGCTTCAGCGACTGATCAGCGCGACCTGTATTACCACGATCAGGTTGCTTTCGCCGGTCGCGCCCGCATCGGTGACGTCGTCGTTGCGAATGCCGCTCACGTCCAGATCGTGAAGCCTTCCGCGTGAGCTTGAATGAAATGGTGAAGCTCCGGGAAGCCATTGCCGCCCGCACTGAAGCGGCCGGTTTCCCGGGGCTTCTGCCCTGTGCACTGACGACCGATTGCCGGGGGCGCGATAGGGCCGAAGCAATCAACGACGGCGGCACACCATTGCATGCCCATTCATTCGTCGAAGTGGTTGAGATAAGCGAAGTTCTCAGGCGTGCCAACGTGCGGATAGCTTCCGTCAAGAAGGGTCGATACACGCTCGCCTGCCGCGCGTGCACCCAGTGGTTCCATCAGCGTGAAATGTGGCGAGACATATGAGATGCAACGTGGCGACCACACACAGCGCAGCGACGGAATTTGAACCTGCCGACTTGTCGCACATTTACGTCGCCCGCCTGAAAGAGCGTTTCAACAATCCGCCGCTGACGACTGACGGCAGGGTGTGCGCCGACTGTGAGCAATGGCTGAACCTTCGATCCTGGGGACTGGTGAGCGACAGTGTTTAAGAAGAGCCGGGCGCGAATTGCACAGCGTCGAATTCGTCGTGACCGTGCGCTGATTACCTATGGCGCAGGCCTCGCGCGCCACTACGAATTCACGCCGATTCGGTGCGCGGAGTGCGACACGTTCGGGCCGGTTGCCGGGGCTGTGGTTGCGCGCACTGAAGCGGGCAGTCTCGTCCTGCTGGATTGGCGCTGCGCCCAGGATCAGGGGCTTCACTTCCTGCCGTTCGCGGAGTGCGTACAGCGTGCGGCGGAAATGGGTATCGACCTGGGCGCACCCCGTCAGCGCGGGTATCTCGACGTCACGCCGGTCGAGAACGCTGCATTTCTGTACAACGCTCAGACGAAGACCTTCACGGCGAGTCATGCGGCAATGGTCGGCAGCGGCGTCAAGCCGGGTGCAGCTATTCAGTTCAAGCGTGGCTGATCAGCCTACTCACGTGAGTAGGCTGACGGATTCGCGTTAGCGATGCGACGACCCGTCAGGGAAATGCCGGCTGAGGGTGCTTGCCCAGGTCAGCGGGATGCCTGACGGGTCGTTGCCTTTGCTCTCGACGTTGCACAAGGGGAAGGCACGCCGAAAGTTCGCCGCATTACCTCTCAGCGATCCCGGCCCCAGCTCGGAAAACGCACGCTACGTGCAGCCCCTTGCTTGGGGCGGAGGAAGGAACCATGACGAAGGAATGCGCCGTCTGTGGAACGGCATTCACGGCGGGCAAGACTCATGCCGAATACTGCGGCCGGTCCTGCCGCGATAAGGCGTACCGGTCCCGTAAGGCCGCTGAGGCGCCGCGTAAGCACATGGGAACTACTGAGGGCGCCCCGCTGCCGGACGACGACAGGGAAGCGCTTAGGGAGCTTTACAGGGCCGCTATCGCGCAGATCGTCGCTGACGGGCTTGTTGTTCCCGGACGGCGCGGAGAAGCCGACGTTGCACACCCGCTAGCGCGCTTCGTCGGGCAATGGTTCAGCGCCCTGGGTTACGCCGCGAAGTCTGTCGACGGCGACGGCGACGACCTTGACGCGCTGATTGCGTCGCTGCTGAAGAACACAGACGACAAGGGGCAGCGGATATGAGCGATGCGACGGCGGAGCTTGCTAACCGAATTGCACGGGCTTCCTTCTCGCACGCTGAGGCTGAGGCGCACCCGCTCTTCCCGACGTTCCGTCTCGCGTTCGCACGGGACACGGGCACGCTGCCGACAGGTGCCGACGCATTCAACGCCGTGAGCGCCCCTGACGTCTTCTAGGCGCCCGGCAACACGACGAAGCCCCGTAGACACCTGGGAATGATCCTGGGCTGTCTACGGGGCTTCAGTGCGTTCGACGCCGTATCCGCTGAGGAGTTGGCGCCGTACGCTTGCCGTATGGCTGAGCACCTGGGCGACCGGCTAGCGCGCTTGCGCCGACTGGCAGACCTGACACAAGAGGCGTTGGCAGATCGCTCCGGCGTGTCCGTCGACGTGATCCGGAAGCTTGAGCAGCGACGAAAGCACAGCGCGCGCCTGCCGACCCTGCACGCGTTGTCACGGGGCTTGGGTGTCGAGCTAACGGCGCTACTCGGCGACCCGCCCGGCGTGCCTTCAACCGGTGACGCGGACCCGCCCCAACTCGTCGCCGTCCGGCGGGCGATCATGCCGCCGCTCTTCGCTCCGCCCCAGGAACCGAGCGGCGCTGAGCGGCTGACTGTGCCCCTTCTCCGGCGCGAGATTGCCGACGGCTGGACGCTGTATCACAACGCCGAATTCGGGCGCCTTATGGAAGTCCTGCCGGGCATCATCGCTGACGCGCGTTTTGCTGCCGCTGTAGGTGGAGCCGACGACAAGGCAGCGGGTCAAGCGGCGCTAGGTAAGGTGCTGCAATTGGCCGGACACCTTGCCATCCGTTTAGGCAAGACCGATCTTGCACTGAGCGCCCTTGAACGCGCGATGAACGCCGCCGCCGACTCATCCGACCCGCTGTTGCCCGCCATGGTGAGCAACTCTGTGGCTTGGAACTATCAGCGGCAGAACCGGCTTGACGACGCCGAACACCTAGCTGTGTACGCCGCCGACGGCGTCGAGAAGGAACACGGCAAGTCCGCTGAAGGACTAAGGGTTTGGGGTGGACTCGTTATGTCCGCTGCCACATCGGCCGCTCGTTCCGGCGACTACTCGAAAGCGTCGGAAATGATGACCACAGCGGAAGATGCCACGCGCCGACTCGCCACGCTGCCGCCGCCCGCTGACGGGAAGATGGTTTCAGTGTTCAGCCGGTCGTCAGTACGCATTGAGCGGGTCCGGCTTGCCGTTCAGCACGCGCGCCCCGAGGAAGCCCTATCACTGGCGAAGGGAATGCGCCTGAGCGCTGATACGCCGCCGTCGTGGCGCACGTGGCTACTGCTCGACGTGGCGCGGGCACACGCCGACCTGGGGAACGCTGAGGGGGCCGTGAAGGCGCTTGAGAAGCTTCGCCAGATTGCCCCCGGATGGATGCGGCACCACACCCTCGCCGTCGCCATAGCGAGCGACCTGTGGGCCGGACCCTCGCACCCGCCGGGGCTGCGGAAGATCGTTGAGTTCCTGGGAGTCGCCAACTAAGACCGCGAAAGTAGGACGTTGCGTCCCTGTTGGACGTCGAGCGCCGTCGGCACGATCAGCGCATGCCTGAGCCGACGAGATACAGCACGGCGCCTGTCGAACTGCCCTTAGCGGAACCCAAGTTGGAGCCGACGCCCGTTGAAGGGTGCCCGGGGTGCACTGAGCTTGCGAAGGTGCGTGACTGGGCGCGTGCTGGCAGAGATCAGACGACAGTCACGGACTGCAACGTCCTCATGGCGCGGCACCCGGACGGGCACGGATGACCACAGCGCCGGAGCGTCCCCGCGCTGCCCCGATACGGCGTCGGCGGATGCGCCCAGCGGATCGCGCCCCCGTTCATGCGAAGCCCCGCGCTGGACGAACCGGCGGTGAAGAGCCCTGGTCACTCTGGCAGCACGGTGACCTGTGCGGGTGCTGCGCTGGACACGGCGATATCTGGTGTGACGGGTGCTGCGGCTTCGGCGGCTGTCGGCTGTGCGGGTGGACTGAGAAGCGCCCATGTCCCGTGTGCGTCGGCGGCGACGCTGCACCGATCAGGTGGTGACTCCGGCCCGCTGATCGACGGCGAGAAGGGCAGTTCAGCGCGCCGGTATCGGCCCCGTCCGTGTGCCCGTCTGTGGCGCATGGGCGGGGCTTCGTCGTGCCCGCTGCCGTGTGCTAGGCGCATGTACGCTTAGGGCAGGCACCCGCCCTCGTGGCCGGTGTTCAACGCGGCCAGCAGATGCACCACTTCGGGTCCGCGCACCTCGCCCACGACCAGCCGGTCGGGCCGCATCCGCAGTGCCTGGCGCACCAGGTCCTCGAGGGTGACGAGGCCGGCGCCCTCCTGGTTGGCGGGTCTGGTCTCCAGCCGCACCACGTGCGGATGATCCGGCCGCAGCTCCGCCGAGTCCTCGGCGAGGACGATCCGCTCGTCCGGTCCCACCAGCCCCAGAAGCGCACTCAACAGCGTCGTCTTGCCCGAGCCCGTGCCCCCGCTGACCAGGAAGGACAGCCGTGCGTCGAGCAGCGCGCGCAGCACGCGGTCCCCGCCCGGCGGCACCGTGCCCGCAGCGACCAGCTCGCCGAGGGTGAAGGCACGCGGCCGTACGACCCGCAGCGACAGGCAGGCGCAGCCCACGGCCACCGGTGGCAGCACCGCGTGCAGCCGGGTCCCGTCGGGCAGCCGGGCGTCGGCCCAGGGGCGGGCGTCGTCCAGGCGGCGCCCGGCCACGGCGGCGAGGCGCTGGGC
>KL569115.1:57153-57839 GCA_000715635.1 Streptomyces violaceus | reverse complement strand
GGCGCTGGGCGAGTCGTCGTACGGCCGCCGCGTCCGCGAAACGCACCGACGTCAGCTCCAGTCCGCCGCCCCGGTCCACCCAGACCCGGTCCGGGGCCGACACCAGCACGTCCGTCACCGACGGGTCGGCGAGCAGCGGCTCCAGCGGCCCGCTGCCGACCAGTTCGGATCGCAACTGTGCGGCGGCACCCAGGATTTCGGCGTCCCCGAGCACCCGTCCCTGCTCCCGCAGGGCCTGGGCCACTCGCGCGGGGGTCGGCTCGGCCCCGCTCTCGGCCAGCCACCGCCGCACCCCGTCGAGCAGCCCGGCGCCCTCGGGTCCGGACACCGCTTCGGTCACCGCGCTCATGGGGCACCCACCTCGACGAGCGCCCGCTCCCAGAACCCCTTGCAGAACCGGGCGAGCGGTCCGCGCGGGGCGGCACCAGGTGGTGCCGTGCCCTCGTCCGGGCGCAGCAGCCCCGGCTCGACCGGCACCTCGCCGGCCAGGGGCAGTCCGAGCAGCCGGGCCACCTCCCGGTCGTCGAGCCCCGGCGGGTACGGCCCGCGGACCGCCACCCGCAGGTCGCGCAGGACCATGCCGACAGCGGACGCCACGCGCCCGGCGGCCGCGACGGCCCGCAGTTCCGCGGGCACCACCAGCACGCCGACGTCCAGTTGGGTGAGCACCTCGGCGACTCCGTCGT
>KL569115.1:54144-56979 GCA_000715635.1 Streptomyces violaceus | reverse complement strand
GTATAAGAGACAGCGCGAGCACCGCGCGCACCGCCTGGGGCGGGACGGCGATCCGGTCGCCACGGTCCCAGCTGAGCACCCGCAGCGAGTGCAGCTCGGGCAGCGACTCCTCCAGGGCACCACCGCCGACCCGCCCGCGGGAGGAGGCGAACGCGGGCCAGCGCAGCCCTTCGGCCGTCTCACCGCCGAGGAGTACGTCGAGTCCGCCACCCAGCGGATCGGCGTCCACGAGGAGCGTGCGCAGCCCCTCCCGCGCGGAGGTGACGGCCAGCGCGCACGCGAGCGTGGACGCTCCGGCCCCGCCCCGGCCGCCGATGACGCCCACGGTGAGGGCGGGCCGGCCAACGCCCTCGGCCACGTCGGCGATGCGGTCGACGAGCCACTGCTCGCCGTCGGGCAGCATCAGGACGTGCTCGGCGCCGATCTCGACGGCCCTCCGCCACACCCCTGAGTCGTCCTGGTCCCGGCCGACGAGGACGACGCCCCTTCTGTGCGCGGCCCCGCGTACGCGCCGCGCGGCGTCGTCACCCACGAGGACGAGCGGCGCCGCCTCCCAGCTGCCTCTGCGCTCCGGCACCCCGTGGTGCACCTCGGGTGTGGCGCCCGCCGCCGCGCACAGGCGCAGCAGGTCGTCGAGGAGGTCGGTGTCCTCGGTGACGATCAGTGGTCCGCCCTGCCGCCCTCCGGCGGCCGGTGGCGGATCGTGTGTGACGGCTCCGGCCACGGTCATCCCCCTTCACTGCTTGCCTCGCGCGGCCCTGCGGCCCCGCGATTCCCCGAACGTGGGAAGAACCGACCAGGCGGCCTCCCTATGAACGGCCGGAAGAAACCGGCCAAACGCCTCCCGGCAATCGGAACCGGCCATGAACTCGCCGCGAGCGGGGTGCGTGGGAAACACGGTGCAGTGATCCCGGAAATCGTGTGGATCTTGGTGGATAACTGTGGACGTCTCGACAGTTGTGAATATCGCCGTCACCCATACCGGTGACCGCCGCAGGCCCTCTGTGCGACTTCCACAGAGCAGTCCGACGGCTACACAACGTGATGAATCATGGGCATGACAACACTGCCGCCAGTGCCGCATCAGAGCGGCGATCCGGCCGCGCGAAGAAGGAGAAAACCCACCCGGACATGCGACGACCCCCGCCGGGGGGGAGAGCGGGGGTCGTCCCCACGGCCGACTCGGGGGGGGAGGAGTCGGGCCGGGTTAGCACGGTCGCGAACGATCCGTGACTTCCATGGTGTACCCGAGAGCCTTCTCAGGCAAACCCACACGCCCCACCTTACGCCGAATGGGCTGCCCC
Organism: Streptomyces violaceus; assembly: GCA_000715635.1. Taxonomy (GTDB): domain Bacteria; phylum Actinomycetota; class Actinomycetes; order Streptomycetales; family Streptomycetaceae; genus Streptomyces; species Streptomyces violaceus. The sequence continues at coordinate 55,675 of KL569115.1, read as the reverse complement.
TATGCTCAAGGGCGTGGAAAACCACTCGTTGCCCCGCACAGCGGCCTTCTTTGACCTGGACAAGACGGTCATTGCGAAGTCGAGCACGCTCACGTTCAGCAAGTCGTTCTACCAAGGCGGTCTGATCAACCGCAGGGCTGTGTTGCGCACCGCATATGCCCAGTTCGTCTTCCTGGCCGGCGGCGCCGACCACGACCAGATGGAGCGCATGCGCGCCTACCTGTCCGCGCTGTGCCGCGGCTGGAACGTGCAGCAGGTGAGGGAGATCGTCGCCGAGACGCTGCACGATCTGATCGACCCGATCATCTACGACGAGGCCGCCTCCCTCATCGAGGAGCACCACACGGCGGGCCGCGACGTCGTGATCGTGTCCACGTCGGGCGCGGAGGTGGTCGAGCCGATCGGTGAACTGCTCGGCGCGGACCGCGTGGTGGCGACCCGGATGGTCGTGGGCGACGACGGCTGCTTCACCGGCGAGGTGGAGTACTACGCGTACGGCCCGACCAAGGCCGAGGCCATCAGGGAACTGGCCGCGTCCGAGGGGTACGACCTCAGCCGCTGCTACGCCTACAGCGACTCGGCGACCGACGTCCCGATGCTGGAGTCCGTCGGCAACCCCCATGCCGTGAACCCGGACCGTGCGCTGCGCCGCGAGGCCCTCGCGCGCGGCTGGCCGATCCTGGACTTCCACCGCCCGGTCCGGCTCAAGCAGCGCATTCCCGCGTTCTCCGTACCGCCGCGTCCGGCGCTCGTCGCGGTCGCCGCGATAGGCGCCGCGGCGGCGACCGCGGGACTCGTCTGGTACGCGAACCGGCGCCGGGCGACGGTCGCCTGACCCGGGACGATCCCAAGTCCTATTTGAACCCAAAAGTAAAGAAGTACAGCCTGGACTTCCGCTTACTGCGGGGCTGGAGTACAAAGGACTCAACGGCCCGCGAGACCAAGGACATCCGAGAGGATCACCTTTAAATACGCATGTGGCCCCACGGACCGAGCATGAACACCGGGCACCCACGCGACGTCGACCCGTCGAATACGGGCCAGCCGCACCAGGGACGGGCAAAGTTCCCGACCTGATGGGCATATATCGAGGACGCTTGGTACCCCGATGCTCATGCCAGCGGCGGTACGAGTTTCTCGTACCGCCGCATCACTTTCCGGCCCTGCCGGAGGAGTTTCACGCCGCTCCGCGCTGCAGCGCCTCGCACACCGCCGTCGACTCGCGTGCCCCCAGTTCGACCGCCCTGCCGCAGTGGGCGATCCAGGCGGCCACGCCCTCCGGCGTACCGGAGACGTACCCGTCGAGGGCTTCCAGGTAGGCGCCGCGGCCCAGCTCGGCGTGGCCGACCTCGGCCGGGCAGACCGACTTCGGGTCAAGGCCGCTGCCGATCAGGACGATGCGCTCGGCCGTGCGCGCGACCAGGCCGTTGTGGGACGTGAACGGGCGCAGCGCGAGGAGTTCACCGTGCACGACGGCGGCCGTCACCAGTGCCGGGGCGGTGCCGCCCGCGATGATGAGCCCGGCCAGCCC
>KL569115.1:52586-53945 GCA_000715635.1 Streptomyces violaceus | reverse complement strand
GCCGGCCGTGCGTCTCGGCCGCGCTCGGCAGCGGCAGCGCGACGAGCGGCTCGTCGACCGGCTCACCCTCCTGCCGGGGCCGTCCCACCTGGTCGGCCTGGTCGGCGGCCGCGACCAGGTGCAGCCGGGCCAGCACCCTCAGGGGTGACTGCCGCCAGATCGACAGCAACTGGCCCGCCTCCGCGGTGAGCCGCAGGGCGGCACCCACGGTGTGCGCCTCGTCGTCACCGCTGAAGTCCGTACGCCGGCGCACCTCCTCCAGGGCCCAGTCCGCGCCGGACAGCGCCGCCGAGCCACGGGCGCCGCGCAGGGCCGCCTCGGAGGTGACCGCGTTGCTGCGCCGCCGCATGATCCGGTGCCCGTAGACCCGGTCCACGGCCTTGCGCACGGACTCCACGGACTCGGCCACACCGGGCAGCGCCCCCAGGGTCGCAAGGGGATCGGCGGTCGCACCTGCTGTACTCATGAGTACGACCCTACGCACCCCGGGGGCCCTCACCACGGCGGAGTGGCCTTCTTCACTGCGCTACCGCTTCGCCGCCGGCGCCCCGGGCACGCCCTTCGGGGCCGGGGCGGGGCCACCCGCGAGGAAGGACGCCCAGCCCTGCTTCGGCGCCTCGCCGACCTTCAGGGAGCGCAGCTTCTCCAGCGTCTTCGGGTCCTGGGCGTCCAGCCAGTCCACCAGCCGGCGGAACGAGACACAGCGCACCTCCGGCTTGGTGCACACCGCCTCGATGACCTGCTCGACGGCCCGCATATAGGTGCCGCCGTTCCAGGACTCGAAGTGGTTGCCGATGATCAGGGGCGCGCGGTTGCCGTCGTACGCCCGGTGGAAGCCCTTGAGCAGGCCGTCGCGCATCTGGTCGCCCCAGAAGCCGAACTTGCCGCGGTCACCCTTAGTGGTGGTGCCCGACTGGTTGACCATGAAGTTGTAGTCCATGCTGAGCTGCTCGTAGGAGTGCCCGGGGAAGGGCACGAGCTGCATGGACACGTCCCACAAGCCCTGCTTCCGCTTGGGCCAGACCTGGTCGTTGACACCGCTGGTGTCGTAGCGGAAGCCCAGCTCGCGGGCCGCCTTCATGAAGTTCCGCCGGCCTTCGAGGCAGGGTGTGCGGGCGCCGATGAGCTCCTTGTCGTAGTCGAAGGGCAGCGGGGACGCGTTGCGCAGGCCCGTGTTGGTCTTCCATGTCCTCACGAAGTGTTTGGCCTGGGCGATCTCGTCCTTCCAGTCCTCCACCGACCACTCGCCGACCCCGCCGCCGCTTCCGCAGAAGTGGCCGTTGAAGTGCGTGCCGATCTCGTTGCCCTCCAGCCACGCCAGGCGCAGTTGCTCCACGGTGGCGGCGATGCCGCGGCGGG
>KL569115.1:51439-52391 GCA_000715635.1 Streptomyces violaceus | reverse complement strand
AAAGCCGATGTCGGAGCGGCCCGGGGAATGCTGCGGCGGCCGGTAGAGGTCGCGTTTCTCGTCCGGCAGCATGTACACGCCGCTCAGGAAGTACGTCATCGTCGCGTCGTTGGCCTTGGCGACCTCGCGGAAGTGGGAGAACAGCTTCTGGCTGTCCTCGCCCGCGCCGTCCCAGGAGAAGACGACGAACTGCGGGGGCTTCTGGCCGGGCCGCAGCCGTTCGGGCCTGGGCAGGTGGGGCTGGGCGCCGGTGTAGGCGGTGGAGCCGTCTCCGATCAGCCGGACCGCGCTCTTCGGTGCCTGGGCCGGCTTCGCGGGCCGCGGGCCGCGGTCTTCGTGCCGGGACGTGCCGGTCGAGCAGCCGGCGAGCGATGCGGCGCAGACCGCGGCGATCACGCGGCCGGCGGCGATCCTGTGAGTGGCGGCCATGTGTCGCCCACCTTCTTCCTTCTCTCGGGTGCCGACAGCGCCGCCAAATTCGCACGGGACCGAGAAGGAATTAGTACGACAAGCCGATCAAATAGCCACTTCACTCGTCGGGGTGATTTATTCGCCCATTTGCCCGTAAAGTCTATGCCCGTCCTTTACTCTGCATTACGATCCGTTTACCGAGCGTTGATTCATCCCGCCGATTTACGCCGTGACCTACGGCCGCGACCGAACCCCGCCCCGAGCGGGGAGCCCAGTTACGCGACCGCGCAGCCCCGGAGGAGACGGGAAACAATGTCTGCCTGCGTCCCCACACGCGCCGCCGACCCGAACCGGACCGAGCGCACCCACCCGCCCCACAGTCCGCCGCCGACCGGCCCCCGCCGCTTCCGGATCGCGGGTGCCGACGTGTCGGCCTCGATCGCGGTCTTCCTGATCGCCCTGCCCCTGTCCCTGGGCATCGCCCTCGCCACCGGCGCCCCCCTCCAGGCCGGCCTCGTCGCCGCCGCCGTGGGCGGACTCG
>KL569115.1:50657-51203 GCA_000715635.1 Streptomyces violaceus | reverse complement strand
GCTACGGCTGGCGAACGACCTGCGCCATCACCGTCCTCGCCGGCCTCGCCCAACTCGGCCTGGGCTGCCTGCGTGTGGCCCGTGGTGCCCTCGCCGTCAGCCCCGCCATCGTGCACGGCATGCTCGCCGGGATCGGCGTCACCATCGCCGTCGCCCAGCTGCACATCGTGCTCGGCGGCACACCGCAGAGCTCCGTCCCTGACAACCTCCGTGCGCTGCCCGCCCAGCTGGCACAAGTGCACCCGGCGGCCGTCTCGGTGAGCGCGTTGACCCTCGCGCTGCTGCTGCTCTGGCCGAGACTGCCCGGCCGGGCCGGACGCCTGCTGCGCAAGATCCCGGCCGCACTCGTCGCCGTGACCGGAGCCACCGCGGTCGCCGCACTCGCCGGTCTGCGCCTGCCCAAGGTCGACCTGCCGTCCTGGAGCAACCACGCCCTGGCCGGGCTGCCCGAGGGCCCCGTGCTCGGCCTTGTCGCCGCGGTGCTCACCACCACGCTGGTGTGCAGCGTGCAGTCACTGCTCGGCGCGGTCGCCGTGGACAAGCTGG
>KL569115.1:48877-50435 GCA_000715635.1 Streptomyces violaceus | reverse complement strand
GGCTGGTGGCGGGGCGCCCGGGCCTGTCCGCCCACGTCGGGCGTTCCCGCCTCGACCGCGAACTGCTCGGACAGGGCGCCGCCAACATCGTCTCCGGATCGCTCGGCGGGCTGCCCATCGCCGGTGTGGCCGTGCGGAGTTCGGCGAATGTGCACGCGGGTGCGGTGAGCCGGAACTCCACGATGCTGCACGGCGTTCTCGTAGTGATCGCCGCACTGCTGATGGTCCCGCTCCTGGAGCTCATCCCGCTCGCCTCGCTCGCCGCCCTGGTGATGGCCGTCGGCATCCAGATGGTGTCCCTGAACCACATCCGCACGGTGACGCGCCACCGGGAAGTGTGGGTCTACGCCGTCACCACCCTGGGCGTCGTGTCCCTCGGAGTCCTGGAGGGCGTGGCACTGGGCATCGCCATGGCCGTCGGCGTCGCCCTGCACCGCCTGACCCGCACCCGCATCACGCACGAAGTGACGGAAGGAGTCCATCACGTACACGTCAGAGGACAGTTGACGTTCCTCGCGGTGCCACGGCTCAGCCGGGTCCTGCATCTCGTACCCCATGGGGCGGACACCGTCGTCGAGCTGGACGGTTCGTTCATGGACCACGCGGCGTACGAGACATTGCAGGACTGGTACAAGACGCACACCGCGCAGGGCGGCACCGTGGAGATCGCCGGCCGGCATCCCGGCACGCGCGTCTCCGAGCCCCAGGCCTTCACCGGCTGCCGTTGCCGGCCCTGGACACCCTGGCGCAACCACCAGTGCGACCGCCCCCGGTCCGCGCCCCACTCCGGGCACGACCCGGACAGGACGGACCGCCCCAAGCCGGACCCGACGGGCCCCGGCGGAGCCGGCGGGCACGAACTGGCGCGTGGCATCAGCGCGTTCCAGCGCAACACCGCGCCCCTGGTGCGCAGCGAACTGGCCCGGCTGGCGCGCGAGGGGCAGCGGCCTTCGCAGCTCTTCCTGACCTGCGCCGACTCACGGCTGGTCACCTCGATGATCACTTCCAGTGGTCCCGGCGACCTCTTCGTGGTGCGCAACGTGGGCAACCTCGTGCCGCTGCCCGGCGAGGAGAGCGGGGACGACTCGGTGGCCGCGGCGATCGAGTACGCGGTGGACGTGCTGAAGGTGCGGTCCATCACGGTGTGCGGGCACTCCGGGTGCGGAGCCATGCAGGCGCTGCTCAGCTCCGAACCCGGCGGCACCCGGACCCCGCTCGAGCGATGGCTGCGGCACGGTCGGCCCAGTCTGGAGCGCGTCACCGACGACAGCCGGCCGGGGGGCAGAATCGCCGGACGGGCGCCCGAGGGCGCGGTCGAGCAGCTCTGCCTGACCAACGTGGTCCAGCAGTTGGAGCATCTGCGCGCCTACGACTCGGTCGCCCGCGCCTTGCGGGACGGCGAGCTGGAGCTCCAGGGCATGTACTTCCATGTGGGCGAAGCCCAGGCCTATCTGCTCACCGAGGTGGACGGGGACCGGGTGTTCGACCACGTACGGGCAGCCGGCCAGCCGGCGTGAGCGCGGGGCCCGCACCACGGCAGCCGGCGTGAGCCCGAGGC
>KL569115.1:46568-48653 GCA_000715635.1 Streptomyces violaceus | reverse complement strand
CCGGTGCCCTCAGCCCTGATACTCCGGCTCGCACGGCGCGATCTTGCCCTTGATCGCGTAGAACGACTCGGAGTTGAGCCCGGGTTTCCCGTCCTTGCGGCTGGTGTTCTCCATGCCCAGGGAGTCGCCGGGGTGCAGGGTGACCTGCCAATTGCGGTGGAAGGCCGGGTCGGTCGGGCCGCCGACGGGGACAGAGCCCTCCTCGGGCGGCTCGTCGCCGATGAAGCCCCGTGCCACGACGTTGCTGCCCGCCAGCATCGTGCCGCGCGGCTGCTTGCAGTGGTGCCCGAAGGAGAGGTTGTCGATGGTCACGTGAATGCCCTCGGCCCGCAGGCGTTCGGCCAGTCGGCGCTGGGCGTCCTGACCTATCGCGATCTTCGTGAGGGTGAGCGTGACGCTGCCGTCGCCGTGCCGCTCCACCGCGTACGCCGGGGACTCGCCCGGTGAGCCGGGCACGAGCACCAGCACCAGCCCGGTCACGGCGCAGGCGCCCACGGTCAGGGCGAGCCGCCGCCCCGTGAGCACCCCCGCGAACGGGGAGCGTCGCGCGGCGACGGCCTCGGCGGGACCGGTGACCGCCTTGGCGGGACCGGTGGCTCCGCGCACCTCGATCTCGCGCCGCAGCTCGGCCAGCAGCCGGTCCTCGAACGTGGTCTTCATGGTCATGCCTCTCCTCCGGCTTCTCCGGCTCCGCCGGTGATGTACGACAGGGATGTGCCGGGCGGGGCCTCCGGCACCGGATCCGCCTCCGCCCGCAGGGCCTTGCGGGCCCGGTGCAGCCGCACCCGGGCCGTGACCTGGCGGATGCCGAGCGCGGCGGCGGCCTCGGTCACCGTGAGCTGGTCCACGGCGACGAGTTCGACGACTGCCCGTTCACCGTCCGGCAGCCGCTCCAGCGCGGCCAGTGCCCGGCGTCCCGGACTCTCGGCGTCGAGCTTGTCCTCGAGCCGCACGATGTCGTCGGGCTCCAGCAACCGCCGCCCCGAGATACGGCGGTCGCGCGCCGTCTCACGGGCGACCCGGCGGCGTTCGGAGGAGACGATGTTGCGGGCGATGCCGTACAGCCAGGCCCGCTCGTCGCCCCGGCCGGGGCGGTAGGTGTGGGCGGAGTCGAGCGCCGCGAGGAAGACCTCGGCGGTCAGGTCCGCCACCGTGTGGACGTCGGCGACACGCCGGGCCACGAAAGACATCACGGCGTCCACGTGGCGCCGGTAGAACTCTTCGAAGAGCTGGGGGTCGTGGGCCGCCGCCGCGGGCCCGCCCCGTATGCCGTCCACTCGCCGGTCCTCTCTCTCGGTGCGCTTCACCTGTAATTGGGCCGAACTGTGAGAGGCGTTACAGAGACTGAACCCTGCCTGGTCGGCGTCCGTGGGTACGGATGACCCCGGCCGCCGAGACCGACCCCCGCAAGAGGTCTAAACCAATCGGCGGTCGGCCCTTGTCACCGCACCCCCGGGTCTGATGAGCTGTGGCCTGGGACACAACGGACACCCCGGGAAAGGCAGATGCCGTGAGCAACGAAAGCCTGGCCAACCTGCTGAAGGAAGAGCGCAGGTTCGCACCCCCCGCCGACCTGGCCGCCAACGCCAACGTCACCGCGGAGGCGTATGAACAGGCCAAGGCTGACAGGCTCGGCTTCTGGGCCGAGCAGGCCCGTCGGCTGACCTGGGCCAAGGAGCCCACCGAGACCCTCGACTGGTCGAACCCGCCGTTCGCCAAATGGTTCAAGGACGGCGAGCTCAATGTCGCCTACAACTGCGTCGACCGGCATGTGGAGGCCGGGCTCGGCGACCGTGTCGCCATCCACTTCGAGGGAGAGCCCGGCGACAGCCGCGCGATCACCTACGCCGAGCTCAAGGACGAGGTCTCCAGGGCCGCCAACGCCCTGCTGGAGCTGGGAGTTCAGGCCGGCGACCGGGTCGCCGTCTACATGCCGATGATCCCCGAGACCGCGATCGCGATGCTGGCGTGCGCCCGGATCGGCGCCGCCCACTCGGTCGTCTTCGGCGGCTTCTCCTCGGACGCGCTCGCCACCCGCATCCAGGACGCCGACGCGCGCGTGGTCATCACCTCCGACGGCGGCTA
>KL569115.1:45553-46379 GCA_000715635.1 Streptomyces violaceus | reverse complement strand
GCGCGGCAAGCCGTCCGCGCTCAAGCCGGCCGTGGACGAGGCGGTCGAGAAGGCGGGCATCGTCGAGCACGTCCTGGTCGTGCGCCGAACGGGCCAGGAGGTCGCCTTCACCGAGGGCCGCGACGTGTGGTGGCACGACGCCGTGGAGCGGCAGAGCGCCGAGCACGCCCCGCAGGCGTTCAACGCCGAGCACCCGCTGTTCATCCTGTACACCTCGGGCACCACGGGTAAGCCGAAGGGCATCCTGCACACCTCCGGCGGCTACCTCACGCAGACCGCCTACACCCACCACGCCGTCTTCGACCTCAAGCCGGAGACCGACGTGTACTGGTGCACCGCCGACGTCGGCTGGGTCACCGGTCACTCGTACATCGTCTACGGCCCGCTCGCCAACGGCGCGACGCAGGTCATGTACGAGGGCACGCCCGACACCCCGCACCAGGGCCGCTTCTGGGAGATCGTGCAGAAGTACGGCGTGACGATCCTCTACACCGCGCCCACCGCGATCCGTACGTTCATGAAGTGGGGCGACGACATCCCCGCCAAGTTCGACCTGTCCAGCCTGCGGGTGCTGGGCTCGGTGGGCGAGCCGATCAACCCCGAGGCGTGGATCTGGTACCGCAAGAACATCGGCGGCGACCGCACCCCGATCGTGGACACCTGGTGGCAGACCGAGACCGGCTCGATGATGATCACCCCGCTGCCGGGCGTGACCGCGACGAAGCCCGGCTCCGCGCAGACGCCGCTGCCCGGCATCGCCGCGACGGTCGTCGACGACGAGGCGCGCGAGGTGCCCGACGGCGGTGGCGGCTACCTGGTCCTCACC
>KL569115.1:44148-45373 GCA_000715635.1 Streptomyces violaceus | reverse complement strand
TCAGAGATGTGTATAAGAGACAGCGTCGATGCTGCGCACCATCTGGGGCGACGACCAGCGGTTCATCGACACGTACTGGTCGCGCTTCGAGGGCAAGTACTTCGCCGGTGACGGTGCCAAGAAGGACGACGACGGCGACATCTGGCTGCTCGGCCGGGTCGACGACGTCATGCTCGTCTCCGGGCACAACATCTCCACCACCGAGGTCGAGTCCGCGCTCGTCTCCCACCCGTCGGTCGCCGAGGCGGCCGTGGTCGGCGCGGCGGACGAGACGACCGGGCAGGCGATCGTCGCGTTCGTGATCCTGCGGGGTACGGCCGCCGAGACCGAAGACCTGGTCGCCGAGCTGCGCAACCACGTCGGCAACACCCTCGGCCCGATCGCCAAGCCCAAGCGGGTCCTGCCGGTGGGTGAGCTGCCCAAGACCCGCTCCGGCAAGATCATGCGCCGTCTGCTGCGGGACGTCGCCGAGAACCGTCAGCTCGGTGACGTCACCACGCTGACCGACTCCACGGTCATGGACCTCATCCAGTCCAAGCTGCCCGCCGCGCCCAGCGAGGACTGATCAAGACGCACGCATAGCGGAGCAGACGAAGGGCACCCGGCGATCGACACGCCGGGTGCCCTTTCGGTATCCGTTCTGCGTTCTGCGTCCGCGGCGAAGATCGCCGGATGCGCTCGGCGATACGTTTTACCTAAACTGAGAAGAACAACTGCTTCATGGTGCGCCGGGAAGTCTGGTCGGCATGCGTTCAGCCCTGCCCACCGACCGGAGGTCTTCCCCGTGACCGCGCCCCGCTCCACCACCCCTCGCAAGGTCCTCGGACGCCTGTCCCTGCCCGAGCGCACCTACGTGGCGGACGCGCTGCGCACCGAGACCGTCGGCGGTGTGCTGCTGCTCGCCGCCGCGGTGACCGCGCTGCTCTGGGCGAACATCCCCGCGCTGCGGGACAGCTACGGGAGCGTCGCCCACTTCCATCTGGGTCCCGCCTCGCTCGGCCTCGACCTGTCTCTCGCGCACTGGGCCGCCGACGGGCTGCTGGCGATCTTCTTCTTCGTCGCCGGGATCGAACTGAAGCGCGAACTCGTCGCGGGCGACCTGCGCGACCCCAAGGCCGCCGCGCTCCCGGTCGTCGCCGCCCTGTGCGGCATGGCCGTACCGGCGCTCGTCTACACCGTCACCAGCGTCACCGGCGGCGGCTCACTGGCCGGGTGGGCCGTGCCT
>KL569115.1:32018-43971 GCA_000715635.1 Streptomyces violaceus | reverse complement strand
GGGTGGGCCGTGCCCACCGCCACCGACATCGCCTTCGCGCTCGCCGTGCTCGCGGTCATCGGCACGTCCCTGCCGAGCGCCCTGCGGGCCTTCCTGCTCACGCTCGCCGTCGTCGACGACCTCTTCGCGATCCTGATCATCGCCGTCTTCTTCACCGCCGATCTGAACTTCGCCGCGCTCGGCGGCGCCGTGGTGGGCCTGGCCGTCTTCTGGCTGCTGCTGCGCAAGGGCGTACGCGGCTGGTACGTGTACGTGCCGCTCGCGCTCGTGATCTGGGCGCTGATGTACAACAGCGGCGTCCACGCCACCGTCGCCGGCGTCGCCATGGGCCTGATGCTGCGCTGCCACCGCAAGGAGGGCGAGGCCCACTCCCCCGGCGAGCACATCGAGCACCTCGTACGCCCCCTGTCGGCGGGCCTGGTCGTGCCACTCTTCGCGCTGTTCAGCGCGGGTGTCTCCGTCTCCGGCGGAGCGCTCGCGGACGTGTTCCGGTCGCCGGAGACCCTCGGTGTCGTCCTCGGGCTGGTCGTCGGCAAGGCGCTCGGCATCTTCGGCGGGACCTGGCTGACGGCCCGTTTCACCAGGGCCTCGCTCAGCGAAGATCTCGCCTGGGCGGACGTGTTCGCGGTGGCGAGCCTGGCCGGCATCGGCTTCACGGTCTCGCTCCTCATCGGCGAACTCGCCTTCGCCGGCGACGAGACGATGACGAACGAGGTCAAGGCCGCCGTGCTGCTGGGCTCGCTCATCGCCGCGACGATGGCGACCGTCCTGCTGAAGATACGGAACGCCAAGTACCGCCGCCTGTGGGAGGACGAGGAGCGCGACGAGGACCTCGACGGCATCCCGGACGTCTACGAGGAGCACGACCCGGCGTACCACCTGCGCCTGGCCGCCCGCTACGAAGCCAAGGCCGCGGAACACCGCAGGATCGCCCAGGAGAAGGCAGCGGCGCGCCACGAGCTTGCCGAAGTACCGGGCGGGGCAGGCGAGGACCACGACGGTCCGGCATGATCTGACGAGACGGTACAAAAAGACGGAGAGGGAGAGACCGCGATGAGCGCACCCGACGGCAGCCCGGTCGGCGCCGAACGCAGCATCGGCCAGCTGTTCGCCTCGGCGACGGCGGAAATGTCGGCGCTGGTGCACGACGAGATCGCGCTGGCGAAGGCGCAGCTCAAACAGGACGTCAAGCGCGGCGCGACCAGCGGCGGCGCCTTCTCCATGGCCGGCGCGGTCCTGCTGTTCTCCCTGCCGATGCTGAACTTCGCGCTGGCGTACGGCATCCGCACCTGGAGCGACTGGAACCTCGCGATCTGCTTCCTGCTGTCCTTCGCGGCGAACGTGCTGGTCGCGGTCGTGCTCGCGCTGATCGGCGTGGTCTTCGCGAAGAAGGCCAAGAAGAGCAAGGGTCCGCAGAAGGTCGCCGCCTCGATGAAGGAGACCGCGGTCGTCCTGCAGAAGGCCAAGCCGCACCCGCGTCCGGAGCTCCCGCAGGACCGGGTCCCCGAGGCCATCGAGGCTGTGGCACGCTCGTCGTCATGACGGACCCCGCCACACCTTCGGCACAACCGGCCTCGGCCGTTCTCCTCGACCTCCCCGGCGGGAGGAAGGTGAGCCACCGCGACGTCGCCGCCAACGGCGCCCGCTTCCACATCGCCGAGCTGGGCGACGGGCCGCTGGTGCTGCTGCTGCACGGCTTCCCGCAGTTCTGGTGGACCTGGCGGCACCAGCTGGTGGCACTCGCCGACGCGGGCTTCCGGGCCGTGGCCATGGACCTGCGGGGCGTCGGGGGCAGCGACCGTACGCCGCGCGGTTACGACCCCGCCAACCTCGCGCTCGACGTCACCGGCGTCATCCGCTCGCTCGGCGAGCCGGACGCCGCGCTGGTCGGCCACGACCTGGGCGGATACCTCGCGTGGACAGCCGCCGCGATGCGCCCCAAGCTGGTGCGGCGGCTGGCGGTCGCGTCCATGCCGCATCCGCGGCGCTGGCGCTCGGCCATGCTGCGAGACGTCAAGCAGACGCGGGCCGGTTCACACATCTGGGGGTTCCAGCGGCCCTGGATCCCCGAGCGGCAGCTCACCGCCGACGACGGGGCGCTCGTGGCCGAGCTGATCCAGGACTGGTCCGGTCCCCGGCCGCCGGAGGACGAGGCCCTCGAGACGTACCGCCGCGCCATGTGCATCCCCTCCGCGGCGCACTGCGCGGTCGAGCCGTACCGCTGGATGGTGCGCTCCCTGGCCCGTCCGGACGGCATCCAGTTCAACCGGCGCATGAAGCGGCCCGTGCGCGTACCCACCCTCCATCTGCACGGCTCGCTCGACCCCGTGATGCGCACGCGCAGCGCGGCCGGATCCGGCGAGTACGTCGAAGCCCCGTACCGCTGGCGCCTGTTCGACGGTCTCGGCCACTTCCCGCACGAGGAGGACCCGGTCGCGTTCTCCTCGGAGCTCATCAACTGGCTGAAGGACCCCGAACCCGATCGGTGACCGGTCGACCCCGCCCGGTATCCGCACGTGAACGCCTGTCCTACGAACGGCCAATTGCCTGGCGCATAGGCCAATTGGGCGCCCCGGGAGCGGTTATCGACCATGGGGCGGGGGCAGACGTCGGGGTATGGGCTGGACGCACGACTACAGTGACGCAAGCCGCAATCGCCGCTCGGCGGGCGGTGCGAACCCCCACCAGCGAAGCGGCGCACCGCAGATGGTGACCGCGGATCCCCGGGTCGGGATCCCGCGTATCCTCCGCCGCCGGGCCCGCTGGGTCTCCGTACGTCTGCGCCACACACGCGACTGAGGCGCCACCCGCGCGAGTGACGCCTCGAACACTTCTCCGCAGGGCCGCCCCTAGAGCGCGCAGCTGTCGCTGTCCACCTGCTGGTTGGCGGTGCGCCCCTTGGTGATGTCCTCCTGGATCTCGTCCACGGTCAGCGCGTACCCCGTCTCGGCGTCGTCGAGGGACTTGGCGAAGACCACGCCGTAGACCCTGCCTTCGGGGGTGAGCAGCGGTCCGCCGGAGTTGCCCTGGCGGACGGTCGCGTAGAGGGAGTAGACGTCACGGCGGACCGTGTCCCGGTGGTAGATGTCCGGGCCGTTGGCCGTGATGCGGCCGCGCACGCGCGCGGCCCGCACGTCGTACGCCCCGTTCTCCGGGAAGCCCGCGACGATCGCGCCGTCCCCGCTGCCGGCGTCCTCGGTGGTGAACCGCAGCGCGGGCGCCTTGAGGTCCGGCACGTCGAGTACGGCGATGTCGCGCCGCCAGTCGTAGAGGACGACCGTGGCGTCGTACTTCCTGCCCTCGCCGCCTATCTGCACGGTCGGCTCGTCGACGCCGCCCACCACGTGCGCGTTGGTCATCACACGGCGGCCGGCGAAGACGAAGCCGGTGCCCTCCAGGACCTTGCCGCAGCTCGGGGCCGTGCCCATGACCTTGACGATGGAGCGCTGGGAGCGGTTCGCCACGGGGCTGTCGGCCAGGGCGGGGTCCGGCGGCTGGACGTCGGTGATCGGCTCGTTCGAGAACGGGCTGAAGACCTGCGGGAAGCCGTTCTGCGCGAGGACCGAGGAGAAGTCGGCGAACCAGGTGGCGGCCTGTTCCGGCAGCGCCTGCGAGACGCCCAGCAGCACCTTGGAGTTGCGGACCTCCTTGCCGAGCGTCGGCAGGGTGGTGCCCGCGAGGGCCGAACCGATCAGCCAGGCGACCAGGAGCATCGCCACGACGTTGACCAGGGCACCGCCGGTGGCGTCGAGGGCCCGGGCCGGGGACCAGGTGATGTGCCGGCGCAGCTTGTTGCCGAGGTGGGTGGTGAGGGCCTGGCCCACGGAGGCGCAGACGATGACGACGACGACCGCGACGACGGCGGCGGTCGTGTTCACCTCCGCGTTGTCCGTGAGCGCGTCCCAGATGACGGGCAGTACGTAGACCGCGACGAGACCGCCGCCAAGGAAGCCGATCACCGACAGGATGCCGACGACGAATCCCTGGCGGTACCCGACGACCGCGAACCACACGGCGGCGACCAGCAACAAGATGTCCAGCACGTTCACGGAGGCCACCCTGTCATGCGCGCCAGTCGAGCGGGACCTGCTTCTCGCGGTCCCAGGGCCGCTCCCAGCCCGCGAAATGCAGCAGCCGGTCGATGATTCCGGCCGTGAAACCCCATACAAGGGCTGATTCGACCAGAAATGCCGGACCTCGGTGGCCGCTGGGGTGGACGGCGGTGGCGCGGTTGGCGGGATCCGTGAGATCCACCACGGGGACGGTGAAGACCCTGGCGGTCTCGTTCGGATCGACGACCCCGACCGGGCTCGGTTCGCGCCACCAGCCCAGCACCGGGGTGACGACGAAGCCGCTGACCGGGATGTACAGCCTGGGCAGGACGCCGAAGAGCTGGACGCCCGAGGGGTCGAGGCCGGTCTCCTCCTCCGCCTCGCGCAGGGCGGCCCGCAGCGGGCCGTCGCCCCGCGGATCGCCGTCCTCCGGGTCAAGGGCGCCGCCGGGGAACGAGGGCTGGCCGGCATGCGAGCGCAGGGAGCTCGCGCGCTCCATGAGCAGCAGCTCGGGGCCGCGCTCGCCCTCCCCGAACAGGATCAGCACGGCGGACTGGCGCCCGGCGCCGTCCTCCGGCGGCAGGAACCGGCTGAGCTGCCGCGGACTGACCGTCTGCACGGCGTGCACCACCGGGTCCAGCCAGGCGGGCAGGCCCTCCTTGCTCGGCGTCAAAGGCCCGCCTTGTGTGTCGCTCGCACGCGTCATCGCCACCCCCGTCGTCCTGCCGCTTCCAACGCACGGCGGGTCCGAGATCGTTCCGCGAACGACCGCGATCCCCCGTTCGGGCAGCTCATCCGGCCCCCAGCGGCGGCGCCGGCTTGCCCCCCGCGTCCAGATACGCCTGCGGGGGCCGCAGGCGCTGGCCGGGGAAGCCGCCCTTTTCGTACTTGAGCAGCTTCTTCGCCTTCTCCGGGTCGGTCTCGCCCTCGCCGAACGCCGGGCAGAGCGGGGCGATCGGGCAGGCGCCGCAGGCGGGCTTGCGGGCGTGGCAGATACGGCGGCCGTGCCAGATGACGTGGTGCGAGAGGTCCGTCCAGTCGCTCTTCGGGAAGAGCGCGCCGATGGCGGCCTCGATCTTGTCCGGGTCGGTCTCGCCGGTCCACTGCCAGCGGCGCACCAGGCGCTGGAAGTGCGTGTCCACGGTGATGCCTGGCCGCCCGAAGGCGTTGCCGAGCACGACGAACGCGGTCTTGCGGCCGACGCCGGGCAGCTTGACCAGGTCCTCCAGCCGGCCCGGGACCTCACCGCCGAACTCCTCCACCAGGGCCTTGGACAGCCCTATGACCGACTTCGTCTTGGCCCGGAAGAAGCCGCACGGGCGGAGGATCTCCTCCACCTCCTCCGGGTTGGCGGCGGCCAGGTCCTCGGGGGTGGGGTACTTGGCGAAGAGGGCGGGTGTCGTCTGGTTGACGCGCAGGTCGGTGGTCTGGGCGGACAGGACCGTGGCGACGACCAGTTGGAAGGAGTTGTCGAAGTCCAGCTCGGGGTGGGCGTACGGGTAGACCTCGGCGAGTTCGCGGTTGATACGGCGGGCCCGGCGGACCAGGGCCGTACGCGACTCGTCACCCGGCGGGTGGACGACGGCCTTTGCGGGGGCGGTGCCCTTGACGCGGGCCGTGGCCTTCTTGGGCGCGACGGTGACCTTCTTGGCGGCAGGCGCCTTCTTCACAGCTGCCGCCTTCTTCGCAGACGCCTTCTTGCTCGCGGCCCCGGCCTTCTTGGCGGCAGCCTTCGTGGCAGCGGCTTTCGTGGCTGCGGCCTTCGTGGCGGCAGCCTTCTTGGCCGGCGTCGACTTGCCTGAAGGCACCGCCCTCTCTGTCGCTTTCGCCGTTTTCCTACCGCCATCGGGGCTCTGTTCGCCCACAGCGGAATCGCGACGTACAACCACCCGCGCAGCCCCCTCGGCCTGTGCTCTCACCGGCGATTTGGACACCCGGCCAGCCTAAGGCGTGGCACCGACATCCGCCCCGGGCCCTGAAGATCGGCGTCCAATTGGACCCCTGCCGCGTACCCCGGGACACCTGTGCTGCATCCTTGTGACAGATCACACTGTTTGGACCGTCCGGCAAAATGGGCACCACGGTGCCTTGATACAAGGGGGATCCAGGTCCCCTGAGCAGGTCGACAAGGAGAGAACTCGTGGACGACGTTCTGCGGCGCAACCCGCTCTTCGCGGCGCTCGATGACGAGCAGGCCACGGAGCTCCGCGCCTCCATGAGTGAGGTGACCCTCGCGCGCGGCGACTCGCTGTTCCACGAGGGGGACCCCGGCGACCGCCTGTATGTGGTCACGGAAGGCAAGGTCAAGCTCCACCGCACGTCCCCGGACGGCCGCGAGAACATGCTGGCCGTGGTCGGCCCCGGCGAGCTCATCGGCGAGCTGTCGCTCTTCGACCCGGGCCCGCGCACCGCGACGGCCTCCGCACTGACCGAGGTCAAGCTGCTCGGTCTCGGCCACGGCGATCTCCAGCCCTGGCTGAACGCCCGCCCCGAGGTGGCCACGGCGCTTCTGCGCGCTGTCGCCCGCCGGCTGCGCAAGACCAACGACGCGATGTCCGACCTCGTCTTCTCGGACGTCCCGGGCCGCGTCGCCCGCGCCCTGCTGGACCTGTCCCGCCGGTTCGGCGTGCAGTCCGAGGAGGGCATCCACGTCGTCCACGACCTCACGCAGGAGGAGCTGGCCCAGCTGGTCGGCGCGTCCCGCGAGACGGTCAACAAGGCGCTGGCGGACTTCGCCCAGCGCGGCTGGCTGCGCCTGGAGGCCCGCGCGGTGATCCTGCTGGACGTGGAACGCCTCGCCAAGCGCTCGCGCTGACGCGCACACGCGCGTGCCGTACGTCATCGGGCCCTGTCTCCTGCGAGACAGGGCCCGACGTCGTACACGGCCACGTCGGTCCTCCAGGTCCTCCACGGGCACGGTCAGATGAGCCCGTGCTCCTCCAGGTAGTCCAACTGCGCCCGCACCGACAGTTCCGCCGCCGGCCACAGGGTGCGGTCCACGTCCGCGTAGACGTGGGCGACGACCTCGGCGGGGGTGCGGTAGCCGTCCTCGACGGCCGTTTCCACCTGCGCGAGGCGGTTGGCCCGGTGGGCGAGGTAGTACTCGACGACGCCCTGGGCGTCCTCCAGGACCGGTCCGTGGCCCGGCAGCACCATGTGGACGCCGTCGTCGACCGCGAGGGACCTGAGGCGCCGCAGGGAGTCCAGGTAGTCGCCGAGGCGGCCGTCAGGGTGGGCCACGACCGTCGTACCGCGGCCGAGGACCGTGTCGCCGGTCAGGACGGCCTGGTCCGCCGGGAGGTGGAAGGAGAGGGAGTCGGCGGTGTGGCCGGGGGTCGGTACGACCTTCAGTTCGAGGCCGCCGACGGTGATCACGTCCCCGGCGGCCAGCCCCTCGTCACCCAGCCGGAGGGCCGGGTCGAGCGCACGCACGCGCGTGCCGGTCAGTTCGGCGAACCGCCCGGCGCCCTCGGCGTGGTCGGGGTGGCCGTGG
Source organism: Streptomyces violaceus (assembly GCA_000715635.1). Classification (GTDB taxonomy): domain Bacteria; phylum Actinomycetota; class Actinomycetes; order Streptomycetales; family Streptomycetaceae; genus Streptomyces; species Streptomyces violaceus. The sequence continues at coordinate 36,426 of KL569115.1, read as the reverse complement.
GTCAGCAGCGTCAGGGCGACGCGCTTGCCGGCCTGCTCGGCCGTGTCGACGACATGACGCAGGTGTCCGTCGTCGAGCGGGCCCGGGTCGACCACCACGGCCAGGTCCGAGCCGGGCTCGGAGAGGATCCAGGTGTTCGTGCCGTCCAGGGTCATGGCCGACGGGTTGGGGGCCAGGACGTTGACGGCCCGCGCAGTGGCGGGGCCTGTGAGGACACCGCCCCGAGGCTGGCCGGGAAGGGCTGCTGCGTCCGTCATGCGGTGGCTCCACCGGTGGTCGGGATGTGCTTGGTGAACTCGTCGTGGCCCGGCCAGGACAGCACGATCTCGCCGTCCACGAGGCGGGCGGTGGCCAGCACGGGCGTGAGGTCACGCCCCGGGGCGTCCGCGAGCGCCCGGGCGGCCGTGCCGTACGGCGTCAGCTGGCGCAGGGTCGCGATGGTCGGCGGCATCATCAGCAGCTCGCCCTTGTCGTAGCCGGCCGCCGCCTCGCCCGGGGCGATCCACACCGTACGGTCCGCCTCGGTGGAGACGTTGCGGGTGCGCTGCCCCTCGGGAAGGGCGGCCACGAAGAACCAGGTGTCATAGCGGCGGGCCTCGAACTCCGGGGTGATCCAGCGGGTCCAGGCGCCGAGCAGATCGGAGCGCAGGACCAGGCCGCGGCGGTCCAGGAACTCCGCGAAGGAGAGGTCCCGTGCCACCAGGGCGGCACGGTCCGCCTCCCAGTCGGCACCGGTGGTGTCGCCGACGACCGAGTCGGGCGCGGGTCCGGCGAGCAGGACGCCCGCCTCCTCGTACGTCTCCCGTACGGCCGCGCAGACGATCGCCTGGGCCGCCGTCTCGTCGACGCCGAGCCGGTCCGCCCACCACGCGCGCGTGGGGCCCGCCCAGCGGACCTGGTGGTCGTCGTCCCGGGGGTCGACGCCGCCGCCCGGATACGCGTACGCGCCCCCGGCGAAGGCCATGGAGGCGCGTCTGCGCAGCATGTGGACAGCGGGACCGGTGCCGGTGCCGGTGTCCTTCAGGAGCATGACGGTGGCCGCGCGCTTCGGGGTGACCGGCGTGAGCGTGCCGTCCGCGAGTGCGCGGATGCGGTCAGGCCATTCCGGGGGGTACCACTGACCGTTCGCCATGGTCGCGAGGCTATCCCGTGACGGGCTGATGTTCGAGTGGCCCTCGGGGCCCGTGCCGCGGCCGGGCCCGCGGAGGAGGCTCTACGCGAGCTCCACCCGGATTACGCGAGCTCCACCTGGATCTCGACCTCCACCGGGGCGTCCAGCGGCAGCACCGCCACGCCCACCGCGCTGCGCGCGTGCACGCCCTTGTCGCCGAGGACCGCGCCGAGCAGCTCGCTCGCGCCGTTCAGCACGGCGGGCTGGCCCGTGAAGTCCGAGGCCGAGGCCACGAAGCCGACGACCTTCACCACGCGCGCGATGCGGTCCAGGTCACCGGCGACGGACTTGACGGCGGCCAGGGCGTTCAGCGCACACGTACGCGCCAGCTCCTTGGCCTCCTCCGGGGTGACCTCCGCGCCGACCTTGCCGGTGACCGGAAGCTTGCCGTCCACCATCGGGAGCTGCCCGGCGGTGTAGACGTACGGGCCGGTCTGCACGGCCGGCTGGTACGCGGCCAGCGGCGGGACGACGTCGGGCAGGGTCAGACCGAGCTCGGCCAGCTTCGCCTCGACGGCACCCATTACTGCTTCTCCCGCTTCAGGTAGGCCACGAGCTGCTCGGGGTTGTTCGGCCCGGGCACGACCTGGACGAGCTCCCAGCCGTCCTCGCCCCAGGTGTCCAGAATCTGCTTCGTGGCGTGGACGAGCAGCGGCACGGTTGAGTATTCCCACTTGGTCATGCGGCCGACTCTAGCCCCTGGCGGACAGGGGGCACGCGGCCGACCACGGCGCCGGTTGTCCACAGCCTCCGGAGTAGCCCGGGCGCGGACTGGTTAGGCTCGAATACGTGAGCAGGCTCCAGGTCGTCAGCGGCAAGGGCGGTACCGGCAAGACCACGGTGGCCGCGGCCCTAGCGCTGGCCTTGGCCACGGAGGGGAAGCGGACGCTTCTCGTCGAGGTCGAAGGCCGCCAGGGCATCGCGCAGCTCTTCGAAACGGAAGCGCTGCCTTATGAGGAGCGGAAGATCGCCGTCGCTCCCGGGGGCGGGGAGGTGTACGCGCTGGCCATCGACCCCGAACTGGCCCTTCTGGACTACCTCCAGATGTTCTACAAGCTGGGCAGCGCCGGACGGGCCCTGAAGAAGCTCGGCGCGATCGACTTCGCCACCACCATCGCGCCGGGACTGAGGGACGTCCTCCTCACCGGCAAGGCGTGCGAGGCGGTGCGGCGCAAGGAGCGCAGCGGGCGGTTCACCTACGACTACGTCGTCATGGACGCGCCTCCCACCGGGCGCATCACGCGCTTCCTCAACGTCAACGACGAGGTCGCCGGCCTCGCCAAGATCGGCCCGATACACAATCAGGCACAGGCCGTGATGCGGGTGCTGAAGTCGCCGGAGACGGCCGTGCACCTGGTGACGCTGCTGGAGGAGATGCCCGTCCAGGAGACCGTGGACGGCATCGCCGAGCTGCGGTCGGCGCGGCTGCCGGTCGGGCGGATCATCGTGAACATGGTGCGGCCGGAGGTGTTGGACGAGACCGATCTGGAACTCGTCCGGACGGCCACGCGTTCCACGGTTGCGCGGTCGCTGTCGTCCGCCGGGCTCGGCGGGGCACGGCGCGGCGGGCGTGCCGAGCGGCTGGTGGACCCGCTGCTCACGCAGGCCGATGAGTACGCCGAGCGGTACGCGCTGGAGCACGAGCAGCGTGCGGTGCTCGCCGAGCTGGGCCTGCCGCTGCACGAACTGCCGCTGTTCGCCGAGGGCATGGACCTGGCGGGGCTGTACGCGCTGGCCCGCGAGCTGCGCGAGCAGGGCGTGTCATGAGCGGTGCCGCCACGGACGGGGCATGTTCATGAAGGCCGTCGTGGAACAAGGCGTCATGAAACTGGTCATGAGTCGGAAGCAGGGGATGTCATGAGTCGTCCGGACCCGGCCCACACACACGACCCGGCCCGCTCCCGTCTCTCCCCCGCGCGCCTGCTCGACGTCGATCCGCTGCTGGCGGATCCGAAGACCCGGATCGTGGTGTGCTGCGGCTCGGGCGGGGTCGGCAAGACCACGACCGCGGCGGCCCTGGGCCTGCGCGCGGCCGAGCGGGGCCGCAAGGTGGTCGTCCTCACCATCGACCCGGCCCGCCGGCTCGCCCAGTCCATGGGCATCGACTCCCTCGACAACACCCCGCGCCGGGTCAAGGGCATCGACGACTCGGCGGGCGGCGAGCTGCACGCGATGATGCTCGACATGAAGCGCACCTTCGACGAGATCGTCGAGGTGCACGCGGACGCCGAGCGGGCGGCCGCGATCCTGGGCAACCCCTTCTACCAGTCGCTCTCGGCGGGCTTCGCGGGCACGCAGGAGTACATGGCGATGGAGAAGCTCGGGCAGCTGCGGGCCAGGGACGAGTGGGACCTGATCATCGTCGACACTCCGCCGTCCCGCTCGGCCCTTGACTTCCTGGACGCGCCCAAGCGGCTCGGGTCGTTCCTGGACGGGCGGCTGATCCGGCTGCTGACGGCGCCGGCGAAGCTGGGCGGGCGCGCCGGCATGAAATTCCTGAACGTCGGGATGTCGATGATGACCGGCACCCTCGGCAAGCTGCTCGGCGGACAGCTCCTCAAGGACGTCCAGACGTTCGTGTCCGCGATGGACACGACGTTCGGAGGCTTCCGCACGCGAGCGGACGCGACGTACAAGCTGCTCCAGGCGCCCGGGACGGCGTTCCTCGTGGTCGCGGCCCCGGAGCGGGACGCGCTGCGCGAGGCCGCGTACTTCGTGGAGCGCCTGGCCGCGGAGGACATGCCGCTCGCCGGGCTGGTGCTCAACCGGGTCCACGGCAGCGGGGCCGAGCGGCTGTCGGCCGAGCGGGCGCTCGCCGCCGCGGAAAATCTTGAAGAGCCCCGCATTGTGGATCAGGAGGGCGGGAAAGCTGGACTTCGTAACTCCCCCGACGCATACGACAGTTCAGCCTCTCCCACGTCCGAAACCCCAGCTCAGACCTCAGATCAGACCCAAGCTCAGACCTCAGCCACGGCATCGACATCGGCTCCCGAGGGTGGCTCCCCCACCGAGGACGCAGCAGACGCCGAGAACGCCGAAGACACCAAGCGGTCCGTCGACCAGCTCACGGCAAGCCTGCTGAGGCTGCACGCCGAACGCATGCAGCTGCTCTCCCGTGAGCAGCGCACGCGTGACCGCTTCACCGCGCTCCACCCCGAGGTGGCCGTGACGGAAGTGGCCGCGCTGCCCGGCGATGTGCACGACCTCGCGGGACTGCGCGACATCGGTGACCGGCTC
>KL569115.1:31260-31812 GCA_000715635.1 Streptomyces violaceus | reverse complement strand
GGTGACCGGCTCGCGGCGAACGAGCGCGAGCTTCCCGACGCGGCCGAGCCGGAGTCGCCCGGCAGTGATGCCTGAGGGCCCGTACGGGCCCCCGACCGGACATCAGTGCCGAGGAGCCCCCGTAGAGTCCCCGGTGGGAACTCCTCAGCTCACCGCGGCGTAGTTCTCGTAGATCTCGTCGTCGTCGAGGGACACGACACCCGTGCCGCGCTCGTACTCGCTGCGCGCCGTCTCCAGCAGCCGGCGCCAGGACGTCACCGTGGGCCGCCTGCGCAGCAGTGCGCGGCGCTCCCGCTCCGTCATGCCTCCCCACACGCCGAACTCGACGCGATTGTCGAGCGCGTCGGCCAGGCACTCCGTACGCACCGGACATCCGGTGCACACCGCCTTGGCCCTGTTCTGCGCTGCTCCTTGAACGAACAGTTCATCCGGATCGGTAGTGCGGCAGGCCGCCTGCGCACTCCAGTCGACTACCCAGCCCATACCGGCGCCGTCCTCTCCCGAATCGCTGTCTCTTATACACATCTCTGAGCGGGCTGGCAAGGCAGACCG
>KL569115.1:28873-31033 GCA_000715635.1 Streptomyces violaceus | reverse complement strand
GCAGCGGCATATTCACCGCCGCCAGTTGAGGACGTTACGGAAGGTGGGCACAGCGCAACACCCCCGTCGGGCCCAATCTTGAATGGCCCGAACGGACTATGGGTAAGCGGCAGATCACCCGGGGGAGTGAGCTGACGACATACATAACTTTCCCGGCAAACCAGGACAGTTCAGTTGCGTCACAACGGACGCCCTATGACACACAAGGCGGATTCGGACACGACCCCACCAAAAAAGTTGGGGAACACCCGGAACGATTCGGGGTCGCCGGACGTATTGATACGTGACCTCACTGCTGTGACAGTTGAGAGCAGCTTAGGCCAAGGCATATACGCCTGTCCGGCGAATGAGAACGTAGGCTGCCCTCATGCCAAAGAAGAGCTCGGGCGGTGGTCTGTCTCCTGCGCAGCAGGCCGCCAAGTTCCTCGGTGTCAGTGTCCTTGCGGGAGCCGTGCTGGCCGGTATCGCGCTGCCCGCGGTGGGCGCGCTGGGGCTCGCGGCGAAGGGCTCGGTCGAGAGCTTCGACGAGCTCCCCGCCAACATGAAGACGCCGCCGCTGAGTCAGCGCACCACGATCCTCGACGCCGACGGCGGCCAGATCGCCACGGTCTACTCGCGCGACCGCACGGTGGTCGGGCTCAAGGACGTCTCGCCGTACATGCAGAAGGCGATCGTCGCGATCGAGGACTCGCGCTTCTACCAGCACGGCGCGGTCGACCTGAAGGGCGTCCTGCGCGCCCTCAACAAGAACGCGCAGACCGGCGGAGTCTCCGAGGGCGCCTCCACCCTGACGCAGCAGTACGTGAAGAACGTCTTCGTCGAGGAGGCGGGTGACGACCCGACGAAGGTCGCGCAGGCCACCCAGCAGACCATCGGCCGCAAGATCCGCGAGCTCAAGTACGCGATCCAGGTCGAGGAGGAGCTGGGGAAGAAGAAGATCCTCGAGAACTACCTGAACATCACCTTCTTCGGCCAGCAGGCCTACGGCGTCGAGGCCGCGGCCCAGCGGTACTTCTCCAAGTCCGCCAAGGACCTCAACATCCAGGAGTCGGCCCTCCTCGCCGGCATCGTCCAGTCGCCCAGCCGGTACGACCCGGTCAACGACGAGGCGGAGGCCACCAAGCGCCGCAACATCGTGCTCCAGCGCATGGCCGCCGTCGGCGACATCTCCCGGGCACAGGCCGCCGACGCGATGAAGGCGCCGCTCGGCCTCAAGGTCAGCAAGCCCAGGAACGGCTGCATCACGGCGGTCAAGGGCGCGGGCTTCTTCTGTGACTACGTGCGCGAGGTCTTCCTGAACGACAAGGTCTTCGGCAAGACCAAGGAGGCCAGGGCGAAGGTCTGGAACCAGGGCGGCCTCACCATCCGCACCACCATGGACGCGCAGGCCCAGGATTCGGCACAGCGGTCCATCAAGGACCACGTCTACAAGAGCGACGAGGTGGCCACCGCCACCAGCATCGTCCAGCCCGGCACCGGCAAGATCCTCGCCATGGGCCAGTCGCGTCCGTACGGCTTCGGCAAGAACGAGACGCAGATCAACCTCTCCGTCGACGGGTCGATGGGCGGCGGCATGGGCTACCAGCCCGGTTCGACGTTCAAGCCGATCGTGGCCGCCGCGGCCCTCGAGGACGGCATGCCGGCGAACAAGGTGTACTCCGCGCCGTACCAGATGGCGTACCCGAGCCCGGTCTCGGCCTGCGACGGCAAGCGGTGGATGAACGACCGCGACAACCCGGCCAAGCTCGAGAACGAGAACGACTCGGAGGTCGGCCCGTACGACATGAAGGAAGCGACCGCCAAGTCGGTCAACACCTACTACGTCCAGATGATCAGCGACATCGGCATCTGCCCGGTGACGACGATGGCGAAGAAGATGGGCGTCGAGCGGGCCGACGGCGACAAGATGCCGCAGGTGCCGTCCATCGCCCTGGGCACCCAGGAGATGTCCCCGCTGACCATGGCGAACGGGTACGCGACCTTCGCCTCCCGCGGCATGTACTGCACGCCGATCGCCATCGAGTCGGTCAGCCAGCGGGTCGGTGACAAGACCAAGTCGCTTCAGGTCCCGAAGTCGACCTGCTCGCGTGCGATGTCGGAGAAGACCGCCGACACGATCAACGCGCTGCTGAAGGGCGTCGTCGAGGACGGTACGGGTTC
>KL569115.1:27445-28655 GCA_000715635.1 Streptomyces violaceus | reverse complement strand
GGTTCGCAGGCCGGCCTCGGCAGCCGTCCCAGCGCGGGCAAGACCGGTACGACGGACGAGCGCTACGCGGCCTGGTTCGTGGGCTACACGCCGAACATGGCCGGCGCGGTGTGGGTCGGCGACCCCGCGCACAAGCGGAAGATGTCCGGCATCACCATCGGCGGCCGGTCGTACGGCAAGGTCTTCGGCGGTGAGGTGCCCGGTCCGATCTGGCGGGACATGATGTCCGGCGCGCTGGAGGGCAAGCCCGTCGAGCAGTTCAACGACATCCACATCCCCGACGGCCGCGACAAGGGCCGCGGCGACGGGAACCGCGACGACGACGACCGCGACGAGGGGGACAACGGCAACGGCGGCTTCATCGGCGGCCTGGTCGGCGGCAACAACGGCGGCGGGGGCGACGAGCCCTTCCCGACGCCTTCGTTCTCGATCCCCGAGGGCTTCTTCCGGGGCCAGGACAACGGGGGTGGCAACGGAAACGGCGGGCGGTTCGGCTGAGCCCGCGGTGTGAGCGAACAGGGGTGGCCCCCCACGTCCTGGACGGGACGTAGGGGGCCACCCCTGTGAGGTGAGCCGGTCAGCCGGCCAGCAGCTTCTTCACCGCGGCGGCGACCCGGCCGCCCTCCGCCTGCCCGGCCACCTTCGGGTTCACGATCTTCATGACGGCACCCATGGCCCGGGGCCCCTCGGCACCCGCGGCCTTCGCCTCCTCGACGGCCTGCGCGACGATCGTGTTCAGCTCGTCGTCGGAGAGCTGCTTGGGCAGGTAGGCGGCGAGCACCTCGCCCTCCGCCTTCTCCCGCTCGGCGCTCTCGGCACGACCGCCCTGGGCGAAAGCCTCGGCCGCCTCGCGACGCTTCTTCGCCTCGCGGGTGATCACCTTCTGCACCTCGTCGTCGGAGAGCTCGCGCTTCGTCTTGCCCGCGACCTCCTCCTTGGTGATCGCGGCGAGCGTCAGCCGGAGCGTCGAGGAGCGGAGCTCGTCGCGCTCCTTGATCGCAACGTTGAGGTCATCCTGCAGCTTCGACTTGAGCGTGGTCATGGGGCTGATTGTCGCAGGTCCGGGAGGAAAGACGCCCCTTGTTTTGCCGGGCGGCGGATTGAAGCGCCGGTGCCGCCAGGGGATTTCGGGCACCGCCCGGGCAGGGTCTACGTCCGGGGTCTGAGACGATGGCCGCTGTCTCTTATACACATCTCTGATGGCGCGAGG
>KL569115.1:26480-27254 GCA_000715635.1 Streptomyces violaceus | reverse complement strand
GGTCTGTTGTACGCCGCGGGCTTCGAAGCCCGCTCCTTCCGCCTCCGCCGGGTCACCGTCCCGGTCCTGCCCCCAGGAATGCGCCCTCTGCGTGTGCTGCAGGTCTCCGACATCCACATGGTCGGCGGCCAGCACAAGAAGCAGCGCTGGCTGCGGTCCCTGGCGGGCCTGCGCCCCGACTTCGTGATCAACACGGGCGACAACCTCTCCGACCCGGAGGGCGTCCCGGAGGTCCTGGACTCGCTCGGCCCTCTGATGGAGTTCCCGGGCGCGTACGTCTTCGGCTCCAACGACTACTACGGCCCCACCCTGCGCAACCCCGCCCGCTACCTGCTGGAGAGGGCCCAGGGCCGCCACGGCCTCAACGGCAATGCCCCGGCCGTGGGTGTGGTGCACAACCCGTGGGAGGACCTGCGGGACGGTTTCGACGCGGCGGGCTGGCTCAACCTGACCAACACACGCGGCACGCTCAAGATCGAGGGCGTCTCGCTGGAGCTGACGGGCCTGGACGACCCGCACATCAAGCGGGACCGCTACGAGCAGGTGGCCGGCGGCCCGGCGGAGTCCGCCGACTTCTCGATGGGCGTCGTCCACGCCCCCTACCTGCGCACCCTGGACGCCTTCACCGCCGACGCCTACCCCCTGATCCTGGCCGGCCACACCCACGGCGGCCAGCTGTGCATCCCCTTCTACGGCGCCCTGGTCACCAACTGCGACCTGGACACGGACCGGGTGAAGGGCCTGTCGACGCACACGGTGGAGGACCGTACGTCC
>KL569115.1:21834-26258 GCA_000715635.1 Streptomyces violaceus | reverse complement strand
GGCTCGCGGTCGGATCGGCCGGGGCTCGCGGTCGGATCGGCGGGGACTCGCGGTCGGATCGGCGGAGTAACGGGTAACCCACACAGCCCCGCCCGCATCGCCCCCTATGTCCGCTTCTGTCAGCGTGGGGGCATGACCGCCCCGATACCCAGGGACATCCCGGACCTGCCCGCGATACCGGGCAGGCCCGCGCTGAAGCCCTCCCCCGTCCCGGCCACGGCCGTCGTCACCCCGGTCCGCCGCCCCGCGGCCGCGACCTTCCGCCTGCTGGTCGCCTTCGCCGCGGCCGTCGGCGTGACGCTCGAACTTCTCCTCGGCGACCCGTCCCGGGCCCTGGGGTACTTCGCGATCCAGAGCAACATCCTGCTGGCGCTGGTCATGACCCTCTCGGCCCGCCGCGCTTGGACGGCCGGCCGCCCCCTGCCAGGAGCCCTACTGGGCGCGACGACCCTCTACGTCGTCATCGCGGCCCTCGTGTACCACCTGCTCCTGGCGAACGAGGCCAGTCCCTTCTCCCTCACGGGCGAAGCGGCCCACCCGGCGGGCTGGCAGGCCCTCACCCACTACACCCTCCACACGGTGACCCCGATCTTGGCCGTACTGGACTGGCTCTGTCTCACGCCCCCCGGCCGCCTGCACCTGCGCCAGGCCAGCACCTGGCTGCTCTACCCCCTGGCCTACCTGGCCTTCTCCCTCCTCCGAGGTGAACTGCTCCTCCCGGGCTCGTCCGGCCGCTACCTCTACCCCTTCCTTGACGTCGACCTGGACGGCTACAAGAAGGTCCTCGGCAACGCCCTCCTCCTCGGCCTCTCCTTCTACGCCCTGGCGGTCCTCCTCGTGGCCCTCGACCACGCCCGCCCGAACCCCCTCCGGCACCCCTGGAAAACCGGATTTCGTCTCTAGCCACCGGTGGGCTAAAGTGAACGTCGTCGCCGCGACAGCAGCGGCATCGGGGTGTAGCGCAGCTTGGCAGCGCGCTTCGTTCGGGACGAAGAGGTCGTGGGTTCAAATCCCGCCACCCCGACAGTGAAGTACCAGAGCAGGGGCCTGATCCAGTGAATGGATCAGGCCCCTGCCGGGTTTCCCACTTCATAGCTCGACCGGTATCCAATGCCCAGCCAGTTCAATGGGCCGTTGCCGCGCCCTGTGGACCATGCGGCTCCAGCCATCGAGCACCGGCTACTTGAGGTCGATCATTCGGACCGGCTGTCCGGTGGTGCGAGCGATGGTCTCGAAGTCGCGGTCGTAGTGCACCAACGTGAGACCTGCTTCTTCCGCCGCTGCGGCCAGGAGGAGGTCGACGGCTTCGGCACTGCGATGCTCGCCCTTGGCGGTGAGCTCCCTTTGAACGACGCGGGCGCGCCGGTAGACGCCGTCGGGCATGGGGCACCAGGTGAACTGGTTCAGTCGCTCCTGGATGGTCTCGCCGTCTTTCGCGGAACGCGCGGAGTAGAGGATCTCCAGTTCGGTGAGGTCGCACAGGGCGATCAGTCCGGCGCCCATCCGCTGTTCCCACTCTTCGGTTGCCTGGCGCAGAAGAACGCGAGCCAAGGCAGACGTGTCGATGAGGTAGTCGGCCACGCTCACCGGGCGGAACCACCTCGATAGTTGCGCTTGTCCAGGAGGAGCTCGAGATCCAAGGCGCCCTCATCCGCGAGGTCCTGCAGTTCGTGCAGGGCGCGCAGGCGACGGTTGCGAGCCACGATCTCGCGCAGGGCGGTGTTGATGGTGTCCCGCTTCGTGGAAGTACCCAGCTCCTTCGCCGCCGCTTCCAGGGCCTCGTCGTCGAGATCGATGACGGTTCTGCTCACGAGCCCCACCTCCATATATACCAGAGGGTATATCACTATACATGATCGAATGTATAGCAAGGCTCTACGGCTTCAAGGCCAGCTGCTCGGTCTGCGCTGACAGGCCCTAGGTGAGCGCCCCGGCCAGTGTTCCCGCCAGGGTGAGTGTGAGGAAGACCGCGCCCCAGGCCATCCCCCGGCGTATGCAGCGGTATTTGATCCAGGCGGTGCGGGACAGGGCCTCCGGTGAGGACAGGTCGCGGGCCGGGATGGGGCGGTGCCTCGCGGCCAGGCCGAGCAGGACGAGGGACGGGGCGCAGGCCGCGCAGCCGGACCAGACCAGGAGCTGGGGGATCACGGCGTACTGGGCGGGGGCGATGACGCCGGCGGCGATCGCGCCGAGCAGGGCGGTCAGGGCCGCGCCCAGGGTCGCCAGTGTCAGTTCGGCCCTGTTGTCGGCCTTCACGAGTTCCTCGCGGGCCTCGGTCAGGAGGGTCCGGGTGAGGTCCGCGGGAGGAGCGGCGCGATCGGCCTGGGTGCGGAACTCGCCTTTGTGTGTGGTCATGCGTCCCCCCATCGCTGATCAGCGGGTTTCACGAGTACCCCGAAGTGGGCGGTCTAGTACGCCACTTCAGGTGTTCCAGGTTTCGTCGTAGGGGTCGTGCGGGGTGGGGACCGGCTTGGCGCGGGTGACCTCGAGGTACGGGATCGGCCCGTCGTTGACCGGGTCCTTGGTCCGGCGCGGGGTGTAGCGGCCGGTGATCTCCAGCCAGGTGTCCGGGCTCAGGACCGGGGGGACGTTGCCGGTCAGGGCGATCTTGACCGGCTGGGCGTCCGCCGCGCAGCAGTTGAGGCCCATGCGGACCAGGTACGGGGAGCCCGCCCGGTCCAGGGTGACGAAGCCGGTGATCTTCAGCTCGCGGTCGCGGAGGGATCGGCCGTCGCCGTAGACCGCGCGGCCCGCGTAGTCGGCCACGCCGAGGCGGAGGGGGCCGTCGGCGGGGAGGTCCGGGAAGCCGAAGGGTTTCTGGAGGGCCGTGCCGGTGTGGGCCGCGCTGTAGGAGCCCAGGGCCGGCGGGGCGACCAGGATCAGGGCCAGGACGGGGAGCGTGAGGAGCCAGGTGATGCGGGGTTCGTGGTGGTGATCGTGATCGTGACTGGTTCGGCGGCGGTCGTACCAGAGCGTTGCCGCCGCCGTCGCGATCAGTACCACGCCCGCCAGCAGGACCAGCGGGCGCAGGCCGGCCTTGACGTAGCGCAGGTAGAGGTCGGTCATGCCGGCGTGCAGGAGCGTGGCGCCCAGGAGGAAGAGGAGGGCGCTCTGGGCGAGGCGGTTCACAGCAGGACCGTTCCGGTCAGGGCCGATACGACGACGGCCAGGGCGAAGGTCGCGGGGGCGAAGCGCAGGGCGAAGGCGCGGCCGAAGGTGCCCGCCTGCATCGCGAAGAGCTTCAGATCGATCATGGGTCCGACGACGAGGAACGTCAGACGGGCCGTCAGGGAGAACTGGGTGAGGGACGCCGCCACGAACGCGTCCGCCTCCGAGCAGATGGACAGGAGGACGGCCAGGACCGCGAGGGCCAGGACCGACAACACGGGGTGTCCGGCCGCCGCGCGCAGCCAGTCCGCCGGTACCACCGCCTTCAGCGTCGCCGCGGCCATCGCGCCGACCACCAGGAAGCCGCCCGCGTGCGTCACGTCGTGGCGCACCGAGCCCCAGAAGGCCGCCCCCTTGCCCTGACCCTCGTACGACGACCTGGCCGGGGGACGCAGCCAGTCCGTGCGGCCGACGCGGTGCCAGAGCCAGCCCATCGCGCAGGCCACCAGCAGGCTCGCGACGAAACGGGCCAGGACCATCTCCGGGTTGCCGGGGAAGGCCACGGCCGTCGCGGTCAGCACGATCGGGTTGATGGCGGGCGCGGAGAGGAGGAACGCCAGCGCCGCCGCGGGGGTGACGCCTCTGCGCACCAGTGCTCCGGCGACCGGCACCGAGGCGCACTCGCAGCCCGGCAGCACCGCGCCCGCCGCGCTCGCGACCGGGACCGCCAGGACCGGGCGCTTCGGCAGGGCCCGGGCGAAGAACGACGGCGGCACGAACACCGCGATCGCCGCCGACAGCAGCACGCCGAGCACCAGGAACGGCAGCGCCTGGACCATGACCGCCACGAACACGGTCATCCAGCTCTGCATCACGGGTGCGGCCAGCGCCCCGCGGATCGGGCCCTGGAACATCACCGCCGTGACCAGCAGAAGGGTCAGCAGGAGGGCGGAGTTGAGGTGTCTGCCCTCGTCACGGTCTTCCTGGCGTTCCCGACCTTCCTGGCCCCGGTCCGCCTCGATGTCCCCGTGCTCGCCGCTCTCCCTCGGGACGGTCTTCGTGGTGGCCACGGGCCCGGTACCTCCGGTGGTGCGCATGGGCATGCATTGCCTCCCCTTCGGTACGGACGGGCGGGTCCGGGCGTTCAAGCGGGTCGGTTCCCTTCTGGAACCAGCCGTCCCGGTGAGGCAGTCTTCTCCCTTGTGGGGAGCGTTCCGAATCAAGGTCAGCCAGGTGAACCGGCCACGCACATGGTCGTGTGCGGTGACGACGGGCTCGCCCATCGGCTGGCCGCCGAACTCCGGGGTGTCTACGGC
>KL569115.1:21156-21615 GCA_000715635.1 Streptomyces violaceus | reverse complement strand
GGGCCCGGGCCGCCTCGGCGGCCCTGTTCGACCGGGTCAGCGCGGCCGTCAACCGGACGGGCACGGGCGGCGCCGAACCGGCCGCGCCCGAACAGGTCGTGGAGGCCGCCGAGATCACCGAGGCCGTGCTCACCGAGGTGGGCGCCGACCGGGCGGCGGCTCTGGCGCTCGTCTACGACGACGACGAGACCAACATCCGTGCCGCGCTCACCGCTCGCCGGATCAACCCCAGCCTGAGACTCGTACTGCGGCTCTACAACCGGCGGTTGGGGCAGCACATCGAGGAACTGCTCGACCAGACGGCGGCCGTGGCCGCCGGGGCGGGACCCGGCGCGGGCGTCGACACCTCGACGACCGTGCTGTCCGACGCCGACACGGCCGCGCCCGCGCTGGCCGCCACCGCCCTCGTCGGCACCAGCAAGGTCGTCCAGACGGAAGGGCTCGTCCTGCGGGCCGTGG
>KL569115.1:19552-20901 GCA_000715635.1 Streptomyces violaceus | reverse complement strand
ACCCTGGGCTGTGCACCCTGGCGCTGCTGTCCGCGACGAGCAACGACCCCGCCGGCGCGGACGGTTCCGAGAGCAGTGGGGAGCACGGACCGCAACTGCTGCCGGACGAGATGGCGGTGGCATCCGCGACCGGGCGCGGGACCGTCGTCCTGGAGCAGGTGTCGTACTCCGGGCCGTCCCTGCCCTCCGGGCGGGGCGGGGTGCCGCCGTTCGCCTCGCTGTTCTCGCGTCGGCTGCGGTGGTCGCTGGCGGGGCTGGTCGGGTGCGTGCTCGCGCTCGCCGTCGCCTTCATGTTCGTGACCGGGGAGCATCCCCTGTACGCCACGTACGTCACGCTCCTCGACCTCTTCGGCATCAACGATCCCGCGTACCACGACTCGACCGGGCGGCAGGTCCTGCAACTGCTGTCCGGGCTGGTCGGGTTGCTGCTGCTGCCGGTGCTGCTGGCCGCGGTGCTGGAGGCCCTGGGCACGTTCCGCAGCGCGTCCACCCTGCGCAAGCCGCCGCGGGGGCTCGGCGGGCACGTGGTGCTGCTCGGGCTCGGCAAGATCGGGACACGGGTGCTGACGCGGTTGCGTGAGCTGCACATTCCCGTGGTGTGCGTCGAGTCCGACCCGGAGGCCAGGGGGATGGCCACGGCGCGGCGGCTGCGGGTGCCGGTGGTGCTCGGGGATGTCACGCAGGAGGGGGTGCTGGAGGCCGCCAAGATCCACCGGGCGCACGCCCTGCTGGCGCTGACCAGTGCGGACACGACGAATCTGGAGGCCTCGCTGTACGCGCGGTCCGTGCGGCCCGATCTGCGGGTCGTGCTGCGGCTGTACGACGACGACTTCGCGACCGCCGTGTACCGGACCCTGCGGGCCGCGCATCCCTTCGCCCTCACCCGGAGCCGGAGTGTGTCCCATCTGGCCGCGCCCGCGTTCGCCGGGGCGATGATGGGGCGGCAGATTCTGGGGGCGATTCCGGTCGAGCGGCGGGTGCTGCTCTTCGCGGAGGTGGAGGTGGCCGGGCATCCGCAGCTGGAGGGCCGGACGGTGGCGGAGGCGTTTCGGGCCGGGGCCTGGCGGGTGCTGGCGCTTAATACGGCGCCTCCTGGGGGGCGGCGGGACGAGGCCGAGGCGTCGGGTGAGGAGCGGGTGCCGGCTTCCGGGCTGGTGTGGGATCTGCCTTCCACGTATGTGCTGGGGGCTGGGGATCGGGTGGTGCTGGCGGCTACTCGGCGGGGGTTGGCGGAGTTGCTGGGGCGGAGGAGGCGGGAGCGGGCGGGCACGTAGACGCCGAGCGGTGTTCATCGCTGCTCGGCGTTACGAGGTGCTCGGCGTTGGTGCTGGGGCCGGGTGGGTCCGCAG
>KL569115.1:18125-19259 GCA_000715635.1 Streptomyces violaceus | reverse complement strand
CTGGGGGAGGCACGCATGCCCGCAGGCTAGGGGCGAATGTTCCTCAAGTGCCTCTCCGCGAACTCCAGTTCCAGCCGCACCTGCTTGATGCGCTCGTCCACCACGAGTGACCCGTGCCCGGCGTCGTAGCGGTATACCTCGTGGACCACGCCTCGCGCCTCCAGGCGTTTGACGTAGTTCTCGATCTGGCGGATCGGGCAGCGGGGGTCGTTGACGCCGGCCGAGATGTAGACCGGGGCCTTGACCTGGTCGACGTAGGTGATGGGGGACGAGGCCTCGAAGCGGTCGGGGACCTCCTCCGGGGTGCCGCCGAGGAGGGTGCGGTCCATCGCCTTCAGCGCTTCCATCTCGTCGTGGTACGCCGTGACGTAGTCGGCGACGGGGACCGCCGCGATGCCCAGCGTCCACGCGTCGGGCTGGACGCCGAGGCCGAGGAGGGTGAGGTAGCCGCCCCAGGAGCCGCCGGTGAGGACGATGCGGTCGGGGTCGGCGAGGCCGGAGCTGACGGCCCATTCCCGGACCGCGGCGATGTCCTCGAGCTCGATGAGGCCCACGCGGTGCTTCAGGGCGTCGGTCCAGGCACGGCCGTAGCCCGTCGAGCCGCGGTAGTTGACCCGGACCACCGCGTAGCCGTGGTCGACCCAGGCCGCCGGGCCCGCCGCGAAGGAGTCGTTGTCGTGCCAGGTCGGGCCGCCGTGGATGTCGAAGACCGTGGGGAGCGGGCCGGTGGTGCCCTTCGGCTTCTGGACCAGTGCGTGGATGCGGCCCCCTGGCCCCTCCACCCATACGTCCTCCACCGGCACCGAGCCGGGGGACTTCATGCCCGGCGGGTCGAGCACGACACCGCCCGCCGTGGAGCGGAGCGCCGACGGTTCGGCGGCCGAGGACCACAGGTACTCCACGCTGCCGTCGGGCCGGGCCGTGGCGCCGGAGACCGTGCCGGGCGGGGTCGGGATCTCCGCCAGGGCGCGGCTCGCCAGGTCGTAGCGGAACAGCTCGCTGCGGGCCTCGAAGCCGTGCACGATGAGCAGGCCCGTGCCGTCCGGGTACCACTCGGCGCTGACGTCACCGGGAAGCTC
The DNA here is from genome assembly GCA_000715635.1 of Streptomyces violaceus. GTDB lineage: Bacteria > Actinomycetota > Actinomycetes > Streptomycetales > Streptomycetaceae > Streptomyces > Streptomyces violaceus. The sequence goes on along the minus strand of KL569115.1, from coordinate 18,180 downwards.
CAGCGCCAGGTCCGTCTCCTCGCCCGAGGCCACGTCCCACACCAGGGGCTCCCAG
>KL569115.1:15292-17905 GCA_000715635.1 Streptomyces violaceus | reverse complement strand
AGCGGGTGTCGCCGTCGACGGGGGCGAAGCCGAGGACCTCCAGGCCGAGCTCGCGCGTACCGCCCTCGGTGTCGTCGAGGTCGGCGACCGGGGTGCCGTCGGGGCGCAGGACGCGCAGGGCCGAGTGCATCGCGTCGCCGTGCTCGGTGTGCTCGACGGCGATGAGCGAGCCGTCGTGGGAGAGGTCGCCGACGCCGGCGGACTCGCGGTGACGGTAGATCTCCACCGGGTCCTCGCCGACGCGGACGAGGTGGATCGTCGTACCGTCCTCGTCCGTCGAGCGGCCCACGACCGCCGTCCGCCCGTCGCGGGCGAGGGCGAGGCCCGCCGGGTAGGAGGCCTCAAGGCCCGCGGCGGCCGGTTCGTCCTCACCGCCCGTGAAGGGCTGGCGGCGCCACACGCCGAACTCGTCGCCGTCCTTGTCGTCGAACCACCAGATCCACGCGCCGTCCGGCGACAGCACGCCGTCCGTCGTGCCGTTCGGCCGGTCCGTCACCTGGCGCTGGTCGCCCGTCGACCGGTCCCACGCGTACAGCTCGTACGTCCCTGTCGCGTTCGACACGAACAGGGAGCGGTCCGGCGCGTCCTCCGCCCAGTCGGGCAGGGACACCCGGGGCGCCCGAAAGCGCTTCTCCCAGTCCGGCATCCGCTCCTGCTGTCCCGCCTGTACCGCTTGCTCGTGCTGGTCCCGCTGGTCCCGCGCATCGGACGCGTTGCTCTCAGTCATGGCCCCATACTGCCCGCCTCGACCGACATCGCGCTGCCGAGGTCCCCAGCCTGTGGATAACCTCCACCGATCCCCCTTCCCGGCAGGTCGGAAAGAACTGAAAGCGCGTACCGATCGGCGCCCACCCCGCGGGTCGGGCTCGTCCGGCCGCCCCGTACCGTAAGGGTGTGTACCGGTTTCTGCTGACGCCCCGATGGTGGGGGATCAACGTCTTCGTGCTGTTGTCCATCCCCTTCTGCATCTTCATGGGGTCCTGGCAGCTGGGCCGGTTCGAGGACCGCGTGCAGGACCACCGCACCGCGACCGAGCAGGTCTCCGAGGCCCGGCACGAGGCACCCCGGCCGCTCGCCGAGATGCTGCCGGTGACCAAGGCGACGTCCGGCAAGCAGGTCACCGTGACCGGCCGCTACGGCAAGCAGCTGCTCGTGCCGGACCGTGAGCTCGACGACAAGCGGGGCTACTACGTCCTGACACTGCTGCGCACCGACTCGGGCGAGGCGCTCCCGATCGTCCGCGGCTGGCTGCCCGGCTCACCGAGCGCGGCCGAGGCCCCCGCCCCGCCCACCGGTGAGGTCACGGTCACGGGGGCGCTCCAGGCGTCCGAGAGCCCGGGTGCCAACGGCGTCAGCGCGGAAGGCGGCCTGCCGTCCGGGCAGACCGCGGCGATCAGCGCGGCGTCCCTGGTGAACCTGGTGCCGTACGACGTGTACGACGCGTGGGTCACGCTCGCCAAGGGCGACTCGGGCATGAAGGCGGTGCCCGCGAGCGCCCCGCCGGACTCGGGGCTGGACCTGAAGGCGTTCCAGAACCTCGGCTACACCGCCGAGTGGTTCGCCTTCGTCGGGTTCGTGATCTTCATGTGGTTCCGGTTGCTGCGGCGCGAGGTGGAGTTCGCCCGGGACGCGGAGCTGGGCCTGGTCCAGGAGGAAGAGGAGCGCGTGGTCGCCTGACGGCGGCCGGCCCTGCCCGGCAAGGCCCGACCCTGCCCGGCAAGGCCGGCGGGTGTCCTAGGCGCCCGCCAGCACGCCCGTCCAGTACACGGTCCCCGCGCACGCGTTGGACACCGTGACCGAGCTCGCGCCCGAGCCGGTACCCGGCGTGTACGTCACCGCCACGCTGCCGTCGGTCGTGCCGTCCTCCGAGGCGAGCTGCGGGGCCGTGCCCGTTTCGCCGCCGGTGGAGGTGCCGCCCGTGTCCGTCGCGTCGCCCGACGGGGTGGGGTCGGGGCCGGGGCTGGGGTCGCCGGGGCCGCCGACGCTGCCGCCGGGGGTGGGGCAGGTCTCCGTGGGGACCCAGGCGAATTTCACGTCGTAGGCGGCTCCGGGCGCGAGCACCAGCTGGGCGGCCTCCAGGGACGGGTCGGGCAGGCCGGCCGCCGGATCCCCGGCCGCGTGCCGGGCCGTGCTGACCTTGCTGATGTCGGCCGTGCCCTGGGGCAGCGCGCTCACCGAGCCGGGGCCGGTGACCGTGCAGCTCGCCGCGGAGACGTTGGTGACGCGGAAGGAGCCGTAGACCGCGCCCGTGGAGTCGGGGGCGGCGCTGCTTCCGGTGGCGGGGCCGAGCTGGGCCGCGGTGCACGCCGCGATGCCGGCGGCGGTGCTGGAGGAGGGGTCGGCGCCCTGGGTCGCGCCGGTGGCGGCGCCGGTGCCCTTGTCCTTGTCCTTCTCCTTCTTCTCGCCCTTGTCCTTGCCCTCGGTCTTGCCGGAGGTGCCGCCCGCGGTGCTCTCGCCGCCGTCCGGTCCCTTGCCCTGGCTCGCGCCGCCCTGGGTCTCGGAGGCGTGGCCGATGGCGGACGGGTTGGCTTCGGAGCCGGTGGAGTTGGAGACGTGGACGAGCGCGGGGACGGCCGTGCCGATGAAGAGGCAGGCGGCGGCCATGCCCACGAC
>KL569115.1:13051-15075 GCA_000715635.1 Streptomyces violaceus | reverse complement strand
CCCACGACGGCCTGCCGCTTGCGGGTCCGCCGCTGGGGCACCGCCTTGCGGAGATAATCCAGCGTGCCGTCGCGCGGTTCCACCTCCTGCACCACCTGGTGCAGCATCGTGCGCAGGTCCAGCTCGTCCGAGTCGAACCCCTCGGGGCTCTGGTCGTCGGGGCCGTGGTTCACAGTTACGTTCCCAGCGTGCGATTGCTTCGGATCTTGCCCGTGCGGCCTGGTCGGCTCGTGCCGGTCGGGCCCGTCTCGCCCCGCGCCGTCCGAGGCGCTCATGCCGGCGCCTCCATGGCCAGCCGGAGCGCCGCGATGCCGCGCGAGCCGTACGCCTTGACCGAGCCCAGGGATATGCCGAGGGTCTCGGCGACCTGCGCCTCGGTCATGTCCGCGAAGTAGCGCAGCACCAGCACCTCGCGCTGGCGGCGCTGCAGACCCTTCATCGCCTTGATGAGGGAGTCGCGCTCCAGCTGGTCGTAGGCGCCTTCCTCGGCACTGGCCATGTCGGGCATGGGCTTCGACAGCAGCTTCAGGCCGAGTATGCGGCGGCGCAGCGCGGAACGCGAGAGGTTGACGACCGTCTGCCGCAGGTAGGCCAGGGTCTTCTCGGGTTCACGGACCCGCTTGCGGGCCGAGTGGACCCGGATGAAGGCCTCCTGGACGACGTCCTCGCAGGAGGCGGTGTCGTCGAGGAGGAGGGCGGCGAGACCCAGCAGCGAGCGGTAGTGCGCGCGGTAGGTCTCGGTGAGGTGGTCGACGGTGGTGCCGGCGACCGCATCGTCCTCGGCACCGTCGCGCTGGTTCGGTATGCGGGCCGGCCGCGCTGCGGGCACGGGCGCGATCACCGGCATGCCACCGGGCGTACCGGCCATGCGGGGTCGGAAAGCCGCCGGACGGGGCGGTCGAAGGACCGCGCCGCGTGCCGCGCTGAAGTCGAGTACCTCTGCCACGCCTGTTGGACACGCTGACCCCTGTGAGGGTTGTACGTGCCGGGCGTCACTTTCACGCCGACCGTCGCCGTCGACGGTCTACCCGCGTCAGGCTGCACAACAGATGGTGCGTCAAATGCCCTCATGCGTCCCGCTCTTCCCCTATGTCCAATTGTGAACGGACGTCCCCACGCCCGACTCCAGGCGTCCCCACGCCTGATGAAGCGCTTACACGGCCGAAGGGCGACCGCAAAGACGCTCCCCGCCCTCCGCACGGTTGCGGGGGACGGGGAGATAAATCCTCTGATGCCGAAGCGCCACGGACAAGTGGTCCGGACCATCGATCAGCTCACATGTCGCACACAGATCCTACAAACCACCCACCTCGACGGTCGGAGGTTTTCGCTGCCGCGAGAGTCAGGACAGCTCGGCGGCCACCACCTCGGCGATCTGCGCGGTGTTGAGCGCGGAGCCCTTGCGCAGGTTGTCCCCGCACACGAAGAGTTCGAGCGCCGTGGGGTCGTCCAGCGCCCGCCGCACCCGTCCGACCCAGGTCGGGTCGGTGCCGACGACGTCGGCGGGGGTCGGGAACTCCCCGGCGGCCGGGTTGTCGAACAGCACGACACCGGGTGCCGTGGCGAGGATCTCGCGGGCCTTGTCGACGGTGACCTCGCCCTCGAAGCGGGCGTGCACGGTCAGCGAGTGCGTGGTGATCACCGGCACCCGGACACAGGTGACGGCCACGGGCAGATCGGGCAGGCCGAGGATCTTGCGGGACTCGTCCCGCACCTTCAGCTCCTCGGAGGACCAGCCGTCGTCACGCGCCGAACCGGCCCACGGCACCACGTTCAGCGCGACCGGCTCCGGGAACGGCCCGGTGTTGTCCCCCACGGCCCGCCGTACGTCACCGGGGCTGATGCCCAGCTCCGTGCCGGCGACCAGGGACAGCTGCTGGCGCAGCGTGGCCACGCCGGCGCGCCCGGCACCGCTGACCGCCTGGTACGAGGAGGCCACGAGCTCGCGCAGCCCGAACTCGGCGTGCAGCGCGCCCAGGGCCACGATCATGGAGAGCGTCGTGCAGCTGGGGTTGGCGATGATC
>KL569115.1:12443-12866 GCA_000715635.1 Streptomyces violaceus | reverse complement strand
CGCCCAGGGCCACGATCATGGAGAGCGTCGTGCAGCTGGGGTTGGCGATGATCCCGCGGGGCCGCATCCGCACGGCGTGCGGGTTGACCTCGGGCACGACGAGCGGCACGTCCGGGTCCATCCGGAACGTTCCGGAGTTGTCGACCACCACCGCGCCCTTGGCGACCGCCAGGGGCGCCCACCGCTCGGCGACCTCGTCGGGGACGTCGAACATCGCGACGTCGACCCCGTCGAAGGCCTCCTCGGTGAGCGCCATGACCTCGGTCTCCTCGCCGCGCACGGCCAGCTTGCGGCCGGCCGAGCGGGGGGAGGCGATCAGCCGGATCTCGCCCCAGATGTCGGCCCGCTGGGACAGGATCTGGCGCATGACCGTGCCGACGGCTCCGGTCGCGCCCACCACGGCGAGCGTCGGACGCCCGGACT
>KL569115.1:9114-12259 GCA_000715635.1 Streptomyces violaceus | reverse complement strand
CCGGGCGTCCTGTCGGAGGTGGGCCATCAGCGGCCGGTGCCCCCGTAGACGACTGCCTCGTCGCTGTCGGAGTCGAGTCCGAACGCGGAGTGCACGGCGCGGACGGCCTCGGGCACGTCGTCGGCGCGCGTGACGACCGAGATGCGGATCTCGGAGGTCGAGATCAGCTCGATGTTCACACCCGCGTCGGACAGCGCCTTGAAGAAGTCGGCCGTGACACCCGGGTTGGTCTTCATGCCGGCGCCGACCAGGGAGATCTTGCCGATCTGGTCGTCGTAGCGCAGCGAGTCGAAGCCGATGCCGGCCCTGTTCTTCTCCAGCGCGTCGATGGCCTTGCGGCCGTCGGTCTTCGGCAGCGTGAAGGAGATGTCCGTCAGGCCCGTGGAGGCCGCGGACACGTTCTGCACGACCATGTCGATGTTGAGCTCGGCGTCGGCGATCGTGCGGAAGATCGCAGCCGCCTCGCCCGGCTTGTCCGGCACACCGACGACCGTGACCTTGGCCTCGGAGGTGTCGTGCGCGACACCGGAGATGAGAGCCTGCTCCACCTGCTTTTCCCCTTGCTGCTGCGTCTTCTGAACGACTGGCTCGCTGCTGACCCACGTGCCCTGAAGTCCGCTGAAGCTGGACCGGACGTGGATCGGGATGTTGTACCGGCGGGCGTACTCCACGCAGCGGTGGAGCAGCACCTTCGACCCGGACGCCGCCAGTTCGAGCATGTCCTCGAAGGAGATCCAGTCGATCTTCCGGGCCTTCGTCACCACGCGCGGGTCGGCGGTGAACACGCCGTCGACATCCGTGTAGATCTCGCAGACGTCGGCGTCGAGGGCGGCGGCCAGAGCCACCGCCGTGGTGTCGGAGCCGCCGCGGCCCAGGGTGGTGATGTCCTTGGTGTCCTGGCTGACGCCCTGGAAACCGGCCACGATCGCGATGTTGCCCTCGTCCACCGAGGTCTTGATCCGGCCCGGCGTGACATCGATGATGCGCGCTTTGTTGTGGACCGAGTCGGTGATGACACCTGCCTGGCTGCCGGTGAACGACTGGGCCTCGTGGCCCAGCTTTTTGATCGCCATGGCCAGCAACGCCATGGAGATCCGCTCTCCGGCGGTCAGCAGCATGTCGAGCTCGCGCCCGGCAGGCATCGGGGATACCTGCTCCGCGAGATCGATCAGCTCGTCCGTCGTGTCGCCCATCGCGGAAACCACGGCAACCACCTGGTTGCCGTTCTGCTTCGCTTCCACGATTCGCTTGGCGACGCGCTTGATGCCCTCGGCATCGGCTACGGAGGAGCCTCCGTACTTCTGCACGACAAGGCCCACGTGCGCTCCTCGCTCAATCCGTCTCTATCCGCTCATACGCATTCGTACCGCGGTCGGCTCAGTCTAACGAGCGTCCGAAAATCCCCTCCGAGATATCGCATGGTGAGACTTCCGGGGTACTCGTTCAGACCTGCTCATGCCCACCTGGGCACAGGCCACGCGAGAAAGTGCCCGGCGTCACAATCGCCCCTCGGTCGACCCCGGTAAGCCAACTTTCAAGCACTAGGGTTCGGCTGTGCGCGTACTCCTGGTGGAAGACGATGAACCGGTCGCCGAATCCCTGCGACGTGGCCTGAAGCGCTACGGCTTCGAGGTCGAGTGGGTGACCACCGGCGAGGCCGCGCTGACGCACGAGGGCCCCTACGACGTCGTCCTGCTGGATCTCGGTCTGCCCGACACCGACGGCCTGGACGTCTGCAAGGCGCTGCGCGGCCGCGGCGACGTCCCGATCATCGTGATCAGCGCCCGCAGCGACGAGACGGACCGGGTGGTGGGCCTGGAGCTCGGCGCGGACGACTACGTCTCCAAGCCCTTCGGCGTCCGGGAGGTCATCGCCCGGATAAGGGCGGTCATGCGCCGCACGCAGGCCCGTACCCCCGCGGCAGGCGCCCCCGCGACCGGCCCCGACCGCTACGGCACGCGCCTGACGATCGACCGCAAGGCGGCCCGGGTGCGCTTCGACGGCGAAGAGGTGGCCCTCGCGCCCAAGGAGTACGACCTGCTGGCCTTCCTCACCGAGGAGCCCGGGGCGCTGATGTCGCGCGAGCAGATCATGGAAGCGGTCTGGGACGCGAACTGGTTCGGGCCGACCAAGACGCTGGACGTGCACGTGGCGGCGCTGCGGCGCAAGCTCGCGGGGGCGATCACGATCGAGGCGGTGCGCGGGGTGGGCTTCCGGCTGGAGATCGCCAAGGACGAGACCGTCAAGGGCGAGGACAGCGGCGCCTCATGATCCGCCAGCTCGTCCGCAGCTACGTCCTGCTCGTCGCGGTGGCCATCGCGCTGTTCACGGTGCCGGTGGCGTTCACCCTCACGGACCAGCTGCGGGACGACACCGAGGCGTCCGTGCTGCGCGAGGCCGACACCATGGCCCTGCTGCTGGCCAACGGCGACCGCACCTCGTGCGAGGCCCTGCAGAAGATGGCCACCGCGTACGCCGAGAAGACACCCGGCGACGTCCAGGTCACCGGCGCCGCGGGCTGCACGCCGGGCCTGCTCGCCCCGAGCCGGGACGCGGACCTGAGGAAGGTCCTCGACGGGGACGGCCCCACGACCGACTGGGGCTCCTCCTTCATCTGGGGCCCCGAGCTGGTCATCACGGTCCCCGCCCACGAGGCCGGCACGGACCGGGTCGTCGGTGCCGTGCGCGTCGTGTACTCCACCGGCGAGATGACCGACCGGCTGTGGCAGATCTGGGGCTTCCGGGCGGTCCTCGCCGTGCTCGTCCTCGGGGTGGCGGCCCTGCTCGGTGTCGGGGTCGCCCGCCGCCTCACCCGGCCGCTGCGCCAGCTCAACGACATGGCCAGCAAGTTCAGCGACGGCGACCTGACCGCCCGCTCCCCCGTCACGGGCCCGCCGGAGACGCAGACCCTGGCGCGCACCCTCAACCAGGGCGCGGAACGCCTGGACACGCTGATCGCGGCCCAGCGCATCTTCGTCGCGGACGCGTCCCACCAGCTGCGCACCCCGCTCACCGCGTTGCGGCTGTCCCTGGACAACATCGCGGACGGCGTGGACGACGATTTCGTACACGAGGACGTGGAGCAGGCGACGGCCGAGGTGGTGCGCTGTCTCTTATACACATCTCTGATGGCGCGAGGGAGGCG
>KL569115.1:2583-8890 GCA_000715635.1 Streptomyces violaceus | reverse complement strand
CCGACGAGCGCGGAGTCACCATCGCGCTCAGGGGGAGTATCGACGGCCGGCCGTCTGTGCTGGCCAGCCCCGGTCATCTGGACCAGATGCTGGACAACGTGCTCTCCAACGCCCTGGAGGTGTCACCGGACGGCGGTACGATCACCGTGCGGGTGGACCCCCGGGGCGATGTGGTGGGGGTGTCGGTCCTCGACGAAGGGCCCGGCATGTCGGACGCCGAGAAGTCCCGCGCCTTCGACCGTTTCTGGCGGGGCCAGGGCCTGACCGGGAAGTCCGGCTCCGGCCTCGGCCTCGCCGTCGTCCGGCAACTGGCGACGGACGACGGCGGGACGGTGACGCTGACGGACGCTCCGGGCAGCGGCCTGTGCGTGAAGATCACGCTGCGGACGGCGTCCCACCGGGGCGGCGTCTGAGGTGGCGGCTGAGGTGGCGGCCTGGGCGCCTCACCCCTCCGGCATCTTCGAGGAGTGGTGGTTCACGATCAGCCACGTGCCGTTCGGCTGCTTCTCGTAGGCGTACGTGTAGCGGGCCTTGACGTTGCTCTTCTCGCCCGACCCGGGGTCGGTGAGCGTGAACTCGTACACCCCGGTGTCGATCACGGTGTCCCGGTCGAGCACGTTGACGACGGACTCGGTCTTCTTCCCGGACGGCTTGTTCCGCAGGAAGTGCTCGAAGTAGTCGACGATCTCGGCTCTGTCGGTGCGGACGTCGTTCGAGACGGTCGGCAGCAGGACCGCGTCCTTCGCGTACAGGTCGGCGACCTTCCGCGGGTCGCCGGTCCGCAGCGCGGCGTTCCAGTTGTCGAACAGCCCGAGCACCTGCGCCTTGGTGACCGGCTTGGCGGACTTCTCGCCCTTGCTCACGGAGTCGGCTCCGGCGACCCCGGCACCGGCGGCGAAGGTGCCGGCGGCGACGACGGCCACGGCGGTGGCGACGGCGACGCGCTTGCGTATGGAGGTGGCTGCGGGGCGGCGGGTCATCTTCATCTCCGGTGAGGTCGAGGGGAGTTGGTGAAGTGACTCCAGACTCGCGTCTCACCGGTTAGGGCCCGTGCAGCCCGCGTACAGGGGTCGTACAAGGAGCTCCCAAAACACGCAGTGTGACCGCGGGGGCGGGCGCTACCGTCTGGGCATGGAGATATTGCGCTACGTGGCATTCAGCACGGATCCCCAGGGCGGAAACCCGGCAGGTGTGGTGCTGGACGCCACCGGGGCCGACGACGCGGCCATGCTGGCGGCGGCGGCCGAAGTCGGTTACTCCGAGACGGCGTTCGTGGTGCCGTCCGGCGACGGCGCCTTGGACGTCCGGTACTTCAGCCCGCTCGCCGAGGTGCCGTTCTGCGGCCACGCGACGATCGCCACGGCCGTGGCCCACGCGGAGCGGCACGGTACCGGGCGTCTGCTGCTGCGCACCGCGGCGGGCCCGGTCACCGTCACCACCGACCGGTCGGCGGACGGCACCCTCGTGGCGACCCTGGTCAGCGTCGCCCCTCGTACGGCACCGATCGAGAAGGGCGACCTGGCCGAGCTGCTGTCGATCCTGGGCTGGTCCGAGGCGGACCTGGACCCGGCGCTGCCTCCCCGGGCGGCGTTCGCCGGAGCCTGGCACCCGGTCCTCGCCGCCGCGAGCCGGGACCGGCTGGCACGCCTGGAGTACGACATGACGGCACTCGGCACGCTCATGGCCCGCAAGGACTGGACCACGATCGACCTGGTCCAGCGGGAGTCACCCACCGTCTTCCACGCCCGCAACCCGTTCCCGCCGGGCGGTGTCCTGGAGGACCCGGCCACGGGAGCAGCGGCGGCCGCGTTCGGCGGCTACCTGCGGGAACTCGGCCTCGTACCGACCCCGGCCACCCTGACGGTCCACCAGGGCGTGGACATGGGTCGGCCGAGCACGATCACGGTGACGGTACCGGCGGAGACGGACACCGGGATCGCGGTGACCGGCCCGGCCGTACGGCTCTGAGGAGGGGCTCGAAGCTCAAGCCTCTGGCTGAACCGCGGAGACGAACGCCGCCCAGGCGGGCGCGGTGACGTGGAGTTCGGGGCCCGCGGGGGTCTTGGAGTCGCGGACGTGGACGGCGACGGAGAGGGCGACTTCGACGCAGGCGCCGCCCTCGTCGTCGCTGTAGCTGGACTTGAACCACTTCAGCTGGTCGCTCATGACTGATTCACCATCCGCTCGATGAAACGCGCCGACTCGTCCGGACTGAGAGCCTGCGTGCGGATCATGCTAAGTCGCTCGGTCACGCGGCTGACAGCCCCCGGATCAGCCGAAAGTTCACTGGCCAGGGGGCTTTCCGTGAAGGCGAATCGCTCATGGTCACGAGTCTCCAGCAGAACTATGGGCCCCATGAGCGCGGCGGGAATGGCCCGTTCGAAGGGAAGTACCTGCACCACGACGTTCCGCAGTCGGGAAGCCTCCAGAAGGTGAAGCAGTTGATGAGCGTCCGCCTGAGGGCTGCGCAGTACGGCCTCGTAGAGAACGAAGCTCAGCCCCACGGGCGGCTTCCGTTCGGTCAGGATGGCCTGCCGCTCCATGCGAGCCGCGATCCGCTCCTCCACCGTCTCCTCGTCCAGAGGTGGAATGCGGTTGTCGATGAGCGCACGCGCGTACTCCTTCGTCTGCAACAGCCCGGGGACGAGCGAGACTTCATACCACCAGAGGCTGATCGCCTCCCGCTCCCGCTCCATGAAGTCCTGCGCCCGCGCCGGGAACTTCTCCCTCTGCAAGTACTCCTTGGCCGCGCTCAGCAGCCCCTCGGCCCGGCACAGTTCGTCGGCCGCGTCGAGGACGCGGGGGGTCGGCATGCGTACCCCCTGCTCCATGGACTTGATCGTGTCCGCGGAGTAGTTGGCGGCGGCCAGCTCCTCGCGGCTGACGTTCGCCTTCGTGCGCCAGCGCTTCATCTGGTTGCCGCTGTACCGCCAGGCGACCGGCGGCTGGGAATGAGAGTTGTACTGGCCCGACACGGCCCCACCTCCGACGGCTACACCACGGCGTGTACCTCACCTGTCGCTACCGACCGTAGCCGCCTGAGTACGAGGGTGTGGCCATGACGAACGCGATTCACCGCCCTGAGTGGGTTCCGGCGGCAGGTCATCAACTCCACGTCACCGGAGTGCACTTCGACGCGGTCCGGGTCGAGGACGTGCGAGGGGAGCTGGTCGCCGAGTGGCTGATCGAGGCGGCGGACGGGGACGCGGGGCCGATCGTGTGCGAGGCGAGCGGGCCGCGGTGGGTGTACTTCCTGCTGGCCCCCGGGGCGGTACGGAGACGGGAATGGCCGCTCGGGGTGCAGCAGTTGGGCGGCCGGGACCCCCGTACGGTCACGGTCACGTACATCGGGATCCCGGCGCTGGAGGGGAACACCTGGCCGCTCAGGTGGTACAGCGAGCCGACGCCGACCGCTCCGTACGTCGACGCGGAGGCCTTGGCCGCCGCCGTCGGCCGGTGAGCGCTCCCGGGCGAGGTCGACTACGTGGCCGGGCGCATCCCCAGCGGCCCGCCGATCTCCTCCGCCATGACCCTGCCCGCCTCGAACTCCAGGGTCTCGTCGCCCATGCCCTGGTCCGTGTCCAGGCCGTCGAGTTCGGCGAGGGGCTGGTTGAGGCGGACGTGGGCGAGGACCGACTGGAGGGCCCGGAGGGTCGCGGAGGCGGTGGAGCCCCAGTTGGAGAAGTAGGAGAACTGCCACCACCACAGGGCCTCCGTGGTGCGGCCCGCGCGGTAGTGGGCCATGCCGTGGCGCAGGTCGGCCATGACGTCGGCCAGGTCGTCGGAGATCCGGGCCGGTACGGGTGCCTTCCGGGGCTCGTACGGGTCGAAGACCTCGGAGTAGACGTCGATGGGGTCCAGCAGCCGGGCCAGGTTCTCGCGGAGCACGTCCTCGTCCGGCTCGGGGCCCGAGTCGGGCTCGTAGCGCTCGTCCGGCACGATGTCCTCGTGCGCGCCGAGCCGGCCGCCGGCCAGGAGGAGCTGGGAGACCTCCAGGAGGAGGAAGGGCACGGCCGATTCCGGCTCGTCGCCCTTCGCGACCTCCGTGACGGCGACCAGGAAGCTCTCGATCTGGTCCGCGATCTGGACCGCGAAGTCGTCCGGGTTCTGGTCGGTCGCGTGCAGCGTGGCGTCAGACATCTAGGAGTCGTCTCCCCTCGAAGGCGCGGCCGAGAGTGACCTCGTCCGCGTATTCCAGGTCGCCACCCACCGGGAGGCCGCTGGCCAGGCGGGTGACCTTCAGGCCCATGGGCTTGATCATGCGGGCGAGGTACGTGGCTGTCGCCTCGCCTTCGAGATTGGGGTCCGTGGCCAGGATGAGCTCCGTGACCGTCCCGTCGGCCAGCCGCGCGAGCAGTTCCCGGATCCGCAGGTCGTCCGGACCCACCCCGTCGATCGGGCTGATCGCGCCGCCCAGGACGTGGTACCTGCCCCGGAACTCACGCGTCCGCTCGATCGCCACGACGTCCTTCGGCTCCTCGACCACGCAGATGACGGCGGGGTCGCGCCGGGTGTCGCGGCAGATGTTGCACAGCTCCTCCTGCGCGACGTTGCCGCAGGTCGCACAGAAGCGGACCTTCGCCTTGACCTCCATGAGGGCATGAGCGAGACGCCGTACGTCCGTCGGTTCGGCCTGCAGGATGTGGAAGGCGATCCGCTGGGCGCTCTTGGGACCGACGCCGGGCAACCGCCCCAGTTCGTCGATCAGGTCCTGGACCACGCCTTCGTACAACGGACTGCCCTTCTTGGGTCATCGAGGTCGTTCGCCGCGTACGGCCTTCCCGTACGTACGGTAGTTGTCCGCCGCCCGTCCGAGGAAGGCGGCGGGCGTCTCAGAACGGCAGACCCGGGATGCCGCCGCCGCCCAGACCCTGCGCGAGCGGGCCGAGCTTCTGCTGCTGGAGCGCCTGCGCGTTCTCGTTGGCCGCCTGTACGGCCGCCACGACCAGGTCGGCGAGGGTCTCGACCGTCTCTTCAACAGACGCAGCGTCCGGGTCCACCGCCTTGGGGTCGATCTTCAGATTGCGCAGTTCGCCGGCGCCGGTGACGGTCGCGGTCACCAGGCCACCGCCCGCCTGCCCGTCGACCTCCGTCTGCGCCAGTTCCTCCTGCGCCTGCGCCAGGTCCTGTTGCATCTTCTGGGCCTGCTGGAGCAACTGCTGCATATTGGGCTGGCCACCACCGGGGATCACGATCAGCTCCTTGCTCGGTACGGGTTTTCCCGTTCGGCACGAGCCTACGTGGTCAGGCCTGCCGTCGCCCCGGCACTCTTTCGAGTGAGTCCCCCTCGCGCCCTATACCGGATCAAGGAATACTTCCGGGCGGAAAAGAGGCGAAAGCTACATCTTCGCCACCCATTGGGGGGTAGGAAGGGTCCGGCGCGTCAGGTGTCGTTCGTCGCGCAGTGTGAGTCGGCTGGGACCGCGCGTGGTCGTTCGTGGTCAGTAGGGAGTGCCGGGTGGGTCAGCCGGAGATGCAGCCCGAGGTGCCGCCTCAGGACGGACGGGGCGAGAAGGCGGCCCGGCCGCGGCCGGGCGATCTGACCGGGCGGGCCTTTCCGCTCGGGGACTGGGGCGAGCCGGCGGTCCGGCTGGACGAGCTGTACCGGTGGGTGGAGCGCGGGGCGCTCCGGACGGCGGCCTGGTACCTCGAGGACCGGGTGTGGAAGCGACGGTGTGCGCGCGTGCTGCGCTGCGGGACCGCGGTGGGGGCGGTCACCGGCGTCGCGCTGCCCCTGCTGGATCTGACCGGGGTCGCCGGCGGGGTCGCGCCCTGGGGGTGTCTGGCGCTGCTGCTGGGGGTGGCGTGTGTGGCCGCCGACCGGTACTTCGGGGTGACGTCGGGCTGGATGCGGGATGTGGCCACCGCGCAGGCCGTGCAGCGGCGGCTGCAGGCGCTGCAGTTCGACTGGGCGGCGGAGTGCGTGCGGGAGGTGCTGGGCCCGGCGGAGGGGACGGCCGGTGAGGCCGCCGAGCGGTGCCTCGGGGTGCTGCGGCGGTTCACCGAGGACGTGAGTGAGCTGGTCCGGGTGGAGACCGGAGACTGGATGGGCGAGTTCCGGGCCGGGGGTGCGCCGGTGGGGATGCAGGCGGTGGTGTTGTCCGGTGGGGCGCGGGGGGCTGAGGTGGGCGGTGTGAACGGGCGGTTCTCCGTGCCGCCGCCGGGGGGCGCCCGGCCGAACATGCCCCGGCAGCGGCCGCCGGAGCCGCGGTGAGCTGGTCGGGGTTCACTGGCACTCGGCGTTGCTGCTGGGGGCGGGTGGGCGCGCAGCTCGGCGCGGCGAGGTGCCTCCCCCACTCTCGGCTTC
>KL569115.1:0-2338 GCA_000715635.1 Streptomyces violaceus | reverse complement strand
TAGCGGCACGCATGCCCGCAGCTAGGCGTCCTGCGCGCACAGGGTGAGGCCCTCCGGCGTCCAGCACGGCACGTGTCCGTGCGTGCGGATGACGTCCTGGCCGTTGCCTCGGGAGAGGTACGTCAGGAAACTCGACGCCAGGGAGTCGGCCGGGGGCCGGCCGTAGGTGTAGGCGTACTCGATCTCGCGGTACGGGTAGTCGCTCATGCCGTGTTCGATGGCGTCGACGGAGGCCGGGTCGCCGTCCAGGCGCAGTGAGTGCAGGCCCTTCGCGCGGGCGGCCAGGTTGAGTTCGCTGTAGCCGACGGCGCCCGGGAGGCCGGCGACCGTGGTCAGCACCTGTTCCGTGGAGTCGAGTTCGCAGCGGATGACGGCCGCCGTCGGGTCGTCCTTGTGGACGCAGTCGACGGAGGAGTTGGCGATCTCGCCCCGTCCCAGCACCCGGCGCTGGAACACCTGTCTCGTCCCGGAGCCCGCGTCCCGGCTGACCAGGTGCACGGGCAGGTCCGGGCCGCCGAGCTGCTTCCAGTTGCGGATCTCGCCCCGGTAGAGGCGCCGTACGTCCGCCGTGGACAGGTTCTTCAGGCCCACGTCGTCGTTGACCACCAGCGCGAAGACGGACACCGCCACCCGGTTCTCGCGCAGTTCGGGCAGGCCGGCCGGCTTGGGGCCGTCCGACAGGGCCACCAAGGGCGGGGAGCCCCGCCCGTCCCGTGCCGCCTCGGCACCGGCCGCCGCGAGCTCCCGGATCCCGGCCGTCGAACCGTGGGTGTCCACCTCGATGGCCGGGTCGCCGCCGCAGTCCCGCTCGTACTTACGGGCCACCTCGCGCAGGACGGGCGCGAAGGCGGTCGAGCCGGTGAGGGTGAGGGTGCCGCTCGCGCAGCCGATCGGGGGCGGGGTGTCGTCCTGGACGACGACGATCGCCGCCAGGGTGACCACGCTCACCGTGAGCGCGATGGTGATCAGCCGCGCCGCCCGGCTGAACAGCGGCGGCTTGTCGTCCGGCGTGGCACTGCGGTTGGGGTGCACCTCGCCGTCGCGCAGTCCGCCGACCAGCCGGATCTCGTCGCCGACATCGCCGCCGGCGAGCAGCACGAGCAGCTTGAAGTGGTCGCCGCGGTTGAGCGGGACGCGGGGGATGCGCAGGGTGTTGCCGTCGTAGGCGAAGCCGCGGGCCGCGGTGAAGTGGTCCATGAGGTGGTCGGTGTCCGACGGCTGGGTCACCGAGACGCCCCGGACGGTACGGCCGGCGAACACCGCGGTCAGGCCATGGAGTTCGGGGCCGGTGTAGTCGTCGCGGTCGATGCCCTGCGAGCCGTCGTTCTCGATGCGCAGCAGGACCAGGGTCGCGTCGGCCATGCCGTCCGCTTCGTCGAACAGGCCGAGACGGCGGTTGGCGCGGCCCGAGCGCACGTCGTCGCCGATGGGGTTGTCCATCTGCACGCGGTAGCCGACGCGTTTACGCCGCGGTACCCGGCGCTCGTACCAGACCATGACGCCCGAGGCGATGATGCCGAGGAGGGCCGTCGCCACGGCCACGAGGTTCTCCGCGCTCAACCACTCCACCGTGGGTGCCCCCGCCGCCGCCCGGACTCGATCGTCCGGTCACCGTACGGCTGTACGAGCGAGTATCCGCATTTCGTCGGCTTGAATTCGCCGGACGTTCAACGACCTCGCGGGAACCGGGAGTTGCCTCACTCCTTCGAGTACGTCAGCCGCTCCCCGCTGCCCGTGTTCACGCGCTGGAGCGTGAAGTCCGTCAGGAGGGTGACCTCGGTCGCCTCGCCCGGGGTGCACGCGGTGCGCGGCTGCCCGACGGTCACGGTGGACGGGCCGATCTTCAACGGGCCGTCGGTGCCAGGGTCGTCGGTCAGTTCGCCCTCGAACACGCAGTGGTAGGTGCCGCCTCCGGCCGTGGGGCCGTCCGCCACCAGGGACAGGACCGTGTCGCCCGGCTCGCCCTGCTGGATGGTCAGTGAGCGGGTGTGCTGCCCGTCGGAGTTGTCGATGGTGGTGGTCCAGGTGCCGAGGTACCCGGCCGGGATCGCGCCGTCCGCCGGGGAGACGGTGGTGTCCGGCCGCGAGGTCTCCGGGGAGGGGCCGGAGTCCGAGGGGGCGCCGGTGTTCTGCGTGGGGGTGGCGCGGTCATCAGCCCGGTCGCCCTCACCGCCCTGCATCAGCGCGTACACCGAGCCGCCCGCGGCCAGCGCGACGACCAGGGCGATCACGACGAGCAGCGCGGTGGAACGGCCGCTTCGGGCCGGCTCCTGCGGGGGGCCGTAGGGGGGTGTGCCGTAGGGCGGGGGTGTGCCGTACGGCGGTGGGCCGTAGGGCG
>KL569114.1:60776-63338 GCA_000715635.1 Streptomyces violaceus | reverse complement strand
CATCAGCGGGGCGGCGACAGCGGCGCCGGTGACACCGGCGACGGCGATGGCACGGCTGGCCTTGGACGGACGGCGGTGCTTGCCCTTGCTGGAAAACAGCATGGAAGGATCCCCTCACCGACGCCTGCGAGGTGAGCTGTCGGGTTCGGGCCGGTTGAGTTGCCCGGCCGCGCCCCTCCCGGGACACGGCTTCACCCCAAGCCCTTCCGGCGCAACTGGCCGGTCGGGCACTTACCTTGGGTCCCCCGCTCCTGCCTACGGCGCTTGACGCGACGACTGTTCCCGTACGGCCGCTGGCAGGATTCGGCGTTGCGGCAGCCGGGGCTCGTGGTGACGAGCGGTCCCGACCGTAGCCACGCGATCCGCCGAATTTCAAAGACGATCAGGGCTTCTGAGATCTATCTCTCACGGGCATCAAACAGGACATTCGCCCCGAAACATGACGCGAACTCGCGCGGGTTCGGGGCGACTTCCACCCCCGTTTCCGCACTGCCCGAACAGCTACTTCTCGTCCGCTTCGCCCTCCACCGTGAGCGTCTGACCGGGGCGGATGAGGTTCGGGTCGGTACCGACGGCCTTCTTGTTGCCGTCATAGAGCTCGTGCCATCCGCCGCTGACGTCAAGGGAGTCGGCGATGGACCAGAGACTGTCGCCGATACCCACGATGTAGGCACCCTCGGACGTGTCGCGGGAGCCCTCCTCGGCGCGCGAGGCGTGACGGCCCGTGGAGTCGTCCGTACGGCCGTTCTCGGGCGTTTGGGTTTCGTCGGCACTGGGGCCGCGGTGACGGCCGGAGCCGGCGTCGGTGCCGGTCTCGGTGAGAGCCGAAGAGTCGTCGCCCTGCCGCGAGTTGCCGGACTTGTCACGCTCGGGCGTCGCCGACGGGGAGCTGTCGGGCTCCTGGTCCCGCGAGGCGGACTCCTCGGAGTCGGACGACTTGTCGGATGCGGCGGATTCGTCCTTCGATGTCGACGACTCGTCAGGGGACGGCGAGTCGGACGGCGAAGGGGAGGAACCGAGGGAGTCGAGCAATCCGGATGAATCCGACGAACCGGATGAGTCGGACGAGTCAGCCGCATCGGACGACTCTTTGTCCTGCTCGAGGCCGGAGAGCAGTCCGCAGGTACGCCAGGCACCGGCTCCCTGGTCGGCGAGGATTCTCTCGGCCACGGCTATCTGCTGGGAACGGCTGGCCAGGTCGGCGCTCGGGGCGTAGTCGAGGCCCCCGTGGTTCTCCCAGTCCTCCTGGGACAGCTGCAGACCGCCGAAGTATCCGTTGCCGCTGTTCTGGCTCCAGGCGCCGCCGGTCTCGCAGTCCGCGATCCGGTCCCAGGTCGTGCCGTCGGCCGCGCTGGCGCCGGAGGCTCCGAGGAGCGGGATCGCGATGGCGGAGCCGGTCACTCCGGCCGCGACGAGGAGAGCCGGAGCCTGGCGGGGGCGACGGTGCCGACCGTTCCCGGAGAGCATACGGAGACCTTTCGCAAGAGGGCAGTGACCGGCGCGGCGCCGGATTTCCCAGGCCGCGCTGATGATGGGTGAACGTATAGGCAGACGATCACTTGTCACAAGTTAATGCCGCGTAGATCACGTGAAGATCACAGTCCTGACGGCGTGTCACCTTTGGGTGGGCGTGAACTCCACCGGCAGGGTGCGCAGCCCGCGCATGATCAGGCCGCCGCGCCACCTCAGCTCGGCCGGGTCGGCCGCGAGCCGGAGGTCCGGGAGGCGGGTGAGGAGCGTGGCGAGGGCGGTCTGGCCCTCCAGACGGGCGAGGGGGGCGCCGAGGCAGTAGTGGATGCCGTGCCCGTACCCGAGGTGCTGGTTGTCGCGGCGGGCGAGGTCGAGCACGTCCGGATCGGCGAACCGCTCCGGGTCCCGGTCCGCGGCGGCCAGGACGACGAGCACCGGGTCGCCGGCCTCGATGTGCTGCCCGCCGATGGTGAGCGGCTGCGTGGCGAAGCGCCAGGTGGCGAGCTCGACGGGGCCGTCGAAGCGCAGGAGTTCCTCGACGCCGGTCTCCAGGAGGCCTCTCTCCCCGGCGGCGAGGGAGGCCTGGAGCCGGGTGCGCTGCTCGGGGTGGGTGAGCAGGGCGTAGGTGCCGTTGCCGATCAGGTTCACGGTCGTCTCGAAGCCGGCGAACAGCAGGATGAAGGCCATGGCGGCGGCCTCGTTCTCGGTGAGGTGCTCGCCGTGGTCGGAGGCGCGGATGAGACCGGAGATGAGGTCCTCGCCGGGGGCGGGTTCGGCGGGGAGCGCCTCCCGCTTGCGGTGGATGAGGTCGGCGAGGTAGCCGCGCATCTTCTTCACGGACCGCGCCACGCCACCCCGGGGCCCGCCCTGGTGACGGATCATCATGCCCGCCCAGTCCCGGAAGTCGTCCTGGTCCTCGCGGGGGACGCCGAGCAGGTCGCAGATGGCGTAGATGGGGAGCGGGAAGGCGAACTCGTGGATCAGGTCGGCGGACCCCTGCTCCGCGAACCCGTCGATGAGACCGTCGGTGAGCTCCTGCACCCGCTGCCCGAACTCGGCGACCCGGCGGGGCGTGAACGCCTTGGACACGAG
>KL569114.1:56543-60552 GCA_000715635.1 Streptomyces violaceus | reverse complement strand
CCTTGGACACGAGCCGCCGCAGCCGGGTGTGGTCCGGCGGATCGATGTTGAGCAGATGCGTCATCAACTCGGCCTTGCGCTCACCGGGGATACCGGTCTTGCCCTTGGCGTGCGCGGGTTCGTGGTGATGCGCCGGGTTCTTGGAGAGACGGTTGTCGGCGAGGGTCTGCTTGGCATCGGCGTACCGCGTGACCAGCCAGGCCTCCACACCGCTGGGGAGCTTGGTCCGGTGCACGGGGGCGTGCTCGCGGAGCCAGGCGTAGGCGGGGTAGGGGTTGGTGGCGAACTCCCACGAAAACAGCTCGGGCACCCCGGGCACTTCATGTCGCATGCCATGACCCTACGCAGCGGCCGGAGCGCGTCACGCCCGTCGGTCTCAGGCTCGGTCTCCGCCCTCGGTCTCCCTGATCGCGTCCCGGTACGCGCGGGCCGCCGCCCTCAGGGCCGCCTCCGGGTCCACGCCCTCCGACTCGGCGCGGACCGCCAGGGCCAGGAGGTCGTAGCCGATGCCTTCGACGGGTGGGAGCGGTATGTCCAGGTTCGCGGTGCGGGCCCGGGAGGCCAGCTTGGCGGCGAGGGCCAGGCCGGGCTGGCCGAGGGGGATGCCCTCGGTGACGGAGGTGCGCTGCTTCTCGACCGCCTTGGTGCGCAGCCAGTGCTCCTTGACCTCCTCGGGGGTGGTGGCCGTCTCGTCGCCGAAGACGTGCGGGTGGCGGTGGATCAGCTTGGCGACGATGCCGCCGGCGACGTCGTCGATGGAGAAGGGCGCTTCCAGGTCCTCCTCGGCGATGCGGGCGTGGAAGACGACCTGGAGGAGGACGTCTCCGAGCTCCTCGCGCAGCTCGTCGCGGTCGCCCTCCTCGATCGCCTCGACGAGTTCGTACGCCTCCTCGATGCCGTACTTCGCCAGGCCCTTGTGGGTCTGCCGGGACGACCAGGGGCACTCGGCGCGGATGCGGTCCATGACCTGGACGAGGTCGAGGAGACGGGCGCCCGGCAGGTCGTAGGAGGCGGGGAGGAGCTCCAGCTCGGGCATGTCGACGCGGCCGGTGCCGGCCAGGCGCGCCAGGCCGTCCGTCAGGGCCGGCTCGCCCTCGCCCGTCGCCACGACGACCACCGTGCGGCCCCCGGCACAGGCATCGACCAGCTCCTGGGCGGCCGGGGACGCCTCGTCGACGGTTATCCCCGCCTCGCGCAGATACGGAAGCTGCGGGTGGGTGCCGTCCGCGCACAGCACCTGGTCGGCCGCGTGCAGTGCCTGCCAGGCGGGCCAGGACAGCAGGCCGGGGGCGACGCGGTGGCTGGTGGTGAGCAGGACGATGCGGCCGGGGGCGGCGGCCGTGCCGGGGGCGGCCTGCTCGGGGCGCGGGGTGGCTTCGGGACTGTTGGCGTTCACGATTCGAAGCTATCCCACGCAGCCGACAGCCCCAGAAGTTATCCACAGGCCCCGGAGGACGGGTGCGCCCCTGCAGCGCCGCTACAGCGTCCCTACATGCCCTGCTGCGTCACATGCCCTGCTGCGTCTGGGCCGTCGTCACATCCCGCACCCACGGCGTCTTGGCGTCGGCGCGGCTGCTCTTCTGGACGTCCCAGGCGCCGTAGCGCGGGTTGAGGTCGACGTTCAGGTCCTTGGAGGCGTCGGACAGGGCCTTCCAGAACTCGGGGCGGCTGGTGTCGGTGCCGAGTTTCTCGGCGAGCTTCTGGGCCTCGAGCTGGAGGCGGAGGTTCTCGTCCAGGCGCTCCGGCGGGATGCCGTACTGCTGGAGCCAGGTCGTCTCCAGCCCCTCGGCACCGCCGGCCTGCTCCTCCAGGCCGGACCGCATCTCCTGGATCTCCCTGCGGGTGACGGTCACACCGGCGTCCTCGGCGGCCCGGTGCAGCACCCGGTCGAGGATCATGGTGTGCAGGGTGTCGCGAGTGAGGGTGCCGGTCCGGGCGATGGCCTGCTGGTACTGGGCGTCGTTCCGCACGGTGGCCCGTTGGGCCGCGCGTACCTCGCCGACCCGTTCCTCCAGCTGGGAGACGGTGATCCGCTGCCCGCCGACCACGGCCGCGGCGCCGGGATGCGCGTCGTTTCCGCAGGCGGTGAGGAGGGGCGCCGCTGCGGCGATCGCGGCGGTGAGGACGAGCGCGGTGCGACGGCGGCGGTGCAAGGGAACCTCCCGAGGAGATTGTGCGACGGTGCACAAGGTCTTGCGATGATCGATGGTAGGCAGTGGGCGAGCTCTGGCCAACCCATTCGACCAACGATTCACCAGGACTTCCGGCACCGCCGCGCCGCCCCCGGGGCGGGTACTAACCGCGCACCTGCCCCAGCCACTGCAGTGTCCGGCGGATCTCCGCGCCCAGCGGGTGGCCGGTGCCGTGGGTGCGCTCCACGTCGTGCAGCAGCCGGGCGAGTGTGTCGTGGGCGGCGCCGCGGTCGCCGAGGGCGAGCAGGAGATGCCCGATGCGGCGGCGGACGTCGTGCGCGAGCTCGGGACCGCCGGCGGCGACGTACTGGTTCTCGTAGTAGGGCAGCACCGCCCGGTACTCGGCGAGCGCGGCGGCCGGTTCGCCCAGCTGTTCCAGGCACTGGGCGGCCTCGTAGCGGAAGCGCAGGGACTGCGGGTCGGCCTGGCCGGCCTCGGCGGCGCGTTCGTCGGCGAGGCGGCGCAGCTCGGGCAGGGCGCGCCGGTACTGACCGTCGTCCAGGAGCGTGGCCGCGTACTGCTTGCGCAGGGTGCGTACGACCGGGGAGTGCTCGCCGTGCTGTTCGGCGGCGGCGGGCAGGGTCGCGCCGAGGATGTCGACGGCCTGGGTGATGCGGCCCTCGCCGAGGAGCCGTTTGACCTCGTCGACGGCGCGGGCGATGTCCGTCTTCCCCGGCGTCTCGGTGACGGGCGTGGCGGGCGCGGGCTGGGGCGCCGGGGTGCGCGCACGGTCCGGCCAGGGGGCGTGCGGGCGCAGGAACGGGCGCGTGGGGTCGAGAGGCGCTCCGGTGGGCGTCCCGCGCGCGGGCAGGAGCAGCTCCAGATGCTCGTACACCTCCTGCGCGGAGGCGGGCCGGTGCTGCGGGTCTTTGGCCAGGAGGCGCAGCACGAGGGCCTCCAGGGCCTCGGGGACCTCGGGGCGGGTACGGCGCACGGGCAGCGGGGGCTCGTACAGGTGCCGGTGCAGTACACCGAGTGCGGTGGAGCCGGCGAAGGGCACGTCGCCGCTGAGCAGTTCGTGCAGGACGACCCCGAGTGCGTACAGGTCGGTGTACGGGCCGACCGCGCCGCCCATCGCCTGTTCGGGGGCCATGTAGGCGGGCGAGCCGATGGGGGTGCCGGTGTGGGTGAGGCGGGTGGTGTCGGCGTCCATGACGGAGGCGACGCCGAGGTCGAGGACGGTGACCGTGCCGTCCTGCTTCACCATCACGTTGCGCGGCTTGAGGTCGCGGTGGACGATCGGCACGGCGTGCACGGCGCTGAGCACGGCGCACAGTTGCGCGGCGACCGCCACCGCCCACTGCCAGGGGTACGGGTCGCGCTCGGCGAGATGGTCGGCGAGGTCGGCGCCGTCGATGTACTGCATGACGAGGAACAGCTCCTCGCCCTCGCTGCCCGCGTCGTGCACCGTGACCAGGCCCGGGTGGTCGACCTGCGCGGTCACCCGGCACTCGCGCACGAAGCGGCGGCGCAGCTCCTCCGCGTCCTGCCCGGCCACCTTGTCGGGGCGCAGCAGCTTCACCGCCACGCGCCGGTCGAGCCGCCGGTCGTACGCCGTCCAGACCTGGCCCATGCCGCCCTGGCCGAGGAGCGTGGACAGCTCGTAGCGGCCGGCGACGACACGTCCTGCCGCCGCGCTCACCTGCCGCCCTCGGGGGTGCCGTCCCGGTGGCCTTCGCCCTCGTGCCGGCGCAGGTAGTCGCTGAGTTCGTCGAGTTCGGCGCGTACCTGGTCGATGCGGGCGGGGGCGGGGCGCTGCGGCGACGGCGGTACGGGGCCGGGCGGCGGGGTGTCGCCGGCGACGGGTGGGTGCGACG
>KL569114.1:53975-56333 GCA_000715635.1 Streptomyces violaceus | reverse complement strand
GGACCGGCGTGGACGTGGGGGCGTAGGGCGGCGCGGGGTGCGGATAGCCGTACGGGGTGTGCACCGCCGTCTGCGCGTGGGGTGACGGGTAGCCGGCGAACTGCCGGGGTCCGCTGTGGTGACCGATGTCCACGATCAGGAAGTAGATCGTGGCGCCCAGGCCCAGCAGCAACACCACGGCCAGCGCGATGTCGGTCCGGTAGTCGCCCTCCGGCAGTGCGCCGATCACCGCGAAGCACGCGATGGCCAGGGGCAGACTCACCCAGGCCAGCGCCCAGTCGAGGACCCGTCCCCGCAGGACGGCCACCCGGAACAGCGGTACGCAGGCCAGCACGCCGCACGTGAGGAAACCGGCCGCGGCGAACAGCACGCGCAGGGAGATGACCGTTGCCGCGCTGCGGGGAGGCGGCGCCGCGCCGTGGCCGTACATGACTGCTCCTGGACCGGTGTAGCCGATGGGGACGGGTGCGAGTGACAGAGCTCGGTTGGGAGTCCGAGCGTATAGCCGGACACGGACAACCCGTCACGGGTTGTACCGAACCGTTGTCATGCTGATCACTTCGCGCCGGTCACACCTCCTGCCCGGCGCTCACAAGGGGTGCCGCATCCACACGTTGGGCTCGACGTACACCGCGTAACCGCGCGCGGGCTCGCAGCGCACCGGCACCAGGCCGCCGGGCACCTCGATGTCGCCCTCGGTGTCGAAGGGCAGTCCCGTCCAGCGGCGCCAGTGCGCCAGTGAGGCGGCCACCGTCATGGACGCGGGTGCCACGGAGTCGATGGTGGCGCCGGCCCGGGCGTGGACGCGCAGCCACGGGTCCTGGGGCAGGCCGTCGGGGCGTACACGGTGGGCGTACTCCTCGATGGGGGCGTGCGGTTCCAGGTGCTTGGCGTTGGGGCGGACCGGGGCGACGACCTCGCTGAAGCCGCGGGCCCGGGCGTTGTCACGCATGGCCGAGAGCATCACCGCGGACAGGCCGCGTCCCTGTGCGTGCGGGGCGACGGACACCGAGATCGCGCTGACGGTGTCGGGGCGGACACCGCGACGCAGGTCGGAGAAGGCCCATACGAGGACCGTGTCCCAGCCGCCCGCCGGCAGTTCGCCGCGGCCCTCGGCGCCGAGAGCGAAGGGCACGCTGAAGGCGCTCGCCACGATCTCGCCCCGCTCGTCCTCGGCGAACAGGACGTACTCGGGGAGTTCGGTGGCGATCCGCGGGTAGTGCGCGGCGCCCACGAGGTCCTGGATCACGAACTCCGGCCAGCTGTCCGCCATCCCGACGACCTGCTCCAGCATGTCCGGGCGGTCGGCGAGGCTCGATATCTTCGGCTGCATGCGGTCACGTTAGGCGAGCGGGCGAACGCCCGGAACCGAATTACCTGGTGGGGACCCGGTCTGCCGCCTGGGGCGACCTGGCCCGGCGTGCGGCGACCACCATGACGACGACAGAGGTCAGGGCGATCCCGGCGCCGACGTAGAGCGGTGCGGTGTAGCCGAGGCCCGCGGAGATGGCCAGGCCGCCGAGCCAGGCGCCGAGGGCGTTGCCGACGTTGGACGCGGAGACGTTGGCACTGGCGGCCAGTGCCGCGCCGTGGGCGACGTCGGTGACGCGGGTGATCATGCCGGGCACACTGGCGAACCCGGTCACCCCCATCAGGAACACCAGGACGACGGACGCGGCGGCGCTGCCGGCCAGCAGCCCGAACAGGGCCAGGGTGAGGGTGAGTCCGAGCAGGGCCAGGACCAGGGCGCGGTCCCGGTCGCGGTCGGCCGCGCGCCCGCCGACCAGGTTCCCGACGACCAGGCCGACGCCGTAGACCATCAGCAGCCAGGCGACATCCGCCGGGGCGAAGCCGCTGACCTCGGTGAACGTGTACGCGATGTAGCTGAAGGCGCCGAACATGCCGCCGTAGCTGAGCGCGGTGGCCGCCAGGGTGAGCCAGACCTGCGAGGACCGGAAGGCCCGGAGCTGGTCCCGCAGGCCGCTGGGCGGTGCCGACCCTTGCTCCCCCGCCCGGCCGGGGACGAGCGTGGCGATTCCCGCCAGTGCGAGCACGCCGATCGCCGTGACCGCCCAGAACGCCGCCCGCCAGCCCCAGCGTTCACCGACGAGCGCGCCGAACGGCACGCCCAGCACGTTCGCGACCGTCAGCCCGGCGAACATGACCGCCACGGCCCGGGACTTCTTCTCCGGCGCGACCAGACTTCGCGCGACCAGCGAGCCGATCCCGAAGAACGAGCCGTGGCACAGCGCCGCCACGATCCGCCCGAGCAGCATCACCGGATAGTCCGGCGCGATGGCGGAGAGCAGGTTGCCGATGACGAACAGCGCGACCAGGCCGACCAGAACCGGCTTGCGC
>KL569114.1:52169-53785 GCA_000715635.1 Streptomyces violaceus | reverse complement strand
GGCCGACCAGAACGGCTTGCGGGGCAGCCGTGCCGTCGCCGCGGTCAGCGCGATCGCACCGACCGCGACACTCAAGGCGTACCCGGAGATCAGCCATCCGGCGGCTGCCTCCGACACCTCGAAACTCGACGCCACCTGCGGCAGCAGGCCGGCAATCAGGAACTCGGTGAGTCCGATGCCGAAGCCGCCGAGGGCCAGGGCTATGAGTCCGGTCGGCATCCTTCGCTCCCCCTTCTCTGTCGTACGCACTATCGCGTGCGCACGAATCGGGCCCGCTCGCCCGCCGGGAGCAGCTCGGTCGCACAGCGCACGGTGATGCGCGGCAGTTCGGCCTGGTGGCGTTCGAGGAACGCCACCAGCCGTGGCGCGTCCCGGCGGCCGATCTCGCGCAGCATCCAGCCGAGCGCCTTGTGGATCAGCGGTTCCGGGTCCCGGCACAACCCGCGCACCAGGCGGAGCGTCGGCTCGAAGCGCCCCTCGCGGATCAACGCCAGCGTGGCGACCACGGCGATCCTGCGGTCCCACAGCCACGCCGAGGCGGCCAGCCGGTCCAGGATCTCCAGGGCGTCCGCCGGTCCGTCCACCAGCCACGGCCCGAGCACGACATGCGCGGAGGCGTCCACCAGGTCCCAGTTGTCCACACAGCCGGTGCGCGCCAGATAGAAGCCGACCAGCACCGCACGCTCCGCGCCGCGCGCCGTCCGCATCCGCTCGGCCAGGACGAGGAGTCCGGCCAGCCGCTCCTCGTGGACGCGGCTGCGCAGCAGCACCTCCACGTCCTCCAGCGCCAGATCCCGGTTCGCCCGGGCCAGCCCGCGCAGCACGGGGACGCGCACGCCGAGCAGTTCGTCGTCCTCCGGGGGACGGAGCACCCGCAGTTGCTGCGCTCTGACCCCCGGCTCCGCCATGCCGCGGAGCCCGGTCCGCAGGGCGTCGAGCGAATCGGCCGTCATGACGAAGGACGCTAGCCCCTTCACCCGCCGCACTGCCGCAGCATCATCCCCTTGTCGGCCGCCGTCACGGGCAGGTCGTACTTCAGCGACACCTGGGCGAAGCGCACCGAGTAGGAGCAGCGGATCGTCTTGTTCGGTGGCAGCCAGGACGCCGGGCCGGAGTCGCCCTTCGAGCTGTTGGTCGGGCCGTCCACCGGGACGAGGTTGAGCGGGTCGTTGGCGATGGACTCCCGTTTGTCCTTCGTCCAGCGCGAAGCGCCCATCTGCCAGTCGTACGACAGCGGCATGACGTGGTCGATCTGGACCTTCGTCGCACGGGACTTGGTCCACTCGATGACCTTCCCGGTGTACGGGTCGTTCAGCGTCAGTGCCATGACGACGCAGTCCGAGCCCGACCGGAAACGGAGGTCTTCCCCGTCGCGCTTCAGGAGATCGTTCCGCGAGTCACAGCCGTTGTGCGAAAAGGGAACGTCGCGCGGCGCCGAGTCCTTCCAGGCGTAACCGAACTCGTCCCGTTCGTATCCCGTCCTGGGACCGCGCCCCTTCGTCCCCACCTTCTCGATCACGGCGCGTGCCCTCGCCCGGTCCGCGGTGGACGTGATCGCCGCCAGCCCCGGCTTCGTGCCGTCCGGGTTGTCCAGCGGGCTGTCTCTTATACACATC
>KL569114.1:51187-51958 GCA_000715635.1 Streptomyces violaceus | reverse complement strand
CGCCGGAGCCGGAGGGTCCACCGCCGTCCGCGGGCGGGGCCAGGCCCTCGCAGCCGGCCAGCGTCGAACCGGCGAACACCATCGCGACAGCCAGTGCCGCCCCGCCCCTCAGACGCGTCACCGTGCGCCCCTCCCCTGCTCGTCCGTGCCTGGTCCCACGGTAGCGAGGGAGAGGTCCAGACCACACCGCCCCTAAAGGGGCATTCCTCGCATGTCGCGCGTATCGTCGATTCTGAATCACCTCTGAAGGAGTTCTGCATGGGCATCTTCGACAAGTTCAAGAGCCAGGCGCGGCACAAGGGCAAGCAAGGCTCGGACACCGCGGAACAGAAGGCCAACGAGAGGACCGGCGGCAAGTACGAGGACCAGGTCGACTCCGGGCAGCAGCGGGTGGAAGGCTCGCTCGGCATGGACCGGGACCGCGAACGGCCCGACCAGCAATAAGGCCTTCTGCATCAGAGGCCGTCCGGGGAGAGGCGTACGCATCTCCCGCGGGCGGCTTCCGACGCTCCGAGGGCGGTGTTCCACACGGCGCTTGACCTTGACACCGGCGTCAGGGTCGGACGATCCCCGCATGGCAAACCCCGATCCGAAGACCTCGCGAACCGTGCTCGTCACCGGCGCCGGCACCGGCATAGGCCAGGCCACCGCCCACGCGTTCGCCGACGAGGGCGCGCACGTGGTGGCGGTGGGCCGCCGCGAGGCACCTCTGGCCGAGACCGCCGCCTACGACCCGTCCCGCATCAGCCCGCTCGCCGCCGACATCACGGC
>KL569114.1:50287-50989 GCA_000715635.1 Streptomyces violaceus | reverse complement strand
ACCGCCGACGGCCCGGCGAGCATCGTCCGTACGGTGCTCGACCGGCACGGCCGTATCGATGTGCTGGTGAACAACGCGGGCACCGTCAGCACCCAGTCCCTGCGTACGTACACGCGCGACGCCGTCGAGCCCCAGCTCGCGACGAACCTGCTCGCCCCCGTCCTGCTCACCCAGGCCGCGCTCCCGGCGCTGGAGGACAGCCGCGGTGTGATCGTGAACGTGACGACGTCGGTGGGACAGCGCGGCTGGCCCGGCAACTCCCTGTACGCGGCCGGAAAGGCGGCCCTGGAGGTGCTCACCCGCAGCTGGGCGGTGGAGCTCGCCCCGCTGGGGATCCGAGTCGCCGCCGTGGCCCCGGGCGCGATCGACACACCGATCGGCGAGCACGCCGGCCACACCCCCGAGCAGCGCGCCGCGATCCGTGCGTGGCAGCTCGCCCACACGCCGCTCGGCCGGGTCGGCCGCCCCGCGGAGGTGGCGTGGGCGATCGCCCGACTGGCCTCGCCGCAGGCCTCGTTCATCACCGGCGTGGTGCTTCCGGTGGACGGCGGCGCGCTCGTCACATGAGACTGACGCGCATGGCGCAACCCCGTATGCGGATCGGCGAACTCGCCGAAGTGACCGGCACGACACCGCGCGCCCTGCGCCATTACGAGCAGGCGGGGCTCATCACCTCCGAACGTGCCGCGAACGGCTACCGCC
>KL569114.1:47700-50086 GCA_000715635.1 Streptomyces violaceus | reverse complement strand
GCTACCGCCTGTACGACGCCGGCGCGGCGGTCCGCGTCCGCAACATCCGGAACCTGCTCGACGTAGGGCTGACGCTCGACGACGTACGGGTGTTCCTGCCGTGCCTGGACGGCGATGTCATGGCCGGACCCGCCTCCGACCGGGCCGTCCGGACCGCCGCCGAGCGCCTCGCCGTGCTGGACGCGCGGATCGCCGCGCAACTGGCGGTGCGCGACCGGCTGGCGGCGGTCCTTCACGCGCGGGGCGTCAGGACCCCAGCACCGACGTCAGGAACTCCCCGACCCACCCCAGCAACTCCCGCCCGACCAGCGGCTTTCCGCCGACCTTCGCGGTCTTCGGGCGCGGCACCAGCACCTGGTGCACCGCCGGCTTGATGACCGTGCCGGGGTAGAGCCGCTTGAGCCGCAGTTCCTGCGATTCGCGCAACTCCACCGGGGCGAAGCGGATGTTGGTGCCCTGGAGCACGATCTCGCCGACGCCGCACGCGCGCGCGAGCATGCGCAGGCCGGCGACGAGCAGCAGGTTCTCCACCGGTTCGGGCAGCTTGCCGTAGCGGTCGACGAGTTCCTCGCGGACGGCCTTGACGTCCTCCTCCGTGTTGGCGGAGGCGATGGCGCGGTAGGCCTGGAGGCGGAGCCGCTCGCCCGGCGCGTAGTCGTGCGGGACGTGAGCGTCGACGGGCAGCTCGATCTTGACCTCGAGCGGCGGCTCCTCCTCGATCTCGCCGGTCTCCAGCTGGCGCCGGTAGTCGGCGACGGCCTCGCCGACCATCCGTACGTACAGGTCGAAGCCGACGCCCGCGATGTGGCCGGACTGCTCGCCGCCGAGGAGGTTGCCCGCGCCGCGGATCTCCAGGTCCTTCATCGCCACGTACATGCCGGCGCCCATCTCCGTGTGCTGCGCGATGGTCGCGAGCCGCTCGTGCGCGGTCTCGGTCAGCGGCTTCTCCGGCGGGTACAGGAAGTACGCGTACCCGCGCTCGCGGCCTCGGCCCACCCGGCCGCGCAGCTGGTGCAGCTGCGACAGCCCGAAGTTGTCGCCGCGCTCCACGATGAGCGTGTTCGCGTTGGAGATGTCGATGCCGGACTCCACGATCGTCGTGGACACCAGCACGTCGAACTTCTTCTCCCAGAAGTCGACGACGACCTGCTCCAGTGCCGACTCCGACATCTGGCCGTGGGCGGTGGCGATGCGCGCCTCGGGGACGATCTCGCGCAGCCGGGCCGCGGCCCGGTCGATCGACTCGACCCGGTTGTGGATGTAGAAGACCTGGCCCTCGCGCAGCAGTTCACGGCGGATGGCGGCGCCGATCTGCCTCTCCTCGTAGGGACCCACGAAGGTCAGCACCGGGTGCCGCTCCTCGGGCGGGGTGGTGATCGTCGACATCTCCCGGATGCCCGTGACCGCCATCTCCAGGGTCCTGGGGATCGGGGTCGCGGACATCGTCAGGACGTCGACGTTCGCCCGGAGCTTCTTCAGCTGCTCCTTGTGCTCGACGCCGAAGCGCTGCTCCTCGTCGACGATGACCAGGCCCAGGTCCTTGAACTTCGTCTCCGACGAGAACAGCCGGTGCGTGCCGATGACGATGTCCACCGAGCCTTCGCGCAGGCCCTCCAGGACCGCCTTGGCCTCGGTGTCGGTCTGGAAGCGGGAGAGCGCCTTCACGCTGACCGGGAACTGCGCGTACCGCTCGCTGAACGTCCCGAAGTGCTGCTGCACCAGCAGCGTCGTGGGCACCAGGACGGCCACCTGCTTGCCGTCCTGGACGGCCTTGAAGGCGGCCCGGACCGCGATCTCGGTCTTGCCGTAGCCGACGTCGCCGCAGATCAGCCGGTCCATCGGGACCGTCTTCTCCATGTCGTCCTTGACCTCGGCGATGGTGGTGAGCTGGTCGGGCGTCTCCGCGTAGGGGAAGGCGTCCTCCAGCTCGCGCTGCCAGGGGGTGTCCGTCCCGAAGGCGTGCCCGGGCGCCGCCATGCGCGCGCTGTACAGCTTGATGAGGTCGGCGGCGATCTCCTTGACGGCCTTCTTCGCCCGGGCCTTCGTCTTCGTCCAGTCGGCGCCGCCCAGACGGTGCAGGGTGGGGGCCTCGCCACCGACGTACTTGGTGATCTGCTCCAGCTGGTCGGTGGGGATGTAGAGGCGGTCGCCGGGCTGGCCGCGCTTGGCGGGCGCGTACTCGACGACCAGGTACTCGCGGGTCGCGCCCTGCACGGTGCGCTGCACCATCTCGATGTAGCGGCCCACGCCGTGCTGCTCGTGGACGATGTAGTCGCCCGGCTCCAGGGTGAGCGGGTCGATGGTCTTGCGGCGGCGGGCCGGCATCCGGGCGCCTTCGCGGCCCGCGGCCCTCTGGCCGGTCAGGTCGGTCTCGGTCAGCACCGCG
>KL569114.1:41899-47515 GCA_000715635.1 Streptomyces violaceus | reverse complement strand
GCCCGCGGCCCTCTGGCCGGTCAGGTCGGTCTCGGTCAGCACCGCGAGTCCGAGGGCCGTGTCGACGAAGCCGTGCTCGATCGAGCCGCACGCCACGTGCACGAGGGACGGGGAGATCTCGGCGAGGTCGGCGTCGAGGCGGGCCGCGATGCCCTCGCCGCCCAGCACCTCGACCGTACGGGCCGCCGGTCCGTGCCCCTCGGTGACGAACACCGTGCGCCAGCCGTCGGCGAGCCAGCCCTTGGTGTCGGCGAGGGCCTTGGCGGTGTCCCCGCGGTAGGCCTCAGGGGCGTGCATCCCCAGCTTGAGGGTGTCCGCGTCCAGCTC
The DNA here is from genome assembly GCA_000715635.1 of Streptomyces violaceus. Taxonomy (GTDB): domain Bacteria; phylum Actinomycetota; class Actinomycetes; order Streptomycetales; family Streptomycetaceae; genus Streptomyces; species Streptomyces violaceus. The sequence continues at coordinate 47,188 of KL569114.1, read as the reverse complement.
TTCGTCCGCGGCGAACGGCGACACCGACCACCACATCATGTCCAGCTCGCGGGCCCGGTCCCGGACGTCCGCGATGGACCACAGGGAGGCCGCGCCGACGTCGATGGGCGCCTCGCCTCCGCCGGCGGTGGCCGCCCAGGAGGCCTGCAGGAACTCCTGCGAGGTGGCCACCAGGTCCGACGCGCGCGTGCGGACCCGCTCCGGATCGCACACGACGGCCATGGCGCCCCGGGGCAGCACGTCGAGCAGCAGCTCCATGTCGTCGACCAGAACCGGAGCGAGGGACTCCATGCCCTCGACCGCGATCCCCTCGGCGATCTTGCCGAGCAGTTCACCGAGCTCGGGGTGCTGTTCGGCCAGGGCACGCGCCCGCGCGCGGACGTCCTCGGTGAGCAGCAGTTCGCGGCACGGCGGCGCCCACAGGCCGTGCTCGGCGACTTCGAGGGAGCGCTGGTCGGCGACCTTGAAGTAGCGGATCTCCTCTACGTCGTCGCCCCAGAACTCGATGCGCAGGGGGTGTTCCTCGGTGGGCGGGAACACATCGAGGATGCCGCCGCGCACGGCGAACTCGCCGCGCTTCTCGACCAGCTCCACGCGCGCGTACGCGGCGGCCGCGAGGGCGTCGACGATCTCCTCGAGGTCGACGCTCTGCCCCGGCTTCAGGGAGACCGGCTCCAGGTCGCCCAGGCCCTTGACCTGCGGCTGGAGCACGGACCTGACGGGCGCCACGACGACGGAGACCGGACCGGTCTCGGGGTCGTCGGGGCGGGGGTGGGCCAGGCGGCGCAGCACGGCCAGGCGGCGGCCGACGGTGTCGCTGCGGGGGCTGAGCCGCTCGTGCGGGAGGGTCTCCCAGGAGGGGTACTCCACCACTCCCGCCGGTGGGAGGAGGGAGCGCAGGGCCGCGGCCAGGTCCTCCGCCTCGCGGCCCGTCGCCGTCACCGCCAGCACCGGGCGGCCCGTGTCCCGGGCCAGGGCGGCGACCGCGAAGGGGCGGGCCGCAGGGGGGCCGACCAGGTCGACGTGCATGCGGTTGCCGTCTGCGGCCGCGCTGATCGCTTCCGCGAGGGCGGCGTCTCTGACTACGGCGTCAAGCAGACCGTGCAGGCTCATTCGGGTCTTTTCCGTCCAGGGGTGGGCAACACGACGGGCCCGACACGCGCCGCGGGCCGGGGGGTCTCCAGCGTACGACGCTGCGCGGCCGGGCGGCGGGGGCTGTGGACAACATCCCGCGTCAGGTGCTCGGCGTCGGTGACCCGGCCCACCAGGGGGCTTCGCGGGACAGCACCCGGCGCCGGGGAGTCCTGGACTCCCCGGCGCCGGTCCCCCGCAACCCCCGTATGCGGTGGTTCTCGGTGATGACTGCTCCGCTACTCCGTCGCGATCGCGTTCAGGACGTTCATCCGGCCCGCCCGGAACGCCGGGATCAGTGCCGCGAACAGGCCCACGAACGCCGAGCTGACGAAGACGCCGATGATCGTCGGCCAGGGGATCTCCAGGACCATCAGGCCCTCCAGCGCGAGCAGCTGCTGCGCGGTGGCGCCCCAGCCCATGCCCAGTCCGAGGCCCAGGAGGGCGCCGAAGAGGGCGATGACGACGGACTCCATGCGGATCATGCGCCGCAGCTGGCGGCGGGACAGGCCGATCGCCCGCATCAGGCCGATCTCCCTGGTGCGCTCCACCACGGACAGGGCCAGGGTGTTCACGACACCCAGGATGGCCACGATGATCGCCAGGGCCAGCAGGCCGTAGATCATGTTGAGCAGCTGGCCGATCTGGTCCTTCAGGGCTTCCTTGTAGTCGGTCTGGTCGCGCACGGTGTACTGCGGGTAGTCGTGCATGGCCGACTTCAGGGAGGTGTAGGCGGCGTCCTGCTGCCCGTCCTTGGCGCTGACGAAGAGCAGCGAGTCCAGCGGCATCTTGTCGGCCGGGACGTACTTGGCCATCGTCGAGATGGACGTGTACATCGCGCCCGCGTCGATCACGACGTCACTGCTGGTGATCGCCCGGACCGTCAGGTCGGCCGAACGGCCGCCCTTGAAGGCCACGGAGACCTTGGAGCCGAGGCTGATGCCGTGGTCCTTGGCGAACTTCTCGTGAACCGACATCGAGTCGGGCTTGTAGGCGTCGGGGAGCTTGCCGGCGACCGTCTCGGTGCGCAGGTCGGTCGCGTACGACGGGTCGGCGGCCGTGATCGCCGTGTCCTTGAGCGTCTTGCCGTCGGGGGTGGTGAAGTCGGCCTGGGTCCACTTGTACTCGGTGACCCGCTCCACGTCCGACGCGGACTTCGCGGCCTTGACCGCCTGCGAGGTGATCAGCTGGCCGCTGTCGGACTGGATGATGAAGTCCGTGCCGACGGTCTTGTCGAGCTGGTCGGTGGCGGACGCCACCATGGAGGAGCCGACCACGGACAGGCACGCCACCAGGGCGAGGCCGATCATCAGCGCGGCGCCCGTCGCGCCGGTGCGGCGCGGGTTGCGCAGGGCGTTGCGCTCGGCCATGCGGCCCACGGGGCCGAACATGCGCAGCAGGACGGCTCCGAGGACCCGGACCACACCGCCGGCGAGCAGCGGGCCGATGACGACGAAGCCGATCAGCGACAGCACCACGCCGAGGCCGAGCCACAGCGAGCCCTCCTTGGCCTGGTCGGCCGCCGCCGCCAGATACAGGCCGAAGGCGCCACCGCCGGTGAGGACGGTGCCGATCGCGGCGCGGATCCAGCCGGCCTTGGCGTCCGCCGGGGCGCCCGCGTCGCGCAGCGCGGCCATCGGGGAAATCTTGCCGGCGCGCCGGGCGGGCAGGTAGGCGGCCAGGACGGTGACGATCACGCCGAGGGCCAGTCCGACCACCGGGGTCGTCCAGGCCACCGTCAGGTCGTCGGTGGACAGCTCCATGCCCATCTGGCCCATGAGCTTCATCAGGCCGATCGCGAGGCCGACGCCCGCGGCCACGCCGAGCACCGAGCCGACGACGCCGAGCAGCAACGCCTCGGCCAGCACGGAGCGGTTGACCTGCTTGCGGGAGGAGCCGATCGCCCGCATCAGGCCGATCTCCCTGGTGCGCTGGGCGACCAGCATGGAGAAGGTGTTGATGATCAGGAAGATGCCGACGAGGAAGGCGATCCCGGCGAAGCCGAGCATCGCGTACTTCATGACGTTCATGAAGCCCGCGACGCCCTTCTGGTTGGCGTCGGCGGTCTCCTTGGCGGTCTGCACCTGGAAGTCGGCGCCCAGCTCGGCCGTGACGTTCTTCTTCAGCTGCGCGTCGCTGACGCCGGCGGCCGCGGTGACGTTGACGTTGGTGTAGACGCCGCTCTCGCCGATCAGGGTCTGCTGGGCGGTCTTGGTGTCGAGGTAGAAGATCGCGGCGCCGGGGTTGGTGACAGTGAAGTCGGCGATGCCGGAGATCTTCGCGGTGTGGGTGCCCGTCGCGCTGATCACGCCGATCGGGTCGCCGAGCTTCAGGCCGTGTTTGTCGGCGGTGTCGGCGTCGACCATGATCTGGTCGGCGCTCTTCGGTGCCGCACCGGAGGTGATCTTCATGGTGCGGGCTTCGTTGCTGTTCCAGCCGCCGACGATGGTCGGGGCGCCGCTGGAGGGCGACAGGTTGTCCTTGTCGGCGTCGACGACGGTCACCGAGGTGGAGAACACCGTGCCCTCGGCGGACTTCACGCCGTCGGCCTTGCGGACCTCGGCGAGCACTGAGGCCGGCATGACCGGCGGCTTGCCGTTGTCGGCGGTCGTCTCACCGGTGTCGGAGGCTCCCTTGGGGCTCACCGTCACGTCCGAGGAGGTGGCCGCGAAGAGCTTGTCGAACGTGGTGGACATGGTGTCCGTGAAGACGAGCGTCCCGCAGACGAAGGCCACCGACAGCAGGACGGCGATCGCCGACAGCGCCATGCGGCCCTTGTGCGCGAGGAAGTTGCGCATCGAGGTCTTCATGACGGTCATGACGTGCGCCCCCGGGCGTCGAAGTCCTTCATGCGGTCGAGGACGGCGTCCGCGGTCGGCTTGTACATCTCGTCGACGATCCGGCCGTCGGCGAGGTACAGGACGCGGTCCGCGTAACTGGCGGCGACCGGGTCGTGGGTGACCATCACGATGGTCTGGCCCAGCTCGTCGACGGAGCGGCGCAGGAAGCCGAGCACCTCGGCACCCGCGCGCGAGTCCAGGTTTCCGGTCGGCTCGTCCCCGAAGATGATCTCGGGCCGGGCCGCCAGCGCCCGCGCCACGGCCACGCGCTGCTGCTGACCGCCGGAGAGCTGGGTGGGCCGGTGCTTGAGACGGTCGGAGAGCCCGACGGTCTCCACGACCCGCCCGAGCCACTCCTTGTCCGGCTTGCGGCCGGCGATGTCCATGGGCAGCGTGATGTTCTCTATCGCGTTCAGCGTCGGCAGCAGGTTGAACGCCTGGAAGATGAACCCGATCCGGTCCCGGCGCAGTCGCGTGAGCTTCTTGTCCTTCAGACCGGTGATCTCGGTCTCGTCGAGGTAGATCTGCCCGCCGGTGACGGTGTCGAGCCCGGCCAGGCAGTGCATGAGCGTGGACTTGCCGGACCCCGAGGGGCCCATGATCGCGGTGAACTGGCCGCGTGCGATGTCCACGTCGACGTGGTCGAGGGCGACGACCCGGGTCTCACCGGATCCGTACGCCTTCACGACCTGCCGCGCCCGTGCGGCAACGGCCGTACGCCCGCCAGTACCCCCGTGCCTGGGAATGGTCACAGCCGATGTCACGGTATGTCTCCTATATCGGTCAGCAGATGGTGAAGACGGTCGCCTGGTCGACAGCCGCTGGGTGAGGCCGGACGACGCAACTCGTCCGACGCGGTTCAGTCTCGCGGCGGGGAGGGGTCCTGCGCCCTGGTGTTCAGCGCAGTCTTTTGCTGTGGAAAACCCCACCCCCGCCGGTGTGCGCAGCCGCCCCCCGACGGCGTAAAGCCAGGTTAAGGACGGACCCCTCCGCGTCTCGTCCTCCGCCGGTACGAACCCTCCCCAGGTCGTAGTACGGAGGTACCCCTAGGGGCAGTCCACCGAAGGGTGGAGGCCGTCTCAGGGTTCGCTCCGCCCGTCGGCCCATCCAGGCTCCACCCTCCCGCGACGTCAGGGTCAAGTGGGAAGCTGTCCTTCGCTAGATAGGTGCAAGGGGCAGGCAGGCGCGAGGGGGAGGCACCCGGGGTGGGAAGCACCAGTTCCGCGGCACGCGAGACCGCACGTCCCGCCGCGACCGGCCGGCGCGGAGCCGTCGTCGCCGCGCTGATGCTCTCGATGGCGCTGGCGGCGCTCGACTC
>KL569114.1:41305-41677 GCA_000715635.1 Streptomyces violaceus | reverse complement strand
TCGCCCGCCGTGCCGCAGATCGTCGCGGACCTCGGCGGCTTCTCCCTCTTCTCCTGGCTGTTCTCCGGCTACCTGCTGGCCGTGACCGTCACCCTGCCCGTCTACGGCAAGCTCTCCGACACCTTCGGCCGCAAACCGGTCCTCGTCGTGGGCTCGGTGGTCTTCCTCCTCGGCTCCCTGCTGTGCGCGCTGGCCTGGAACATGGAGGCGCTCATCGCCTTCCGCGTCGTGCAGGGGCTGGGCGGCGGCGCGCTCCAGGGCACGGTGCAGACGCTCGCCGCCGACCTGTACCCGCTGAAGGACCGCCCCAAGATCCAGTCGAAGCTCTCCACGGTGTGGGCGGTGTCCGCGGTCGCCGGGCCGGGTCTCGGC
>KL569114.1:38663-41074 GCA_000715635.1 Streptomyces violaceus | reverse complement strand
TCTTCCTGGTCAACCTGCCGATCGGAGCGGTCGCGCTGTGGCTGATCGTGCGTCATCTGCACGAGCCGGAGCGGGAGACCGGTGCGCACGCGCGCGTGGACTGGGCGGGCGCGCTCGCGGTGTTCGCCTGCGGCGGCGTCCTGCTCGCGGCCCTGGTGCAGGGCGGAGTGGCGTGGCCGTGGCTGTCGGCGCCCTCGCTCGCCCTGTTCGGTACCGGACTCGCCCTGGTCGCGGTGGTGGTGCTGGTGGAGCGGCGGGCGGCGGAGCCGATCATCCCGGGCTGGGTGTGGCGGCGCCGCACGATCGCCGCGGTCAATCTGGCCCTGGGCGCGCTGGGCCTGCTGATGGTGGCGCCCACGGTGTTCCTGCCCACCTACGCCCAGGGCGTGCTGGGCCTGGCGCCCGTGGCCGCCGGATTCGTCCTCTCCGTATGGACGTTGAGCTGGCCCCTATCGGCGGCCCTGAGCCAGCACGTGTACCGCAGGATCGGCTTCCGCAACACCGCGATGCTGGGCATCGGCGCGGCGGCGCTGATCCTGTTCGCGTTCCCCTTTCTCCCCTACCCGGGGCAGGCCTGGCAGCCGACGCTGCTGATGCTGCTGCTCGGCGCCGCGCTGGGCCTGTTCCAGCTGCCGCTCATCGTCGGGGTGCAGTCGACGGTGGGCTGGGCCGAGCGCGGTACGACGACCGCGTCCGTGCTCTTCTGCCGCCAGACCGGCCAGACGATCGGCGCGGCTCTCTTCGGCGCGGTCGCCAACGGGGTGCTGGCCGCCAGGCTCGGCAGCGCGAGCGACCTCGACTCGGTGACCCGGGCACTCGACTCGGGCAGCGCCCCCGAGGCGACCCGGCGGGCGATCGCCGACGCGGTGCACGCCGTCTATCTGGGCGCCTCGTGCGCGGCGGCACTGGCGTTCCTGGTGCTGCTGCTCCTCGCGCCCCGGATATTCCCGGTGCTCAAGGACTGAGCGTCCGTATCCTCCCGCCCATGCTGACCTTGGAACCACTCCGAGCCGATCACGCGGACGCGCTGCTGGCCTTCGAGCGGGAGAACCGGGCGTACTTCTGCCGCACGGTGCCGGACCGCGGGGACGTCTACTTCACAGCGGCGGGGTTCGCCGAGCGCCACCGCTCGCTCCTGGCGGAGCAGCACGCGCGCGTGTGCCGCTTCCATGTCGTCCTGGAGGAGGGGAACCTGATAGGCCGGGTGAACCTGATGGATGTGGCGGACGGAAGCGCCGAACTCGGCTACCGCGTCGGCGAACGGGCGGCGGGCCGGGGCGTGGCGACGGCGGCCGTCGCGCAGGTGTGCCGACTGGCCGCCACCGAATACGGGCTGACGTCCCTCACCGCGGTCACGACGCTGGACAACCCGGCCTCCATGACCGTCCTGGCCCGCAACGGATTCACGCGGGTGGAGGACACGACCGTGGACGGCCGCCCCGCAGTCCGCTACGTACGCCGGCACCTCGACGCCGGCCCCGAGAGCCCCTAGGGCGCGACCCCGACCCGTTTCCGGGGCCGGGCACTCTTGCGGGTGACGCGCGGCGGTGGGCGGTGCGTGTCTGCTGGTGGCATGGAATTCAACAGGCGCACGGCGATGGCGGCGGGACTCGGAGCGGTGGTGGCGGCGAGCGGTGCCACCGTCTCGGCGGCCACGCCCACGACGGTGACGGTGACGGTGCAGGGCGAGGCCGCGGTGCGGACGAACATCCCCGTCCGGCGGGACCGCAGGGCCTCCGGAGGGCGATATCTGGGGTTATGGACGGCCGAGAAACCCCCGGCCCGGACCGGCTGGTACGCGACGTACACCGTGCACGTCCCGCGGGCCGGGGTCTACGCGCTGACCGCCGTGGCGACGGCACCGGTCGAGACACCGCACACGGAAGCCGTCGCCTCCTACCCGCACCTGTCCGTGAACGACGGCCCGTTCACCGAGATCGCCCGCTCGCAACCGCACTGGTACGAGTCGCCGCCCGCGTGGGGCGACCTGTCCGTCCTGGACCTGGGCGTGGTCGAACTGCGGGGCGGCTCCGACACGCTCACCTTCCGCGTCACCGAACCGATCGTCCTCGACGACACGACCGCGTACGTACTGACCCTGGACCGCTTCACCCTGCGCCGCCTGGAGGGGCACCCGGCCCTGCGCGAGCTGTCGGTTCCCCGGCACCGCGCGGGCGAACCGGCCCGGCTGCGCCTTGCCCTCGACGGGCACACCACGCGCCCATACCGAGTGCGGTACACCGTCAGCGACCACCACGGCCGCCAGGTGACCACCGGCCAGGCCACCATCGCCGCCGGTGACGCCGGCACGACGGTCACGCTCCCCGATCTGCCCCCGGGCCACTACCTCGTGAGGGCGGACGACGTGACGGGCCGGTTCGCGCGTCTGCCGGCACGGCCCGCCGTCACCG
>KL569114.1:37695-38462 GCA_000715635.1 Streptomyces violaceus | reverse complement strand
GGAGCCGCTTCGGCGTGAACGTCTGGGCGTCCTCCCTCGTCCCGCCGTCCCGGCTCGCGGACTTCGCCGCCGCCCTGCGGGACATCGGAGCCGGCTGGGTACGGGACGGCCAGTCCTGGCCCGCGGCCGAACCGGCACCCGGCGTGTACGACACGGCACAGCACGACCGCCGCACCCGCACCCTGCGCGCCCACGGCCTGGCCGTCCTCGATGTGCTCTCCCCCGCCCCCGAGTGGGCCATGACCGACTCCTCGCTGCCGCTCCCCGCGGACCTCAGGCACGCCTACCGCTACGCCCGCCGTCTGGCGGCGGCAGCCCCCGAGGCCCTCCAGTTGTCGAACGAACCCGACGTCGACACCACCCGCAGCACCGGCGACGCCCACGCCGCGTTCGTGAAGGCCGCCGCGCTCGGCATCAAGGACGCGGCGCCCGAGCCCTGCCTGGTCGTCCTGCCGGGCATCGCGCAGACCGGCCCCTTCCAGGACCTGATGCTCGCCAACGACGTGGTGCGGTACGCCGACGTATGGGCCTTCCACGGCTACCCGGACCCCACGGAACCGGGCGAACCGAGCTTCCCGGGCGCCGCGGACGAACAGCACGAGCTGGCGCGCCGGCACCAGGCGGACGTACCGCTGTGGATGACGGAGTGCGGCGCGTTCCAGAAGGCACGGCCGGGCGAGGACCTGACGCCCGGGCAGGAGATCGCGCAGGCCCGGTACGTGGTGCGCTCGACGGTGGAAGGGCTGGCGGCGGGGAACGACCGGCAG
>KL569114.1:34557-37473 GCA_000715635.1 Streptomyces violaceus | reverse complement strand
CAGTTCTGGTTCGCCGGCCCGCCGCTGCACGACGACGGCGTCTACTTCGGCCTGCTCGACCGCGACTTCCGGCCCCTGCCCGCCTACAGCGCGTTCGCGGCCCTCACCTCGCTGCTCGGCGCGGCACACTTCACCGGCCCGGCGCCCCGGCTGCCGGCCGGAGTGCGGGGCTTCGACTTCGACAGCGGGCGCGGCGAGCGGGTCACGGTCGTGTGGGCGCGGCGGCCCGTGCGCCTGGACCGGTATGTGACGGGGGCGGCCTACGACATGATGGGCCGCCGCCTCCCCACCGGGCGGCCGGTGACCGCCTCACGCGACCCCCTGTACGTCGTCACCCCTGCGGACCCGCCCACGCCGCCGGCCACCACCCGCCCGAGGGCCCGTCTCTCCCCCGCCGAACACATCGTCCTCGCCCAGCGCTTCTCCGCCCGCGACGCCGCCCCCGGCAAGGACGACGGGGACGCGCCGCCGCCGCACGGCTACCGCCTTAGCCGCCGTACGCGGATGACCGTCGACGTCTACAACTTCGGCGGCACCGCACGCCATGTGACGGTCGCGGCACAGCCGGTGGGCGGAGGGTGGACCGTCCGGGCGGAACAGGGGCGGGAGGAGCAGGGCCGGGAGGCGACCCGCATACGTGTCCCGGCCGGAGGGCGGATCGGAGTCAACTTCACGGTCCGCGCGCAGAGTTCGGTTCCGCGCCGGATCGACCGGCCGCTGGAGTTCGGCGCGACGCTCGACGATCACTCCGAAGTGCCGGCGTCCGTGGCGCTGATCCATCTCAAGTAGCCCGCAGAGGACGCACGAAAACCTGAGTCAACCGGGGTAACACTCGAGGCCGGGCAGGTAAGCGCGTACCGACCGATCAGTTTGGCCAAACCCTCGCGCTGCCCCCGTACCGCGAAGTAACGTGCGTGGCTCCCACCCCCCACCTCCCTGCGGCCCGCCGCACCGGATCCAACCCGCGCAAGGAGTACGGGATGTCCTTCGACCCGTCAGCGTCCTATCCGTACCCACCACCCGAATCCTCGCCCTCCTACGACACCTACCCCTGGCAGCCGCAGCAGCCACCCGAACCGCCCGAGCGGCGCCCCCAACGCCACACCGCGCTCGGGCACCACAGTGACCTGCGGGTCCTGCGCAGCGCCTACCGCTGGCAGCGGCGCGTTGCCACCCTCACGGCGCTCGGCTACTTCACCCTGTTCCTGATCCTGTCGGCGTTCGCACCGTCGTTCATGACGAGCACCGTCACCAACGGCCTGCCCACCGGCCTGCTGCTCGCCCTCATCCAGGTCCCCGTGACGTGGCTGGCCATCGCCCTGTACGAGCGGACGGCCCGGCGTCGCGTCGACCCGATCGCGGACCGGATACGCAAGCAGGCCGCACTGGACGCCAAGCGGGAGGGCGCACGGTGATCAGCGAGTTCAGCGGCAACGCCCAGGCGATGTCCCTGGTGGGCTTCACATCGGTGGCCACGATCACCCTGCTGCTGTGCGTGATGACGGGCCCGGACCGGGACGACCTCGACGAGTTCTACACCGGCTACAGCTCCCTGTCCCCCATGCGCAACGGCCTGGCGATCGCCGGCGACTACATCTCCGCCGCGACCGTCCTCGGCACCGGCGGCGTGATCGCCCTCTTCGGCTACGACGGCACCGTACTGGCCCTGAGCACGGCCCTGTCGCTGATGCTGCTGATGTTCCTGCTGGCGGAACCGCTGCGCAACGCGGGCCGGTTCACCATGGGCGACGCTCTGACCCGCCGCATGCCGGGACGCGGTGTGCGGATCGCGGCCTGTGCGGTGACGCTGGCCGCGCTGGTGCCGCTGATGCTGGTGCAGCTGGCGGGGACCGGACAGCTGATGGCGTTCATCCTCGGCTTCTCCGGCGAGTCGATGCAGACGGGCTGCATCATCGGCGTGGGCGCGCTGATGATCAGTTACGCGGCGATCGGCGGTATGAAGGGCACCGCCCTCATCCAGATCCTGAAGATCGTGATGCTGCTCGGTTCGGGCATGGTGGTCGCGCTGCTGATCCTGAACCGGTTCGACTGGGACCCGGGGGCCCTGTTCGGCGCGGCCGCCGACAACAGCGGCGCGGGCTCGGCGTTCCTCTCGTCCGGCCTGCAGTTCGCGGGCGGGCCCAGCCCCGGCCTGGACATGATCACCGCGCATCTGACGGTCGTCCTCGGCGGTGGCGTCCTGCCGCACGTCACCATGCGCATGTACACCGCCTCCAGTGCCCGGCAGGTGCGGCGCTCGATGTCCTGGGCGGTGTCGGGCGTGACCCTGTTCGTGCTCGTCATCACGGTCATCGGCTTCGGCGCGACCGCGCTGGTCGGCCGGGCGGCGATCGCGCAGGTCGACCCGCAGGGCAACACCGCCTATCTGCTGGGTTCGCAGGCCGCGTTCGGCGCGCAGGTGTCGACGGCGGAGACGTTCCTGTTCACGACCGTCACCACGGCCGTCTTCCTCACGCTGCTCGCCTCCGTCGCCGGCATGATCCTCGCCTGCGCCAACTCCCTCGCGCACGACGTGTTCGCGGCCCGGGTGCGGGAGATGTCACCGCGCCGCGAGATGACACTGGCCCGGCTCTCGGCGCTGGCGGTGGGCATCCCGGCGATCCTGCTGGCCACGCTCGTCCAGCACCGCAGCCTGCAGCCCCTGGTGACGCTGTCCTTCTGCCTGGGCGCCTCGGCCATCGCGCCCGCGCTGGTCTACAGCCTCTTCTGGCGCCGCTACACCCGGACGGGCCTGCTCAGCACCCTCATCGGCGGCTCGCTGGCCGTCCTGCTGCTGATGCCCGGCACCAACCTGGTCTCCGGCTCACCCGTCTCGGCCTTCCCCGACGCCGACTTCAACTGGTTCCCGTTCACCACCACCTGTCTCTTATACACATCTCTGAGCGGGCTGGCAAG
>KL569114.1:33634-34346 GCA_000715635.1 Streptomyces violaceus | reverse complement strand
AGATGTGTATAAGAGACAGCAACGCCACCAGTACGAGGCGGTGGAGGGCTGGATCCTCGCGGGCGCGGTACGCAGGAACCACTGACCGGAAGAGGCACGGCACGACGCCCCGTCAGCCTCGCGTACGAGCGCGGTCGGGGCGTCACCCACCCGCGACGCACAACGGCCACTGTGCCGCTGTCACTCCCCCGCCGGCCCCGGCTGTCACTCCCCCGCCGGCCCCGCCGGTCCCGCCCACGCCGCCAGGCTGGCGTGTACGCGGTCGATGTGGGCCCGCACGTCCTCTCCCTGCTCCGCGTGCGCGCGCAGGAGCCGCTCCGTCTCCTCTTCGACGCGGTCCGCGTGCTCCCGGGCCTGGGCGACCAGCTCCGCGGCACGCTCCTGCGCCTCTTCCTGCCGGGCCCGGGCCGATTCCTCGGCGTCGGCGAGGGCCTGCTCCGCCTCGGACAAGGCCCGCTCGGCGCGCGCCACCGCCTCCGCGTGGTGCGCGTCCAGCTCCTCCGCCCGGGCGGCCTCCTCCCGCTCCACCTGTGCCCACCGCTCGGCACACTCCTTGTCCCGCTCGGCGAGCATCCCGGAGGAGCGCTGCCGCATCTCCCGCAGCGCGGCCAGCGCCTCACCTCGCTGTTCCTTAGCCCCGCAACGGACCGAGACACGGATCTCGTCGGCCTCCGCGCTCGCCACGAGCAGCCCTGTCTCTTATACACATCTC
>KL569114.1:31942-33439 GCA_000715635.1 Streptomyces violaceus | reverse complement strand
CGGCGCGTACGGCGTCGGCCTCCGCCTGCGCGGACTCGAGCACCTCGGCCGCGGAGGCCTGCGCCTCCTCCACGAGTCGCCGCGCCTCCTCCCGCGCCCTGTCCCGTACGGCCGCGGCCTCCTCCTGGCCGAGTGCGAAGAGCCGCCGCGCCCCCTCCCCGAGCGACGCGTAGTCCTGCGGAGCGAGCCCTGCCACGGTCTCCCGCAGCAGCGCCAGCTCCGCGTCCATCTGCCGGGCGAGCACCGTCAGCCGGGCGGCCCGCTCCCAGGCCGCGTCACGATTCTGGGAGACGGCCTCGGCGTATCTGTCCACCTGCTCGGGACGGTAGCCGCGCCCCCGCCCGACCACGAAGCCGTGCGGCGACATCGACGCGCTGCTCATCCTGGAACCCCTCTCCACCTCACCGACGCGAAGCCGCACAAGAAACGGGATGATTTCGCGCACATCTTGGTGGATCAGGCAGAAGTGTTCATAACGCGACACTCCGCACAGAGGTCACGGGCCCACGACCGGACCGTACGGCCGTCAGCCCCACGTGGTGCCGACGGGCTCCTGGATGGTCGTGTTGATGCGGTTGAACATGTTCGTGAGCGAGACGGTGAGGATCAGCCCGGAGAGTTCCTTCTCGTCGAAATGGTCGGCCACCTCATCCCACAGGGCGTCCGGAACCGACTCCTCCGAGAGGTCCGCGAGCCGCGTGACCGCCTCCGTCAGCTTCAGCGCCGCACGCTCGGCGTCCGAGAAGAAGGGGGCGTGACGCCAGGCCGCGACGGCACTGATCCGCTCCTCGCTCACCCCGGCCTTGCGGAGGTTGACGGTGTGCCCGTGCACACAGGCACCACAGCCGTTGATCTGACTGGCGCGCAGCCCGACGATCTCCGCCAGCTCCTGCCGCAGGCCGCTCTCCCCGACCGCCTGGAAGATGCTGCCGATGCCCTTCATCGCGCCGGGAAGGACGTACGCCGGGTTCGTCATCCGTGCCTGCATGATCTCTGCCTCCTGTGTCGGCGATGTGTCGCTGTCACCGCACTGACGAAGCGGCACGAGGAGATGTGACAGCCGGCCCGGCACGAAGATGCCGGGCCCGGTCGCACGACCGGGCCCGGCATCTTTTCCCACACGTCAGCGGCGACGGGTCACAGCAGTCCGTCCCACATCTGCTCCAGCAGCACCGACCACCAGCTCTCCGGCGATCCCAGCGCCGCCGGGTCGAGCGCGGCCAGCTGGGCCTGGAAGTCGACGGTCCAGCGGCCCGCCTGCTCCTGGTTCAGCCCGAACCGCAGCCGCCACATCCGCCCGAGCAGCGCCAGACAGCGCGCGAACTCCGGCAGCCCGGTGTTCACGAACTGCGGCGGCACGGGCGCCCCGCCCGGTCCCGCCTCCACCGGCACGGCGACGATGTTGGCCGTGCCGTACTGCACGCAGATCGCCTTGCCGAAGTCGCTGCCCATCACCAGATAGGAACCCGCGTCCGAGGCCGGCTGCACACCGCGCTC
>KL569114.1:31502-31670 GCA_000715635.1 Streptomyces violaceus | reverse complement strand
GCCCAGAAGAACGGGCCCATGTCCATCGGCAGACCGGCCGCCACCAGCGTGTGCGCCACGACCGGCGGCACCCCCTGACGCGACACCGCGGCCTGCTCGAACCGGAACACACCCGGCCCGAACGCGGCCCCCAGCTCCTGGGCGATGGCCTCCGGCGGGACCGGAGGC
>KL569114.1:30719-31235 GCA_000715635.1 Streptomyces violaceus | reverse complement strand
CGCCGGACCGTCCGCCACCTGATGCAACTCGCCCTGGTGCACCAGCAGTTGCTGCATGCCCTGCTGCCGGCTCGCGTGGTCCGTGCCGTACGGCGCGATGCTCGTGATCCGCGCCTGCGGCCACTGCTCCCGGATCATCCGCGCGCAGTACGCACCCGGCAGCTCGCACGACTCCAGCTCGGTGTGCAGCTCCAGCACCTGGTCCGGGGGCACGTTCATGGCCCGCAGCTCGTGGAAGATCTGCCACTCCGGGTGCGGCGTACCCGGCGCCGAACGCCGGATCAGCTGCTGCTCGGAACCGTCCTGCGCGCGGTAGCGCAACACGGCCTGGTAGCCGGGACCGACCGTCGGCGGCCCGGCGGGCGGCTGCGGATAGCCGTACGCCGGCGGCGGCCCGGGGACGGGCTGACCGGGCGGCGGCATCGCACCGGGCGGCATCGCACCAGGCGGCACCGCACCCGGCATCGCGCCGGGCGGCATCGGCGGCGCGGCGGGTGGTGCGCCGGGAGCCTGCGG
>KL569114.1:29840-30529 GCA_000715635.1 Streptomyces violaceus | reverse complement strand
GCGCCGGGAGCCTGCGGCGGCGGAGGCACGCCGGGGCCGCCCGCCGGGGGCGGCGAGGCCAGCATGGTCTCCGCGTGGTGCACGGGCCCTGCACCGGCCCCGGCCACACCCGGGGCGCCGGGAGCACCGGGAGGATTCGGAGCACCCGGAGGCTGGGGGGCACCAGGAGCACCCGGCGGCCCCGGAGGCTGAGACGCACCAGGCGGCCCCGGAGGCTGAGGCGGCTGAGGCGCGCCCGGGCCCGTCCGACCGGGATCGGCAAGCATCGTGGCGGCATGGTGGACACCACCCGGGGGCGTACCACCGGGGGCACCAGGAGGCTGCGGCGCACCCGGCGCACCCGGCGGCTGCTGCGGAGGCAGCGGCGCACCCGGGCCCTGCGGAATCCCCGCCCCCGAAGAACCCCCGGCACCACCGGGACCCCCAGGCCCTTCCGGACCAAGCGCCGACACCATCTGCGTGGGCACATACCCACCCGCCGGAGTCCCCGGCGCACCGGGCCCCGACGGCGGAGGCGTATCGCCCGGCCGCGCACCCGGCGTACCCGGTGCGCCCGGCGGGGGCGGCGTGGTCGGACCCGTGCCCCGCCCACGACCCGGCGGCGGAGTCGCCTTGCTGGTCGCGGCGTCGGCGATGTCCCCGGCGTTCGGCGCGAGCGGCCGCTCGGGCGCACCCGGCCCGGCCGGCGG
>KL569114.1:29254-29626 GCA_000715635.1 Streptomyces violaceus | reverse complement strand
AGATGTGTATAAGAGACAGGTACTGCCCTGCGGCACCCCACCGGGCGGCGTGCCCGGCACGCCGGGAGCGGCGCCCGGCCCCGCCGGATAGCCGTACCCCGGACCAGCCGGAGTCCCGGCACCCTGCGCGCTCGGCCCGTCCGCCGGAGGCCCGTCCACCGCCGGCGTGACCGCCGTCCGCGGAAGCTGACTCCCGCCCGAGATCAGCGCCGTGTTGGCGTCGGATGCTGTAGCGGACGGCGGTGTGTTGTCGTCGGCCTCGCTCAGCGGCGGCGCGAAGACCGTCGCGGGCAGCGGTACGGAACGATCGTCACCGCCATCGCCGTTGGTGTCCGTGCCGGCCCAGGGCGTCGCCCCGGCAGGCGCGGCCGG
>KL569114.1:27036-29012 GCA_000715635.1 Streptomyces violaceus | reverse complement strand
ACTCGGCAGCGGAACCCGCCCCGGCCCCCCGCCGATCCGGAATCCCCAGCTTGTCCGCCGCATCCTGCAACCACTCCGGCGGAGTCAGCAGGAACGACGTCTGGTTCAGATCCACCCGCGCGGGAGGCGCCGGTGCCGGCTCGTCCACCGCGTCCGGACGGCCGTACTCCTCCTCGTACCGGCGGATCACCTCACCCACCGGCAGCCCGGGCCACAGCGTCGCCTCACCGCTGTCCCGGGCGATCACCAGCCGCTGCGCGCCCCCGTCCGAGCGGGGCCCGTCCGCCCGGTCCTCGGCCCACACCACGAACCCGAGATCGAACTCCCGCACCCGCACCTCACGATGCTGGTACGACGGCAGGTCGCCGTTGATCCACTCTTCCGCGCGCTCCTGCGCCTGAGCGAAGGTCACCATCGCCGAAGTCACTCCCCCACAGCCGAGGACGACACCGCACCCGCCGGCACCACACGCGCGAACCCGCCGTCCACCATCAGGTTCGCCACCGTCTCCAACTCCGGCGGATTACCGGCAAGCCGCGACAGGAAGACGTCGAAGTCGTCCCCGCACGGCAGCAGCAACCGCTCCACCCGCTCCGCCGGCGGCGTCGAGGGATCCACGTCCCGCGCGTCGTCGTACGCGCAGAACCACACGGAGCCGATCCGCTCGCCCTTCACCTTCACGGCGAGCAGCCCGCCCTGGACGAAGGAGATGCCCAGGTAGTCCTTGGTCAGATGGTCCCGCAGACACTTGTTGACGTACACCAGGTCATTGACCGCGGCCTCGTCCCGCACCGTGAAGAACGGCTGGTCGACCAGCAGCCCCAGCTCCGCGTTCAGCGCGGCACCCACCGGCGCGCAGCCGCCCGCCGCCTTCAGGAACGACCGGTACGCACCCGGCAGCCGGTAGCCGAGCTCCTCCTCGACGCCCTGCACCTGCGACTCCGACACGGCCACACCCGACTTCGGCAGCCCGAAGTGCGCCGGACGCGTCTCCTGAAGCGGCCGCGTGCCCCGCTTGCCGTGATCGACACCCGACGTGGCCACACCACCGTGATGCCGCAGCAGCGCCTTCACCTCGACCGGCACCAGCTCCAGCCGCCGCGAACCGACCGCGTGGTGCCACGTCCAGCCGTGCGGTGTCGCCACCGCCGGCACCGTGTCCCACAACTCGTGCCCGGACGCCGACAGCGCGCTGTTCGCCGACACGTAGTCCGTCAGCCGCAACTCGTCGACACCAAACCCCTCCGGCGGCTCCGCGATCTCCGCGACCGCACGCGCGTAGGGCGAGAAGTCGGGGTAGCCACGCTCGTCGACCCGTACCCCTCTCGGGTGACGGGCCGCCCGGACCGGGTCCGGGAAATGCACGACCTGCCCGGCGTAGGCCGCGTTCGGCGGCGCGGCTTGCTGCCCGAGCCGACCTGTCGTCATGGCGGTTGCCCCCTGCGGCACTCTGTACGACCCGTATTGACCACCCTTGGCGCACTACGACCCGTATCGACTGTCACGTCTGTCTGTCTCGACTTCTCTGCACTTCTCCCTGCACGCGCGACCCCGCGGATCACCCTCCGGTTCACTGCATCGATCTCCGAACGGATCACCGCATCGCCCGCGGTGCCGACAGCCTATGCGGTACGACGACACCGGTCACCGGCACCGGTCGGCGACCCCTCCGCTTCCGTGACCAGCCGTCACCCCACCGTGACGGCACGCCCCGGAACGGGCGTGTCGCCGCGCCCCAGCTTCCGCACCAGCCACGGCATTTGGCAGTCTGTGACCCCCGGGGGGATGCACGGAGGGGAAGACGATCATGAACGCGACACAGACGGGACCACACACCGGCAGGTCAGCCGACCCACGAAACGGCGACCCCCGGCACGGCGACCCACGGCACGGCGACCCCAGAGCCAGCGATCCTCGCAACGGCGACCCACGAGCCGGCGACCCCCGCATCGGCTGGAGCGCCACCGAAGCCGCCC
>KL569114.1:25445-26855 GCA_000715635.1 Streptomyces violaceus | reverse complement strand
CCACGCCCCCGTCCTCCACCACCGCCGCGACGGCATCCTCCCCACCGTCGCCGCCGCCCTCTCCGTCCGCGGCGCCACCCTCACCGGCACCGCCGTCCGCGGCGACACACCCCCGGCCCTGCACCCCCTCGTCCAGGACTTCCTGGACACCCTCACCAGCGCCCAGCGCGACCGCTTCACCGGCCGCTGCGCCGAGACCATCCTCATCTCCCGGCACATCGCAGCCGCCGACACCACGCGCAGCAAACGCGCCGCACGAAAACCCATGACCAACGGCGAGGCCCGCAAGGCCCTCAAGCAGGCCAAACTCACCGCCCGGCACATCCGCGAGGACGGCGACCCCCTCCACGGCACCTTCGCCACCCCCTGCCGCGCCTGCACCGCACTCAGCGCCCACTTCGGGGTCCGCATCGTCGACCCGGCGACCCAGAACGACTGACGCCCACCCCGACCCCACCCCCGAAACACCCGGCACCACGGCGCGCACCCCACACCCGCCGCACCCATGACCTCGACGAGACGAAGCGCAGATGCACACCGACCGCACCTCCTCCACCCGCTTCGCCGTACCCGTCGACGCCGCCCTGCGCGCCGCCGGCTGGCAACCCGGACGCTGGGACATCAAGCAGGCCGAATACTGGGCCGACGCCCTCCGCGACCACGTCTCACCCGCAGGCCACCGGCACACCGTCTTCCCCGCCGCCGTCGAAGCCTGGGCCGAATTCGGCGGACTCCACATCGCCCCCACGGGCCCCGGCCGCCAAGTCGCCCCCGCCACCCTGCACCTCGACCCGCTGCACGGCCTCCACATGGCCCGCACCCTCGGCGACCTCGGCCGCGCCCTCGACACCCAGGTCTGCCCCCTCGGCGCCGAGACCGACAGCCAGTCCCTCCTCGCCATCGACACCGACGGCCGCGTCTACACCCTCGACCACACCGGCGACTGGTACCTCGGCCAGGACATCGACCAAGCCCTGTCCACCCTCATCGCCGGCACGGAACCGACCCGCCTGACAGCGAGCTGACCACCACGGGGCCTACGACGCCGGAATCACCGCAGACACCCGGAAACCCCCCGCCTCCGTCGGCCCCGACACGAACACCCCGCCCAACGCGGAGACCCGCTCCTTCATCCCCACCAGCCCGTTCCCCCCGGACGGCAACCGCGCCGACGACGCCGCCTCCTCGGCCGGCTCGTTCTCCACCTGCATCGCGATCTCCGACACCCGATGCGCCAGCCGCACATAGGTCTTCGCCCCGGCCGCGTGCTTGTGCACGTTCGTCAACGCCTCCTGCACCACGCGATACGCCGTCTGCTCGACCTCCGGCGCATACGACCGCTCGTCCCCCTCCACGGACAGATCCACCACCATCCCCGCGGCAGCCGACTGCCCGACCAGCTCCTCGATC
>KL569114.1:23107-25230 GCA_000715635.1 Streptomyces violaceus | reverse complement strand
ACCGCAGCCGCCCCCACCGCCGCCAACGGCACCGACGCCGCACGCTCACGCCGCACATCCCCACCACTGCGCAGCACCCCGAGCATCTCCCGCAACTCGGTCAGCGCCTGCCGCCCCATGTCCCCCACGAGCGCGGCATTCCGCACGGCCTTCTCGGGATCCTTCCGCGCCACCGCCTGCAGCGCCGCGGCATGCACCACCATCAGACTCACCCGGTGCGCGACCACGTCGTGCATCTCCCGCGCGATCCGGGTCCGCTCCTCGTTCCGGGCCCACTCGGCCCGCTCCTCCGCCCGCTCGGCGAGCAACTGCAGCTCCCGCTCCAGATCGTCCGCGCGCTCCCGCAGGCTCTCCATCAGCCGCCGCCGCGCCCCCACATACAGCCCGAGCAGCACGGGAGGCGCCGTGAACCCCACCGACATCGTGATGGCGGCGAAGGGCACGAACCAGTCCCCTATGTCCAGATCCCCCCGCGACATGTCCTGCCGGGTCTTCACGAACGTCACGATGAGCGTCGCCAGCAGCGACATCCCCGCCAGCGAGGCGAGGATCCGCCGGGGCAACTCGGACGCGGCCAGCGTGTACAGGCCGACGATGCCCATCAGGAAGCCCATCTCGGCGGGCGTGATGGCGATCGACACCAGCACCACCGCGATCGGCCACCGCCGCCGCACGAGCAGCACGGAACCGGCCAGCAGGCCGAACACCACCCCCGCGGCCACCGGGATCCCGGCGTCCCTGGCGAACGGAATGCCCTCGAACCCGCACTCCAGTGCGGACGCCACGGCCAGACTCACATCGAACACGGCACTGCGCCGTCTGGCCCACCACCACGGCCCTCCCCGGGCCGTCACATGGTCTTCCCCCGTCGTGGTCATGCCCTCCAGCCTAAAGGCGCCCGCCGCCGGTTTTCCGGTGAGTTTCCCGGACTGGCCCGGACCACACTCCGTGACCGTTCGGACGCAGTACCACCCGATATCCCTCGAACTGCTGAATCGCTCACTGTTCGACCCCGGAGGCCTCCATTCCGCCCGGACGGTATGCGTATGACACATGCACCTGGCAAATGCGCCGACTTCGAGGGGTTGCGGGAACGGGCGGTGGCGCTACGCCGCGCGGGGCTGAGCCGCCGCCAGATCCGCGACCGACTGCACGTCGACAACAACGACCTCCTCAACCGCCTCCTGGAAGGCGAACCACCCCCGGCCTGGACGAAGCGCCCGAACGCGAAGGACGACCTGAGGGGGAAGGCCAGGGAGCTCCGGCTCCAGGGCTGGACGTACGACCAGATCCAGGTAGAGCTGGGGTGCTCGAAGAGTTCGATCTCGCTGTGGGTGAGGGACCTGCCGAAGCCGGACCGCAAGCGAACTCCCAAGGAGGCATCAGCGATCGCGAGGCGCCAACTTGTACCGTCGCATGGAAGGCGCCTGGTACGGCATAGTAGGAGGCGCCACTCGGCGACCTGACTGAATGTCCGGTTTAGCCGGGATCATTCCCCCGTGGTGTAATTGGTAAGCACTGTGGCTTTTGGTGCCATCTGTCCGGGTTCGAGTCCTGGCGGGGGAGCACACGCTCAAGTTCGGGCCCTGGTCGGCGACAGCCAAGTCAGGGCCCGCTCTCGTGTCCCCCACAAAACCCCCCGGTATCCTGCGGATGAAACCCCACCCCATCCACAGCCGAAGGGCATCCCGTGAGCGCCAACCGCCCGGCAGCCGTCGTCGTTCTCGCAGCGGGTGAGGGCACCCGTATGAAGTCGGCCACACCCAAGGTCCTGCACGAGCTCTGCGGCCGCAGTCTCGTCGGGCATGTGCTCGCCGCCGCGGGCGAGCTGCACCCCGAGAACCTGGTCGTCGTGGTCGGCCACGCCCGTGAGAAGGTCACCGCCCACCTCGGCGAGATCGCCCCCGCCGTCCGCACGGCCGTACAGGCCGAACAGAACGGCACCGGGCACGCCGTACGGATGGGTCTCGAAGCACTCGGCGGGTCCGTCGACGGGACCGTGGTGGTCGTGTGCGGGGACACCCCGCTGCTCACCGGCGCGACCCTCGACGCCCTCGCCGCCACGCACTCCGCCGACGGCAACGCGGTGACCGTGCTGACCGCCGAGGTGCCGGACGCGACCG
>KL569114.1:17898-22928 GCA_000715635.1 Streptomyces violaceus | reverse complement strand
GACGCGACCGGCTACGGCCGGATCGTCCGCGACGAGGCCACCGGCGCCGTGACCGCGATCGTGGAGCACAAGGACGCCACCGACGCCCAGCGGTCGATCCGTGAGATCAACTCGGGTGTGTTCGCGTTCGACGGCCAGTTGCTCGCCGACGCGCTGAAGAAGGTGCGCACGGACAACAGCCAGGGCGAGGAGTACCTGACCGACGTGCTCGGAATCCTGCGTGAGGCCGGGCACCGGGTCGGGGCCTCCGTGGCCGGCGACCACCGGGAGATCGCCGGGATCAACAACCGCGTGCAGCTCTCCGAGGCCCGCCGGATCCTCAACGACCGACTGCTGAGCCAGGCCATGCTGGCCGGTGTGACCGTCGTCGACCCGGCGACGACCTGGATCGACGTCACGGTGACCTTCGAGCAGGACGCCGTCGTCCACCCGGGCACCCAGCTGCACGGCGCGACGCATCTCGGTGAGGGCGCGGAGGTCGGGCCCAACTCCCGGCTGACGGACACCCGGGTCGGGGCGGGCGCGCGTGTGGACAACACCGTGGCCGTGAGCGCCGAGGTGGGTGCGGACGCGTCCGTGGGGCCGTACGCGTACTTGCGTCCGGGGACCCGGCTGGGTGCCAAGGGCAAGATCGGGACGTACGTCGAGACGAAGAACGCCACGATCGGGGAGGGGACGAAGGTGCCTCATCTCTCCTATGTGGGTGACGCGACGATCGGTGAGCAGTCGAACATCGGTGCCGCGAGCGTGTTCGTGAACTACGACGGCCGGGAGAAGCACCACACGAACATCGGCTCTCACTGCCGTACGGGCTCGGACAACATGTTTGTGGCGCCTGTCACTGTGGGGGACGGTGCGTACACCGCTGCCGGATCCGTGATCACGAAGGATGTGCCGCCCGGTTCGCTGGCTGTGGCCCGTGGTCAGCAGCGGAATATCGAGGGTTGGGTGGCTCGTAAGCGTCCGGGGAGCGCGGCCGCGAAGGCGGCGGAGGCGGCTTCCCGGGAGTCGGCTGACGAGGGCTGACCGGAAACCGGTGCGTCAAACACGGCGTACGGTGATAAGTGCACACCCGCACCCCCACCAGTTGAGACGTCCTCTCGCGAGCCGGCTGAGAGGTCTCTCGACCCTAGATCGAAACCCCAGCTGCGACACCTCTGAGGAGACAGTGCTGTGACCGGGATCAAGACGACCGGCGAGAAGAAGTTGATGTTCTTCTCCGGCCGCGCCCACCCCGAGCTTGCCGAGGAGGTCGCCCACCAGCTGGGTGTCGGGGTTGTCCCGACGAAGGCCTTCGACTTCGCCAACGGTGAGATCTATGTGCGTTATCAGGAGTCGGCGCGTGGCGCCGACTGCTTCCTGATCCAGAGCCACACGGCTCCGATCAATAAGTGGATCATGGAGCAGTTGATCATGATCGACGCGCTGAAGCGCGCGTCGGCCCGGTCCATCACGGTCATCGTGCCTTTCTACGGTTACGCGCGGCAGGACAAGAAGCACCGCGGACGTGAACCGATTTCGGCGCGTCTGATCGCGGACATGATGAAGACGGCGGGTGCGGACCGCCTTCTGACCGTCGATCTGCACACGGACCAGATCCAGGGCTTCTTCGACGGGCCGGTGGACCATCTGTTCGCGCTGCCGCTGCTGGCGGACTACGTGGGCCGGAAGGTGGACCGGGAGAAGCTGACGGTCGTGTCCCCGGACGCGGGCCGGGTGCGGGTCGCCGACCGCTGGTGCGACCGGCTGGGCGCGCCGCTGGCGATCGTGCACAAGCGGCGGGACAAGGACGTCGCGAACCAGGTCACCGTCCACGAGGTCGTGGGTGAGGTGAAGGGGCGCGTGTGTGTCCTGGTGGACGACATGATCGACACCGGTGGGACGATCTGCGCCGCTGCCGACGCGTTGTTCGCGCACGGTGCGGAGGATGTGATCGTGACGGCGACGCACGGTGTGCTGTCGGGTCCGGCGGCGGACCGGTTGAAGAATTCGCGGGTGAGCGAGTTCGTGTTCACGAACACCCTGCCGACGCCGGGTGAGCTGAGCGGGGACCTGGACAAGATCTCGGTGCTGTCGATCGCGCCGACGATCGCGAGTGCGGTGCGCGAGGTGTTCGAGGACGGTTCGGTGACGAGCCTGTTCGACGAGCAGTAAAGGCTCTTCCGGGGTTCCTGTAGATCGTTTTGGGTGCGGCCTCCCTTGCCGAGTAGACTGCTGCAGTTGCTCGGCGAGGGAGGCCGTTTCCCGTTGTGGGATGCGGTGGTCCGTTATCGACGCGCTCTTCGTAGCAGGCCGTTCGTGGCCGGGTGACCACGTCCATACCTGACTTCGAGGAGTGATTATGTCCGAGGTGAAGATCTCCGCCGCGACGCGCACCGAGTTCGGCAAGGGTGCCGCGCGCCGTATCCGTCGTGAGAGCAAGGTTCCCGGTGTGCTGTACGGCCACGGCGCGGACCCGCTGCACCTGACCCTGCCGGGTCACGACCTGCTGATGGCGCTGCGTACTCCGAACGTCCTGATCGCGCTGGACATCGACGGCAAGACCAAGGAGCTGGCGATTCCGAAGTCCGTGCAGCGTGACCCGCTGAAGGGCTTCCTGGAGCACGTCGACCTGCTGCTGGTGAAGCGTGGCGAGCAGGTCAACGTCGACATCTACGTCCACACCGAGGGTGAGCTGGCCCCGGGCGGCAACCTGCTGGAGCATGTGCTGAACGCGCTGCCGGTCGAGGCCGAGGCCACCCACATCCCGGAGTCCGTGACCGTCTCCATCGAGGGTCTGACGGCCGGTGACTCGATCCTCGCGAAGGACATCCCGCTGCCGAAGGGCACGACGCTGGCCGTCGAGGAGGACACCGTCGTCCTTCAGGTCCTGGCCGCGCAGGCCGAGGAGGCCGCTGAGGGTGAGGAGACCGAGGGCGAAGAGGCCGCTGAGGCCTGATCCTCTTCGTCGTCGTTTCGTCGGCCGCTGTTCCCGTGCGGAGCAGCGGCCGACGCGTATGAAGGAGACATGGACGTGACGACCGATGCCGCCGCTCCCTGGTTGATCGTGGGGTTGGGCAATCCGGGGCCGGAGTATGCGGGGAACCGGCACAACGTGGGTTTCATGGTGGCCGATCTGCTGGCGGATCGTGTCGGGGGGAGGTTCAAGCGGGCGGGGAAGGCGCAGGCGCAGGTGATCGAGGGGCGGATCGGGCCGCCTGGGCCGGCGAACCGTCGGGTGATTCTGGCGAAGCCGATGTCGTACATGAATCTGTCGGGCGGGCCGGTGAACGCGCTGCGGGACTTCTACAAGGTGCCGGTCGCGCATGTGGTGGCGATTCATGACGAGTTGGACATCGATTACGGGACGTTGCGGCTGAAGCTGGGTGGCGGGGACAACGGGCACAACGGGTTGAAGTCGATGACGAAGGCGTTCGGGGCGGATTATCACCGGGTGCGGTTCGGGATCGGCCGGCCGCCGGGGCGGATGCCGGTGGCGGATTTCGTGCTGAAGGATTTCTCGTCGGCGGAGCGCAAGGAGCTGGACTACTTCGTGGACCGGGCGTCGGACGCGGTGGAGGCTCTGGTGATCGAGGGGCTGGAGCGGGCGCAGAGTACGTACAACTCCTGACTTGTCACCCCCGGGAGTTGACCGGCCGTGTGGGTATGGCCAATGATCCCGGCCATGCCCCCCACTGCCACCGCTTCTCGCCAGAGCTCTCATGCCGTGCTGCGGTTCGGACGGTTCGCGGCCATGGGTACGGTCGCCGCGCTGATCCTGATCGCGGGTGTGTGGGCGTCGTGGGGTACGGCGCAGCATGTGATGCTGACGAAGGGCCGGGAGCGCGGCACGGTCGATGTGGCGCGGTGCGGGCCGGACATGTGCGCGGGTGCGTTCACGCCGTTGTCGGAGGGTGCGCAGCCGCGGCCGAGGGTCGAGATCGCGAAGTCGGTCGCGGTGGAGAAGGGCCGGACCTACACGGTGGTCCTGAAGCCCGGCGGTGATGACGCGGTCCGTTCGGGTCCGGCGGGGATTCTGTACGCGTGGATTCCGCTGGGTGGTGCGCTGTTGCTGGCGTCGGTCGTGGTGGCGGGCGGGCTGTTGCGGACGCGGGCGGCGTGGGTGATGGCGTTGTCGGGAGTGGCGGTGTTGACGGCCGCGTTCGTGACCGTCTGAGGGGTTAGGGCGTTCTCTCCTTCTGTGGAGGGGCCGAGCGTTGTGTGTTCGTGATTGACGTGCTGCCCGGCAAGGCTGGAAGCTGAGCCGCCCCCTCCACATCTTCTCGGTCACTTCTCGAAGATGGACAACCTGCCCATGCGAACTCTCTCGCGTTTCGGCGCTGTCTGCGCCGCCGCTTCCGCGGTCCTCCTGCTCGGTCCGGCCGCCCATGCCACTCCTGGCGGTGACAACGGCACGGTGAAGATCCATGACGCCTCGACGGGCGAGGAGCTGCGCCGTAATGAGCCGCATGTGTGCGCCTTCTACCTGGATGCCTTCGGTTTCGACGGCGGTCAGCAAGTCGACTGGCACATCGACGCGATCCCCCCGAGTGAGAACAAGGGGGAGACGGTGGAGTCCGGTGCGCTGACGCTGGACGCCCAGGGTCACGGCCGTAGTGAGGACCTGTCGCTGTCCGACGGGCACTACAAGCTGTTCTGGAACTTCGAGGGCGAGAAGGGCTCCGCCAAGCACAAGGTGTTCTGGTCGGACTGCGAGGACGAGCAGGAGCCCGGTGGCGCGACGCCGTCCGGGTCGACGTCGGTGTCGCCTTCGTCGGGGGCGTCGCAGGGGCCGTCGGATGAGCCGGGTGCGTCGACTTCGCCGAGCTCGTCGGCCGGCGGAGGGGTGCCGGCCTCCTCGTCGCCGTCGTCGTCGCCGTCCCCGCAGAGCGGCGCCGACGGTGACCTCGCCGAGACGGGCAACGGGGCCCCGGTGGGTCTGCTGTCCGGTGTGGCGGCGGCGCTGGTGGCGGGCGGCGGGTTCCTGGTGCTGCGGCGCCGGAGGCTGGGCCGCGGCTGATCTGGAACGCACCGTGCCCCCGAGCCTGTAC
>KL569114.1:5514-17806 GCA_000715635.1 Streptomyces violaceus | reverse complement strand
CCATCAGAGATGTGTATAAGAGACAGGCCTGTACGGGCTCGGGGGCACGGTCGTGTCCGGGGTGGTTCAGCCGGTGTTGCGCAGGCCCGCTGCCACGCCGTTGACGGTGAGGAGCAGGGCGCGGGCGAGCAGCGGGTCGGGCTGTTCGGCGGCGGCGGCCGCGTCGCGCTGCCGCTTGAGCAGGGCGACCTGGAGGTAGGAGATGGGGTCGAGGTAGGCGTCGCGGATGGTGAAGGTCTGCTTGAGGACGGGCGCGGCGTCGAGGAGTTCCTCTTCGCCGGTCACGCGCAGTACCTCGCGCACGGTCAGTTCGTGCTCGGCCTTGATGGTGTCGAAGACGTGCTTGAGCTCGTCGGGGACGAGGGTGTCGACGTAGTGCTGGGCGATCCGCAGGTCGGTCTTGGCCAGGGTCATCTCGACGTTGGAGATGAAGTTGCGGAAGAAGTGCCACTGTCCGTGCATCTCGTCGAGGACGGTGTCCAGGCCGGCCTCGCGCAGGGCCTTCAGGCCGGAGCCGACACCGAACCAGCCGGGCACGATCTGCCGGGACTGGGTCCAGCCGAACACCCACGGGATGGCCCGCAGCCCGTCCAGGCCGGCGCCGGTGTCCGGGCGACGTGAGGGGCGGGAGCCGAGGTGGAGGTCGGCGAGCTGGTCGACGGGCGTGGAGGCGAAGAAGTACGCCGGGAGGTCGGGGTCTTCGACGAGCCTGCGGTAGGCGGCCTCGGCGGCCTCGGAGACGACGTCCATCGCGGCGTCCCAGCGGGCCAGGGCCTCGTCCGACTGGCGGGGGGCGGTGTGCAGGGCGGATGCCTGGAGGGTGGCCGCGACGCTCAGTTCCAGGTTTTCCCTGGCCAGGGCCGGGATGAGGTACTTGTCGGAGATGACCTCGCCCTGCTCGGTCACCTTGATCTCGCCTTCCAGGGTGCCCCAGGGCTGGGCCAGGATGGCGTCGTGGGTGGGGCCGCCGCCGCGGCCGACGGTGCCGCCGCGGCCGTGGAAGAGCCGGAGCCGGACGCCGTAGCGGTGGGCGACGTCGCGCAGGCGGCGCTGGGCGCGGTGGATCTCCCACTGGCTGGTGGTGATGCCGCCGAACTTGGAGGAGTCGGAGTAACCGAGCATGACCTCCTGGACGTCCCCGCGCAGGGCGACGAGGCGCCGGTAGGAGGGGTCGGAGAGCATGTCCTCCAGGATGGTGTCGGCGGCCTTGAGCTCGTCCGTCGTCTCCAGCAGCGGCACGATGCCGATCTTCGCCCAGCCGGCGTGCAGGTCGATCAGGCCGGCCTCGCGGGCGAGGACTGCGGCGGCGAAGACGTCGTCGGCGCCCTGGCACATGGAGATGATGTACGACTCGATGACCTCGGGTCCGAAGACCTCCAGGGCCCGCTTCACGGTCCCGAAGACGCCGAAGGTCTTCTCGCCGGGCGCGTCCACGGGCGCCGGGGTGGGCGCGAGGGGGCGGCGGGAGCGCAGTTCCTTGGCGAGCAGCCTGGCGCGGTAGTCGCGGGGCATGTCCGCGTACCGCCAGGACTCCTCGCCGAGCCGGTCGAAGAGCTGGCCGAGGGCGTGGTGGTGGGCGTCCGCGTGCTCGCGTACGTCCATGGTGGCGAGCTGGAGGCCGAAGGCGGCCAGCGTGCGGATGGTGCGGGCGAGGCGGCCGTCGGCGAAGAGGCCGCCGCGGTGCTCGCGCAGGGAGCTCTGGATGATCCGCAGGTCGTCGAGGAGCTGGCTGGTGCCGAGGTAGTCGCGGCCCGGGACGTGCGAGGTGCCCTTGGCGAGGCGCTTCTTGGTGTTCTCCAGCTTCTGCCGGATGCAGGTGGCCTTGAGCCGGTAGGGCTCCTCGGCGTTGAGGCGCTTGTAGCGGGGGCTGATCTCGGGGAGGTTCTCCAGGTCGGTCTGGAGGGAGGTCAGCAGTTCCTCGGTGGCGCCGGCGTAGCGGATGGAGTTGGACAGGAAGCCGCGCAGCTCGTCGATCGTCTCGAGGGCGTCGTTGATGCCGTGCTCGTGCTGGAGGATGAGGACGTCCCAGGTGACCTGGGGTGTGACGTTGGGGTTGCCGTCGCGGTCGCCGCCGATCCAGGTGCCGAAGGTGAGGGGGCGGGTGTCGTCGGGGAGCTTGACCCCGGCGCGCTCCAGCTCGGCGGTGAGGTCCTCCAGGACGTCGCCGACGGCGTTGGCGTGCAGCTCGTCCAGGTAGTAGATGGCGTTGCGGGCCTCGTCGGCGGGCTCGGGGCGGACGACGCGCAGTTCGTCGGTCTGCCAGACGAGGTCGATGTTCTCGGCCAGCCGGATGTCGAGACGGCGGCGGTCGGACTCGATGACGGGGGTGTCCAGGAGCGCGGCGACGCGCCGGAGCTTGTTCAGGACCGACCGGCGCGCGGCCTCGGTCGGGTGTGCCGTGAACACGGGACGAATATTGAGGTTCCGGACCGTCTCGCGCAGGTGCTCGGGGTCGGCGTCCTTGAGCCGGTCGGCCGTACGGGCGAGCAGTCCGCCCTCGGCGGCGCGCCGGGCCCGCAGCTCGCGGCCGCGGTGGACCTGCTCGGTGACGTTGGCCAGGTGGAAGTAGGTGGAGAACGCGCGGACCAGCTTGGCCGCGGTCTGTAGTTCCGTGCCGCGTAGCAGCTCGGCGGCGGCCTCGCCGTCCTCACGGGTGAGGCGGCGGACCTTCTCGACGAGTTCCAGGAGCTCGGGGCCCTCCTGCCGGACAAGGGTCTCCCCGAGGAGGTCACCCAGCCGGCGGATGTCGGCACGCAGCTCACTGCTCGTCGTCGTGGTCTGGTCGTCGGCACTGCTCACAGGTGCGGCTCCTTGCAGTGTTGAAGCTCGTCTGGGAGGGGAACCCGGACGGCGTCTCGCGCGGCGTGCGCCGCATACGGGCCGGACATCCGGGAAGAAATCAGAGCGGACCGCGCTGTCCGACCGACTCCAGGATAGGTGTCGGCGGGGACGCGCAGGCTCTCGGGCTCTTGCCGCCGGGCGGCGCACTGCCATACTTACGAAGCCGTAGGTTACGGAACCGTAGGAAGCACTGCGGGGTTCCCGTGGCCCGGCACCCCCTTCACCCTCCTCATACCCCCCAGGGGACGCGTATGACCAGTAGTTCCGACGTGATCGAGGACGCCGCCGAGGCGCCCGGTCAGGCCACCGACGCCGCAGCCCCCTCCGCCACGCTGGGCGGCGAGCAGAAGCGGTCCATCGAGCAGATCACCCTCCTCCTCTTCATCACCGTGCCGTTCCTCGCGCTGCTGGCGGCCGTGCCGCTGGCGTGGGGCTGGGGGGTGAGCTGGCTGGACCTCGGTCTGCTGGTCTTCTTCTACTACCTGGGCTGCCACGGCATCACGATCGGCTTCCACCGCCACTTCACGCACGGTTCCTTCAAGGCCAAGCGGCCTTTGAAGATCGCGCTGGCCATCGCGGGTTCCATGGCGGTCGAGGGTCCTCTCGTCCGCTGGGTGGCCGATCACCGCAAGCACCA
The DNA here is from genome assembly GCA_000715635.1 of Streptomyces violaceus. GTDB lineage: Bacteria > Actinomycetota > Actinomycetes > Streptomycetales > Streptomycetaceae > Streptomyces > Streptomyces violaceus. Next base: position 14,328 of record KL569114.1, on the reverse strand, counting down.
CAAGTTCTCCGACGCGGAGGGCGACCCGCACTCGCCGTGGCGTTTCGGCGAGACCCTTCCGGCCCTGATGAAGGGCCTGTGGTGGGCGCACATCGGATGGATGTTCGACGAGGAGCAGACCTCTCAGGAGAAGTACGCCCCGGACCTGATCAAGGACAAGACGCTCCGCACGATCTCCCGCCAGTTCATCCTGTGGACGATCCTCTCCCTGGCGCTCCCGCCGCTGATCGGCGGCCTGGTCACGATGTCCTGGTGGGGCGCCTTCACGGCGTTCTTCTGGGGATCGCTAGTCCGGGTGGCCCTGCTGCACCACGTGACCTGGTCGATCAATTCGATCTGCCACGCGGTCGGCAAGCGCCCCTTCAAATCGCGTGACCGGTCGGGCAACGTGTGGTGGCTGGCGGTGCTGTCCTGCGGCGAGTCCTGGCACAACCTGCACCACGCCGACCCGACCTCCGCACGGCACGGGGTGATGCGCGGCCAGCTGGACTCCTCCGCCCGGCTGATCCGCTGGTTCGAGATGGCCGGCTGGGCGTACGACGTGCGCTGGCCGTCACGCTCGCGTATCGATTCGCGCCGTAACGACGGGGAAGGCGGCTCCCCGCGCGGGAAGGAGCCCGTCGAGGCGGCATGATGGTCGCTGTGGCGACCGACTCGAGCAGCACCCCCAGCAATGACAAGCCGCGGCGTGTGCGTCGCACGCGGATGACCGGTGCCGAGCGCCGCCAACAGCTGCTGGAGATCGGTCGCACACTCTTCGCGACGAAGGGGTTCGAGGGCACGTCGGTGGAGGAGATCGCGGCGAAGGCCGGGGTCTCCAAGCCGGTGGTGTACGAGCACTTCGGCGGCAAGGAGGGGCTGTACGCGGTGGTCGTGGACCGCGAGATGCGGTGCCTGCTGGACATGGTGACGAGTTCGCTCACGGCCGGTCACCCTCGCGAACTCTGCGAACAGGCGGCCTTCGCCCTCCTGGACTACATCGAGGAGTACACGGACGGCTTCCGCATCCTGGTCCGGGACTCTCCCATCCCCCAGTCGACGGGTTCCTTCGCCTCCCTGATCTCGGACATCGCCACCCAGGTCGAGGACATCCTCGGCAAGGAGTTCAAGAGCCGCGGCTTCGACCCCAAGCTGGCCCCGCTGTACGCCCAGGCCCTGGTCGGCATGGTCGCCCTGACCGGCCAGTGGTGGCTGGACGTACGCAAGCCGAAGAAGGCCGAGGTGGCCGCGCACCTGGTGAACCTGGCCTGGCACGGCTTGGACGGGATAGAGGCGAAGCCGCATTTGATAGGGCGCCGCAAGAGCTGACCTGGGACTGCGTCCCTGACCTGCCGCATCATCTGGGAACCGAACGCCACGAACGCGGCCGTACGCTTCCTCAAGGACGATCCGACCGGCCTCGCCGCCGTCTACGAGGCCGTCGACGCACTCGCCGAAACTCCACGTCCCGCAGCCTCCACTCCTTTCGGCTGGGACTTCCGCCGAATACGCGTCGGCGACTACCGCGTCCTCTACGCCATCGACGACGAGGTGATCCACATCCTCGTCCCCCACCTCGGCCGCACCACCTGCCCCCCCTTCACCCCCGCTTCCGGGCCACCGCGAAAACCCGGCGGAACGGAAACGGGGTGCCATCCGGCCCGGCCGGATAGGCGGCACGCAGGGCGGCCCGGTATTCGGTGACGAAGCTCTCCCGCGCCTCCGGGTCGTCGGCGAGGGCGGTCAGCACGGGTCGCAGGCCGGTCCCCTTCACCCAGTCCAGCACCGGGTCCTCGCCCTGGAGCAGATGGATGTACGTCGTCTCCCAGACGTCGGCGGTGCAGCCGAGGGCGGTGAGGTGCTCCTGGTAGGCCTCGGGTGCGAGGACGGCGTCGGCGTGACGCAGGGTGCCGGCGAGCCGGTCGCGCCAGCGCGGGGAGCCGGCGAGTTCGCGCATGAGCCGGTGGCTGGGGGCGTCGAAGTTCCCGGGCACCTGGAAGGCGAAGGTGCCGGACGGTTTCAGCCCGGCCACCCAGTCGGCGAACCGTTCGACATGCCCCGGAACCCACTGCAGCGTGGCGTTGCTGACGATCAGGTCGTACGGCTCGGCCGGCGTCCAGGTGCGCACGTCGGCGCGGTCGAAGTCGAGGCGCCCGCCGCCCGGCGTGGGGCCCTGATGATCGACGTGGGCCTTGTCGAGCATCTCGGGCGAGTTGTCGTAGCCGGTGATCCGGGCGGTGGTCCAGCGATCGGCGAGGAACTGCGTGACGTTGCCGGGGCCGCAGCCGAGGTCGGCGATGCGGGGTGCGCTGCCGGGCAGCTCGGGGACGCGGGCGAGGAGATCGGCGAAGGGTCGGGCACGGTGGCCGGCGTGGCGGAGGTACTGGGCGGGGTCCCAGGTGGGGACGGCTGCGGGCATGAAGTCCTCCAGGTGTCCTGGTGGTGACCGTTCGGGACGCACACCCACCGTGACACCGGATATATCTCGACGTCAAGAAAATGGATGTCAAGAGACTCTACGTCGACACAACCACTACACTGATCGCCATGGAGGACGAGGTCGACCGGCTGGTCGCAGCATGGCGCCGGGAGCGCCCGGACCTCGACGTGGAACCGCTCGAGGTGCTCAGCCGCGTGAGCAGACTGGCCCGGCATCTGGACCGGGCGCGGCGGCTGGCCTTCTCGGAGCACGGCTTGGAGCCGTGGGAGTTCGACGTCCTGACGGCCCTGCGCCGCGCGGGCACGCCCTATCAGCTCTCGCCGGGGCAGCTCCTCACCCAGACCCTGGTCACGTCGGGCACGATGACGAACCGCATCGACCGCCTGGCGAAGAAGGACCTGGTGGAACGCCTCCCCGACCCCAGTGACCGCCGAGGCGTCCTGGTCCGGCTGACGGACGAGGGCAGGGACCGCGCGGACCAGGCCCTGGCGGGGCTGCTGGACCAGGAGCGCGCGATCCTCGCGGAGCTCTCCCGGACCCAGCGCGGCGAACTGGCGGGGCTGCTACGCCAGCTGACCGCCCCGTTCGACAACATCCCCGGCTAGGTCGGCGGGCCCGACCCCGGCCCGCCGGGCCAGGGCGACGGCGGCGAGGGTGGAATGCACACCGAGCTTGCCGAGGACGTTCTGCATATGGGTCCGCACGGTGTGCGGCGACAGATACAGCCGCTCGGCGACGGCCTTCCGGCCCAGCCCGGCGACCATGCACCGCAGCACTTCCCGCTCCCGCGGCGTCAGCGACTCGACCAGCCGCTCACTCTCGGTGCGGTGCTTGCGCGCGGCGGTGAGCTCCCGCAGGACGCCGGTCAGCAGGGCGGGCGGCAGATGGGTCTCGTCGCGCAGCACGCCCCGGATGACGGTGAGCAGCCGGGACAGCGAGCAGTCCTTGGCGACCCACCCGGAGGCCCCGGCCTGCAGGGCCAGGGCGGCGCGCCGCGGGTCGTCCTTCTCGGCGAGCACGACGATCCGTACGTTCGGCTGCGCGGACCGCACGCCCGTGACGAGGGAGATCCCGTCGACGAGCCCGTCCTCGTTGCCTTCCTGCACCGGTACGGCCGGTCGTATGCCCGGCACCATGCCGCCCAGATCGGCGTCCACGAGCAGCACGTCGAAGCGCCGCCCCTCGGCGACCGCCCGCTCCAGGCTGCGCAGCGCGGCGGGACCGCTGCCGGCCGCGGAGACGTCGACATCGGGCTCGGCGGCCAGGGCCGCGGCGAGTGACTCGGCGAAGATGCGATGGTCGTCGACGACCAGGACTCGGATGCGAACCACGTAACCCCCTTCCCCAGGCTCCTGAGAGCAGGGGATACCCCATCGTCGGAACACGACACCACACGGGTACGACGCCGGAGTGCCCGGCCGCTGCGTCTGTCCGTCGTCTCGCAGCAGCCTGACCGGGTCGCCGCAGCCGCACGGCCGCCGCCGTGCAGACACCGCTACCCCCACCCCGGGCGTCGTACCCGGCTGTCTCGCCCCCTGATCGGCACCGGCCCCCACCGGTGCTGTTCATCAGGGTACGGCCGGGGGCCGGGAGCGGAAGGTTATTTGCAGAACTGACTGTCCTGCGCGTTTATGGTGTGCCGCATGTTCCGTCTTGAGACAGAAGTCGACAAGGCCCGACGTGATCTGCTCCGCACACGCCTGCGGGAAGCGAACACAACCGCCTCTCCGATCCTGCGAGCCCTGCGCGGAACTCCGGACGAAAGGGATGTCCCGTTGCACGTGTGGGCTGTGAACGACTCGGACGACGGTCTGGCCGCCGGCCTCGTCGGCTACACCTGGGCGACCTGGCTCCACGTCACCTACCTCTGGGTCGACGAACGCCACCGCGGCACGGGCCTAGGCGCCGCCCTGCTCCGCGAGGCGGAACGCGTCGCGTCCAAGGACCGCGGCTGCCGCTCGTCCCGCCTGGAGACCTGGGACTTCCAGGCCCCGCGGTTCTACGAGAAGCAGGGGTACGAGGTGGTGTGCGTGATCCCGGACTATCCGCCGGGGATCACGGAGTACACGCTGATGAAGAGGCTGGGCTGAGACGACGAACAGAGCTCGTCGAGTCGGGCGATAGCGTTGGTTCGTTTGACTCACCCCCCACCTCAACGGGAGCACAAGTGACCCGCCCCGCCCGGCTCATGACGGCCGCGCTCACCGCATCCATGGCCGTGTTGACAACCGCATGCGGGTCAGAAGGAGGCGACTCGACCTCCGACCCGGTCAAGGGTGCGGGCGCCGGCGACGGCAAGACGTCGGCCAGGCCCTCCACCGTGGCTTCGCCGGGGCGCGCCAAGCGGCCGGAGATCAAGCTGCCCAAGGAGTTCCAGGCAGACTTCGAGAGCTGGACGAACAGCGATGCCAAGCTTCAGGCGATCCTGAACGACGGCCGTGAGGAGCTGCGGTCCAAGTACGCGGCGATCATCGAGGCCGACCCGGAATCTGACGCGGTCGTGTTCTACAACTCCGATGCCACCCAGGCGACTGCCCGCAAGTGGATCAAGCAGTTCACGGACGACGGCGACAGCATTGTCGGCAAGGTCAGGGTCTTCGATCCCCAGGTTCACATCAGCGACACCGGTTCGGGTGTGCTCTTCTACTGCGTCGACGAGCGCCAGGCGTCCACGAAGAACCGCAAGACCAAGAAGATCGTCAAGACTCCGGACAAGCCCGAGTCACTCGTCCAGTACCGCCTCCGGCTGGACAAGTCCCCCCAGGGCGTGTGGAAGACCACGTCGCTGACCACCGTCCCGGGGGCGTGCAGCTGATGCGATTCGCAGTGAAGGCAGGCACTGTCCTCACGGCCGTCCCGGAAGAACGACTCGGGCGCCCCTCCTCTCCGAGGTGAGGGCGCCCGGGCTTCGTGGGGAGGTCAGTGCAGGCGGCGGGCCCCTGCCGACGGGACCGCCTCGAAGACGCGCGGTGTCGTGAAGCCCGCTGTTGCGAAGGCTTCCGTCACCGCCTTGGTGATGGCGTCGACGTCCGGCTCCTCCACGAGGACGATCGCCGAGCCGCCGAAGCCGCCGCCGGTCATGCGGGCGCCCACGGCGCCGGAGGCGAGGGCCGTGTCGACGACCAGGTCGAGTTCGGGGCAGGAGATGCGGAAGTCGTCCCGGAGGGAGGCGTGGCCCTCGACCAGGATCGGGCCGATCGCGCGGGTGTCGTCGCCCGATTCCAGCAGCGACACCACCCGTTCGACGCGCTCGTTCTCCGTGACGATGTGGCGGACCAGGCGGCGGACCTCCTCCTCGTCGCCGAGGCGGGACAGGGCCGCGTCCAGGTCGTCGTAGGGGACGTCCCGGAGCGCGTTCACGCCCAGCAGGGCCGCGCCCTTCTCGCAGCCCGCGCGGCGCTTGCCGTACTCGCCCTCGCTGTGGGAGTGCTTGACCTGCGTGTCGACCACGAGGAGGCGCATGCCCTCGGCCGCCAAGTCGAAGGGGATCTGCTTCTGGGAGAGGTCGCGGGTGTCGAGGAACAGCGCGTGGCCGGCCTCGCAGCACGCCGACGCCGTCTGGTCCATGATGCCGACCGGAGCACCGACGTAGACGTTCTCCGCGCGCTGGCACAGCCGGGCCAGTTTCCAGCCGCGCAGGCCGAGCGAGAACAGGTCGTTCAGGGCCAGTGCTACCACTACCTCCAGGGCCGCGGAGGAGGAGAGGCCCGCGCCCGAGGGGACCGTGGAGGAGAGGTGGATGTCCGCGCCCGTGACCGCGTGGCCGGCCTCGCGCAGGGCCCAGACCACGCCCGCCGGGTACGCCGTCCAGTTCTTGTCCGACTCGGGGGACAGGTCGTCCAGACGGAGTTCGGCGACCCCGCCCGCGACGTCCGCCGAGTGCAGGCGCAGGACGCCGTCCTCGCGGCGTGACACCGCCGCCACCGCCGTGTGCGGCAGGGCGAACGGCATGACGAAGCCGTCGTTGTAGTCGGTGTGCTCGCCGATGAGGTTGACGCGGCCCGGTGCCGCCCATACCCCGTGCGGCTCGGCGCCGTACAGCTCGCTGAACCGTGCGGCGACCGTCTCCGCCACAGCCTCGCTCATGCCTGACCCCTGACCTTTCGTACCTTCTAGTTGCCGCGCCGCTGCGCGAAGTCCCACGCGTCCGCGACGATTCCCGCGAGGTCCGCGCGGGACGGGTTCCAGCCCAGCTTCTCGTGGGCCGTGGCCGCCGAGGCCACCAGGACCGCCGGGTCGCCGCCCCGGCGGGGGGCGACCACTTCCGGGATCGGGTGGCCGGTCACGCTGCGGACCGTCTCGATGACCTCGCGGACCGAGAAGCCGTTGCCGTTGCCGAGGTTGCAGATGAGGTGCTCGCCGGGGGTGGCCGCCTTCAGGGCCAGCAGGTGGGCGTCGGCGAGGTCCGCCACGTGGATGTAGTCGCGGACGCAGGTACCGTCCGGCGTCGGGTAGTCGTCGCCGAAGACGGAGATCGCCTCGCGCCTGCCCTGCGCGACCTGGAGGACGAGCGGGATCAGGTGGGACTCGGGGTCGTGGCGCTCGCCGTGCTCGCCGTACGCGCCCGCCACGTTGAAGTAGCGCAGCGAGACCGCGCCCAGGCCGTGTGCCGCCGCCTCGCCGGTGATCATGTGGTCGACCGCGAGCTTCGAGGCGCCGTACGGGTTGGTCGGGGACGTCGGCGCCGACTCGACGATCGGAACCTCCTCCGGTTCGCCGTACGTCGCCGCCGTGGAGGAGAAGACGAGCCTGGCCACGCCCGCCTCGCGCATCGCGGCCAGCAGGGCCATGGTGCCTGCGACGTTGTTGTCCCAGTACTTCTCCGGCTTCACGACCGATTCGCCGACCTGCGAGAACGCGGCGAAGTGCAGGACGCCGTCGTACGAGGAATCCAGCCATTTGGCGGCATCGCGGATGTCGCCCTCGATGAAGGTGGCGCCCGCCGGGACGCCTTCACGGAAGCCCGTGGAGAGGTTGTCCAGGACGACGACCTCGTGGCCCGCCTCCAGCAGGTGCTGGGCGACGACGCCGCCGACATAGCCCGCACCGCCCGTCACCAGGTACTTCCCGCTCATGAACTAGCTACCTCTCGCAGTCGCTCGGCCGCGCGCTCCGGCGGCACGTCGTTGATGAACACGTTCATGCCGGACTCGGAACCCGCGAGGAACTTCAGCTTGCCGGAAGTGCGGCGGATGGTGAAAAGCTCGAGGTGCAGCGCGAAGTCCTCCCGCACGACCCCGTCGAACTCCTCCAGCGCGCCGAACGGGGCCTGGTGCCAGGCCGCGATGTACGGCGTCGGAGGCTCGCCCTCACCGAAGATCCGGTCGAAGCGCCTCAAGAGTTCCAGATAAATCTTGGGAAACTCTGTGCGCGCGGCCTCGTCCAGACCGAGCAGGTCGGGCACACGGCGCTTGGGGTACAGGTGGACCTCGTACGGCCAGTGCGCCGCATACGGCACGAATGCCACCCAGTGTTCACCCTCCAGGATGACCCGCTCGTCGGCGAGTTCACGCTCCAGGACGGCGTCGAAGAGGTTCTCCCCGCCCGTCATCTCCTTGTGGGTCGCGACGGAGCGGAGTGTCAGGGCGGTGCGCGGGGTGGTGAAGGGGTAGGCGTAGATCTGCCCGTGCGGGTGCTGGAGGGTCACGCCGATCTCGGCACCACGGTTCTCGAAGCAGAAGACCTGCTCGACGGAGGGGAGATGGGACAGCTCCGACGTACGGTCCGTCCACGCCTCCAGCACCAGGCCCGCCTGCTCCTCGGTGAGGCCGGCGAAGGAGACGTTGTGGTCGGAGGTGAAGCAGACGACCTCGCAGCGGCCCGAGTCTCCGGCCAGCGAGGGGAAGCGGTTCTCGAACACGACGACGTCGTACGACGAGTCCGGGATCTCGCTCAGCCGGTCGCCCTCGGAGGGGCACAGGGGGCATTCGTCGGCCGGCGGATGGTAGGTGCGGCCCTGGCGGTGCGAGGCGATGGCGACGGAGTCGCCGAGCAGGGGGTCGCGGCGGATCTCGGACGTCGTGACGGTGCGGTCCAGCGGGCGGCGGTCGGCCGCGTCGCGCACGCTGTCGTCACGCAGGTCGTAGTAGATGAGCTCGCGACCGTCGGCCAGCCGGGTCGAGGTCTTCTTCACGCCGGACTCCTCATCCTTCAAACATAACCCAACATATTAAAACATCACTCCCCCCAACCGTCAACATCACAATCAAACAAAGAGCATCAGCAGACGTGTTCAACGACTGAACGCGGAGGCGTAGATTCCGCGGCGTATCGGTTCGCGCAACGAAGCGAGGGCTCATGCAGACCCCCACATATCTGTCAGCCGAGCTGCGACTCCCCACGAACTGGCTCGACTACTCGCTCCTCGGCATCTACTTCGTCGTCGTCCTCGGCAT
>KL569114.1:3285-5271 GCA_000715635.1 Streptomyces violaceus | reverse complement strand
CGCCGATCGGTGAAGACGAGTCTCGACTTCTTCCTCTCCGGCCGTTCCCTGCCCGCCTGGGTCACCGGTCTGGCCTTCATCGCCGCCAACCTGGGCGCCACCGAGATCCTGGGCATGGCCGCCAACAGCGCGCAGTACGGCGTCTACACGACGCACTGGTACTGGATCGGCGCCATCCCGGCCATGGTCTTCCTGGGCCTGGTGATGATGCCCTTCTACTACGGCTCCAAGGTGCGCTCGGTCCCCGAGTTCCTGCTCCTGCGCTTCGACAAGGGAGCGCATCTGCTGAGCTCGATCCTGTTCGCCTTCGCCGCGATCCTCATCGCCGGCGTCAACCTCTACGCCCTGGCCATCGTCGTCGAGGCGCTGCTGGGCTGGCCGGAGTGGGTGGCGATCGTCGTAGCCGGCTTCTTCGTCCTCGCCTACATCACACTCGGCGGTCTCTCCTCGGCGATCTACAACGAGGTCCTGCAGTTCTTCGTCATCCTCGCCGCGCTCATCCCGATCGCGGTCCTCGGCCTGAAGAAGGTGGGCGGCTGGGACGGCCTGTCCGACTCCCTCACCGAGTCCCGCGGCGCCGACTTCATGACGTCCTGGGGCGGTACGGGCATCGGCAGCGACAACCCACTGGGAGCGAACTGGCTGACGATCGTCCTGGGCCTCGGCTTCGTCCTCTCCTTCGGCTACTGGACGACGAACTTCGCCGAGGTGCAGCGCGCCCTGTCCGCCAAGAACCTCTCGGCGGCCCAGCGCACACCCCTCATCGCCGCGTTCCCGAAGATCTTCATCGTGTTCCTGGTGATGATCCCGGGTCTGGTGGCCGCCGTCCTGGTCCCCAAGATCGGTACCTCCGGCTCGGACCTCCAGTACAACGACGCGATCCCGTACCTCATGGCACAGCTGCTGCCGAACGGCGTGCTGGGCATCGCCGTCACCGGCCTCCTCGCGGCGTTCATGGCGGGCATGGCGGCGAACGTGTCGTCGTTCAACACGGTGTTCACGACGGACATCTGGGCGAAGTACGTCGTGCGGGGCCGGGAGGACGAGTACTACGTGCGCTTCGGCCGGCTCATCACCGCGATCGGTGTCTTCGCCTCCATCGGCACGGCGTTCCTGGCGCGGTCCTTCTCGAACATCATGGCCTACCTCCAGACGCTGTTCTCCTTCTTCAACGTGCCGATGTTCGTCGTCTTCATCATCGGCATGTTCTGGAAGCGGGCGTCGATGAAGTCGGGCTTCTGGGGGCTGCTCGTGGGCACCACCGCCGCGATGATCAACTACTTCGTCCTCTACAAGCAGGGCATCGTCGACATCCCCTCCGACCAGGGCGCCAACTTCGTCTCGGCGATCGCGGGCTTCGTCGCGGGCGCGGTCGTCATGGTGGCGGTATCGCTCTTCACCGCTCCGAAGCCGGCCGAGGAACTCCAGGGGCTGGTCTACGGCACGACCTCGCCCGGCATGGCCGAGCCGCCGGCGCCGGGGGACGAGGCCTGGTATCGCAAGCCGGCGTTGCTCGGCTGGGGTGCGATCGTGCTGGCCGCGGCCTGCTACATCCCGTTCTCGTTCTGACCGAGGGAGGATTGAAGTATGTCTGAGTTCTACTCCGACAAGGACGTGCAGCGGGAAGTCACCGAGCTGCAGGGCAAGTCGGCGACGGCCGCGCGGCTGTTCGACATCCGGCGCATCATCGGTGGGCTGTTCGTGGTGTACGGCGTGATCGTCACGATCGCGGGGTTCACGGCGTCCGATGCCGACATCGACAAGGCGGAGGGCGTCAATATCAATCTGTGGACCGGGGTGGGCATGTTGCTGCTCGGTCTGTTCTTCCTGGCGTGGCTGAAGCTGCGGCCTGCGGCTCCGCCGCCGCCGGGGGAAGAGGAGACAGTGGAGTAACCCTGCGTTGTCGTGTGCCCGGCGTCGGTGCCGGTGCAGGTTGGGTGCCCAGCTCGGCGCGCCGAGGTGCCGCTGCGCCCACCCGTGCCGCCC
>KL569114.1:1796-3032 GCA_000715635.1 Streptomyces violaceus | reverse complement strand
CCATCGCGCCGTTCCGAGGACGGACACCCCCCGGCGCGGCCCCGACCCACGTCCCGGCGATCAAGCGCTACGCGCTCACGGCTCTCGCGAAACCTGACCCGCCCGGTCCAGCAACCCCGTCCGCGCCGCCAACGCCGCCGCCTCCAGGCGGGAGCCCACCCCCAGCTTCATCAGCACCCGCTGGACGTGCGTCCGGGCAGTCGACGGTGCGATGCCCATGCCCGCCGCGATCAGGCGGGTGTCCTCGCCGTCGGCGACGCGGACCAGGACCTCCACCTCCCGTGGCGTGAGCATCTGGAGCAACCGCTGGCCCTCGTCGTCCGGTTGGGCCGCCGGGTTCAGCAGCTCGCTGAACGCGCCCTGCAGCAGCTGCGGCGCCACCGCCGCCTCCCCCGCCCGGGCCTTCATGATCGCCCGCTCGACACCCTCTATGCGCTCGTCATGCCGGACGTACCCGGCCGCCCCCGCCGCGAACGCCGCCGCGATCCCCCGCGGACTCGGCACCGGCCCCAGCACCAGCACCGCCACCTGCGGCCGCTCCCGCTTGATCCGCACCACCGGATCGAAGATCCCCGGCTCCGCCGGCGTGGCCGTCCCCAGCAGGCACACCTCCGGCGCCCGTGTGATCACCAGCTCCGCCGCCCCCGCGGCCGGCGCGGCCGCGGCCAGCACCCGGTGCCCCCGCAGCTTCAGCGCAGAGGCCAGTGCCTCGGCCAGCAATCGGTGGTCGTCGACCACCATGAGCCGCACTCCCATCGAGCAACCCCCCAGTCACCCCAGTCCCCCCAATGGAAGCCCCCCGGCTCCCCCGCCTTCATGCCCCCGGAAGCTACACGCTTGTTCGACGTTGCGCTCCCCTACCCGCGAGAATCGCCCCGGATCGCCGAAATTCCTCTCATTCGAGGTTGACTGAGCCAAACGCGAACGGTCCCGCCCCTGAACAGGGACGGGACCGAAAGGAACCTCAGTCGATCACCAGATGATCATCGGACGATCAGCTCGTACCGAACCCGACCGCCAGGTACTCCTTGTCACCCGACGAGGACCGCTTGCTCGCGTACACCTTCGACATGTACAGGTGCCCCTCGGCGTACAGGAACTCCGAGTAGTCCGGCGACATGCTGGTCTCCACATCGCGCACCTGCTCCGACGCGGGGTTCTCCAGCAGCTTCGTCTGCTTGAAGCTGCCCCCGTCGATGCTCACGATCTGCCCGCCCTTGTCGTACGGCGGCCGCT
>KL569114.1:1218-1568 GCA_000715635.1 Streptomyces violaceus | reverse complement strand
CTTGTACGCGATCAGGTTGCCGCCGTCCATGCGCAGCGGCGAGATCGTGTAGCCGTCACCCGCGTCGGCCCGCTGCCCGGTCTGCTTGCCGGTGGCGAGGTCGAAGGCGACGATCTCGTTGGTCTGGCTGTACTCGCCGGTGCCGTCGTGCTCCTCGGTCGGGATGTACAACCGGTCGCCGCCGACGGCCAGCTGGTTGCAGTACTCGATGCGGGTGATGCCCTCGCAGCGCGCGGCGAACTGCTCGCCCGGTGCCGAGATACGCGTCCGCAGCTTGCCGGTCTTGCTGTCGATGGAGAAGAAGTCCGAGATGCCGCTGCCGTCGCCCGCGGAGTCGCCGACGTCGGCGG
>KL569114.1:0-1026 GCA_000715635.1 Streptomyces violaceus | reverse complement strand
GAGATGTGTATAAGAGACAGGCCGACGTCGGCGGCCACCACGAGCGGGTTGGTCGACACGATGCTGGCGTACTCGATGCCCTCGGCCATCTTGTACTCCGAGATCACCTTCCCTGACTTCGGGTCGATGGTCTGGATGTGCAGCTGCCGCTGCTCGTACGAGCCGCACTTGCGCACCGCGACCAGCTTCTCCCCGCCGCCGTACCCGGCGTCGTAGCAGGAGTCGGACGGCTTGGGGCTCCACAGGAGCTTGCCGGAGACGTCGAAGGCGGCGCCGCCGCTGCTGCTGCCGACGGCGACGGTCTTGCCGCTGACCGTGACGTTGTCGAAACTGATCAGCTGGTCACCGGTCTTGGCCGTCTTCGTCCACAGCTTCTTGCCCGCGTCGAGATCGATCAAGGCGACCTGGCTGCACCCGTGCGAGGGGTCGGCCTTGGTCGGCATCGCGGGCTGGTAGAGGATCGCCGTCTTGTTGTCCTCGGTGACATGGCGGCTGGCCTGGCAGACGGGGCCGTCCAGCGGGATCGTCCACTGCTTGGTGCCCTTGTCGCGGTCGTAGCCGACGATCTGGGCGATGCCGCTCTTGGCGTAGGTCTTGTCGGTGAGCCACGAGCCGGAGACGACGACCGTGCTGTCGTTCTTCACCTCGGGCGCCGGGACCTGGAAGAGGACCTTGGCGCTGGGGTCGGACGGTGCCTTCTCCTTGCCGCCGGAGGTGGTGCCGCCGTTGTTGTCGTCCGTGCCGCCGGTGGCGCCGCCGGAGCTCGCGGTGTCGTCCTTCTTGCCGTCGTCCTTGGACGAGGAGTACCAGACGCCGCCGCCGATGATCAGGGCGATCGCCACGACCGCGGCGACGATGATCGCCAGCTGTGCGTTGAACTTCTTGCCGCCGCCGGGCTGTCCCGGGTGTCCGGGCTGGGGCTGGAGCGGCATGGTCCCCTGCGGGTAGCCGTAACCGGGCTGACCGTAGCCCGGCTGACCGTAACCCGGCTGCCCCGGCTGCCCCTGTCTCTTATACACATCTCTG
>KL569113.1:123086-123333 GCA_000715635.1 Streptomyces violaceus | reverse complement strand
GCGGCGGCTGGGTCATGACGTGAGCACCTCGGGGAGGGGGAGGGACGACCAAGAGGGAGGAGAAGAGGGAGGAAGAATCACTTGCCGTAGGCGAGCATCAACTTCTCCTTCGTGTCGTCGTTTCCGCTCAGCCGGGTGGTCGAGATGTAGAAGCGCCCGCCGGCCCAGTCGATGTCCTTGGAGAAGAAACCGTTCTCGATGTCCGCCGCGCCCTGCGGGTTCTGCAGCAGCTTGGCCGGCTTGTGGC
>KL569113.1:121487-122853 GCA_000715635.1 Streptomyces violaceus | reverse complement strand
GATGGACACGACCTGGCCGCCCGCGTCGTACGACGGCTGCACATAGGCGATGAGCTTGCCGCCCTCGATCTTCATCGGCAGCATCGACTCGTCGGACGGGGACTTGACGCGCCACTTCTCCTTGCCGTCGGCGAGGTTGACCGCGACGATCTCGTTGGCGCCGGTGGTCGCCTCGGTCGGCAGGTAGAGCGTGGTGTCGTCGACGGCGACGCCCTGGCAGCCCTGGAGGTCACGCTCGAGGATGGCCCAGCCGCACTCGGGGGCGAAGTCCTCGTCGAAGCCGACCTGCGAGCGGAACTTGCCGCCGGAGGTGAAGGTCGAGATGTTCCAGGACTTCTTGTCCTCGTTGGTGCTGTAGATGACCAGCGGGCTCACGGAGTAGGCGCGCGCGACGCGCCAGCCCTTGTCGAACTTCTGGGTCCACTCGACCTTGCCGGTGCGCGGGTCGAGTTGCTGCACCTCGTCGTGCTCGTTGTTGCCACCGGCACCGCAGGAGGAGACGGCGATCAGCTTCTCGCCGCCCGCGAACGCGGCGGGGAAGCAGGAATCGCCGTAGCGCTTCTTGTCGAAGAGCTTGTCGCCGTTGGTGACGTCGTACGCCGTGCCGGACTGGGAGCGGCCCACCATCAGCGTCTTGCCGGTGACGGACAGTTCGACGGACAGGGTCGAGTCGAAGAGGGCGCCGTCGGCGACCTCTTCCTTCCAGCCCTTCTCGCCGGTGTTGAGGTCGATCTCCTGGAGCTGGTTGCACTTGGCGCGGTCGCTGCTGCCGCTCATGTACGCGACGACGATCTTGTCCTCGGCCGTCTTCTCCGGGGTCGTCGCGCAGATCTTCTGGGGGAAGGTGATCGGGTCCCAGGCCGGCTTGCCATCGCCGACGTTGTAGGCGAAGAGCTGCTTGTACGCCGCCTTCACCGCGGACTTGTCGGTGATCCACATGCCGGGGGCGTCGGCGCCGGAGCCGGGCGCGTCGGGCGCCTCCTTGTACCAGAGGACCTTGGCCTCGCCGGCCTGGCGGCCCTCGTTGAGGTTCTCCGGGTCCTCGCCGCCGTCGCCGCGGCCGTCACCGGGGTTGACCGGGGCGGAGGCGCCGTCCTTGGAATCGTCGCTCTGCTGGGCGACCGGCTTCTTCTTGCTCTTGCCGTCGTCGCCGCTGGTGACCGCCCACACCGTGCCGCCGACCACGAGCAGCGCGGCGACCGCGGCACCGATGATCAAGGCGGGCTTGCCCTTGAAGGGGTTGCCCGAACCGCCCCCGGGCGGAGTGCCGGGCGCGCCGGGGTACTGCGGCTGGGGCGGATAGCCGTAGCCGGGCTGTCCGTACGGACCCGGCTGCTGCGGCTGGCCGTAGGGGCCGGAGTTGTAC
>KL569113.1:116842-121311 GCA_000715635.1 Streptomyces violaceus | reverse complement strand
CACCGTGCGGCGGCTGACTGGGCGGCTGAGTCATCAGCGGCTCCCCCGTTCGATCACTGATTTTTAGCCACGCCCTGAGGTACGCGATGAGCTCAGAGTCGTTTCATAAAGTTCTAAGACGACTCTTTCTATCACCAGGTTCCGACAGCGCACGGGCCGTCTCTCCCCCTGTTCCCAAGGGAGGACCGGCCCGTGATGCCGTCGTTATGCGCCTTCACGCACCCTTCACGCGTCCTCGGCGAGTTCCAGCCAGCGCAGCTCCAGTTCCTCGCGCTGACCGGCCAACTCGCGCAGCTCGGCGTCCAGTCCGGCCACCTTCGCGAAGTCCGTGGCGTTTTCGGCGATCTGGGCGTGGAGCTTGGTCTCCTTCTCGGAGACCTTGTCGAGCTGCCGCTCGATCTTCTGGAGTTCCTTCTTGGCGGCGCGCTGGTCGGCGGCGCTCTTCTCCGGGGCGGCGGTCTGCTGCGCCGCGGCGGCGGGTGCCGAGGCGGCCGCGGCCTCCTCCATGCGCCGGCGTCGCTCCAGGTACTCGTCGATGCCGCGCGGCAGCATCCGCAGGGCGCCGTCGCCGAGCAGGGCGAACACCCGGTCGGTGGTGCGCTCGATGAAGAACCGGTCGTGGGAGATGACGATCATCGAGCCGGGCCAGCCGTCGAGCACGTCCTCGAGCTGCGTCAGCGTCTCGATGTCGAGGTCGTTGGTGGGCTCGTCGAGGAAGAGGACGTTGGGCTCGTCCATGAGCAGGCGCAGCAGCTGGAGCCTGCGGCGCTCACCGCCGGACAGGTCGCCGACCGGCGTCCACTGCTTCTCCTTGGTGAAGCCGAACGTCTCGCACAGCTGCCCGGCGGTCATCTCGCGCCCCTTGCCGAGGTCGACGCGCTCGCGCACCTGCTGCACGGCCTCCAGCACCCGTGTGCTCGGCTCGAGTTCGGCGACCTCCTGGGACAGGTAGGCGAGCTTGACGGTCTTGCCGACCTTGACCTGCCCGCCCACGGGCTGCGTCTCCCCGTCGGTCCGGGACGCCTCGGCCATGGCCCGCAGCAGGGAGGTCTTCCCGGCGCCGTTGACACCGACGAGACCGATCCGGTCGCCGGGCCCGAGCTGCCAGGTGACGTGCTTGAGGAGGACCTTGGGGCCGGCCTGGACGGTGATGTCCTCCAGGTCGAACACGGTCTTGCCCAGCCGGGTGGACGCGAACTTCATCAGCTCGCTGCTGTCACGGGGCGGCGGTACGTCCTTGATGAGCTCGTTGGCGGCCTCGACCCGGAAGCGCGGCTTGGACGTACGGGCGGGCGCCCCGCGCCGCAGCCAGGCCAGCTCCTTGCGGACGAGGTTCTGCCGCTTGACCTCCTCGGTGGCGGCGATGCGCTCGCGCTCGGCCCGGGCGAAGACGTAGTCGGAGTAGCCGCCCTCGTACTCGTAGACCGATCCGCGCTGGACGTCCCACATGCGGGTGCACACCTGGTCGAGGAACCAGCGGTCGTGGGTGACGCACACGAGGGCGGACCGGCGGACCTGGAGGTGCCGGGCCAGCCAGGAGATGCCCTCCACGTCGAGATGGTTGGTGGGCTCGTCGAGGACGAGCAGGTCCTGCTCCTCGATGAGCAGCTTGGCGAGGGCGATACGGCGCCGCTCACCGCCGGACAGCGGCCCGATGACGGTGTCGAGGCCCGCGGGGAAACCCGGCAGGTCGAGCCCGCCGAACAGGCCGGTCAGCACGTCCCTGACCTTGGCGTCGCCCGCCCACTCGTGGTCGGCCATGTCCCCGATGACCTCGTGGCGGACGGTCGCCTCGGGGTCGAGCGAGTCGTGCTGCGTGAGCACGCCGCTGCGCAGTCCGCCGGAGTGCGTGACGCGCCCGCTGTCGGCTTCCTCCTGCTTGGCGAGCATCCGGATCAGGGTGGTCTTGCCGTCGCCGTTGCGGCCGACGACGCCGATGCGGTCCCCTTCGGAGACGCCGAGGGAGACGCCGTCGAGCAGGGCGCGGGTGCCGTACACCTTGCTGACGTTCTCGACATTGACCAGATTGACGGCCATTACTCTCCTGACAAGGGGGATGGATCGACCCTCCAGGGTAGTCCGGCGGCGGGGTGCACCGGCCGGGGCGGTCAGCCGCCGTCCGCAGCTTCCCGGCGGCGCTGGTAGCGCCACACGTCCATCAGCCGCTCGTCGAACGGCAGCTCCGGGTCGAGGGGGCCGATCCGGTGCTCGGCCTCCACGCAGCGCGGATCGTCTCGGTAGGCCAGGCCGGACACGGCGCAGATGCGCACCGGCTGCCGCTCGTCACGGGTGAGCGCGACCAGCGCGTCCCCCACTTCCGGCTCGCGCCCCCGGTAGTGGCCCAGCCAGCGGCACGCCGCCTCGCGTACGCCGGGGTCCTCGTCGCGGGCCAAGGTGAGCACGGCCGTGAGGCTCTCGGAGCCGACCTGGGGACGGCCGTCCTCGGCCCACTGCACGCTCTCCGGCACCAGGGCACGCACCCTCGGGTCCGGGTGGGAGAGGTACGACAGTCCGACGGCCTCGATCTCCGGGGCGCTGTCGTGGGTCAGGCCGTGCAGGAGAACCGCCAGCACCTCCGGGTCCTCCTCCTGCTCCGCCCAGGGCACGAGCTCCCGGCCCCTCTCCCAGAACGAGTCGTCGCCCGTGACGACGTTCCCGAGGATCAGTAACAGCAGCAGATCGGCGGCGAGGAGGCGGTGCGTCCTGTCGGGGTGGTTGAGCAGGTCCCTGCTCCACTGCCAGGTCTCCTCGTCGAGCCGACGGCCGAGCGTGAACACGACCTGGGACCAGACGATGTGGTCCCGGTCGGGGCGGGCGAGGGCTCGCGCGACCAGTTCGTCGAAGGGGGTCCGGATGCCGTAGCGCGTCTCCAGGACGGTGAGGATCGCCAGGTGCTCGTCGCGCACGGTCAGCCCGCCGAGCGTCAGCTGCTCGCACCACCAGCCGATCTCGCCGTCCTCGACCCGGACCCGCTCGACGGGTTCCCTGCGGCCGGTCCTGCGCCGCAGTTCCGCCTCAGCGCCCGCCTCGGCCCGGCTCCGGGCGCGGGCCAGCAGTTCCTCGCCGTCCGGGAGCGGCAGCGGTACGCGGTGCCGCAGGAGCGCGTCGGTCAGCACGTACGAGCCGCCGTCCACCGCCCGCAGCAGCGGGGTGGTCCCGTCGGGCAGCCGGCGCAGGGGGTCGGCGCCGCCCTGGAGCAGCGCCCCGGCGACGGGTTCGTCATAGGCCGCCACGGCCAGGCAGAGGACCGGGGGGCCGTCGGTGCCGTCGAGGGTGTCGGGGTCGGCCCCGGACTCCAGCAGGGCCCGGACCTCGTCCACGTCCCCACGTCGTACGGCCACGACGAGTTTCTCCACGCGTGTCCCCTTTGTCAGACAACCGGGGGAGCCTAAGCGGCCCTCGGCGACCGGGGCACGCGATTAAAGCCCGGCGACCGTCGCCCCGGGCGTCGGACCCGATGCCGTCCGCACGGTCCGGCAGGTGCCGGAGGAGACCAGCGCCTGCGCCACCGCGGCCGCCGACTCCGGGTCGCGGACGAGGAACGCCGTGGTCGGGCCGGAGCCGGAGACCAGGGCGGCGAGGGCGCCCGCGGCGCGGCCGGTGGCCAGGGTGCCGGCGAGTTCCGGGAAGAGGGACAGGGCGGCGGGCTGGAGGTCGTTGGAGACGGCGGCGGCGAGCGCGTCCGGGTCGCCCTTGGCGAGGGCGGCGAGGAGTTCCTGGGAGGCGACGGGCTCGGGGATGTCCGTGCCCTCGCCGAGCCGGTCGAACTCGCGGAACACGGCCGGGGTGGACAGGCCCCGGTCGGCCATGGCGAACACCCAGTGGAAGGCGCCGCCGACCTCCAGGGGCGTCAGCTGCTCGCCCCGCCCGATACCGAGGGCCGCCCCTCCGACCAGGCTGAACGGCACGTCGCTGCCCAGCTCGGCGCAGATGGCGAGCAGTTCGTCACGGGAGGCGCCGGTCTCCCACAGCGCGTCGCAGGCCACCAGGGCGGCGGCGCCGTCCGCGCTGCCGCCCGCCATGCCGCCGGCGACGGGGATGTCCTTGGCGATGTGGACGGGGACGTCGGGGCTGCGGCCGTACCGCGCGGCGAGCGCTTCGGCCGCCCGCGCGGCCAGGTTCGTGCGGTCCAGGGGGACCAGATCGGCGTCCGGGCCCTCGCAGGTGACGCGGAGCTCGTCGGCCGGGGTCACGGTGACCTCGTCGTAGAGGCTGACGGCCAGGAAGACGTTGGCCAGGTCGTGGAAGCCGTCGGGGCGGGCGGGGCCCACCGCCAGCTGGACGTTGACCTTGGCGGGGACACGGACCGTGACGGTCACACGGGCTCCTTCTCCTGGTGCTGGTTCGCCTTGTGCTCGGCGATACGCGCGAACTCTTCCACGGTGAGTGACTCGCCCCGCGCCTGCGGGGAGACCCCGGCGGCGACGAGGGCCTCCTCGGCGGCGGCGGCGGACCCGGCCCAGCCGGCG
>KL569113.1:115796-116673 GCA_000715635.1 Streptomyces violaceus | reverse complement strand
CCCGGCCCAGCCGGCGAGCGCGGCCCGCAGCGTCTTGCGGCGCTGGGCGAACGCCGCGTCGACGACGGCGAACACCTGCTTCCTGGAGGCCGTCGTCTTGATCGGCTCGGTCCGGCGGACCAGGGAGACCAGACCGCTGTCGACGTTGGGCGCCGGCCAGAAGACCTTCCGCCCGATGGCGCCCGCCCGCTTGACCTCGGCGTACCAGTTGGCCTTGACGGAGGGGACGCCGTACACCCTCGAGCCCGGGTCGGCGGCGAGCCGGTCGGCGACCTCCGACTGGACCATGACGAGCGTGCGTTCGATGGTCGGGAAGGTCTCGAGCATGTGCAGCAGGACCGGGACGGCCACGTTGTAGGGGAGGTTGGCGACCAGCGCGGTCGGGGCGGGGCCCGGCAGCTCCGTGACCTGCATCGCGTCGGAGTGGACGAGCGCGAACCGCTCGGCGCGCTCCGGCATGCGGGCCGTGATGGTCGCGGGCAGCGCGCCGGCGAGCACGTCGTCGATCTCGACGGCCGTGACCCGGTCGGCGGCCTCCAGCAACGCCAGTGTCAGCGACCCGAGCCCCGGGCCGACCTCGACGACCACGTCGTCGGGGTGGACCTGTGCGGTGCGGACGATACGGCGGACGGTGTTCGCGTCGATCACGAAGTTCTGGCCGCGTTGCTTGGTGGGGCGTACGCCGAGGGCGGTCGCGAGTTCGCGGACGTCGGCGGGGCCGAGGAGGGCGTCGGGGGCGGGGCTGGTCACGGGGACAAGGGTACGGGGGGTTGTGTGGCGGGGTTTCCGGGTGCTCGGCGTTGGTGCCTGAGCCGGGGCGTTGCGCAGCCCGGCGGAGCGAGGTGCCTCCCCCACTCTCGGCTTCGCTCGAGCGGGG
>KL569113.1:115385-115535 GCA_000715635.1 Streptomyces violaceus | reverse complement strand
TGCCGCCCCTAGCGGCACGCATGCCCGCAGCGCAGCTGTCACCCGTGCAAGCGGCCGCCGCAGTGGGGCCAAGGGCTCGCGCCCCGCCGGACGTACAGCTTCTTCGCGCGGTACGTCTGTTCCGCCGCCGGGGCGTCCTGGGGGCGGCCG
>KL569113.1:111472-115031 GCA_000715635.1 Streptomyces violaceus | reverse complement strand
TGCACGGACGTCGGCCGGGGTTTCGTGCCGACCTTCACCTCCTGCGGGCGCGGCTCGCGCACCACCTCGGCCCTGATCCGGCGCGGCTTCTGCTTGACGCCGTTGACCGTGCGCAGGGAGTACGTGACCCGGCGCAGACCCGCCTCGCCCGCGCGCTCCACGACCTCCGTGCCCTGGAACAGGGTCGGATCCTCGCTCCTGCGCACCTGGAAGGGGATCGGCTCCTCGCGGACCTCCTTGCCGCCGGTGATCCGCAGCACCGTGACGGTCTGCCCGTCGCGCGGGAAGCTCCCCTGCGGGACGGACGTGGTGTCCTGGCCGCGCAGGGTGATTCCGGCCTCGTCCACGGCCTCCCGCACGGTCGCCGCGTTGGTGCGGACGGTGCGGGCCCGGCCGTCCGCCATGATCGTGATCGTGCGCTCGGTCCGCACGTCCAGCGCGAGCCCCTCGCGGCCGATCTGCCGGGAGCGCGAGGTGGACAGGTAGGCGCCCTCCTGACGCACTCCCAGCTCTCTGAGCGCCCCCGCCACCGTGCGTGCCGTCGTCCACACCTCGCGCCGGTGCCCGTCGAGGGTGAGCCGCACGGGACGGGCGTAGTGCACGGCGACCGCGTCGCCGCTGGCGATCTCCGTGCCGGGCCCGGGTGCCACCACGTCGTGGGCGCCGACCTCGACACCCTCCTCCGACAGCAGCTCGGTGACGTCGTCGGCGAAGGTGTGCAGCGTGCGTGCCTTGCCGTCGACGTTCAGCTCGATCGCCTTGTCCTTGGCGACGAAGGCCGTGGTGCCGCCCGCCAGGAAGGCGACGACCAGGGCCTGCGGGAGCAGCCGCAGCATGGAGCCGTCCGTGCGCTCGGCGTACCGCGCCTTGCGGCGGCGGGCGGCCTTGCGATGTGAGCCGGTGCGCGGCGCGGCGCGCGAACCGGCGCGGGCTTCGGCGCGTGATTCGGCCCGCGACTCCGCGCGCGTGGGGCGCGGGACGGGCGCCGGTGCCGATGCATCCTCCGGGGCACCCTGCCGGGGCAGCCCGGGCAGGGGCGGCGGCACCTCGTACGCGGGCCGGTAGGTGTCCTCGTAGGCACCGTCGAAACCGCCACGCACCGGCTCCGCGTGGGCCGGGCCATGCGCCTCGTAACGCTCGTACGTCTCGTACGTCTCGTACTGCGAGTTGCTCACGCCGACACGCTCCAGGGGCCGGAGGGGGTCCAGAGGGGTCCGGATCGGGCCCCCAGAACCTAGCGGAGCGGCCGTCACTCTCCAAAGCGACGCGACTACGCACAGTCGTGCGGTGAGGTGGGAGCGTGGTCAGTAGCCGAAGGCGCGTGCCGTGTTCGCCGCGAGTGCGGTGGCCAGCGTGTCCTCGTCGACGCCGCGCACCTCGGCCATGGCCCGCACCGTGATCGGCACGAGGTACGGGGCGTTGGGCCGCCCGCGGTACGGCGCCGGTGTGAGGAAGGGCGCGTCCGTCTCCACCAGCAGCAGCTCCGGCGGGGCCACCGCCACCGCGTCCCTGAGGTTCTGGGCGTTCTTGAAGGTGACGTTGCCGGCGAAGGACATGAAGTAGCCGGCGCTCGCGCAGATCTCCGCCATCTCGGCGTCGCCGGAGTAGCAGTGGAAGACGGTCCGCTCGGGGGCGCCCTCCTCCTTCAGGACACGCAGGACGTCGGCGTGGGCCTCGCGGTCGTGGATGACCAGGGCCTTGCCGTGCCGCTTGGCGATCTCGATGTGGGCGCGGAAGGACCTCTCCTGGGCTTCCTTGCCCTCGGGCCCGGTGCGGAAGTAGTCGAGGCCCGTCTCACCGACGCCCTTGACCTGCTCCAGCGCGGCCAGCCGGTCGATCTCGGCGAGCGCCTCGTCCAGTGCGGCCTGTCCGCCGGGTTCACGCGCGCCCTGCCTGGACCAGCCGTCGGGGTCGCCGTGCACGATGCGCGGGGCCTCGTTCGGATGCAGGGCGACCGTCGCGTGGACGGCGTCGTACGCGGCTGCCGTCTCGGCGGCCCACCTCGAACCCTTGAGGTCGCAGCCGACCTGTACGACCGTCGTCACTCCGGCCGAGGCCGCCTTCGCCAGCGCCTCCTCGACCGTGCCGGACTGCATGTCCAGGTGGGTGTGGGAGTCGGCGACCGGCACCCGGAGGGGTTCCGGGAGCGGGGGCGCGGCGTGCTTGCCGGAGTCGTTCGAAGGCATGCCCCGATCCTACGAAAGGGGTACGCCCTCCCCGACGGGGGAGGACCGGGGAGGGCGTCTACAAGGGGAGCCGGACGGGTCAGCTCGCCTTGCGCTGGAAGGGGTGCAGCAGGTCGGACAGATGCCAGTGGTGGTGCTCGCGCTTGTCCTGGCCGGCCGCACCCTGCTCCTCGGCCTCACCGCCGGCCTTCGGCGCCTCCACCGGCCCGGCGGGCGGCGGCACGCGGTGCGGCCGGTGCGCGGCGTTGCGCGCGGACTCGACCCGCCCGGGCCGCATGATCCGTACGACGTGGCCGTCGCAGTTCTGGCACGTGGGCTTGGACAGGGGGGAGGGCACGACCTTGCCGTCCGCCACGTAGAGGACGAACTCGTGCCCGGCGGCGTCCGTGTGGTGCTCTATCTCGTACGACTGCTCCCAGCCGTGCCCGCAGCGCATGCAGGCGAAGGAGTACGCCTCGTTGACGACGGCGGTGGCACCGGCGCGGAGCCCGGTCTGCCCTGCGGTCTCACTCATGCCAGCTCCTGATTGGTCCGCTGTGGCGTGAGGACGATTCCGTCCCCGCGACCCCAGTGGACTCCTCAGCCGGACCGAAGGCAGCAGACCTGTCGACTATTGGCGCCGATTTGGGCGTTCCTTGCCCCAGCACCCTTCCCGCTTTGCCCACCCATGGGGCGCACGCTCATCCGACATGCGCCCTGCTCAGAGGGCGCTTACGCCCCTCTCAGGGGCGCGGGGCTGTGCTCATATGCGACTCCGCCGCGCGGGCGCGACAAACCACAGACAACCGGCACCCCGCAAAGCTCCCCAGCCCCCGCCCCGAACCCGGCTCACCCCGCCGCGTTCTTCGCGGCAACCACCGCATCAAAGACAACCCGCTTCGGCACCCCGACCTCCACCGCCACCGCGGCGATCGCCTCCTTGCGCCGCTCCCCCGCTTCCTCCCGCACCCGGACCCGCCGCACGAGCTCCTCGGGCCCGACCTCCTCAGACCCCTTCTCAGGCGCCCCCTCCACCACGACGGTGATCTCCCCCCGCACGCCCTCGGCCGCCCACGCGGCCAGCTCCCCCAGCGGCCCCCGCCGAACCTCCTCGTACGTCTTGGTCAGCTCCCGGCACACCGCGGCCCGCCGCTCCACGCCGAACACCTCGGCCATCGCCGCCAGCGTGTCGTCGAGCCGGTGCGGAGCCTCGAAGTACACGAGCGTCCGCCGCTCCCCGGCCACCTCCCGCAGCCGCCCCAGCCGCTCCCCCGCCTTGCGCGGCAGGAACCCCTCGAAGCAGAACCGGTCGACGGGCAGCCCCGACAGCGCGAGCGCGGTGAGCACGGCGGACGGCCCGGGCACGGCGGTGACCCGTATGTCCTGCTCGACGG
>KL569113.1:110753-111266 GCA_000715635.1 Streptomyces violaceus | reverse complement strand
CTGCTCGACGGCGGCCGCGACCAGCCGGTACCCGGGGTCCGACACCGACGGCATCCCCGCGTCCGTGACCAGCAGCACCCGCGCCCCGCCCGCCAGCTCCTCGACCAGCTCGGGCGTCCGCGCGGCCTCGTTGCCCTCGAAGTACGACACCACCCGCCCCTTCGGCGTGACGCCCAGCGCCTGGGTCAGCCGCCGCAGCCGCCGCGTGTCCTCGGCGGCGACGACATCGGCTCCGGCCAATTCGTCGGCGAGCCGGGGCGGGGCGTCCGCGATGTCGCCGATGGGGGTACCTGCGAGTACGAGGATTCCAGTCACCTCACCATCCTCCCAGGGGCGGAGAACGCGGACGCATACCGGCCATGCACGGGACTCACACAGAACGGTTCCCTACGATGGCGCGGTGACCAGTACCGCGTCCTCCACGGACACCCGGCAGGGCCAGGCGCCGCACGAGCAGCGGCCGTCCTGGCAGCAGCGGCTGCGCCGCTTCGGCTACCAGGGGCAGCCCAGATG
>KL569113.1:109607-110573 GCA_000715635.1 Streptomyces violaceus | reverse complement strand
ACTACCAGGGGCAGCCCAGAAGCGACGCCGGCGACGTCCGTGACCGCCTGGTGCCGCCGTACACCGAGCCCGGCCCGCGCCTGTGGGCGGCGCTCGGCGTCCCGCACACCCTGGCGGGACGGCTGGTGCGCTGGTCGGCCTGGATCGGTCCGCTGCTCGTCACGCTGCTGGCGGGCGTGCTGCGGTTCTGGAACCTGGGCCATCCCAAGGCGGTGATATTCGACGAGACGTACTACGCCAAGGACGCGTGGGGTCTCGTCCACCGCGGGTTTGAGGTCAACTGGGACAAGAACGCCAACGATCTGATCCTGTCGGGCGGGCACGTCACGATCCCGGCGGACGCGGCGTACGTCGTGCACCCGCCGGTCGGCAAGTACGTCATCGGGATCGGCGAGCTGCTGTTCGGCTTCGACCCCTTCGGCTGGCGTTTCATGACGGCGCTGCTCGGCACGCTGTCCGTGCTGATGCTGTGCCGGATCGGCCGCCGGCTGTTCCGCTCCACCTTCCTGGGCTGTCTGGCCGGCGCGCTGATGGCGGTGGACGGCCTGCACTTCGTGATGAGCCGCACGGCGCTGCTCGACGGCGTGGTGATGTTCTTCGTGCTGGCCGCGTTCGGCTGTCTGCTCGTCGACCGCGACAAGGCCCGCGAGAGACTCGCCGCCGCGCTCCCGGCGGACGCCGACGGCCGGGTCCGGCCCGACCGGCACACGGCCGAGACGGCCCGGCTGGGATGGCGCCCCTGGCGCTGGGCGGCGGGTCTGATGCTGGGCCTGGCCATCGGCACGAAGTGGAACGGCCTCTACATCCTGGCCGCGTTCTGCCTGATGGCGGTCCTGTGGGACGTCGCCTCGCGCCGGGTGGCCGGCGCCCGGCACCCGTACTCGGCGGTCCTCAGGCGCGACACGGGCCTCGCGTTCCTCGCCACGGTCCCGGTCGCCGTCGTCACCTACGTCCTGGCCTGGACCG
>KL569113.1:108202-109376 GCA_000715635.1 Streptomyces violaceus | reverse complement strand
GGCGGCTACTTCCGCAACTGGGCCGCGACGAGCGGCAAGGGCGGCAGCTGGACCTTCCTGCCCGACTGGCTGCGCAGCCTGTGGCACTACGAGCACCAGGTGTACGAGTTCCACGTCGGTCTGTCCTCGCCGCACACGTACGAGTCCAACCCGTGGAGCTGGCTCGTCCTCGGCCGCCCGGTGTCGTACTTCTACGAGTCCCCGGCGCCCGGCAAGGACGGCTGCCCGGCCGACGCGGGCGGGAAGTGCGCCAGCGAGGTGCTCGCCCTCGGCACGCCGCTGCTGTGGTGGGTCGCCTGCTTCGCGGTCCTGTACGTCCTGTGGCGCTGGCTGTTCCGCCGCGACTGGCGCGCGGGCGCCATCGCCTGCGGCATCGCGGCCGGCTACCTGCCCTGGTTCATGTACCAGGAGCGCACGATCTTCTTCTTCTACGCCGTCGTCTTCCTTCCCTTCCTGTGCCTGGCGGTGGCGATGCTCCTCGGCGCGATCATCGGCCCGCCCCGCTCCTCCGACACCCGCCGCGTCGCGGGCGCCACGGGCGCGGGCGTCCTGGTCCTGCTGATCGCCTGGAACTTCATCTACTTCTGGCCGCTGTACACGGGCACCGCCATCCCCATCGACGACTGGCGGGCGCGGATGTGGCTGGATACCTGGGTCTGACCTCCGTTTCGGTCAAGAATCGAAAACGCCTGCCCCTCTGGTAACCGCTTCCCCTAGAGTGCTCCCGGGATCGAGCTTTCTGAACATGTTCAAAGGAGCGTGTGGAGGCTCAACGGGGAGGGGACGGCCGCATGGCCAAGGGGGTCAAGGTCGCTGTCATAGGCGGCGTGTTCGCGGTGATGGTGGGTGGGGCCGGGTACGGCGCCTTCAACATCGTGAGCGCGCTGAACGGCGACGGGGGCACGAGCGGGGTGGCCGCGGAGGAGAAGTCGGGGCCGCCCGGCGAGGACGAGGTCGAGGAGACCACCGCCAAGTTCTTCGCGGCCTGGGAGAAGGGCGAGGCCGCGCAGGCCGCGTCCTACACGAACAACGACGCGGCGGCCGAGCAGCTGCTCACCGCCTTCGGGGACGACGCGCACATCACCGACGTGAAGATCACGCCCGGCACGGCGAGCGGCACCACCGTGCCGTACAGGGTGAAGGCGAAGGTGGCCTACGACGGGAAGTCCGAGCC
>KL569113.1:106767-107953 GCA_000715635.1 Streptomyces violaceus | reverse complement strand
GATCGGCTACCGGAGCAAGCTGAAGATCGTGCGCGGGCTCACCACCGGGCGGGCGCTGGTCGACTGGCAGCCCGCTGTCGTCCACCCCGGGCTGAAGAAGGACGACACGCTCGTCACGGAGAAGTCGGCCAACCCGCCGATCGAGGCCGTCGGCCGTGACGGCACCGAGCTGACGAAGGAGAAGTACCCCTCCCTCGGCCCGGTCCTGGATGACCTGCGCGCCAAGTACGGCAAGGAGGCGGGCGGCACCCCCGGCATCGAGCTGGTGATCCGGCACGCCGGCGAGGGCGTCGCCGACACCCCGCTGCTGACCCTCGCCAAGGGCAAGCCGGGCAAGCTGACCACCACGATCAGCCCGGGCGCGCAGGCGGCGGCCGAGAAGGCGGTCAAGCGGTTCGCGCAGTCGTCCGTGGTGGCCGTCAAGCCCAGCACCGGCGAGGTCCTGGCGGTGGCCAACAACCGTACGGACGGCTTCAACGCGGCCTTCGAGGCGCAGGCGGCCCCCGGCTCCACCATGAAGATCGTCACCGCGGCGATGCTCATCGACAACGGCGTGACCTCGATGAACGGCCCGGCGCCCTGCCCGGACACCGCCGTGTGGCAGAGCCAGACGTTCAAGAACCTCACGAACATGCGGCCCGATGAGAAGGCCACGCTGGCCAACAGCTTCATGCGGTCCTGCAACACCGCCTTCATCAAGCTCATCGACGAGAAGCCGCTCACGGACGCCTCGCTGACGCAGGAGGCCGAGCAGCGCTTCGGGCTCGGGCAGGACAACTGGAAGACCGGCATCGCCTCTTTCGACGGCAGCGTCCCCGCGGTCGGCGGACCGGACCGGGCGGCCGGCGCGATCGGGCAGGGCCAGGTCCAGATGAGCCCGCTGAACATGGCCTCGGTGACCTCGACCGCGATCACCGGCAGCTTCCGCCAGCCCTACCTGGTGTCGCCGGAGCTGGACGGCCGGCAGCTCGCGCGGGCCGAGGGCCTGCGGGCGAGCACCGCCGCCCAGCTGAAGCAGATGATGCGGCTCACCGCCACGCAGGGAACCGCCATGGAGGCCATGCGGGGACTGGGCGGCGACATCGGCGCCAAGACCGGTTCCGCCGAGGTCGACGGCAACGCCAAGTCCAACAGCTGGTTCACCGGGTTCCGGGGCGACATCGCGGCGGCGGCCATGACCGAGGAG
>KL569113.1:106339-106570 GCA_000715635.1 Streptomyces violaceus | reverse complement strand
CTACACGCCTCCCTCGCGCCATCAGAGATGTGTATAAGAGACAGTCGCAGCCGTGCTACGAACGGGTGGCTGATCTCACCCGCGCAGGACGGGACTCTAGGGTGGTGGGCGTCGTTGGGACAGCTGAGGGCGACGGGGACCCTGGGGATTCGCGAAGGAACGGACAAGCAGTGGGCAACAGAAGGCGCGTCGCCGAGCGACGGAAGATCTGTCTCTTATACACATCTCTGA
>KL569113.1:104605-106080 GCA_000715635.1 Streptomyces violaceus | reverse complement strand
CCTACGCGCTGTACGGCGGCGGCGCGGCCGCCGACGACGGGAGCAGGGCGGCATCGGACGAGAAGCCCAAGGTGAAGACCGGGCCGCTGTCGGCGACCGAGGTCACCACCACCGCCCGTGCCTTCCTCACCGCCTGGCAGTCCGCGAAGGTTCCGCAGGCCGCCGCGGCCACCGACGAAGCGGCTGCGGCGACGTCCCTGCTCACCGGCTACACCAAGGACGCCCGAGTCAAGGACGTCACCCTCACCCCGGGCAAGCCCACCGGTGACAAGGTGCCGTTCTCCGTCAAGGGCACCGTGGCGTACAAGAACACCGAGAAGCCGCTGGCGTACGAGAGCGCGCTGACCGTCGTGCGCCGCACCAGCGACGGAAAGCCGCTGGTGGACTGGCACTCGGCGGTCGTCCACCCGGATCTGAAGGACGGCGACAAGCTGGTCACCGGCGAGGCGGGCACGCCCCCGGTCAAGGCGCTCGACCGGGACGGGGGCGAGCTGACCAAGCAGAAGTACGCCTCGCTCGGCCCGGTGCTGGACGGGCTGCGCGAGAAGTACGGCAAGGAGGCCGGCGGCAAGGCCGGTATCGAGCTGCGGGTCGTGCGCGGGAAGTCCGCCAAGTCGGACGACCTCTCCGACAAGACCCTGCTTGAGCTGAGCAAGGGCACGCCCGGCACGGTGAAGACCACGCTGGACCCCGCCCTCCAGACGGCGGCCGAGAAGCAGGTCGCGAAGAAGGCCAAGTCGTCGGTGGCCGTCATGCGGGCCTCGACCGGCGAGATCCTGGCCGCCGCCAACGCCTCGCCCGGCTTCAACACCGCCTTCCAGGGCTCCCTCGCCCCCGGCTCCACGATGAAGGTCATCACCGCCTCGCTGCTGCTGGACAAGGGCCTGGCCTCGGCGGACAAGAAGCACCCGTGCCCGAAGTACTTCACGTACGGGCACTGGAAGTTCCAGAACGACAAGAAGTTCGAGATCAAGGACGGCACGTTCAAGGCGAGCTTCGCCCGCTCCTGCAACACGGCCTTCATCAGCCAGGCGCCGAAGCTCAAGGACGACGACCTGACCCAGCAGGCCCAGCAGGTCTTCGGCCTGGGGATGAACAACTGGGCGATCGGTGTGCCGACCTTCGACGGCGCCGTGCCGGTGCAGTCGGCGGCCCAGATGGGGGCCTCGCTGATCGGGCAGGGCGGGGTCCGGATGAACCCGCTGAACATGGCGTCGGTGTCGGCGACGGTCAAGGCCGGCACCTTCCACCAGCCGTATCTGGTCTCCCCGGACGTGGACGGCCGCAAGCTGGCCAAGGCCTCGCGCACGATGTCGGCGGGCACGCTCTCCCAGCTGCGTGAACTGATGTCGTACACGGCCGCGGCCGGGACGGCAGCGGAGGCGATGTCCGGGGTCAGCGGCGATGTCGGTGCGAAGACCGGGTCGGCCGAGGTCGACGGTCAGAAGAAGCCGAACGGCTGGTTCACCGCCTAC
>KL569113.1:102855-104408 GCA_000715635.1 Streptomyces violaceus | reverse complement strand
GGCCGCGGGCGTCGTCCAGCAGGGCGGCCACGGCGGCGAGACGGCCGGGCCGATCGTGGCGGCGCTGCTGAAGGCGGGGAGCTGACCCGGAAGGTCAGTGGGTGACCGGTTCCGCGGCGGCCATGTACGTCCGCCGCAGGAACCGCAGCAGCGCCTGCCGTTCGAACTGCACCACCAGCACTCCCTGCGCGGAGTGGAACTCCACAACGGCCTGCACCCGGCCGCACGGCCACACCCGTACCTCACCGCTGCCCGCGGGGGCCCGCAGCCCCTCCTCCAGGAGCTCACGGCCGAAGGTCCACTCGCGCGCCCCGGCACCCGGCAGCTTGATGCCCACCGCACGGGGATCCCGGTCCGGGTCGTACCGCAGAGTGACCGGAACCGCCTCCAGCTCATCGATCAACGGTACGGCCGCGTCCGTGACGATATGGGCTCGCGCGTACTGCTCGACTACGGACATCGGACAGCCCTTTCACCGTGCGCAACCTGAGTGGAAACCGTGCGTCCACTACCTCTCCAATGTCGCATATTTTCAGGATTGCGCCCTCGGAGCCGGACATATCGCGGGTGAGATAAGACAAGCATCACGCTCTTGCAAACTGTTCGCATCAAGCCACATCATCGAACCGTGCATGTACCTGACGGATTCATCGACGCCCCCACCTCCGCCGCCACCGGTGTGATCGCCGCGGGCGCCATCGCCGTGAGCCTGCGCGGCGCGCGGCGCGAACTCGACGAGCGCACCGCCCCGCTGGCCGGTCTCGTCGCGGCGTTCATCTTCGCGGTGCAGATGCTCAACTTCCCCGTCGCGGCCGGGACCAGCGGCCATCTGCTCGGGGGCGCGCTCGCCGCGATCCTCGTGGGCCCATACACAGGGGTCCTGTGCGTCTCCGTGGTCCTGCTGATGCAGGGCCTGCTCTTCGCGGACGGCGGCCTGACCGCGCTCGGCGTGAACATCACCAACATGGCGATCGTCACGACGGTCGTCGCCTACGCCCTCTTCCGCGGGCTGGCGAAGGTGCTCCCCCGCACCCGCGGGTCGATCACCGCGGCCTCCTTCGTCGCGGCCCTCGTCTCCGTCCCGGCCGCCGCTCTGGCCTTCACGCTCATGTACGCGATCGGCGGCACCACCGACGTGTCGATCGGCAAGGTCGCCACCGCCATGGTCGGCGTGCACCTGCTGATCGGCATCGGTGAGGCCGCGATCACCGCGCTGACCGTCGGCGCGGTCCTCGCCGTGCGCCCGGACCTGGTCCACGCGGCCCGCGGCCGCACCCCGAAGCTCAAGCTGCGGGTGAACGGCGAACTGGTCGACGCGCCCGGCGCCGAGCCCGAGTCCGCGCCCGCCCGGACCCCGCACCGCGGGGTGTGGGCCGCGGGCCTGGTCGCCTCCCTCCTGCTGGCCGGATTCGTCAGCTTCTACGCCTCGGCCGATCCGGACGGCCTGGAGAAGGTCGCCACCGACCACGGCATCGACAAGAAGGCCGAGGAGCACTCCGCGGCCGACTCCCCGCTCGCCGACTACGGCGTCAAGGATGTCGATGACGCCCGCC
>KL569113.1:100968-102670 GCA_000715635.1 Streptomyces violaceus | reverse complement strand
CCCCCCCGCCTGTCCGGGGGTCTGGCGGGCGTCATCGGTGTGGGTGTCACGGTCGTCGCGGGCAGCGCGGTCTTCTGGGCCGTACGCCGGCGCCGTTCGGACGACACCTCCCCGTCGAACACGTCGGACACGACGAACACGTCGGACTCGTCGGACTCGTCGGGCACGTCGAACGCGTCGGGCACGTCGAACGCGTCGGGCACGTCGAACGCGACGAGCAGCACGGGCGTCTGACATGGGAGCCGGGCACGCGCACAAGCTCTACCGGCACGGGCACTCGCCCGTGCACGCCCTGCCGCCGCACACCAAGCTCGCCGCCGTGTTCGCCTTCGTGCTGGTCGTGGTGTCGACGCCGCGCGAGGCGATGTGGGCGTTCGGGGGGTACGCCGTGCTGCTGGGCGCCGTCGCGGGCGTCGCGCGCGTGCCCGCCGGGTTCCTGCTCAGGCGGCTGCTGATCGAGGTGCCGTTCGTCGCGTTCGCGGTGCTCATGCCGTTCGTGGCGGAGGGCGAGCGGGTCGACGTCCTGGGGATGTCCCTGAGCGTCAACGGCCTGTGGGGCGCCTGGAACGTGCTCGCCAAGGGCACGCTCGGCGTCGCCGCCTCCGTACTCCTGGCCGCCACCACCGACCTGCGCGAACTGCTCCTGGGCCTGCAGCGCCTCAAGCTCCCGCCGCTTCTCGTGCAGATCGCGTCCTTCATGATCCGCTACGGCGACGTCATCGCGGACGAGATGCGGCGCATGCGGATCGCCCGGGAGTCCCGTGGCTTCGAGGCGAAGGGCGTGCGGCACTGGGGCGTGCTGGCCAAGTCCGCCGGCGCGCTGTTCATCCGCTCCTACGAACGCGGCGAGCGCGTGCATCTGGCCATGGTCAGCCGGGGCTACGCCGGTGCCATGCCGGTCATCGACGACGTGACCGCGTCCCGGACCCAGTGGTCGTACGCCCTGGCCCTCCCGGGCTCGGCCCTTGTCGTCTGTCTGCTGGGATGGTCGCTGTGACTGATGTGAACCCTTCGCTCGACGTGGCCGGACTGGCCTTCGCCTACCCCGACGGGCACCAGGCCCTCTTCGGTGTCGACTTCTCGATCGCGCGCGGCGAGCGGGTCGCGCTGCTCGGGCCGAACGGCGCCGGCAAGACGACCCTCGTGCTGCACCTCAACGGCATCCTGACCGGCGGCGCCGGCACGGTGCGGGTCGCCGGGCTGCCCGTGGACAAGCGGCACATGGCCGAGATCCGGCGCCGGGTCGGCATCGTCTTCCAGGACCCGGACGACCAGCTCTTCATGCCGACCGTCCGGGAGGACGTGGCGTTCGGGCCCGCGGCGGCCGGGCTGAAGGGGCCGGAGCTGGAGGAGCGCGTGGAGCGGGCCCTGGAGCGGGTCGGCATGGCGGAGTTCAAGGACCGCCCGCCACACCACCTCTCCTTCGGACAGCGCCGCCGGGTGGCCGTCGCGACCGTCCTCGCCATGGAACCGGAGATCCTCGTCCTCGACGAGCCCTCCTCCAACCTCGACCCCGCCTCCCGCCGCGAACTGGCAGACATCCTGCGCTCGCTGGACGTGACGGTCCTGATGGTCACGCACGACCTGCCCTACGCCCTGGAGCTGTGCCCGCGCTCCCTGGTCCTCAGCGAGGGCGTGATCGCGGCGGACGGCCCGACCGGCGAACTGCTCTCCGACGAGGAGCTGATGCGCGCCCACCGGC
>KL569113.1:100419-100736 GCA_000715635.1 Streptomyces violaceus | reverse complement strand
GGCTGGAGCTGCCGTTCGGCTTCGATCCGCGTTCCGTGCCGACCGCTCCGGCCCGTCCGTGACAATGGGCGCGTGACGAACGAGGAGAGCACGAGTGGGGATGGCTCACTGCTGCTGGACGAGCAGCTGTGCTTCGCGCTGTACGCCGCCCAGCGCGCGGTGACGGCCGCGTACCGCCCGCTCCTCGACGAACTCGGCCTCACCTATCCGCAGTACCTCGTGCTGCTCGTCCTCTGGGAGCGCGGCGAGACCACGGTCAAGGAGCTGGCGGCGGCCCTGCGCCTCGACTACGGCACGGTCTCGCCGCTGCTGAAGCG
>KL569113.1:99352-100253 GCA_000715635.1 Streptomyces violaceus | reverse complement strand
CTCGCCGCTGCTGAAGCGGCTGGAGGCGGCGGGGCTGCTGCGGCGCGAACGGTCGGCGCGGGACGAGCGGTCGGTGCTCGTGGCCGTGACCGGGCGCGGGGAGGAACTCCGGGAGCGCGCGACCTGCGTGCCCGGCGCGCTGCTCGCGGCGACGGGCCTTGACGGCACGGAGATCGCCCGGCTGCGCGAGGAGCTGTGGCACCTGGCCGGGAAGGCGGAGTCGGCGGCGGACCGGGCCCGCTGATCGCGGGTTACCCCGGGTTGTAACCCCCTGGTGGCGCAGGCCGGTTACTGGCCAGTACCTTGTGCACGATGTGTTTGTGCGCACTTGTTTCCGGGGGAGGACAGCATGACTGACGGCCCCGCCGTCGACACCCGCCCGACGAAGATCATGTACGTCGCGGAGGCCACCGCCCACGGCGGCCGTGAGGGCTACGTCACCAGCCAGGACGGCCAGATCGACCTCAAGGTCGCGATGCCCCCGCAGCTCGGCGGAGACGGCAACGGCACCAACCCGGAACAGCTCTTCGCGGCCGGCTACAGCTCCTGCTTCCACAACGCCCTGATCCTGGTCGGCAACCGCGAGGGCTACGACCTGACCGGCTCCACGGTCGCCGCGAAGGTCGGCATCGGCCCCAACACACACCACGGCTACGGCCTCGCGGTCGCCCTGAGCGTCTCCCTCCCGGTCGTCGACCCCGACCTCGCGACCAAGCTGGTGGACGCGGCCCACGAGATCTGCCCGTACTCGAACGCGACCCGCGGGAACATCGACGTGACGATCCTGCTTGGCTAAGGGGTCCTTTCACTATGAGCGTCCGGTCAGGGCGCGTGGTCTGGTGCCGTGCATCGCAAGGCGCCGGAGAGCCCTCGATGGGGGTCCCCCCGCTCGAGCGAAGCC
>KL569113.1:90128-99084 GCA_000715635.1 Streptomyces violaceus | reverse complement strand
CGCGACCCGGACGGGCATAGTGAAAGGACCCCTGAGGGGGAGCACCGCAGTACCGCAGCAGGACGAGGAGTACGGACGTGGACGTGAACGGCACAGTCGCCGAGGGCTTCGAGCCGGTCAGGGAAGCGTTCGTAAGAAACTTCGAGACGCTCGGGGAGCGGGGGGCGTCGGTCGCCGTCTACCGGGACGGGCAGCAGGTCGTCGACCTGTGGGCCGGCACGAAGGACATCGACGGCACGACCCCCTGGGAGCACGGCACCGCCCAGGTCGTGCGCTCGGCGACGAAGGGCACAGCCGCCGCCGTACTCCTGCTGCTGCACCAGCGCGGACAGCTGGACCTGGACGCGCCGGTGGGCCACTACTGGCCGGAGTTCAAGGCGCGGGGCAAGGAGCGGGTGCTGGTCCGGCACGTACTGAACCACCGGGCCGGCCTGCCGGTCCTCGACCGCCCCCTCACCCCCGAGCAGGCCCTCGACCCGCTGCGGGGCCCCGCGGCGGTCGCCGTCCAGGCGCCCGCGTGGGAGCCCGGCACCGACCACGGCTACCACGCCCTCACCTACGGCTGGATGCTCGACGAACTGGTGCGGCGCGTGACCGGGCAGGGCGCGGGCGAGTGGCTCGCGGCACAGATCACCGGCCCGCTGGGCCTGGACCTCTGGCTCGGCCTGCCCGATTCGGAGGCCCACCGGGTGGGACGCGCGGGCCGCATCGAGGGCCCCGAGCCGACCGGAGGCCTGCGCGCCCGCCCGAAGCGCTCGGTCACCGAGGCCTACGAGGACCCGGCCTCCCTCACCCGCCGGGCCTTCGCGGCGATCACCCCGTTCCCGGAACAGAACGACCCCGCCTACCGCGCGGCGGCCCTGCCCGCGACCAACGCCATCGCGACGGCGGACGGACTGGCCCGCTTCTACGCGACGCTGATCGGCGACACGGCCGGTGCCTCACGCCTCTTCACGCCGGAGACGGTCGAACTGGCCCGGGCCGAGGAGTCGGCCGGCCCCGACCGCGTCCTGGTGGTCGGCACCCGCTTCGGCCTCGGCTACATGCTGCACGGCAGCGCCTCGCCGTTCCTGGCCCCGGGTTCGTTCGGCCACCCGGGCCGCGGCGGCGCCCTGGGCTTCGCGGACCCGGAGTCCGAGATCGCCTTCGGCTACGTCACGAACGGCTTCCGAAAGACGGTGACGGCGGATCCGCGGGCGCAGGGGCTGGTGCGGGCGGTACGGCAGTCCCTCGGCCGCTGAGACTGCCGATCACCTGGCCGTACGGCTTCTCTAGACGTGGATCGGGTGGGAGATCCGCCCGGACGCCTGGTCGATCTCCTCATGGGCCTTGGTCAGCAACTGCATGGCGAGTTCGTTGAGTGCCCGGGCCCCGGCGATCTCCTCTCCGACCCTGGGCTGATTGGTGTCGGACCGGTGCCGGTTGGCCGCCCCGTGCGCCCGTACCTCGGTACCGTCGGGCAGCCGGACCAGCGCGACCGCGCGCGTGTGCTGGTCGTCCTCCATGAACTCCATCTCGACGTGCCATCCCACTCGGGTGTGCATCATGACGATCACCTCCGGAAGACCTAGTTCCAGGGTGCTCCTCACGTGCCGCGAGTGCACCCGCCTTGCCTACCCGGCGTGCAGCATCAACCCGATCCCGACGACGACCAGCCCGGCCGCCGCGATCCTCGGAACCCCGAACCGCTCCTTGAAGAACACGGCCCCGATCGCCGCGCCCACGATGATCGACGACTCCCGCAGGGCGGCGATGGGCGCGAGCTCGGCCTTGGTCTGGGCCCACAGGACGAGGGCGTAGGCGGCGACGGAGAGAGCGGCCCCGATGAGCCCGATCAACGCGAACGGCCGCAGCAGGGCCACGGTCCGCCCGCGCCAGCGACTCGCGGCATACGCGGGGATGACGGCCCCTTGCACGGCCATCAGCCAGGCGATGTACCCGAGCGAGGACCCCGACGCACGCACGCCCAGCCCGTCCACGACGGTGTACACGGCGATCGTCAGCCCGGTCGCCAGGGCCGCCCCGATCGCCGCCCAGTCGGGCCGGCGCCCGCGCAGCCCCCACAGGGCGACGCCGGTCAGCCCCGCACACGACAGGGCGATACCGGCGGCGGCCCACCCGTCGGGCACCTCGTGTGCGAAGAGCGCGGCGAGCAGGGTCACGACGAGGGGCGCGGTGCCGCGCGCGATGGGGTAGGCCTGCCCGAAGTCGCCCAGCCGGAAGGACTTCATCAGCAGCGCGTAGTAGGCGATGTGAACGGCGGCGGAGAAGAGCAGATACGGCCACGCCCCGGCCGCCGGGAACGCCACGAACGGCGCGAGCGCCAGCCCGATGACCAGCCCGCCGCCCGAGATCAGCGCGAACCCGGCGAGCTTGTCCGTGATCTTGTGCGCGATGGCGTTCCAGCTGGCGTGGGTCACGGCGGCGAGCAGCACGGCGGCCGTGACCAGCGGCGTCAAGAGGCGCTCTCGCGCACGTCCACCAGGGTGGCGCCGGCGTGGGCGACGAGGTCTAGGGGCCTCATGGGGAACACGGTGTACGGCGTCCCGGCCGCCGCCCACACGGTCTCGTGGCCGAGCAGGGACCGGTCGGCGAGCACGCGCGTCCTCGTCCGGTGCCCGAAGGGCGGCACGCCACCGATGGCATAGCCGGTCGTCTCCCGTACGACATCGACCTTCGCCCGGGTGACCTTGTCCGCACCGAGCTCCTTCTGCACCAGCTCGAGGTCCACCCGGGAGGCCCCGTCCATGAGCACCAGCACGGGCACCCCGTCCGCCGCGAAGATCAGCGACTTGCAGATCTGGCTCAGCTCGCACCCGAGAGCGGCGGCGGCTTCGGCGGCGGTACGGGTGGCTTCGGGAAAGCGCCGGATGAGCGGAACGACCTCGTCGAGCCCGAGCTCCCGCAGGGCCTGGGCGAAAAGGGGATGCGCTCCGGAGTTCTCGGCGTCAGTGGCGGCTGTCGACGTCATGGGGGCACGCTAGCGGTCCGTGTAACGGACACGCGAGGGGGTTCAGGGGACGTCGTCCCTCGCTGCCTAGGGCCGCTCCACCTTCGTACGGAGGATCTCGCGGGCCTGTTCCGCCGCGCGGGCCGTGCTCTCGCTGACGAAGTCGAGGAAGCGGGCGATGTTCTCGAGGCGGGCGGCTACCGGGGTGCCGGGACCGAGGACGCCGACGCCCTGGCGTGCGAGCTCGACGATCTGGGCGGTGGACCGGGCGCTGGCCATCATCGACTGGTACCAGATGTCGTCGTCGACGATGTAGCGCTCGCGGCGGCGTTCGTCGCGTTCCCGGCGGACGAGGCCCTGGCTGTCGAGGAACGCGACCGCTTTGGAGATGGACGCCGGGCTGACCTGGAGGCGCTGGACGAGTTCGGACGCGGTGAGGCTGCCGCTGTCGGTGAGGGTGAGGCAGGCCATCACCCGGGCCGGCATCGTGGTCATGCCCGAAGCCATGAGGACGGTGGTGAACACCTCCTCGTACTCCCGCACGGCCTCGGCGTCGCGCCCGTGGGCCTGCGGGGGCGCCTCCGCCGCCCGGGGCGCGGCCTGCCGGCGCCGGTGGGCGCGGCGTTCGGTGGCGCGATGGGCCAGGTCGGCGCGGTAGGCGGTGGGGCCGCCGTTGCGCATGACCTCGCGTGTGATGGTCGAGGTCGGGCGGTCGACGCGTCGGGCGATCTCCGCGTAGGCGAGGCCGTCGGCCAGCCCCAGCGCGATCTGCTGACGTTCCTGCTGGGTGAGCCTGCCTCCCGGCATCGCGATCTCCTTCGTTCTCCTGAGGTGGTCTTCAGCATAGCGTTCACCTTCATTCCATTGCAACGAAAGCCTGAGTAACGTTGCATTAAACCGGAGACCATTGCAACGAATTTACTGCCTCTACCTGCATATATACTCGCTGAGCGCAACGAAGACGTTGCCAGACCCATGAACGCAACGTAGCGTTTCTTTCATCAGAAACAACGAGCTGAAGGAGAGCACGATGCAGAAGTTCACCACCCCCGCCCCGATCTCCGCCGTCCTCGACATCCCCGCCGGACGCATCCAGTTCATCGCCGCCGACCGGGCCGACACCTCTGTCGAGGTCCGGCCCGCGGACAGCTCGAACGCCCGCGATGTGAAGGCGGCGGAGCGGATCAACGTCGAGTACGGCGACGGCGTCCTGCGGATCGAGGCCGCACCGGCGAAGAACCGGATCCTCGGCAACTCCGGGTCCGTCGAGGTGACCGTCCAGCTGCCCGCCGGCTCCCGCGTCGAGGCGAAGGCGGCCAGCTCCGAGTTCCGGGGCGTCGGACGGCTCGGCGATGTCGCCTTCGAGGGCGCGCACGGCTCGGTCAAGCTCGACGAGACCGAAGGCGCCCGCCTCACCCTCCTCGCCGGCGACGTCTCGGTCGGCCGACTGGGCGGCGCCGCGGAGATCAGCACCCAGAAGGGCGACATCCGCGTCAACGAGGCCACGGGCGGCACGGTCGAGCTGCGCACCGAGCACGGCGAGATCTCGGTCGGCGCCGGCCGCGGCGTCTCCGCCTCCCTGGACGCCGGCACCGGCTTCGGCCGCATCCACAACGCGCTAATGAACGCCGACGGCGCCGCCGCCGACCTGAACATCCGCGCGACCACCGCCTACGGCGACATCACCGCCCGCAGCCTGTAGACGGGATGAGCGTGGAAAAGCCGGTGAGGGCGCCCGTCCCCACGGAGCCCTCACCGGCCGGTTTCTCAGCAGCGGTGGAACGTCAGGCGCGTATCAGCTCCCGGTCCGTGTCCCCGCGGTCGGAGTCCGGGCGCAGGCCCTCGCCCTCGACGTCCACGTTGGGCAGCGCCCGGTCCAGCCACTTGGGCAGCCACCAGGCCTTGCGGCCGAGGAGGGCCAGGACGGCCGGGACGATGGCCATGCGGACGATGAACGCGTCGAAGAAGACCGCGATCGCGAGGCCGAAGCCGATCATCTTGACCATCGACTCGGACGAGCCGATGAAGCCGGCGAAGACCGCCATCATGATGACCGCCGCGGCCGTCACCACCCGGGCGCCGTGCCGGAAGCCCGTCACGATCGCCTGGCCGGCCTTCTCGCCGTGGACGTAGGCCTCCCGCATCCGGGTCACCAGGAACACCTCGTAGTCCATGGCGAGGCCGAAGACCACACCGACCATGAAGATCGGCATCATCGACATGACCGGGCCCGTCTGCTCCACGCCCATCAGGTCCGACAGCCAGCCCCACTGGAAGACCGCGACGACCGCGCCGAGGGCCGCCATCACCGACAGGAGGAAGCCGAGGGCCGCCTTCAGCGGGACCAGGATCGAGCGGAACACCACGATCAGGAGGAGGAAGGCCAGGCCGACGACCAGGACCAGGTAGGGGATCAGCGCGTCGTTGAGCTTCTCGCTGACGTCGATGTTCATCGCCGTGCTGCCGGTGACCAGGACGTTCGCGTCGGTGTCGGCCTTGATGTCCGTGCCCGCGTCCCGGATGCCGTGCACCAGGTTCTCCGTC
This sequence comes from Streptomyces violaceus, assembly GCA_000715635.1. Lineage (GTDB taxonomy): Bacteria > Actinomycetota > Actinomycetes > Streptomycetales > Streptomycetaceae > Streptomyces > Streptomyces violaceus. The sequence continues at coordinate 93,590 of KL569113.1, read as the reverse complement.
GTCACGGAGGACGGCTGGGAGCCCGGGATCACGGTGATGGTGGCCGTGTCGCCGGCCTTGTTGGGCGCCGGCGGCGTCACCGTGACGACGTCCTCGAGGCCCTTGATCTCGTCACCGACCTCCGTGAAGGCCGCCTTGGGGTCGTCGCTGCCCTTCGCGTCGACGACGACCATCAGCGGGCCGTTGAAGCCGGGGCCGAAGCCCTCCGACAGCAGGTCGTAGGCGCGGCGCTGGGTGGTGGAGGTGGGCTGGGAGCCGTCGTCCGGCAGGCCCAGTTCCAGGCTCGACGCCGGGACGGCCGCCGCGCCGAGGCCGATGACACCGAGCAGCAGGACCGCGATCGGGCGGCGGACGACGAAACTCGCCCAGCGCGTGCCCAGGTTGGGGCGCTCCGGCTTCTTCGAGGTCCGGCCGAGCCGCTTGCCCTTCTCCCCCATCGGCTTCACCCTGCGGCCCGCGTACCCGAGCAGCGCCGGGATCATGGTCAGGGCGATCAGCACCGCTATGGCCACCGTGCCCGCCGCCGCGACGCCCATCTTCGTCAGCATCGGGATGTTGACGACCGACAGACCCACCAGCGCGATCACGACCGTCAGGCCCGCGAAGACCACCGCCGAGCCCGCCGTGCCGGTGGCCCGGCCCGCCGCCTCCTCGCGGTCGCGGCCCTCGGCCAGTTCGGCGCGGTAGCGGGAGACGATGAACAAGGCGTAGTCGATGCCGACCGCCAGGCCGATCATCATCGCCAGGGTGGAGGTCGTGGAGCCCAGATCCAGGGCGCTGGCCAGCGCCGTGATCGCGGAGACGCCGATGCCCACTCCGATGAGGGCCGTCAGCAGCGGCAGACCGGCCGCGACCAGTGAGCCGAAGGTGATGACGAGGACGACCGCGGCGACCGCGATGCCGATGATCTCGCTGCTGCCGGTGTGCGGAACGGTCTGGAGCGCGTCACCACCGATCTCGACGGTCAGCCCGGCCTTCCGCGCGTCCTGTGCGCTGTCCTGAAGGGCGTCGCGGGAGGAGTCCTCCAGCTCCATGCCGGAGACCTTGTACGACACCTGCGCGTACGCGATCGTGCCGTCCTTGCTGATGGCCTTCGCCTGGTACGGGTCGGTGACGCGGGCGACCTCGGAGCCGTCGCCGAGTTCCTTGACGGTCTCCTGGACCGCCGCCTTGTTGCCGGGGTCGGTCATCTTCTCGCCGCTCGGCGCCTTGAAGACGACGCGTGCGGTGGCTCCGTCGGCGCTCACGCCGGGGAAGCGCTGTTCCAGCAGGTCGAAGGCCTTCTGGGCCTCCGTGCCGGGGATGGAGAACGAGCTGTTGCCCGCGGCGGGGGCACTGGCCGCGCCGACACCGGCGAGGGTCAGCAGAGCCACCCAGATCAGGGCGACGAAGTGCCGCCGCCGGAACGAGAGCCGGCCGAGTTTGTAGAGGAAAGTGGCCACGAGGGCGTACTCCCGGTCAGGTCGTGGGGTATTTCAGGGCAGGGGTGATCAGCCCGACGACGTGAGCGGTGATCGCGTCAGGTGCTGCGGTGGGGATTGCTCAGGTGGTGGGGAGGCCGAGGGCGGGGAGGACCACGGCGTCGATGTACGAGATGAGGAAGGCCTGCGTCGGTGGCTGGTCGTCGATCAGCGTGCGGGTGGCGAAGGCGCCCACCAGCATGTGCACGACGTAGTCCAGTGCCGGGCAGTCGGCGCGGATCTCGCCGCGGTCGACGGCCTTGCGCACCACCCGGTGGAACTCCTCCATCTCCGGCTCGATGAGCAGTTCCCTGAAGGCCTGGAGGAGATCCGGGTTGGCGTGCACCGCCATGAACAGACCCCGCATCAGCGCGGCGTTCTGCTGCATGGTGCAGTCGTCCTCACGTGAGGTGAGGGCGTGGAGGTCGCCGCGCAGGGAGCCGGTGTCGATGTCGGCGATGTTGCCCGGCTTGTTGTGCCGGACCGCCTTCGCCACCAGCTCCGGCTTGCCGCCCCACTGGCGGTAGAGCGTGGCCTTGCTGGACCGGGTGCGCGCTGCCACGGCGTCCATGGTGAGGGCGTCGTAGCCGACTTCCCGGAGCAGGTCGAGCACGGCCGCGTACAGCTCGGCCTCACGCTCGGGGGTGATCCGACTGCGACGCGCGGTGGCGACCTCAGCCATCTCTCTCACCTTCCTGCTCCGAACGACACGGTTTCGTACATGACGAATGTAGCGCAGCTCCAATGAAAACGAAACCGTTTCGTACGTGTGCCACGTCACCCTGGAGCATTTGTCTGCACTTGCTCCGCTTCGCCCCCGGGCAAAGCATGGGGACGTGAGCTATCTGCGTCTGCCGCACCTCCATGACGACCTGCTGTGCTTCGTGGCCGAGGACGACCTCTGGCTCGCCCCGCTCGACACCCCGGGCCGCGCTTGGCGGCTCACCGTCGACCGCACGAAGGTGGGCCATCCCCGCTTCTCGCCCGACGGCCGCCACCTCGCGTACACGAGCTGGCGCACGCTGGTGCCCGAGGTGCATCTTGCCCCGGTCGACGGCGGCCCGGGCCGCCGCCTGACCCACTGGGGCAGCGCCGACACCCGGGTCTGCGGCTGGACCCCGGACGGCGAGATCCTGGCCGTGGCCTCGCACGGCGAGCCCTTCTCCTTCTTCACCTGGGGCTACAAGGTCCCCCTCGACGGCGCCCCGGGCCGCAAACTGCCCTGGGGGCCGGTCGCCGACCTCCAGGTCGCGGACCTGGACGGGGAGCGGAAGAGCCTTCTCCTCACCGGCACCCCGCCGCACGAACCGGCCTCGTGGAAGCGCTACCGGGGCGGGGCCATGGGCCGGCTGTGGCTGCACGGCGAACGGCTGCTGGCCGGCCTCGGCGGCCATCTGCACTCCCCCATGTTCGTCGGCGGCCGGATCGCCTTCCTCTCCGACCACGAGGGCGTCGGCAACCTCTACTCGTGCGCCTACGACGGCTCCGACCTGCGCCGGCACACCGACCACGAGGCCTTCTACGCCCGGCACGCCTCCAGTGACGGCACCCGGGTGGTGTACCAGTGCGCGGGCGACCTGTGGCTGGTCGACGACCTGTCGCCGGACTCCGAGCCGCGGCGGCTGGACGTACGGCTGAGCGGGTCGCGCGCGGGGCGGCGCCCGTACCAGGTGGCGGCGGCCCAGCACATCGACGGGATCTCGGTCGACGAGACCGGGCGGGCCAGTGCCGTCGTCGTACGCGGCAGTCTGTACTGGCTCACCCACCGCGACGGGCCCGCCCGCACCCTCACCGACTCCCCGGGCGTCCGGGTGCGGATGCCGGAGATGCTCGGCGCGAGCGGGCGGGTCGCGTACGTGACGGACGCGGAGGGCGAGGACGCGATCGAGATCGCCTCACTGCCCCGGGCGTCCGGCGACCGCGGGCCACGACGGATGGCCCCGGGCGGGCTGGGCCGGGTGCGCGAGCTGGTGTCGGACCCGGAGGGCGAGCGGCTCGCGGT
>KL569113.1:89369-89953 GCA_000715635.1 Streptomyces violaceus | reverse complement strand
TCGCCTCGCACGACGGGCGGCTGCTGCTCGTGGACGTGACCGAGGACTCGGACGGCGAGGTCACCGAGCTGATCCGGTCGATCAACGGGCCCGTGCGCGACCTCGCGTTCTCCCCGGACGGGGCGTGGCTGACCTGGTCGCATCCGGGCATCGGGCGGACCCTGCGGCAGATCAAGATGGCCCGGCTCGCCGCAACGGCAGAAGGGAACAGCGTCGTCATCGACGTCACCAACGGCCGTTTCGAGGACGAGAACCCGGTCTTCACACGCGACGGCCGCTACCTCGCCTTCCTGTCCTGGCGCGGCTTCGACCCCGTCTACGACGTGCACACCGGCGATCTGTCCTTCCCGCTGGGCTGCCGCCCGTACCTCGTGCCGCTGTCCTCCGCGACGCCCTCCCCGTTCGCGGTGAACCCGGAGGGCCGTCCGGCAGCCGGAGGGCTGGACCCGGTGGAGGACGACGAGAACGGGGACGGCGGGGCGGTGACCGTCGAGGCCGAGGGTCTCGAGAGCCGAGTCACGCCCTTCCCGGTGGCCGCCTCCAAGTACTCGGCGCTGCACCCGGTCGCGGGCGGCGGACTGGTG
>KL569113.1:88365-89115 GCA_000715635.1 Streptomyces violaceus | reverse complement strand
TGGCCGATCTCGGGCGCGCTGGGCGAGACGTTCGCCAACCCGGACGACACCAGCGGCCGGCCGACCCTGGAGCACTTCGGCATCACCAAGGCCAAGAAGTCGGAACTGGTCGGGCATCTCGACTGGTTCGCGGTGAGCGGCGACGGCAGCCGGCTGGTCGTGGTCGACGAGGGCGAGCTGCGCGCGGTGCCGGCCACCGAGCCGGGCGACGCCGACTCGACGGTGTGGATCGACGCGCGCCGCATCCTGCACGTGGTCGACCCGGCGGCGGAGTGGCGGCAGGCGTACGAGGAGGCGGGGCGGCTGATCCGGGCGTACTTCTGGGAGCCGGGCATGTGCGGCATCGACTGGGACGGGGTGCTGGACCAGTACCGGCCGCTGGTCGAACGGGTCGCCTCCCCGGACGAGTTCGCGGACCTGCTGCGCGAGGTGCTGGGCGAGCTGGGCACCTCCCACGCGTACGTCACCGCCGCCCGGCGCAACGAGGGCCCGCCGCACTACCAGCGCCGCCAGGGCCTGCTGGGCGCCAACTTCGTACGCCGGGACGGCGGCTGGACGGTCAAGCGGATCCTGGCCGGTGACTCCTCCGACTCCAAGGCCCGCTCCCCGCTGGCCGGCACGGGCATCCGAGAGGGCGCGGTCCTCACCCACGTGGACGGCCGCCCGGTGGATCCGGTCGCGGGCCCCTATCCGCTGCTGGCGGGCGCGGGCGCCACGACGGTGGAGCTGACCTTCACCCCGGCCGAGAAC
>KL569113.1:86888-88218 GCA_000715635.1 Streptomyces violaceus | reverse complement strand
GCGGCGGGCGTGGGCCCGCCCCGGCGGGTCGCCGTCGTCCCGTTGGTGGACGAGCGGCCGTTGCGCTACCAGGACTGGGTGGCCAAACGCCGGTCGGTGGTCCGGGAGTTGAGCGGCGGACGCTGCGGCTATCTGCACATCCCGGACATGGGCGGTTCGGGCTGGGCGCAGTTCAACCGCGATCTGCGCATGGAGGTGTCCCGGCCGGCGCTGATCGTGGATGTGCGCGGCAACGCCGGCGGCCACATCAGCGAGTTGGTCATCGAGACACTGAGCCGCACGATCCTGGGCTGGGACCTGACCCGCGACGCCCAGCCCGTGTCGTACACCTCCAACGCGCCTCGGGGCCCGGTGGTGGCGCTGGCGGACGAGGCGACCTCCTCCGACGGCGACATGATCACCGCCGCGTTCAAGCTGCTGAAGCTGGGCCCGGTGGTGGGGCAGCGCACTTGGGGTGGTGTCGTCGGCATGACCGGCCGCCACGAGCTGGGGGACGGCACGGTGATCACGGTGCCGATGAACGCGGCCTGGTTCGACGCGTACGGCTGGTCCGTGGAGAACAAGGGCGTCGCCCCCGACATCGACGTCCTGCGCACCCCGCTGGACTGGGCGGAGGGCCGCCACGCCCAGCTGGCCGACGCGGTGGAGCTGGCCCTCGGGCTGCTGGAGACCGACCCGCCCGCGACACCGCCGACCTACAGCGACGTGCCGGACCGCTCCCGGCCGAAACTGCCGCCGCGGACCTGAGCGCGGACCTGAGAAAGACCCGGACGTGAGGAAGACCCGAACGTGAGGAAGGGGCGCCCCGCGCGAGGCGCCCCTTCCGTTCAGCACGCGTCGTCAGGCGTCGTAGTCCTGGTCGAAGCGGTCCTCCTGCTCGCGCTCCCGCTCCCGCTCACGGTCACGCTGCGGGTGCTGCGGGTTCTGCGGGTGCTGCGGCGAGTCCATGTCCTCGTCCCGCCGGCGACCGCGGCCCTGCATCTGCTCGCGGGCCTGGTCGGCCTTCTGACGGGCCTGGTTCTGCCACTGCTCGGACTTCTCCTGGAACTGGTCCTTCATACCCATGTGGGTTCACTCCCGTTGGGGGTGAGGGGATCTGGCCCGATCAGATTCACACGGGTCGTGACCCTGCGCATGTCGATCACTTACGGAGCGTAGTCCGCTGCTGCTCATCGGCCGCTCCGCCCGCCCCGACGAGGCCCGTGCGCATGCCCGTGAGCCGGTCCGCGAACCGCCGCATCTCGCGCTGTCCCACCGTCCCGATGACCCCGGGCAGGTAGCCGCGCACGCCCTGCATGCCGCGCAGCCACCACTGCCCGTACACATGGCT
>KL569113.1:85827-86674 GCA_000715635.1 Streptomyces violaceus | reverse complement strand
GGCCACGAGCCGGTCCACCGCCGGGCCCAGCGGGTAGGTCTTGTTGGACGGCCAGGGCAGCCGCTGCCGCAACTCCCGCATGACGTCGTCCTGGTCGGCCCCGCGCACCATGTCGGTGTCGGTCCACGACAGATACCCGACGCCGACCTTCACGCCCCGGTGCCCGACCTCGGCGCGCAGACTGTGCGCGTACGCCTCCACGCCGGACTTGGACGCGCAGTACGCGGTCATCATCGGCGCCGGGGTGATCGCGGCGAGGGACGCGATCTGGAGCAGATACCCCCGGCTCCGAAGCAGCGACGGCAGGAAGGCGCGGCCGGTCACCGCCGAGCCGATCAGATTGACCTCGATCACCCGCCGCCAGGACTCCGGGTCGGAGTCGGCGAAGGGACCGCCGGTGGCGACTCCGGCGTTGGCGACGACGATGTCGACCCTCCCGAAGCGCTCCTCGACCTCGCTCGCGACCCGGGCCATCGCCTCGTGGTCGGTGACATCGGCGTGCCAGTGGTCGCTGTCGCTGTGCAGCCGCCCGGAGACCTCCTTCAGCGCGTCCGGCTCCAGACCGACCAGCGCCACCTTCACCCCGCGCGCGGAGAGCTTGCGGGCCAGCAACTCCCCGACGCCGCGCGCCGCCCCGGTCACCACGGCGACCTTCCCCTCGAGGCTCACCCTGCTCATGCGCTCTCCTCGGATACGACCTGGATGTGTGCGTGGACGAGGTCCCGGATCGTGCCGCCGACCAGCCCCGGCGCCTCGATGGGCGTCATGTGGCCGATGCCGGGCAGTTCGACGATCCCGGTGCACTGCGGCAGCGCGGCGGCCAGGGCCCGTGCCTGCAGCGGCGGTG
>KL569113.1:81695-85643 GCA_000715635.1 Streptomyces violaceus | reverse complement strand
GTGTCAGCCGGTCCGCCGTACCGACGACGACGGCCGTGGGCACCCGCAGCTCACGAACGCCGTGGTCGAGGTCGAGCAGGTCCAGTACCTGCGACCAGGAGTAGCGGACCTTGCGGGGGCAGGCGTGCACGATGCGGGCGCACGCCTCGACCATGTGCGGGGCCGAACCGGCGCCCATCGTCCCGTACTTGAGGATCCGGCGGGCCAGCGGTGTGACCGGGCCGAGCGGCGCCCGGGAGCCGAGGATCCGCCGGGTCAGCCAGGTGCGCGGCCGCCCGGCCCGGATCGGCACGACGGTGGAGGCGGCGACCAGCTGCGAACTGCCCGTGCTGCACAGCAGGACGGCGGCCGCGTGCGCGCGGAAGGCAGCCCTCCCGGAGGCCGCCATCACGGTCATGCCGCCCATGGAGTGCCCGGCGATCACGGCCTGTTCGCCGGGGGCCAGGGTGGCTTCGAGCACGGCCTCCAGGTCGTCGGCGAGCGCCTCGGCGCTGCACGCGGGGCTCGCGGGGCTGCGCCCGTGGCCGCGCTGGTCGTAGGCGATGACCCGGTGGTCGGCGGCCAGTTCGCGGATCTGCGCCGCCCAGAAGGCGGTGGAGCAGGTCCAGCCATGGGCGAGGACGACGGCCGGGGCGCCGTCGGGGCCGTGGATCTCGACGTGCAGTCGGGCGCCGTCGGCGGACACCGCGGTCAGTTCGCGCGCGGGAGCTGGCGGGGCGTAGGGGCCGGAGTCGACGTGCAGGAGGCGGCTCACGCGTCCACCCCGGCCTTCTCGGCTTCCGTCCGCACGGGGACGCGCAGGACGTCGTACTCCGCGAGATCCACGCGTCGCGTCGCCCGCCGGAACTCGCCTGTCGTGCCGGGCCAGATGGTGGTGTTGCGGCCGCTCGCGTCGAGGTACCAGCAGGTGCAGCCGCCGGTGTTCCACACCGTGCGCTTCATACGCTCCTGCACCCGGTGGTTCCAGGCCCGTACGGCGCCCGGGCGGGCGTCGAGGGCGACCCGGCCGCCGAGTACGTCGAGCTGGCGGACGAAGTCGGCCAGGTAGTTCAGCTGGGACTCGATCATGAGGATCATCGAGGAGTTCCCGAGGCCGGTGTTGGGCCCGATGATCGTCATCCAGTTGGGGAACCCGGCGGCGGAGGCACCGCGCAGGGCCTCCATGCCGCCCTTCCAGGTCTCCGCGAGGGTCCGCCCGTCGGCGCCCACGACCCGGTCCGCGATGGGCATGTCGGTGACGTGGAACCCGGTGCCGAAGACGATCGCGTCCGCCTCGGCCTCACTCCCGTCGGCGGCGACCAGGGTCGATCCCCGGACCTCGGCCAGGCCGCTGGCGACCACGTCCACGTTGGGCTGGGCGAGCGCCGGGTAGTAGTCGCTGGACAGCAGGATCCGCTTGCAGCCGATGCGGTAGTCCGGGGTGAGCTTCGCCCGCAGGACCGGGTCCTTGATGGAGCGGGCCATGTTGCGCCGGGCCATCTCCTCGACGAGGCCGAGCTGACCCGGGTGCTTGGTGAACGCCTGCACCTGCAACTCCCGGATGCCCCACAGCAGTCCGCGCCGCAGGTGCGCGGTGAAGGGCAGCTGCCGGTGCAGCCACCGCTCGGTGTCGCTGATGTTCCGGTCGACGCGGGGCATGACCCACGGCGCGGTCCGCTGGAACAGGGTCAGGCGCGATACCTCGGGCTGGACGGCCGGCACGATCTGGGCGGCCGAGGCCCCGGTCCCCACCATCGCGACGCGCTTGCCGCGCAGGTCGTAGTCGTGGTCCCAGCGGGCCGAGTGGAAGACCTTGCCGGGAAAGGACTCCAGCCCCGGTATCTCCGGCACCTTCGGATCGGACAACGGCCCGGTCGCCGACACGACCATGTCCGCCGACAGATTCCCGCTGCTGGTCTCGATGTCCCAGCACAGCCGCTCGGCGTTCCAGCTCATCCGCTTCACCTCCGAGTCGAAGCGGATGTGCGGCCGCAGCCGGAACACGTCCGTGACGTGCTCCAGATAGGCGCGGATGTGTTCCTGCCCGGAGAAGGTGCGCGGCCATTCGGGGTTGGGCGCGAAGGAGAACGAGTACAGATGCGAGGGCACGTCACACCGGCACCCCGGGTAGCTGTTGTCCCGCCAGGTGCCGCCGACGCTGCTCGCCCGCTCCAGGACGACGAAGTCGGTGACGCCCTCGCGGCGCAGCCGCACGGCGGCCCCCAGCCCGCCGAACCCGGACCCGACCACCGCGACCCGAACATGCTCGCGTTCGTGTTCGCGTTCGTGTTCGCCCATGCCGACACCTCCACACACCACGAGAACCACGCCAGTGAACACTGGCGCAATGGGAGCGTAGGGCAGTGGCGTACTGATGGGTAGGGGGCAGAACGAGGAAGTTACCCGTGGTACGCCTTAGGGTGCCCAGGTGGCCGAGAAGCGTGAATACCGCATGGAAGAGCTGGCCCGCCTGGCCGGGATCACGGTGCGCACCCTGCGCTTCTACCGCGAACGCAAACTGATCCCGCCACCCCGCCGGGAAGGCCGTATCGCCTGGTACGACGACCACCACCTGGCCCGGCTGCGCACGATCACGGCCCTGCTGGAACGCGGCCACACCCTCAGCGGCATCGCCGAACTCGCGGAGGCCTTCGACCACGGCCGGGACGTCGGCGACCTGCTCGGCGTAGGGGGCGCCCCCACCGAGGAGGAGCCGGTCCACCTCACCCCCGAGGAACTCGCCGACCACTTCGCCGGCGAGGCCACGCCCGAGAACCTCGCCGCCGCGATGGACCTCGGCTACCTCGGCACCGACGGCGACGAGATCGTCCACATCAGCCGCCGCCTCCTGGACGTCTCCTCGGCCCTGGTCCACGAGGGCATCCCGCTCGCCGCCGTCCTCGACGCGGCCAAACAGGTCCGCACCCACGCCGACGCCCTGGCCGAACTCTTCACGGACCTGGTCCTGCGCCACGCCTCCCCCCAGGACCTGCCCCGCCTGCGCCCGCTGGCACGGAGCGTGGTGGAGGCGGAACTGTCACTGGCGCTGGACCGGCGGATGCGGAAGCAGGACTAGCGTCCGAGGACGCCTCACCTCTCAACTGTCCGACATTACAGAGAAATTCACCTTATCGAGTCACTTTCCAGGCAGTCACCGGCGAAACCGCGTTCGCACTCCCAGAGTGAGATCGAAAAGGCCCCGGCGGCTGTGCGACCAGCCCCGGGGTGTGGCCGACACTTACCAGGAGCGTCGACATGCCCAAGCGTAGTCCTCAGCCATCACAGCCGGCTTCGACTCCGACCGAACACCCACGGGCTCTGGGAGCCGTTCGTCTCAGCTACCTGACCGAAGTGACCACCTCACCCGGCAGGCAGCGCACCTCGATCCAGCTGTGCGCCCGGCAACTGGGCTTCACGTTGATCGCCGAAGCCTCAGATCTCGGGGTATCCGCACGCAAGACGTCCCCCTTCGAGAGGCCTTCTGATCACGCCGTACGATCGGTGGTCCACATGTCCGAGTTGATCGAGTGGAGCCAGCAGCGCTCTACGACACTCGTCTTCGGGATGCCCGAGAAACCTCAGCCGCTCGTGGTCACACCGCAGGCGAACGGCGACGCTGTCCGCCGTTGCATGAAGCTGGCCTACGCCGCGGAGCAAGAGACGCACGCCATTTCCGCTCGTCTCACCAGCGCCCACGAAGTACTGCGCGCCACGGGCCGATACGGCGGCGGTCTGGTTCCGTTCGGGTACAAGAAGGCGCCGCACCCCTCCGGCATCGGATGGTGTCTCGCTCCCGACCCGGAGACCGTCACCGTTGTCCGCGCGATCGTGGACGACGTCCACTCGGGACTGTCCCTGGTCGCCATTGCTCACAAACTCGAAACCTCGGGTGTCCTGGTGCCACGCGACCGCCACGCCCGCCTTCAGGGCCGCCCCACGGGTGGGCGGCGCCACGGACGCGACTTCGAG
>KL569113.1:81116-81529 GCA_000715635.1 Streptomyces violaceus | reverse complement strand
GCCTTCAGGGCCGCCCCACGGGTGGGCGGCGCCACGGACGCGACTTCGAGCGATTCCGCGGGACAGCGGGCAGCCTGTCCAAAATCCTCCGCACCCCGGCACTGATGGGCCACCAGGTGCACAAGGGGAAGACCGTCCGTAACGCTGAGGGCGCACCCGTGTTGATCGGCCCTCCGCTGCTCACCGAAGAAGAGTTTCAGGCTCTCCAAGACGTCCTCAGCACCCGCTCGAACGGCGTCCACCCCAAACACCGGGAGACGTCGCTGCTGATCAGGGTCGCGCACTGTGCCGGATGCGGTGGCCGTATGTACTTCGCCGCACGGCAGGCCTATGCGTACGGCGACTACGCCTGCCGCGCTGCTGCCCGCGGGACGACCTGTCCCGCCCCCGCCGCGATCCGCGCCGACTGGCTC
>KL569113.1:79367-80917 GCA_000715635.1 Streptomyces violaceus | reverse complement strand
GGCTCGACGAGTACACCGTCAGCCGCTACCGCGAGGCATTTGCCACGGCCGGCGAGGTGACTCGGGAGAAACTCTTCAGAGACGGAGTTCGCGTCACTGTCGCCAAGGGACGGTCGGGCGGCGGACCGGAGCGACTGGCCGGACCCGATACCTCCCGCCTGACCTTCACCATCGGGTCACGTCCCTGATCTGCCCTAGGACACGTGTGGGGGTGTGCCAGATGTCGGCGCACCCCCACGACCCACGGCACACGTCACATGTCGAAGACGACCGTCACGGGAGCGTGATCCGACCACCGTTCGTCATGACTGGCGGCCCGCTCCACGAACGCCTTGACCGCCCTCCCAGCAAGGCCAGGGGTCGCGACGGCTAGATCGATCCTCCAACCCGTATCCCGCTCGAAGGCCCGCCCCCGATACGACCACCACGAGTACGGCCCCTCGACCTCGGGATGCAGCGCCCGCACGACATCGACGTACCCCCCGTCCGCCGCGTCGAAGACCTGCGTGAGCCACTCCCGCTCCTCGGGCAGGAACCCGGAGTTCTTCCGGTTCCCGCGCCAGTTCTTGAGGTCGGCCTCCTGATGGGCGATGTTCCAGTCGCCGCAGACCAGGACCTCGCGCCCCTCGGCGGCGGCCCGCTCCCTGAGCCCCTTCAGATAGGCGAGGAACTCGCCCATGAAGCGCTCCTTCTCGTCCTGCCGCTCGGTGCCGACCTCACCGGAGGGCAGATAGAGGGAGGCGACGGTGACCCCCGGCAGGTCCGCCTCCACATACCGCCCGCTGCCGTCGAACTCCTCCGACCCGAACCCGACCTGGACCCGGTCGGGCTCGCGCCGGCTGTACAGGGAGACCCCGGCCCGCCCCTTGGCGGCGGCCGGCGCGTGCGTCACATGCCACCCCTCGGGCGCCCGCACATGCTCGGGCAGCTGCCCCGGCTCGGCGCGCACCTCCTGGAGGCACAGCACATCGGCTTCGGTCTCCGCGAGCCACTCCACGAAGCCCTTCTTCGCGGCGGCACGCAGCCCGTTCACATTCACAGAGGTCACAGTGAGCACCCCGGCACGATACCGGCACACTGGACGTGGTCCAGTTCCGGATCGAACACACTCCCGCCCCCCTCATGAGCTGACTTACGGTACACAGCATGCATATACGCCGGGTCCCCTTCGACCACCCCGACGCCACGAAGCTCAACGACCAGGTCCAGGCCGAATACCACGTCCGCTACGGCGACGGAGGCGACGCCACGACCATGGCCGCCGCGGACTTCGCCCCGCCGAACGGCACCTACCTGATCGCGTACGACGAGTACGACTCCCCCGTCGCCTCGGGCGGCTGGCGTACCCAGGACGCGAACGACGAGGGCAACCTGGACGGCGACGCCGAGATCAAGCGCATGTACGTGGTCGACGGCATGCGCGGCCGGGGCCTCGCCCGCCGCATCCTGGCCGCCCTGGAGGAGGACGCCCGCGCGGCGGGCCGCACCCGCATGGTCCTGGAGACCGGCACGAAGCAGCCGGAGGCCATAGCCCTGTACACGTCCAGCGG
>KL569113.1:78453-79137 GCA_000715635.1 Streptomyces violaceus | reverse complement strand
TTCGCGAAGAGCCTCTGACGCATGTGGTGCTGAACATACGTCAGAGCCCCGGTCGGGATTCCCGACCGGGGCTCTGAGCTGCGTGGACCTGAGGGGATTTGAACCCCTGGCCCCCTCGATGCGAACGAGGTGCGCTACCGGACTGCGCCACAGGCCCTTGCAACGAGTGAAACTTTAGCACCTCGATCGGCCTGCTTGGAAATCCGTTCCCGAGGGGCGGTCACCTGCGGGTTCGGGGGTTACTCGTTGGCGGCCCGCGGCCGGTCCCCGTCCTCGTACTGGTCGAACAGCGGCGTGCGGCCGCGCTCCCGTGCCCGCCGCGCGGAGGCCGCCCGGCGTGCGTCGGTGCGCCCACCGCCGTCCTCCCTCTCCTCGGCGCGGGGCTCCGGCTCGCCGGGGAGCGCGGTGTCGGCCTCGTCCTCCCGGTCCGGGGTGACGGTGCTCGAGCGTGCCGAGCTCCAGGTGTCGGGGGCCCCGAGGTCGACATCGCTGGTGGCCCGGGGGGCGACCGGTGCGGTCACATAGGTCGGCAGGGGCACCGGCACCGGTTCCCAGCTGTCGCCCTGCCCGGGGCGCCGCTGCCGCTCGCGCTGCTGGTCGACCCACTCGGCGTGGTCGGTCTGCTCGACGAGTGCGCGCCGGTCGGCCGCGAGGGCCGACAGGCCGGGGTCGGTCACCGGCTCC
>KL569113.1:77960-78247 GCA_000715635.1 Streptomyces violaceus | reverse complement strand
GGCTGGCGCTGCCGATCCCGAAGCCGCTGGGCCGCGAGCTCGGCCCGGCGGCGGTCCATCTGGTACGTGAAGCGGCGGCGCTCCTGCGAGCGCAGGTACGCGATGTACACGCTGAGCATGACCGCGGGCACGCCGGGCGCCCACAGGAACGCGAGGCCTCCGACCGCGGCGACGATCGCGCCGAGGGTGAAGGCGAGGAACAGCATGGTGGTGGTGCGCCGACGGCGCGCGAGCACCTTCGAGCGCCGGGCACGTGCCGCGGCCGCCTGGGCCTGCGGCGACGGGCG
>KL569113.1:73963-77751 GCA_000715635.1 Streptomyces violaceus | reverse complement strand
GGCCTGCGGCGACGGGCGGCGGCGGGCGGCGGGCACGCGGCCCTCTCCGCGGGCCGCGGACGCCGCGTTCGGTGCGGGTGCCGGGCGGGCCGGCTGCTCCGATCGGGCCGCCTCCGGGGCGGGTGACGGTACGGGTGCCTGGGTCTGGGGACGCGTTTTGGACACGGCGAAGGCCCGGACGTCCACCGAGTCGGTGACGGCGTCCAGGTCGTCGGCGCCCTGCTCCCCCTCCTCGGTGGAGCGCGCCCGCAGGTCCTTGGCGTACCGGCGCTCCATCCCCGCCCGGCCGGAAAGCAGCCGGATGGCAGTGCTGAAGCGTTCCGTCGGACGGGCCTCGTTCAGCTCGTCCTGCCTACGGAGCCACATCGGCACCAAGTAGGCGGCCCAGGCCCCGACAATGACTGCGTAGATGAGGCCGCTGCTGCTCACGTCTCACACCGTAGAGGGGTTTGCATGAGGCCATCTGCCAATTGAGCCGGTGTGTCGCACGATCTGGCTGATATTTCGAACTTTTTTTGTGACCGATGCGATCAGCAGACCGCCCAGGCCGGGAATTCCTTGCACCGAGACGGTCACTGGCCGATCATTTTCGAACACATATTCAATTTCCGGGGCGGTGCCGGATTCCCGGATTACTCTGCGATCGTGCCCGGTGCCAGCGCCTCAGCAACCCGTCCGGCACCTCTTCCACCGTGAGGGCGAACACGAGGTGGTCGCGCCAGCCCCCGTCGATGTGGAGATAACGGGGCCTGAGCCCCTCCTCGCGGAATCCGAGTTTCTCCACGACCCGGCGGCTGGGCCCGTTCTCAGGGCGAATGCAGACCTCGATGCGGTGCAGTCCGACGGTGCGGAAACAGTGGTCCACGGCGAGCGCCACCGCCGTCGGCATCACCCCGCGCCCGGCCACCGACTCGTCCACCCAGTAACCGACGTGCCCCGAGCACATCGAGCCCCAGGTGATCCCGGCGACCGTCAACTGCCCCACCAGCCGCCCCTGGTACTCGATGACGAAGGGCAGCATCCGGCCCGCGTTCGCCTCCGACCTCAGGTGCCGCACCATCTGGCGGAAGGTCGGGCGGTGCGCGAGCGGCCCGCCGGGCGCGGGCGGCGGAATCGTCGCCTCCCAGGGGCGCAGCCAGTCGCGGTTGCGCCGGTTGACCTCACGCCATGCCCGCTGGTCGCGCAGCTTTATCGGCCGGAGGACGATGTCGCCGTCCACCAGCTCGACGGGCCAGGATGCGCTGTTCAGCTCGCACCCCCCGTGCCGGGTCTGGGGTGGTCGCCGCCGCGGAGCTGCTCGACGGCGTGGATCAGCAGCGGCTCCAGGACGGCCAGTCCGTCCTTCACACCACCGCTGGAGCCGGGCAGATTGACGATCAGCGTTGCGCCGGCCACCCCGGCCAGGCCCCGGGAGAGCGCCGCGGTCGGCACCTTCTCCCGGCCGAAGGCCCGGATGGCCTCGGCGATGCCCGGCACCTCGTGGTCGATCACCCGGCGTGTCGCCTCGGGGGTGCGGTCGGTGGGCGAAATGCCCGTACCGCCGGTGGTGACGATGACGTCGTAGCCGGTGTCGACACCGGCGCGCAGGGCCGCCTCCACGGGGTCTCCGTCGGGGACGACCTGCGGGCCGTCGACCTCGAAGCCGAAGCCCTTCAGACCGGCGGAGATCAGCGGGCCGCCCTTGTCCTCGTAGATCCCGGCGGCGGCCCGGTTGGAGGCGGTGACGACGAGAGCGCGATACGTCATGACCGGCTCCAGTCGCCCGACTTACCGCCCGTCTTCTCTTCCACCCGTACGTCCGTGATGACCGCTCCCTTGTCGACCGCCTTGACCATGTCGATCACGGTGAGCGCGGCGACGGAGACCGCGGTGAGCGCCTCCATCTCGACCCCCGTACGGTCCGTGGTCTTCACGGTGGCCAGGATCTCCACGGCGTCATCCGCGACCGACAGGTCCAGTTTCACACCGGAGACCGACAAGGGGTGACAGAGCGGGATCAGGTCGGGGGTGCGTTTGGCTCCCATGATCCCGGCGATCCGCGCGGTCGCGAGGGCGTCGCCCTTGGGGACGCCCTCGCCGCGCAGCAGTTCGATCACGCGGGGCGAGACGAGGACGCGTCCGCTGGCGCGGGCTGTGCGCGCGGTCACGTCCTTCTCCGACACGTCGACCATGCGGGCGGCGCCGGCGTCGTCGATGTGCGTCAGTCGGTCCTGCGTAGGGGGATCCTGCGTGCTCATGCTGTGTGGCGCTCCCGGTCCGGGCCTGCTGTGCGCGACACGGTACCCCCAACCAGCGGCTCTCAGCCGAGCAGGACCACCTCGACCTCGGCTCCGGGCTCGACG
The DNA here is from genome assembly GCA_000715635.1 of Streptomyces violaceus. Taxonomy (GTDB): domain Bacteria; phylum Actinomycetota; class Actinomycetes; order Streptomycetales; family Streptomycetaceae; genus Streptomyces; species Streptomyces violaceus. The sequence goes on along the minus strand of KL569113.1, from coordinate 75,409 downwards.
GACTCGGTGTCCTCGGGGACGACGATCAGCGCGTCCGCGTGGGCGAGGGCCGCGACCAGATGGGATCCGGCGCCGCCGACCGGGGTCGCCCGTCCGTCGGCGCAGGTGGCCCGCAGGAACTGTCGGCGGCCCTTCGGCGAGGTCAGCGCCTTGTCGGCGGCCAGGGTGGCCCGGGTCGTCGGCCGGTGGACGTCCCGCAGGCCCATCAGGGTGCGGATCGCGGGGCGGACGAACAGCTCGAAGGAGACGTACGACGACACCGGGTTGCCGGGCAGGGCCAGCAGCGGGGTGTGGTCGGGGCCGATGGAGCCGAAGCCCTGGGGCTTGCCGGGCTGCATGGCGAGCTTGCGGAACTCGATGCCGCTGCCCGCCTCGTCCTCGTCGCCCACGTGGGACAGTGCCTCCTTGACGACGTCGTACGCCCCGACGCTGACACCGCCCGTGGTGACCATCAGGTCGGCGCGGACCAGTTGGTCCTCGATGGTGGAGCGCAGGGTCTCGGCGTCGTCGGCGACGGCGCCCACGCGGTAGGCGATGGCGCCGGCGTCGCGGGCGGCGGCGGTGAGGGCGAAGCTGTTGGAGTCGTAGATCTGACCGGTGCCCAGTTCCGCGTCCGGCTGGACGAGTTCGCTGCCGGTGGAGAGCACCACCACGCGCGGGCGCGGGCGGACGCGGACGGTGCCGCGGCCGATGGCGGCGAGCAGGCCGATCTGAGGCGGGCCGAGGACGGTGCCGGCCCGCAGGGCGCGGTCGCCGGCCTTCACGTCGCTGCCCTGTGCGCGCACATGCGCGCGGGCCTCGGCCGGGCGGTACACCTGCACGTGTCCGGAGGCACCCTCGGGGCCGAGGCTGCGGGCGCGCATGCCGTGCACGGGGCCCTCGCCGAGCCCGCCGTCGGTCCACTCGACGGGCACGACGGTCTCGGCGCCGGGCGGCAGCGGGGCGCCGGTCATGATGCGGGCCGCCTGGCCGGGGCCCACGTGGACCAGTTCGGCCTGGCCCGCCGCCACGTCCCCGACGACCTCCAGGGCCGCCGGGAACTCCTCGCTCACGCCCGCCACGTCCGCGACCCGTACCGCGTAGCCGTCCATGGAGCTGTTGTCGAACGGCGGCAGGGACACCGGCACCGTGATGTCCTCGACCAGGACGCAGCCCTGGGCGTCGAGCAGCTGCAGCTCGATGGGTTCCAGGGGGCGGACGGTGGTGAGGATGTCCTCCAGGTGCTCGTCCACCGACCAGAGGTGGTCGGGGCCCGAGTGGTCCTGGCCCAGGGTGCGGGGCGCGGCGCTGCTCAACGTGTTACATCTCCTCGGCTACGTAACTGCGAAGCCAGGTCCGGAAGTCCGGGCCCAGGTCTTCACGTTCGCATGCGAGTCGGACAATGGCACGCAGGTAGTCGCCGCGGTCGCCGGTGTCATAGCGGCGGCCCTTGAAGACGACGCCGTG
>KL569113.1:72010-73801 GCA_000715635.1 Streptomyces violaceus | reverse complement strand
CCCTTGAAGACGACGCCGTGCACCGGGCCGCCGATCTTCTCGTCGGCCGCGAGCTGCTGGAGGGCGTCCGTGAGCTGGATCTCGCCGCCGCGGCCCGGCTCGGTCCGGCGCAGTATGTCGAAGATGTGCGGGTCGAGGACGTAGCGGCCGATGACCGCGTAGTTCGACGGGGCGTCGGACGGGTCGGGCTTCTCGACGAGGCCGCCGACCTTGACGACGTCGCTGTCCTCGGTGGTCTCCACGGCCGCACAGCCGTAGAGGTGGATCTGCTCGGGGGCGACTTCCATGAGCGCGATGACGCTGCCGCCGCGCTGCTCCTGGACCTCGACCATGCGCTGGAGCAGGGGGTCACGGGGGTCGATGAGGTCGTCTCCGAGGAGGACGGCGAAGGGCTCCTCGCCCACGTGCGGGGCGGCGCACAGGACGGCGTGGCCGAGGCCCTTGGGGTCGCCCTGGCGGACGTAGTGCATGGTCGCGAGGTCGCTGGACTCCTGGACCTTGGCGAGGCGGCCGGCGTCGCCCTTCTTCTGAAGCGCCGACTCCAGTTCGTAGTTGCGGTCGAAGTGGTCCTCGAGGGGGCGCTTGTTGCGGCCCGTCACCATGAGGACGTCGTCGAGACCCGCGCCGACGGCCTCCTCGACCACGTACTGGATCGCCGGCTTGTCGACGACCGGCAGCATCTCCTTGGGAGTGGCTTTGGTGGCCGGCAGGAACCGGGTGCCGAGGCCTGCTGCGGGAATGACAGCCTTGCTGATCCGAGGGTGCGACTGAGTCATGCCCGCCACCATATCCGGTGCCTTTGGGCGGAATCTGCGGCTCCGGTTCATGGGCGCTCATATGAGCGTATTAGCACGATACGGGAGCAACCATTGAGTCACATCGGGCGTCCGGGCGAGCCTGGCAAACGGAGTTTGCGGCGAGAGCTCCTCTCGGTGAGGAACAGGTTGACGGCGGATGACCTGCGGGAAACCTCGGCCGCACTGGCCGGCCGGGCGCTGGAGCTGCCGGAGTTGGCGCGGGCCGGCACCGTCGCGGCGTACGTCTCCGTGGGGAGCGAACCGGGGACGCTCGCGCTCCTGGACACGCTGCGCGCCCGGGGCGTGCGCGTCCTGCTACCGGCCCTGCTGCCCGACAACGACCTGGACTGGGGCGTGTACGAAGGCGAGGGCTCGCTCGCGCGTGTCCGGCACGGCGGCGGCAGGATGGAGCTCTTCGAGCCCTCCGGCGAGCGCCTCGGGCCGGACGCCGTGACAGCCGCCGACGCCGTGCTGCTGCCGGGGCTCGCGGTCGACACGCGCGGGATGCGGCTCGGGCGTGGCGGCGGCTCGTACGACCGTGTCCTGGCGCGGCTGGAGCGGGCGGGTGCCCGGCCTTCCCTGGTGGTGCTGTTGTACGACGCGGAGGTGGTCGAGCAGGTCCCGGAGGAGGCGCACGACCGGCCGGTGCACGCGGTGGTTACTCCCTCGGGGGTGCGGCGGTTCGGGGAGCGGACCGGCTGACACGAAAACGGCCTTCCACGCGCGCGTGGAAGGCCGTTTTCGTTGTGCGGGCGTCAGCGGCTCACGGCTTGAGCACCAGCTTGTCGGTCGCGCTGTCCTCGACCGCCTTGTCCGAGTAGGACCACGGCAGCAGTTCGCCGTCGGCCCACTTGTCCGTCTGGTCGACGTAGTGGGCGCTGTAGGCGTGCCCGGACGCGCCGGAGAGGTTGATCCACTTCGACTTGTCGAGGTCGCCGAGGTTCACGACCATCCGCATGGACGGCACCCAGACGACGCTGTAGCCGCCGGCGGC
>KL569113.1:71514-71789 GCA_000715635.1 Streptomyces violaceus | reverse complement strand
ACGCTGTAGCCGCCGGCGGCGTTCCAGCCGGTCGCGTTCACCGTCGCCTCGCCGCCGCCGAGCTCCCACGGGCCGCGGTTGAGGGCGAACTGGACGAAACCTGGGCCCTCGGTGCCGAGGGTCTGGTTGTCCAGGAACAGGCGGTGCAGCCGGCCCCAGCTCCAGCTGTCGATGTCCTTGCCGAGCTTGGCGGTCAGCTCCCAGCGGGCGTCGATCATGGCCCGCCTGAGCAGCTCGTCACGGTTGGCGGCAGGGGGACGGGTGCCCGCCTCGGG
>KL569113.1:67445-71290 GCA_000715635.1 Streptomyces violaceus | reverse complement strand
TCTTCCACCAGTCGCTGTCGGGCTGCTCCATCAGCTTGCGGACCACCTCGAACCAGCGGTCGCCGCCGTCCGGCTGCGCCTGGTCGGGGTCGCGCTGGCCGCACTCGCGCACCTTCTCGGCCTCGTCGGCGGGCCCGGTGGTGTTGACCGGGTCGACGTACAGGCACTGACCCTTGGGCCGCAGTTCCTTGGGCAGCTTGTTGCCGAAGGCGAGCTTGAGGAGGTTGCGCCAGATTGCGTTGAAGTAGGCCGCGGCGGCCGAGTCGGCGTCCTGGGTGTAGTCCCAGCCCTCGAGGAGCTTCTGCGCCTCGCGGACATCCTTGTTCTCGGGGTCGATCTTCAGCAGCGTGGGCACCAGCAGCCGGGCGATCTCGCTGCTGTTGTCCAGCTGCATCTGGCGCATGTCGTCCGTGGAGACCTTGCCGCCGTCCTTGATCTTCGACTGGATCAGGTCGCTTATCCGCTGGCTGCGCGTGCCGTAGCCCCAGTCCGTGGTGAGCGTGTAGGGGTACTTGTCCGGGTCGATCACGGCCTGGTTGGCGGTGACGATGTAGCCGCGCTTCGGGTTGTACTCGTACGGCAGCGCGTCCTGCTCGATGTAGCCGGTCCAGCGGTACTCGGGGTCCCATCCGGGCGCGGGGATCGAACCGTCGTCGCCCTCCGCGCGCGTGGGGATCCTCCCCGGGAGGGTGTAGCCGATGTTGTCCTGGGTGTCCGCGTAGATCAGGTTCTGCGAGGGCACCTCGAACTGCGCGGCGGCCTTGCGGAAGCCGTTCCAGTCCTTCGCCTTGTCCATGGCGAAGACGGCGTCCATGGTGGTGCCCGGCTGCAGCGCGGTCCAGCGCAGCGCGACGCCGTAGCCGTCGCCTCTGTCGGGTGCGGCGGTGTCGACACCGGCCTTCTTGCCGACCTTCACGAGCTCTTCGTCACGGTCCGACAGCAGGGGGCCGTTGTTGGTCTCGCGGACGACGATCTTCTTGGGCTCGCCGCCGGCGACCTTGATGGTCTCCTCGCGCGTCTGGAAGGGCTTGATCTTGCCGTCGTACTGGTAGCCGTTGCCGCTGATCTTCTCCAGGTAGAGGTCCGTGACGTCGACGCCGGAGTTGGTCATGCCCCAGGCGATGTCCTGGTTGTGGCCGATTATCACGCCGGGCATGCCCGCGAAGGTGTAGCCGGAGACGTCGTACTGGCACGCGCTGGAGACGCTGCGGCAGTGCAGGCCCATCTGGTACCAGACGGACGGCAGCGAGGGCGACAGGTGCGGGTCGTTGGCCAGCAGCGGCTTGCCGGTGATGGTGTGCTTCCCGGAGACGACCCAGGAGTTGGAGCCGATGCCGTCGCCGTTCACACCGACGGCCGGCGGGAGGTCGTCCAGGATCTTGGTGAGGCCGGTGAGCTGGCTCTGGAGGCCCTCCGTGCCCGAGCTGCCGGAGGCGGTGCCCCCGGTGCCTGTGGAGGCCCCCGTGCCGGTGGAGCCGCCGCTCGTGCCGGACGTGCCGCCCGTGCCGCCTTGTTCGAACGTGCGGGTCAGCTCGTTGTACTGGCCCTCCTGGACGATCGCCTTGTTGCGGCCGGACGGGTACTCCGGGTACAGGTCGGCGATCTGCTTCGGGCCGAGGCGGCTGGTCAGCAGGGCGCGGTCGGTCTCGTCCTTCATGTTGCCGCGCAGGTCCCAGGCCATCGCCTTCAGCCAGGAGACCGAGTCGACCGGGGTCCAGTTCTGCGGCTTGTAGTCGTTGGTGAAACCGAGCGCCGCGTACTCCAGGGAGATGTCCTTGCCGTCCTTGCCCTGGAGGTAGGAGTTGACCCCCTTGGAGTACGCCTGGAGGTACTTCTTCGTGGAGGCCGACAGCTTGGTGTCGTACTCCTTCTTGGCGACCCGGTCCCAGCCGAGCGTGCGCAGGAACTCGTCGTTGTCGACCTGGCTCTTGCCGAACATCTCCGACAGCCGCCCGGAGGCCATGTGGCGGCGTACGTCCATCTCGTAGAACCGGTCCTGTGCCTGGACGTAGCCCTGCGCCATGAACAGGTCCGCGTCGGAGGAGGCATAGATCTGCGGAATGCCGTAGTTGTCGCGTTTGACCTCGACGGGTCCCGAGAGGCCCTTGAGTGTGAGGGTGCCCTTGGTCTGCGGGAAGGAGGCCCGGACGGTGCTGATGGACCAGTACCCCCCGAAGCCGACGCCCCCGATGAGGGCCAGCACCAGGACGAGCACGATCAGACGGGCTTTGCGCCCCTTTCTCCTGCCGGACTTGCCGGGCTGCTGACCCGTGGAGGCGGTGGTGTTGGGGGGCATCGCTGTCCTTGCTGTCCTAACGCGAGCGGCAGGTTCGGCTGTGCTTTTAACTGAGCGCTGGAGCAACGATAGGCGCAGGGCCTCGCACCCCTTGACGCGGAGTCGGGAACCGGCACGGACGAACGTTCGATCTCGCCCTCGGAAGCGTCAAGAAATCGTCAAGAGTTAGGTAAGGTAACGAAGTAGTTGGCGCGGTGCGCCACAGCTTCATGTGCGATGTACGTGAGCCCACGCGCGTGTGCGGGTGGGCCAGGGAAGGATTCGGCCGCTGACTGTTCACCACCTCAACCAGCTCTTGCTCGTCTGCTCGCTCGTCCTGCTCGTCGCCGTCGCAGCGGTAAGGATCTCCTCGCGCAGCGGGCTCCCCAGCCTGCTCGTCTACCTGGGCATAGGCGTCGCCATGGGCCAGGACGGCGTGGGCGACATCCATTTCGACAACGCCGAACTGACCCAGGTCATCGGATACGCGGCCCTGGTCGTGATCCTGGCCGAGGGCGGTCTGGGCACGAAGTGGAAGGAGATCAAGCCGGCCCTGCCGGCCGCCACGGCACTGGCGCTGGCCGGTGTCGCGGTGAGCGTCGGGGTCACGGCGTCGGCCGCGCACTACCTGATCGGTCTCGAGTGGCGGCAGGCGTTCATCATCGGGGCGGTCGTCTCCTCGACCGACGCGGCGGCCGTGTTCTCCGTGCTGCGCAAGATCCCCCTCCCCGCGCGCGTGACGGGCACATTGGAGGCGGAGTCCGGCTTCAACGACGCCCCGGTGGTCATCCTCGTGGTCTCCCTGTCCGCGGCGGGCCCGGTCGAGCACTGGTACGTACTGCTGGGCGTGATCCTGCTGGAGCTGGCCATCGGCGCGGCCATCGGGCTCGCGGTGGGCTGGCTGGGCTCCTGGGGGCTGAGGCATGTGGCGCTGCCCGCCTCCGGCCTCTACCCGATCGCCGTCATGGCGATCGCCACGGTGGCGTACGCGGCGGGCGCCCTGGCCCACGGCAGCGGCTTCCTCGCGGTGTACCTCGCCGCGATGGTGATGGGCAACGCGCGGCTGCCGCACTGGCCGGCCACGCGCGGGTTCGCCGACGGGCTCGGCTGGATGGCCCAGATCGGCATGTTCGTCCTGCTCGGCCTGCTGGTCACGCCGCACGAGCTGGGCGACGACATCGTGCCCGCGCTCGCCATCGGGCTGGTGCTGACCATGGTGGCGCGTCCGCTGAGCGTGGTGGCCTCCCTGACCCCCTTCCGGGTGCCGTGGCGGGAGCAGGCCCTGATGTCCTGGGCGGGACTGCGCGGAGCCGTGCCCATCATTCTGGCGACCATCCCCATGGTGGAGGGCGTCGACGCCAGCCGCCGGATCTTCAACATCGTCTTCATCCTGGTCGTCGTCTACACCCTGGTCCAGGGCCCGACGCTGCCGTGGCTGGGCCGCAAGCTGCACCTGGGCGACGGCTCGGAGGCCGCCGACCTCGGCATCGAGTCGGCCCCGTTGGAGCGGCTGCGCGGGCATCTGCTGTCCGTGGCGATCCCCGAGGGGTCGAGGATGCACGGCGTGGAG
>KL569113.1:66620-67216 GCA_000715635.1 Streptomyces violaceus | reverse complement strand
CAGAGATGTGTATAAGAGACAGCTCGTCGTGCGCACGAACGAATCATTCGTTCCGCTTCCCACGACGGTGCTGCAACGCGGGGACGAGCTCCTCGTCGTGGCCACGGATCCGGTCCGGGACGCGACGGAGAAGCGGCTGCGGGCGGTGGGCCACGGCGGCAAGCTGGCCGGGTGGCTGGGGACGGACGGGGCGAGTCGTTAAGGACTGGTTCGTGCCGTTTTGCATTTGTAAGGCGGGCGGGCCCTTGGTGCTCGCTTTCACAGGCGCGCAACCCCTTGATCCCTGTACGATGAAGGCGTACCCAGATCGAACCAACTCTGTCTGACGCAGAGCTGGCGCGACCGTATGGCGGTCGGGACGTCCCTCCTCACCGGGCCCCGGCATCTACCGCAGTTCCGCGCAAGAGGACAGCTCTCGGCGCCGCCCGCCCACCGGGCCGCGCTACCAGGCGGCAGAAAGGCACGGGCCGTGGCATCCACGGTCACCTCGAAGAAGTCGAAGAACTCGACGACTTCCGCCCGCCCGGGATACGGCCGGCTGCTGCGCACCCGCGGCGCCTGGACGTTCCTGCTCCCCGGTTTCGCGGCACGCCAGC
>KL569113.1:65088-66396 GCA_000715635.1 Streptomyces violaceus | reverse complement strand
GCGGGCGCCGCCGCGGCCGTCACCGGTGTCTCCATGGCCCTGTTCGCGCCCTACAGCGGCCGCCTCGCCGACCGCTACGGGCAGCGCGCCGTGCTGATCCCCGGGGTGCTGCTGCACGCGGTCTCCGGGCTGACGCTGACGGCGCTCGCGCTGCTGGACGCCCCGTTGTGGGCGGTGTTCGCGGCGGCCGTCCCGACCGGTGCCTCGGTGCCGCAGGTCGGGCCCATGGTGCGGGCCCGCTGGGGCGTGAAGCTCAAGGACTCGCCCCTGATGACCACCGCGGCGGCCTTCGAGTCGGTCACGGACGAACTGACCTTCGTCGTCGGACCGCTACTGGCCACCGCCCTGTACACGGCCATCGACCCGGCCGCCGGGCTGGTCACCGAGGCCTCGCTGACGCTGATCGGCGGTCTGCTGTTCGCCGCGCAGAAGAGCACCCAGCCCTCCGTCGAAGGCGGCGGGCACGCGCGCGTGGAGCACGGTTCCGCACTGCGCGTCCCCGGCGTGCGCGTGCTGATCGTGACCTTCCTGGGCATCGGTGCCGTCTTCGGCGGCATGCAGGTCTCGCTGGCCGCGTTCACCGAGTCGATCGGCGAACCGGGCCTGAACGGCGTCCTCTACGGCGTCTTCGCCGCGGGCAACATGCTCTCCGGCGTCGTCTGCGGCGCGATCGCCTGGAAGGCGGCTCCGCAGCGGCGCCTGGTCATCGGCTACACGGCGCTCGCCCTCACCGCGTCGGGCCTGTGGGCCGCCCATTCAGTACCGGTCCTGGCCGGTCTCGGCCTGCTGGTCGGCATGTGCATCGCGCCCGCCCTGATCACCGGCTACACCCTGGTCGACAGCCTGGTCCCGGCCGGTGCCCGTACCGAGGCCTTCACCTGGCTGACCGGCGCGGTGGCACTCGGCCAGGCGGCGGCCGTCAGCGTCGCCGGGCAACTGGAGGACCGCCTCTGGGGCGGTGCCGGTTTCCTGGTGCCCATGGGCGGCACCGTGCTCGCCCTGGCGACCCTCCTGGCCCTGCGTTCCCGGCTGGCGGGGCGTGCCCACGGGCGGACGGTCGCACGTGGCGTGGGTCACCGCGTGCCGGTGGCAGTGGACTGAGCGGCTGGAATACGTCACTATGGACCGTCGTTAGCACTCATCGAGTGAGAGTGCCAGGAGGAAGACAGTGCCGACCTACCAGTACCAGTGCACCGAGTGCGGCGAGGGCCTCGAGGCGGTGCAGAAGTTCACCGATGACGCCCTCACCGAGTGCCCGAACTGCGAGGGCCGCCTGAAGAAGGTGTTCTCGGCGGTCGGCATTGTCTT
>KL569113.1:63632-64892 GCA_000715635.1 Streptomyces violaceus | reverse complement strand
TCTTCAAGGGCTCCGGCTTCTACCGGAACGACAGCCGCGGCTCCTCGTCGAGCAGCTCCCCGGCGAAGTCGTCGAGCTCCTCCTCGTCGTCCTCCGACTCCGGTTCGGGCTCCGGCTCGAGTTCCGGTTCGAGTTCTTCCTCGAGTTCGTCGTCGAGCTCTTCGTCGGGCACGGGCAGCTCCACCAGCAGCAGCACCACCGCCGCGTAAGGCCTGATTCTTACGGGACCCTGTCGCCTTCGGGCGACGGGGTCCTCGGCGTTTCCGCATGCGGTTAGGGTGCGGACATGGCGAACAAGGCGAACGTGGCGCACTCGGCGGACAGGGAGGGCGCCGGGATCGGCGTCATCGGCGGCTCCGGGTTCTACTCCTTCCTCGACGACGTGACCGAGGTCCAGATCGACACCCCGTACGGGCCGCCCAGCGATTCCCTCTTCCTCGGTGACATCGCCGGCCGGCGGGTCGCCTTCCTGCCGAGGCACGGGCGCGGCCACCACCTGCCGCCGCACCGCATCAACTACCGGGCCAATCTGTGGGCCCTCCGATCGGTCGGCGTGCGCCAGGTGCTCGCCCCGTGCGCCGTGGGCGGCCTGCGTCCCGAGTACGGGCCGGGCACGCTGCTGGTGCCGGACCAACTGGTCGACCGCACGAAGTCCCGCGCGAACACGTACTTCGACGGAGAGCCGCTGCCCGACGGGTCGGTGCCGAACGTGGTGCACGTGTCGCTGGCCGACCCCTACTGCTCCGCCGGGCGGGCCGTCGCGCTGAAGGCGGCACGCGGCCGGGACTGGGAGCCGGTGGACGGCGGCACGCTGGTCGTGATCGAGGGGCCGCGCTTCTCGACCCGTGCCGAATCGTTGTGGCACCAGGCGCAGGGCTGGTCGGTGGTGGGGATGACCGGGCATCCCGAGGCGGCACTCGCCCGTGAGCTGGAGCTCTGCTACACCTCCGTGACCCTGGTCACCGACCTCGACGCGGGTGCCGAGAGCGGGGAGGGCGTCTCGCACGACGAGGTGCTGCGGGTGTTCGCGGCGAACGTGGGCCGGTTGCGGGGGGTGCTGTTCGACGCGGTGGCCGGGTTGCCGAGTGAGGACGAGCGGGACTGTCTGTGTGCCGGTGCGTTGGGTGGGATGGATCCGGGGTTCGTGTTGCCGTAGCCGACGGGCACTTTTTTTGGGGGGCGGGGGCGGAACTTGCCGTTCGGGTGAGGGAGTTGTCCACAGGCCGGGGTAGGTCCACAGGCCCTGTCTCTTATACACAT
>KL569113.1:62982-63428 GCA_000715635.1 Streptomyces violaceus | reverse complement strand
ATCGTGGGGAGCGCAAGCCGGTCCCCGTCGCAGGTGGTGGTTCCCGTGTCCCTCGCTCCGCTCACGTCTTCCCTTTTCGGCGGCTCACCCGTCGCCGCGCTCCCGCCCGGCCCCGAGGTGCCCGCGACCCGTGAGGTGCCGCGCTTCGATCCCGTGCGGGTGCGCGGGGGCCGCTACCGGTCGGGCCGACTCGGGCGGCACCGGCGGCGGGCCCTGGCCGTCGGGCTCGCGGTCACCGCGACCGCGCTGGTGGCGGCTGGGCCGCGTGACGGTGACGGGGCCCGTGGTCAGCCCCGGGCCCAGTCTCCCGCGCACACGGCCTCGGTGCCCGGGGAGCGGTCCGCGCGGACGCGCGGTTCCGCGGGGGAGGTTGCGGCGGGGGCGGTGACGGCCCCGATCCGGATCGCCGACGCGGCCACCGTACGGCTGCTGCGGCCCGGTGACCG
>KL569113.1:60702-62809 GCA_000715635.1 Streptomyces violaceus | reverse complement strand
CCCGGTGACCGGGTCGATGTCATCGCCGCCGAGGAGACGGCGTCGGGCGGCGATGCCCGGGTGGTCGCACGCGGGGCCAGGGTGACGAAGGTGCCGGAGCCCCTGGAGGGCGCGACCGACGGCGGGGCGCTGGTCGTGCTGTCGGTGCCGCGTGCCACGGCCGCCCGGCTCGCCGGGGCGAGCGCGACGGCGCGGTTGGCGGTGACGCTGTGGTGATGCTGTGCATGATCTCGTCAAGGCCCTCGTTCGAGGGACCCAGGTACTCGGTTCGGCCCAACGTTGACGTAGGTTGCGGAGCGTTTTGTTCCACAAGCTGCTCGTGCGAGGAAAGGCCCCGAGGTGAGCGAGAAGAAGGAACCGAGCCTCTGGGAGGGCTTCAAGGCCTTCCTGATGCGCGGGAACGTCGTCGATCTGGCTGTGGCGGTGGTGATCGGCGCCGCGTTCACGAACATCGTCAACGCCATGGTGAAGGGGATCGTCAACCCGGTCGTCGGGGCCATCGGGACCAAGAACCTCGACCACTACAGCTCATGCCTGAGCTCGACGTGCCAGGGCGAGCAGGGCATCCAGATCCTGTGGGGTTCCGTTCTCGGCGCCGCCATGAGCTTCGTGATCACCGCGGCAGTCGTCTACTTCCTGATGGTCCTGCCCATGGCGAAGTACCTGGCCCGGCAGGAGGCCCGCCGCAAGGCGAAGGAGGGCACGCAGGAGGTCATCGAGGTGACCGAGCTGGAGGTGCTGAAGGAGATCCGGGACGCGCTGGTCGCACAGCGTGGTGCGGGGCACGACCAGCAGGAGCGGTAGCGCCACCGGCGGCCGGGTCGGCACGGAGGGGGTGGGGCCGCCTGGCTGGGATGTGGCGGGTCCGCCTTGCCCGGAAGTGGCAGGGCCACCCGGCTCAGATGTGGTGGGGCGGCTTCTCGTCGAGGAAGCGCTTGAGGTCGGCCGCGCCGCCGCCGGAATCGGTGCGCTCGCCCCAGCCGCGGTCGGTGTCGTCGGAGGACTGCTGGTCGAGCGGGTCGTCGAAGACCAGCGCGGGCTTCGGCGCGGGCGGCTCGGGATCGGGGGCGCTACTCATGCGTCCAGGGTACGGTCGCGGAGAAAATCCCCGCGCCTTCTGTTGTGCTGGGAATCATGACGTCCAGCCCCACTCCCCCGCCCGTCCCCTCCGGCCCGCCCGGCGACCGGGGACCGCTGCGCAGGCTCAGGGCCCGCGGACGCGACGAGGCGCACCGGACGGCCTCGCCGCTGGAGCTCTTCTTCGACCTGTGCTTCGTCGTGGCCGTCGCCCAGGCGGGCATCCAGCTGGTGCACTCTGTCGCCGAGGGCCATGCGGGCGAGGGGATCCTGGACTACGCGATGGTCTTCTTCGCCGTGTGGTGGGCCTGGATGAACTTCTCGTGGTTCGCCTCGGCGTACGACAACGACGACGTGCTGTACCGGGTCGTCACGCTGGTGCAGATCGCGGGTGTGCTGGTCCTCGCGGCGGGGGTCTCGCGGGCGTTCGAGGAGCACGACTACCTCGTGGTCTGGCTGGGCTACGTGATCATGCGGTTGGCCCTGGCGACGCAGTGGCTGCGGGCGGCCCGCGCCGCCGAGGGCCCGGAGCGGACGACGGCCCTGCGCTACGCGGGCGGTGTGCTGCTGTGCCAGGTCGGCTGGCTGGGTCTGCTGCTGCTGCCCGAGGACGCCCGGCCCTGGTGGTTCCTGGTGATGGCGCTGCTGGAGATGTGCGTGCCGCTCTTCGCGGAGCGGCGCCGTCCCACGTCGTGGCATCCCCGCCATATCGCGGAGCGCTACGGGCTGTTCACCATCATCGTGCTCGGCGAGACGATCGCTGCGGCCACGATCGCCGTGAAGTCCGGTATCGACGAGAACGACGCGCTGGGCGAGCTCCTCCCCATCTCATCGGGCGGGCTGCTGATCATCTTCGCCGCGTGGTGGATCTACTTCGTGGTGCCCATCCACGGCCATCTGCGGTCCAACCGGCAGGCGTTCCTGTGGGGCTACGGCCACTACCTGGTCTTCGCCTCGGCGGCCGCGATCGGGGCCGGACTGGAAGTGGCGGTGGAGCAGACGGTCGGCAAGGCGCACATCTCCACGCTGG
>KL569113.1:54950-60475 GCA_000715635.1 Streptomyces violaceus | reverse complement strand
TGCCCCTGCCGACGGCCCTGTATCTGCTGACCGTGTGGGCCCTGCACTCGCGTCACTTCAAAGCGGGCATCACCCAGCAGCTGGTGCTGCCGACGACGGCACTGCTGGTGATCTGCTGCACGTTCCTGGGTGACTGGGCGGTGCTCGCGGCGGGCGTGGTCTGCGCGCTGTCGGTGGTGGCGGGAGAGACACTGGCCGCGCGCCCGGCGAGGGCCCCGGTGTCGTCGGGCCTGGCCGGCTGACGGCGTCGCCCGGCCCGGTACACCCGCGAGAGCCGACGACTGGACAAGACTGGGCGCCATGACAGTTGACGCTCTGGTGGACGCTCTGACGGATGTCTCCGGCCTGCGCGTGGGGCACGCGACCCGCGTCGGCGACGGCTGGCTCACCGGCACCACGGTCGTGCTCGCCCCGGAGGGCGGTGCCGTGGCCGCCGTGGACGTGCGGGGTGGTGGCCCCGGTACCAAGGAGACGGACGCGCTCGACCCGCGCAACGTGGTGCGGAAGGTCGAGGCGATCGTGCTGACCGGCGGCAGCGCCTACGGGCTGGACGCGGCCTCGGGGGTGATGGCCTGGCTGGAGGAACGGGGGCGCGGGATCCGGGTCGGGGCGGACCCGGCGCATGTCGTGCCGGTGGTGCCGGCCGCGTGTGTCTTCGATCTGGGGCGGGGCGGCGACTTCCGGGCCCGGCCGGACGCGGCCACCGGCCGGGCCGCGGTCGAGGCGGCAGCGGCGAGCGAGCTCGGCGCGCGGGTGGCCCAGGGGTGCGTGGGCGCCGGCACGGGGGCGGTGACCGGGGTGGTGAAGGGCGGCATCGGCAGCGCGAGCACGGTGCTCGGCTCGGGTGTCACGGTGGCCGCGCTGGTGGTGGCCAACGCGGCGGGTTCGACGGTGGATCCGGAGACGGGGGTGCTGTACGGGGAGTTGTTCCAGGGGCGGGTGGAGTACCCGGAGGCGGAGGTCCACGATGCCGCGCGGCGGCGCCTCGCCGAGACGGCCGCGAGGAGCGCGCCTCCGCCGCTCAACACCACGCTCGCGGTGGTCGCCACGGACGCGGATCTGTCGAAGGCGCAGGCGCAGAAGCTGGCTGGCACGGCTCACGACGGCATCGCCCGCGCGGTGCGGCCGGTGCATCTCCTCAACGACGGGGACACGGTTTTCACGCTGGCGACGGGAGAGCGCGCCCTGGACGCCGCGAACCCGCTCGCCCTCAACGAGGTCCTCGCGGCGGGCGCCGATGTGGTGACCCGCGCGATCGTACGGGCGGTGCGCGCCGCCGAGTCGGTCGACGGTCCGGGCGGGGCGTGGCCTTCGTACGGGGAGTTGTACGCGGGCCGCTGAACGGCCGGGCACCGCACAGCGGTTCCACAGCACCGCCGGACATTGTCCCGGCACTGTAACGGTGATGTCGTTCCTGGCGGTCGGACGGAACCCGAACGGCCGCCGGGCCCCTCTTCCTTCACGTACTGGAGCGGATCACTCACATCACACGAACTGGGAGCAGCCCGTGACAACGCCGGACATTTCTGCGCGGCGCACACTGGGGGCCTGTGCCGCCCTGATGGTCGGCGCCCTGACGCTCACCGCCTGCGGGGGCAGCGCGAACGCCGATGACGACGCCAAGGGCGGCAAGGGCACGGGCAATACGTCCGTCGCGAAGATCGCCATCTCGGCGAAGGACGGTTCGACCGGCGCGTCCATCAACTCGACCGGTGTGAAGGTCAGCGACGGGAAGCTGACCGACGTGAAGATGACGGTGGCGGGCGGCGGTCAGGCCGTGCCGGGCTCGATCTCCTCCGACGGCAAGGCGTGGAAGCCGAAGGAGCAGTTGGAGCGCGGGACGAAGTACCAGATATCGGCGACCGCGAAGGACACGGACGGCCGGACGGCCGCGGCCAACTCGATCTTCACGACGGTGTCGACGTCGAACAGCTTCATCGGGACGTACACGCCGGACAACGGCACCACGGTCGGCGCGGGCATGCCGGTGTCGTTCACCTTCGACAAGGCCATCACCGAGCGGAAGGCCGTGCAGTCGCGCATCACGGTCACCTCCAGCAGCGGGCAGAAGGTGGTCGGGCACTGGTTCAACGGGCAGCGGCTCGACTTCCGGCCGGAGGAGTACTGGAAGGCCGGCTCCAAGGTGACGATGAAGATCGACCTGGACGGGGTCGAGGGCGCGGACGGCGTCTACGGCGTGCAGAAGAAGACGGTCACCTTCACCGTCGGGCGCTCGCAGGTCTCCACGGTCGACGTCAACACGCAGACCATGACGGTCGTCCGGGACGGCAAGACCATCAAGACGATCCCGATCTCGGCGGGCAGCCCGGAGCACACCACCTACAACGGGCAGATGGTGATCTCCGAGAAGTTCGTGCAGACCCGGATGAACAGCCGGACGGTCGGGCTGGGCGGTGAGTACGACATCCCGGACGTGCCGCATGCGATGCGCCTGACGACGTCCGGCACCTTCATCCACGGCAACTACTGGTACAACAAGGGCAATCCGCCCTTCGGGCGTCAGGGCACCAGCCACGGCTGCGTCGGCCTCGCGGACGTCCAGGGCGCAGGGGGCAGCACTCCCTCCAAGTGGTTCTACGACAACTCGCTCATCGGCGACGTGGTGATCGTCAAGAACTCCCCCGACAAGACGGTGGCCCCGGACAACGGGCTCAACGGCTGGAACATGGCGTGGAGCCAGTGGGTCGCCGGCAGCGAGTCGTGAGCAGCTGAAGTACAACCCCAACTGGGGTTTTTGACGGATCGACCGGGCCGCGCGGGAACTTTTCGCGCGGCCCGCGCGTTTTCCTGGACGTACGTTTTCTCGGTTCCCGGACATGATGTCCGACCGAGGGGCTACGGTATGCACCCACAAGGTGACATGCAGCAACGCCGGGAGAAACCTTGAGCGTTCCGTACGAGACGGCAGCGTACGAACCCCACGACTCGCCCGAGTCTCCGGAGGAGCACCTCGCGCGACTCCTCGGCCGCGCCCTGAATTCCTTCGAGCTACCGGACGAGACGATAAGGCGGCTGGACTGCGCGCTGGCGCACGACGGTTCGCTGCACTCCGCGCACCACAGCGCGGGCCTGCACCGGGAGACGTACCGGCACACGTGGCTGCTCGCCGACGGTTCGGCGCTCACGCTCTGGGAGCTCGTCCACAACACCGCTCCGGGCAGCGAACCGCAGCACGAGGTCTACGTGGACGAGGAGGAGCTGCGGGCCGCGACCGCGCGTCTGCCGCTGCCGCCGGACACACCCGACTTCGAACTGCCGGTGACGGTGCAGCTGTCACCGGTCCCCGTGCCCCGGCACGCATATGCCGGCGACGACTCGGCGGACCACGCGCGCCGTTTACTGCGCCGGGCGGAGAACACGGACCGGCCGGGCGCGGACACGGCGGCCCTGCTGGCCACGGCGTCCGGCCACCAGATCACCCAGGCCTTCGGCCGCCCCTGCCGCGCCGGCCGGGCGGGGCTGGGCTTCTCGCTCTACGAGCACGCGTTCCTGCTGCGGGACGGCGAGGAGCTCTCCCTCTGGGAGGTCGAGCACACGGCGACGCCGGACGGGCGGCACATGTGTGAGGTGTACGTCAGCGAGGACGCGGCGCGTGAGGCGATGGAGCGGCGGGCGGCGCAGGTTTCCTAGGCTTCTCTGTCGCCGAGTCGGCGCACCAGCTCGGTGAAGGCGTCTCTCTCCTCCGTGGTCAGCTCCACGGACTCCGACCGGGGGCCTGTCTGCCGCTGTTGCGGGAGAGCGGGGAGGGAGTGGCCTTCGGGCCACCGGGAGACGTGCTCAGGCATGCGCTCCAGTAGACACCACGGCCCGGGACTTCGGTCCCGGGCCGTGATTTTCGTGATCTATCTCGCAGGTGGCATGAACGGTTCACACACCCCGAAACCGGACCGCAGCGGGTGTCACGCCGCCACCGGCTGCTTGGTCTCCGCCGCCGGGGCCGCGGTGCCCTCTCCGGGTGCCGTGGTGGCTCCGGGGGCCTGCTTGCGCATGCCCTTCAGGACGATCACCAGGGCCGTCGTGACGCAGACGCCCGCGGCGATGGCGACGAGGTAGAGGAGCGGGTTGCCGATCAGCGGGACGACGAAGATGCCGCCGTGCGGAGCGCGCAGGGTGGCGCCGAAGGCCATCGACAGGGCGCCGGTGATCGCGCCGCCCGCCATGGAGGCCGGGATGACGCGCAGCGGGTCGGCCGCGGCGAACGGGATCGCGCCCTCGGAGATGAAGGAGGCGCCGAGCACCCAGGCGGCCTTGCCGTTCTCGCGCTCGGTCTGGTTGAAGAGCTTGCCGCGCACGGTCGTGGCCAGGGCCATGGCCAGCGGCGGGACCATGCCGGCCGCCATCACCGCGGCCATGATCTTCATCGCCGAGTCGCTGGGGCTGGCCACCGCGATGCCGGCCGTGGCGAAGGTGTAGGCGACCTTGTTGACCGGGCCGCCGAGGTCGAAGCACATCATCAGGCCGAGGAGGGCGCCGAGCAGGATGGCGTTGCTGCCGGACAGGCCGTTCAGCCAGTCGGTCATGCCCTTCTGTGCCTCGGCGATGGGCTTGCCGATGACGACGAACATCAGGAACCCGACGATCGCCGAGGAGATCAGCGGGATCACCACCACCGGCATGATGCCGCGCAGCGCCGCCGGGATGTTCACCTTCTGGATCGCGATCACCACGCCACCGGCGATCAGACCGGCCGCCAGGCCGCCGAGGAAGCCGGCGTTGATGTTGAACGCGATCATGCCGCCGACGAACCCGGGGACGATGCCGGGCCGGTCGGCCATGCCGTAGGCGATGTAGCCGGCCAGGACCGGGACGAGGAAGCCGAAGGCGACACCGCCGATCTGGAAGAACAGGGCCGCCCAGCTGTCGGCCTGCATCCACATGAAGTGGTCCATCACCGACGGTGCCTTGTCGACCTTGTAGCCGCCGATCGCGAACCCGAGGGCGATCAGCAGACCGCCCGCGGCGACGAACGGCACCATGTAACTGACGCCGGACATCAGCCACTTGCGCAGCTTGGTGCCGTAGCCCTCGCCGGAGTCGCCGGTGCGCTCGACGGGCGTGGTGCCCGGGGAGCCGGAGGTGACCTCGCCGCGCGCGGCCTTCTCGCGGACCTCGGCGATGAGTTCGGCGGGACGGTTGATGCCCGCCTTCACGCCGACGTCGACGGTCGGCTTGCCGGCGAACCGGTCCTTCTCCCGTACGGACACGTCGTGGGCGAAGATCACGCCGTCCGCCGCCGCGATGACCTCCGGGTCGAGCCGGGTGAAGCCGGCCGAGCCCTGCGTCTCGACGGTGACCTCGACGCCCGCCTCACGGCCGGCGTTCTCCAGCGACTCGGCCGCCATGTAGGTGTGGGCGATGCCGGTGGGACAGGAGGTGACGGCGACGATGCGGAACGGGCGTTCCGCGTCGGGCTCTTCGGCCCCGGCCCCGTCGTCCTCGGACTCTTCGGTGACCGTGGCGTCGGCGGGAGAGGCCGCTCCCGCCGACGCCACGGTGTCTTCGGA
>KL569113.1:54193-54774 GCA_000715635.1 Streptomyces violaceus | reverse complement strand
CGGTGTCTTCGGAACCCGCGGATGCGGGTGCGTCCGGCTCTTCGCCGCGGATCAGGGCCGCCGCGGCCGGCGCGTCGCCCACCGAGCGCAGCGCGTCGGTGAACTCGGTGTTCATCAGCTGCCGGGCCAGCGACGAAAGGATCGTCAGATGCGCGTCGTCGGCGCCGGCCGGCGCGGCGATCAGGAAGATCAGGTCGGCGGGGCCGTCCGTCGCACCGAAGTCGATGCCGTCGGAGCTGCGCCCGAAGGCGAGCGTCGGCTCGGTGACGTGCTCGCTGCGGCAGTGCGGGATGCCGATGCCGCCGTCGAGGCCGGTCGGCATCTGGGCCTCGCGGGCGGCCACGTCGGCGAGGAAGCCGTCCAGGTCGGTCACCCGGCCCAGGGCCACCATGCGCTCGGCGAGGGCGCGCGCCGCCGCTTCCTTGGTGTCGGCGGACAGGTCGAGATCGACCAGGTCCGCGGTGATCATGTCGCTCATCGCGGGCTCCTTAGCTCGCGTATCGCCCGGTGCGTGGGGTGGGCGGGGGAAGGGACGGGGGTGCTGCGGTGGGGGGTGACGCTGTCTCTTATACACATCTCTG
>KL569113.1:50252-53950 GCA_000715635.1 Streptomyces violaceus | reverse complement strand
GGGAGTAACGGGGAGGCCCGCCGCTCGAGGTCCGGTTCGTGCGTCTCGAGGTACGTCATGACACCGGCTCCTTCAGCACACGGTCCGCCGGGACCTCCGCCGTGACCGTCACCGCCGCGGGGTCCAGGTCACCCGGCGTCGGCATGACGCTGCCGGGCAGCTGGACGGCCGCCGCGCCATGGGCGACCGCGGAGGCGAGGGCGTCAGGGCCGCTGCCACCGGCGATCAGGAAGCCGGCGAGAGAGGAGTCACCGGCGCCCACGTTGCTGCGTACGGCGGCCACGCGGGCGCTGCCGAACCAGGCGCCCTCGTCGGACACCAGCAGCTGCCCGTCGGCGCCGAGGCTCGCGAGGACGGCCCGGGCGCCCATCGCGCGCAGTTCCTCGGCCGCCTTCACGGCGTCGCCGACGGTGGCGAGGGGGCGGCCGACGGCTCCGGCGAGTTCCTCGGCGTTCGGCTTGACCACGTCGGGCCGTTCGCGGAGCGCCTCCAGCAGCGCGGGCCCGGAGGTGTCCAGGGCGATCCGGGCACCGGCGGCATGCGTGCGGGCGACCAGCTCGGCGTACCAGGAGGGGGCGAGGCCGCGCGGGAGGCTGCCGCAGCAGGCGATCCAGGCGGCGTCGCCTGACTGCTGCCGTACGGTCTCCAGGAGCAGTTCCCGCTCGGCCTCGGACAGTTCCGGACCCGGTGCGTTGATCTTCGTCAGGACGCCGTCGGCCTCGGCGAGGGCGATGTTGGAGCGGGTGGCCCCGGCGACCGGGACCGGAGCGACCTCGATGCCCTGCGCGTCGAGCAGGTCGGCGACGAGCGCGCCCGGGGCGCCGCCCAGGGGCAGGACCGCCACGGTGCGCTGTCCGGCCGCGGCGACCGCGCGCGAGACGTTCACGCCCTTGCCGCCCGGGTCCATCCGCTCGCCGGTGGCGCGGATGACCTCGCCGCGGTCGAGGGACGGCACCTCGTAGGTGCGGTCCAGTGACGGGTTGGGGGTGACGGTGAGGATCATGCGCGCACTACTTCCGTGCCGCCGCGCTCGATGGCGACGGCGTCTTCGGGGCTCAGCCCGCTGTCGGTGATCAGCAGGTCCACATCGCTCAGGTCGCCGAAGCGGGCGAAGTGCTCCTGGCCGTGCTTGGAGGAGTCGGCGATCAGGACCACCCGGCGGGCGGCGGCCACGGCCGCGCGCTTCACGGCGGCCTCGGCGAGGTCGGGCGTGGTCAGACCGTGTTCGGCGGAGAAGCCGTTGGCGGCCACGAACAGCACGTCGGCGCGGATCTCGCCGTAGGCCCTGAGCGCCCAGGCGTCCACGGCGGCGCGCGTACGGTGCCGCACTCGCCCTCCGATGAGGTGGAGCTGGATGCCGGGGTGGTCGGCCAGGCGAGCCGCGATGGGCAGGCTGTGCGTGACGACGGTGAGGGAGGCCTCCAGCGGGAGGGCGGCGGCCATCTTGGCCACCGTCGTACCGGCGTCGAGGATCATCGTGCCCTCGCTCGGCAGTTCCGCGAGGGCCGCCTTGGCGATGCGGTCCTTCTCGTCGGCCGCCGCGGTCTCGCGCTCGGCGAGGTCCGGCTCGAAGTCGAGACGCCCGATCGGGATGGCTCCGCCGTGCACCCGGCGGACCATGCCGGCCCGGTCGAGGGCCTTCAGATCCCGGCGGATCGTCTCCGCCGTCACCTGGAACTCCTCGGCCAGCGACACGACATCCACTCGGCCGCCGTCACGGGCGAGCCGGAGGATCTCCTGCTGCCGCTCCGGTGCGTACATGTCTGTTTCGCCTCCGCCTCGTGCCCGAACGTGTTGTTTCAGCGGGAGGCTACGCCGAGATTTCTGCGAAGTAAACAGGTTCGGGCTTAATCGGGCATGATCGGAAACAGAAATCGGGCCCGGCTCCCCTTGAAGGTGCCGGGCCCGTACTCCGCTGTCAGACCAGCGCCGGTTCCTTCCCCTCCGCCGGCAGCGACTCACCCTCCACGTGCTGCGCCGGCCGCTTCGGCAGGGCGAACATCAGCAGGAAGATGACGGCCATCACCGCGGCCACCCAACCGAGCGCGTTCTCGAAGGCGTTGGCGAAGGCCGGACCCACCTGGTCCCGGCTCAGGTGGTCGCTGATCGAGCCGAAGAACACGACCGACACCAGCCCGAGCCCGAGCGCGTTGCCCATCTGCTGCACGGTGTTGATCAGGCCGGAGGCCGAGCCGGAGTGCTCGCGCGGCACCTCGGAGAGGATCGCGTCGGTCAGCGGCGCGACGATCAGGCCCATGCCGACGCCCATCACGACCAGCGGGAGGGCCATCTGCCAGGAGGTGATGGCGAGGCCGTAGTGCCCGGACTCCCAGACGTAGAGCAGCACCCCGGCCGCCATCACCAGCGCGCCCGCCTGGAGCACCTTGCGCCCGAAGCGCGGGACCAGCTTCTGCACCGACATCCCGGCGGCCACCGACACCGCGATCGAGAACGGCACCCCGGTCAGCCCGGCCTTCAACGGGCTCCAGCCCAGCCCGAACTGCATGTACAGCGTCCAGACCAGGAAGAAGATGCCGAGCGCGACTCCGAAGACCGTCTGCACGGCGATCCCGGCCGCGAAGCTCTTGACCCGGAACAGCGACAGCTCGACCAGCGGGGAGCCGTCCCGTGCGCCCTTGCGCCTCTCGTACGCCACCAGCGCCGCGAGGACGATCAGCGCGCCGACCATCGAGACGTACCCCCACAGCGGCCAGCCCAGCTCGCGGCCGCGGATGAGCGGGTAGAGCAGCATCAGCAGGCCCAGCGTCACGAGCGCGACACCCACCAGGTCCAGCTTCAGGGCCCGCGGCGCCTTGGACTCGGTGATGAACCGGCTGCCGAGGATCAGGCCCGCGACACCCACGGGCAGGTTGATCAGGAAGATCGAGCGCCACTCCCACCCGAACAGGTTCCACTCGGTCAGCAGCGCGCCCAGCAGCGGACCGGACACGGCCCCGAGACCGACGACCGCGCCGAACAGCCCGAACACCTTGCCCCGTTCGTGCGCCGGGAAGGTCGCGTGCACGATCGACAGCACCTGCGGCACCATCAGCGCCGCCATCGCGCCCTGCAGGAACCGCGAGGCCACCAGCATCTCCGGGTTCACCGCGAGTCCGCACAGCGCGGAGGCGACGGTGAAGCCGCCGATGCCGACGAGGAAGATCCGCTTGCGGCCGTGGATGTCGCCGAGCCGTCCGCCGGTGATCAGCCCGGCGGCGAACGCGAGGGCGTATCCGGCGGTGATCCACTGGATCTCGCTGAAGGACGCGCCCGCCTCCCGCTGGATCGACGGGATGGCGATGTTGACGATCGTGACGTCGACGAGGTCCATGAAAGCCGCGGTCATCACGATCGCGAGGGCGAACCAACGGCGGCGGTCGGTCCCGCCGCCCGTGGTGCCGAGGGTGGTGTCGGTGGAGGTCATGCTTCGAAGCTAGAGGGTCATTAGGTCAGATGGTGTCCTAGTGGTACGGCATCCTCGTCGGTATGACGACGGACACACCGGCCCGGCTGCTCACGCTCCTCTCCCTCCTCCAGACGCCCCGCGAATGGCCCGGCGGCGAGCTCGCCGACCGGCTCCGGGTCTCCCGCCGCACGGTCCGGCGGGACATCGACCGGCTGCGCGAACTCGGCTATCCCGTGCAGGCGACCAAGGGTGCCGACGGCGGCTACCGGCTGGTCGCCGGCAAGGCCATGCC
>KL569113.1:49479-50067 GCA_000715635.1 Streptomyces violaceus | reverse complement strand
GGCAAGGCCATGCCGCCGCTCGTGCTCGACGACGAGGAGGCGGTGGCCATCGCGGTCGGGCTGCGCGCCGGGGCGGGGCACGCGGTGGAGGGCCTGGACGAGGCGTCGGTGCGGGCGCTGGCCAAGCTGGAGCAGGTGCTGCCGGGCCGCCTGCGCCACCGCGTGACCACGCTCCAGGCCGCGACCGTGCCACTGACCAGCGGGGACGGTCCGAGCATCGCACCCGAGACACTGACCGTGATGGCCTCGACGGTGGCCGGGCACGAGCGGCTGCGGTTCGCCTACCGGGCGGCGGACGGCACGGAGTCGAGGCGCCTGACGGAGCCGTACCGACTGGTGTCCACGGGCCGCCGCTGGTACCTGGTGGCGTACGACATCGACCGCGACGACTGGCGCACGTTCCGCGTCGACCGGGTGAGTGAACCGTTCGCGACAGGGGCGCGGTTCGTGCCGCGCGAGCTTCCGACGGGGAGCGCGGCGGAGTACCTGCGGCAGTCGATGCAAAGGCAGCAGCAGACCTACGACTTCGAGGTCACGTTCGCCGCACCCGCCGGCTTCGTCGCCGCCCGGTTGCCGAAGTGGCTGGGG
>KL569113.1:40483-49238 GCA_000715635.1 Streptomyces violaceus | reverse complement strand
CGCGGTCCAGTGGGTGGCGTTCCGGCTGGCGCTGCTGGAGTGCGACTTCGTGGTGCATGCGCCGGAGGAACTCGTCACGGCCGTGAGGGAGTTGGGGGCGCGGTTGAGCAGGGCTGCCGAGGGGGGACGGAGCATGACCTGAAGCGCCTGTTGCCGGAGGGCGGCTGCACCGCCGCATGGCCGGTTGGAGCAAGCCCGGCTGCGTGGTGTCCGTTCATCATCAAGGCTGTCCCTCATGGAGAAGACTCCAGGGTGATCGTGGAGCCGCCGGACAGCAGAGGCCTCCGCGCAGTCAGCGTGGGTGGCACAGCGGTGGGCAGCGCCTGGTCCCCGAGCGGGCTGCGCACGCCACGCGAGGACCGGTCCGCCTACGCGAAAATCGTGGACGGGACAGTCAAGACGGTGGGGACGATCCAGGATCCCAAGACGCCTCGCGAGCAGCGGGCCACCTACACGGAGTTCACGGAAGAGATGACCGAGCGCTTCGGGCTGTTCACGGATCAGGAAGCACCCGAGGACTTTCGAACCTTCGCCCTCAGGAACACTGAGCGGGATGTCGAAACGCGGGGACGAGCCAGCAGATTCTCAGGAACCGGGCCCTTCCACCGAAGCAGCGAGCCGAGCTCCAGCCGAAGCAGCAAGCCGAGCTCAAGAGGAACGTGGAGCAGCTGAGCAAGAATCTGCTGAAGTCCTACGACAGGTCGGCATCTCAAGATGATCGGGACAAGGCGAAGGATGAGGGAAAGGACTTCCTCAAAAAGATCAAGAAGGCCAACGGTGAGCGTTCCGACAAGCCCCTGCTGGAGATCAGGACCAAACCCTTGAGCTCTGCGGTCTCTCCGGGAGAGTTCCAGTCCTTCACCGTCAAGGTCACCAATCACGGGGATGACGACGTCACCGGTGTGACAGTGGAGGACGAGTTCGACTCGGCCTCGGGCCGTGCCGATGGAGGCGTCATCCACCCCGTGTTGCACGCGCAGCTGATGACGGAATCAGGTGCGGAGAACGACTGCGACATCACTGCGGGGAACACCGTCGTGACCTGCCCCACGGAGGGTGACACCAACATCGTGCCGGAGGAGACGGTCACGACCACCATCCGTGCGGTGGTGAAGGCGTCGCAGGTGCCTTCCGGAGAGCAGGAGAACGTCACCAAGGTGAAGCACTAGGAGGGTGCGGAGCAGGGCAGTGCCAAGTTCGCCGTCGTCAAGCCTCCGAAGCTGTCCGAGCAGGACCTCGAAGGCGAGCTGCGGGCCATCCGGCAATGTGCCGCGCACTTCGAGTCGTCCGGCGTCTCGAGGGAAGCCCTGACCGTTTTCACCGAGGTGATGGGTGACGAGATCGCGCAGGGAACGTCTCCGGCGCAGGCCAGTGCCGAGGGCTACAAGGCCGCTCTCACCAGAGCCGGACCCGACGAAGCGGTGTCTCTCGCGGCGATACGCGTGTTCGACGTGTCTCTGCGCGACGCCGCGAAAGCCTTCAAGTCGGCAGGCGACTGCACCGCATTCGTCGACAAGGCCCTGGCAGCCGAGTGACCGTAAGGCCCTGTCAACGGCGTGACCGTCCATCGTCGAGTCGCCGACTCTCCCAGGGGAAATCCCGCAGCACCCCCAGATTCCGCAACGCCAGTTCCGCCGGTCCCTCCGGCCCGTCCGCCGGGACGTCTCCGGCTGCCGTCGCCCAGCCCTCCACCGCCGCACGTACGGCCGCGCTCGCCACGGCGGCGGCGAAGCGCAGATGCGAGGGCGAGAGCACGGGCGCGGGCGAGGACGCGGCAACGTTGTCGGGGCCGGTCGTCGACCGAGTCCCAGTCCCCGTAGAGCCGGCCGTCAGCCGCGCGGCCAGAACCTCCGCCAGCGACCGCTCGGACGCCTGGCACACCTCCGCCCACACCCGGCGCAGGGACGGGTTCGCCTCGGCCAGGCGCAGGAGCGTGCGGACCCACTCCCAGGAGGACGCCGAGACGCCGGCGCCCGGGGTGAGGGTGTGGCGGACGCCCTGTTCCAGGGCCTGGAGCACGCTCGCGTCGGCCGGAGCGGTGCGCACCGCCGCCACCCAGCGCTGGGCGCCGGCCGCATAGAGCGGGGCGACGGCCTCCTCCTTGGTGGCGAAGTACCGGTAGAAGGTGCGCGGGGCGATACCGGCGGCCTGGGCGATGTCCTCCGCGCGGGTGGCGCGCAGGCCGTGCCGGACGAAGAGGCCCGCCGCCGCCCGGGCGATCTCCATCCGCGTCTCGGCCTTCCGCCGCTCGGTCAGCGAGGTCTGAGGCGGGTTCGGGGTGGTGCTGCTCACGCCCGGCAGGCTATGCCCATGTGACACAATCTGCCATCTGGCGGGCCACCCCGTGGTTCAGGTACGGGGTGCCCCGCCCTCCAAGCACCGCACCCCGGGGCCCCCACGAGGACCCGTTTCCGAGCCCCCCGCGCCCAAGAGGCCCCGTACGCAGAGAGCCGGGCCCCGGCGCCCGGGGGGAGGGACGCCGAAGCCCGGCCTTTGGAGAGTCCCGGCGCCGGGGGGAGTGCGACGGGACTTGGCTCTTGGGGGCCGAGAGGTGTCGGCCCCGGGCCCGAACTGATGGACCCGGAAGTCTTGTTCCCCGAGCCCTGCGGGTTAAGCGGCGTTACAACGCCATGTTTGCGCGGTCTTTCGCCACCCGGCGTACGCGGTGTCACGCCGCCGGGTGGCCCGGCGTCACGCCGCCGCGTCGAAACCGGTGCTGCGCGCCAGCTTCTTCAGCTCCAGCAGCGCGTGCTTCTCGATCTGCCGGATGCGCTCGCGGGTCAGGCCGTGCTCCTTGCCGACCTCGGTCAGCGTGCGCTCCCGGCCGTCCTCGATGCCGTAGCGCATCTTGATGATGGAGGCCGTGCGCTGGTCGAGGCGGCCGATGAGGTCGTCGAGCTCCTCGCTGCGCAGCAGCGTGAGCACCGACTGCTCGGGCGACACCGCCGAGGTGTCCTCCAGGAGGTCCCCGAACTGGGTCTCGCCCTCGTCGTCCACCGACATGTTCAGCGAGACCGGGTCGCGGGCCCAGTCGAGCACGTCGGTGACGCGCTCCGGCGTCGAGGCGAGCTCGGTTGCGATCTCCGCGGGCTCCGGGTCACGGCCGTGCTCGCGGTTGAACTCGCGCTGCACACGGCGGATCCGGCCGAGCTCCTCCACGAGGTGGACGGGCAGGCGGATCGTACGGGACTGGTCGGCTATCGAACGGGTGATGGCCTGGCGGATCCACCACGTCGCGTACGTGGAGAACTTGAAGCCCTTGCGGTAGTCGAACTTCTCGACCGCGCGCACCAGGCCGGCGTTGCCCTCCTGGATCAGGTCCAGCAGCGGCAGTCCGCTGCGGGGGTAGCGGCGGGCGACGGCGACGACCAGGCGGAGGTTGGAGCGGATGAAGACGTCCTTGGCCCGCTCCGCGTCGGCTATCAGGGCCTCGAGCTCGTCACGAGTGGGGTCGGCCTTGGTGTCCTCGAACCCGTCGAGGACCTGCCGCGCGAACACACCCGCCTCGATGACCTGCGACAGCTCGACCTCCTTGGCGGCGTCGAGCAGTGGTGTGCGCGCTATTTCGTCGAGGTACATGCCGACCAGGTCGCGGTCGGCGATCTCGCCGCCATGGGCGCGAACACTGCTTGCCGCGTCGGCCGTCTCGCCGGTGGCGGACTTACGACGGGCGACGGCACGGGTTGCCATGCGTGCTCCCTTGCGATGGTGAGGTCAGCGGGCGGTCCTTCGGACGCTGGACTCCGTCTCCGGGACTCTCCGGACTCTCCTCGGGTGCCCTGCATCCGATGGAAACAACGACTGGAATCAGGACAGAATTCCCAACCCGCCCCACGATTTTCCTGATCATGCAGTACCCTGTCCGGCCACCTAAGGAGGCACGATGCCGTCGGAACGTACAGAGGTGCAGGTCAGGCCAGGAGTCGAGGCCGACCTCGAAGCTCTCACAGCCCTCTACAACCACTACATACGTGAGACGGCGATCACATTCGATACCGCGATCTTCACTCCGGAAGAGCGCCGCCCTTGGCTGCTCTCCCATCCAGTAGACGGCCCGCATCGCCTGATGGTTGCCACGGGCACCAACTCACAGGAAATTCTGGGCTACGCCACCTCAAGCCCTTTCCGGCAGAAGCCCGCTTATGCAACCTCGGTGGAGACGACCGTGTATGTCGCGCCGCACGCCGGCCGCCTCGGTATCGGCACCCTGCTGTACGAGGCCCTCTTCGAAGCCCTGTCCGGTGAGGACCTGCGCCGCGCCTACGCCGGCATCACCCAGCCGAACGAGGCGTCCGGCCGGCTGCACGAGCGTTTCGGCTTCCAGTACGTCGGAACGTACCGGGAGGTCGGCCGCAAGTTCGGCCGCTACTGGGACGTGGCCTGGTACGAGAAGCCGCTGTGACACCCGGGAGCGGACCCCTGTGACACCCGGGGAGCGGCCCCGTGCTCCTTGAGGCGGACCCCGGGCTCCCTCGTAGTCGATTTCAGCCGAACTGGACCGACCGCTTGGCCAGCCCCATCCAGAACCCGTCGATCACCGACTTCTGCAGGTCCAGCTCACCGGCCGCGTCGGCGGCGCCCATGGTCACGAACAACGGGGCGAAGTGCTCGGTGCGCGGGTGGGCGAGCTGCCCCGCGGGCGACGTACGGGTGAAGTCCAGCAGGGAGTCCACGTCCCGCGCCTCCAGCGCCCGCCGGCCCCAGTCGTCGAACTCCGCCGACCAGCCGGGGATGCCGCCCTGCCGGAGCGCGGCCAGGTTGTGCGTGAAGAAGCCGGAGCCGACGATCAGCACGCCCTCGTCCCGCAGGGGGGCGAGCTTGCGGCCGATCTCCATGAGCCCGGCCGGGTCGAGGGTCGGCATGGAGACCTGCAGGACGGGAATGTCGGCCTCCGGGTACATCTCGACCAGCGGGACGTACGCGCCGTGGTCGAGGCCGCGGTCGGGGACGTCCTGGACGGGCGTACCGGGGGCGCGCAGCAGCTTCCGTACCGACTCGGCGAGCTCCGGTGCGCCGGGAGCCTCGTACCTCACCCGGTAGTAGTGCTCGGGGAAGCCCCAGAAGTCGTAGACGAGGGGGACGGTCTCGGTGGCGCCGAGGGCGAGCGGGGCCTCCTCCCAGTGGGCGGAGACCATCAGGATCGCCTTGGGGCGCGGCAGTCCGGCGGACCAGGCGGCCAGCTCACCGGGCCAGACCGGGTCGTCCGCCAGCGGCGGGGCGCCGTGGCTGAGGTACAGAGCGGGCATGCGCTCCTGGGTGGCGGCGGACATGCTGCGACTCCC
The DNA here is from genome assembly GCA_000715635.1 of Streptomyces violaceus. Taxonomy (GTDB): domain Bacteria; phylum Actinomycetota; class Actinomycetes; order Streptomycetales; family Streptomycetaceae; genus Streptomyces; species Streptomyces violaceus. The sequence continues at coordinate 43,956 of KL569113.1, read as the reverse complement.
TCCAGAATGGTTCCCTGACAAAACTGTACGGGCCATTTGTTTAATCTTCAAGAAGGGTCCACGTAGAGTGGAACACATGAAGGCACCCGCATCCGCATCGACACCGGGCCCAGGCCAGGAGCCCCACGAACCGCGCTGGCTCACCGACGAGGAGCAGCGCGTCTGGCGCTCGTTCATGGAGGGCGTCACCCTCCTCGACGACCATCTCGACCGTCAGCTCCAGCGCGACGCGGGCATGCCGCACGTCTACTACGGCCTTCTGGTCAAGCTCGCCGAGGCGCCCCGGCGGCAACTGCGGATGACCGAGCTCGCCATGCTGGCGAAGATCACCCGCTCCCGCCTCTCGCACGCCATCGCGCGTCTGGAGAAGAACGGCTGGGTGCGCCGCGAGGACTGCCCCGACGACAAGCGGGGCCAGTTCGCCGTGCTCACGGAGGAGGGCTACGAGGTGCTGCGGCAGACCGCCCCGGGTCATGTGGAGGCCGTACGGCAGGCGGTCTTCGACCGGCTCTCCCCAGAACAGCAGAAGTCCCTCGGCGAGATCATGAGGATCGTCGCCGAGGGACTTCAGCCGACCGAAGCGGGTGCGGACCTGCCCTGGCTCCGCTGAGCCGGGGCAGGTCCTGGAATCCATAGGTACGAGGCGTCCCCTTCCTCGTGCCTACGGGTGGCCCGAAGGGGCTTTGGGGCTCTGGGGCTCTGGGGCTTTACAGGTAGCCCCGATGGGGTTTTCCGGGGGCCGCCGTCAGTGGGCGACGACCGGGATCTGCACGTCGTCCGCCGCGTCCGCGTCCGCGCCGGAGCCGGTCACCGTGGAGCTGCCGGGCCGGCCGGCGTTGACGAAGGTCAGGGCGATCGCGGCGGCCACGACGAGGATGCCGACGGCGAACCAGATGGCGCTCGTGTAGCCGCGCACCATGCCCTCCAGCTGGACCAGCTGCTGCTGGGACCGGCTGGTCGCCCCCACGATGTGGTCGGCGATGTACGACGTCGTCGCCGAGGCGGCGATGGTGTTCAGCAGGGCGGTACCGATGGCGCCGCCCACCTGCTGCGAGGTGTTGACCATCGCGGAGGCGACACCGGAGTCCCGGGGCTCGACACCCTGGGTGGCCAGGGACATGGCCGGCATGAACGCCGTACCCATGCCGAGCCCGAGCAGCAGCATCGCCGGCAGCAGCAGGGCCGCGTACGAGGAGCCGATCTCCAGCTGGGTCAGCAGCAGCATGCCGAGCGCGGCGACCAGGAAGCCGGGGCCCATCAGCAGGCGCGGCGCGACCCGGGTCATCAGGCGGGTGCCGATCTGGGTCGAGCCCGTGATCATGCCCGCGATCATCGGCAGGAAGGCGAATCCGGTCTTGACCGGCGAGTACCCCTTCACGATCTGCAGGTAGTAGGTCAGGAAGAGGAACAGGCCGAACATCGCGATGATCGCGAGTCCGAGGGAGAGGTAGATGCCACCGCGGTTGCGCTCGGTGACCACCCGCAGCGGCAGCAGCGGAGCCTTGACCCTGGACTCGACGAGCACGAAGGCCAGCAGCAGCACGGCCGAGCCGACGAACATGCCGACGGTCACGGAGTCGCTCCAGCCCTCGGACTCGGCACGGGTGAAGCCGTAGACCAGGGCGACCAGGCCGAGGGTGGACAGGATCACGCCGGGGATGTCGAGCGGGGAGCGGTTGCGGCCGCCCTCCGGCTCACGGATGACGAAGTACGCACCGGCCGCGGCGACGATGGCGAACGGGATGTTCACGAAGAACGTCCAGCGCCAGTCCAGGTACTCGGTGAGGAAGCCGCCCAGGATCAGACCGACGGCACCGCCGCCACCGGCGATCGCGCCGTAGATGCCGAACGCCTTGGCGCGCTCCTTGGCGTCGGTGAACATCACCGCGAGCAGGGAGAGCGCGGCGGGCGCGAGCAGGGCTCCGAAGACGCCCTGGAGAGCGCGGGCGCCGAACATCATCGCCTCGTTCGTGGCCGCGCCGCCGAGCGCGGAGGCCGCGGCGAAGCCGGCCAGTCCGACGACGAAGGCCTTCTTGCGGCCCCACAGGTCGGCTATCCGGCCGCCGAACAGCAGCAGACCGCCGAAGGCGAGAGCGTAGGCCGTGACGACCCACTGCCGGTTGCCGTCGGAGATGCCCAGGTCCTGCTGGGCGGAGGGCAGGGCGATGTTCACGATGGTGGCGTCCAGGACGACCATCAGCTGGGCGAGCGCGATGAAGACGAGCGCTTTCCAGCGGCCGGCGTCCGGCGCGGCGGCCGGAGTGCCGAGTGCCTTTGAGGCTGTTTCAGACATGGGTGTACCCACTTCGGGACTTCGTGACGGAAAGAGATGTCGAGAGACAGCGGATCGTCTACGGGGACGGCCGCAGGGACTGTCGTCTTGGCTTCGGACGGTGTCTTGGCCTCGGACCGTGTCTCGACTTCGATGTCTCGACCTCGGTGTCTCGACCTCGGTGTCTCGACCTCGGACGGTGTCTCGGCTTCGGACGCGGTGTCTTGGCTTCAGACGGGACGTACTGGCTTCAGACGGATGGGACGCGCTGAACTAATCGGTCAGGGCTGGCGCAGATCCTCCAGAGTCACGGCCGTGCCCGGCAGAACGGAGCGAGCGGGAGCCCGCAGCCCGTCCAGGAACAGCTGAAGATGGCGGTGGACGAAGCGGTCGGCACGGAAGCAGTCCGTCCCGGCCGGGGGCCGGCTGAGCTGGGCCACGGCGATCATGACGTCTCCGACATCCACGTCGGAGCGGAGCTGCCCGGCAGCACGGGCACGGTCCATGACCTCGGCGACCTGGCTCTCGACCCGTTCGCGCGCGGCTTCCAGATCCGGGTGGTGCTTGTCGAACGTGCTGGAGACCATCGGGCACAGCGCGCTGATCCGCTCGTCGGCGGCGGCGTGCACGAAGCGCTCCAGCGCCTCGAACGCGTCGCCGGTCTCGGCGAGGGCGAGCTCGGCCGCGGCGGCCGTACGGTCCATGACGGAGCAGACGACCTCGCGGACCAGCGCGTCGCGGTCCGGGAAGTTGCGGTACACCGTGGCGTTGCCCACGCCGGCCCGGCGGGCGATCTCGTCGAGCGGCACCTCGGGGCCGTGCTCGACGAACATCTCCCGGGCGGCGGTGACGATCCGCTCCCGGTTGCGCAGGGCGTCGGCGCGAGGCCGGGGCGCCTTGCGCTGTTCGGGGGTGGCGGTCTGCACGGTGTGCTCCTGGACGGGTGAGGTGTGCGGTGTTTGCGATCCGGGGAGCGCGTCCCCGTTTCGCTCTGACACATGGCTAAACGGGGACTGGGTCCCCGGTATTTCCCGTAGCAGGTTTTTTTCTTTGTGACCTGGCTCACAAGCGCGCCCCGTAGGGCGCTACTGGCGCTACTGGCGCTACTGGCGCTACTGATGAGAAACCCACGATCGGTCTCCTCCAACGCGCGCCCCCATCCGCAGCAACGCAGGGTGAGCGAAAGGGTGCAGCCGGAGAC
>KL569113.1:38929-40213 GCA_000715635.1 Streptomyces violaceus | reverse complement strand
AAGGCCGTACACAGCGTCCTGGGCCGGGTCGTGCGGGGTCGGCCGGGTCGGGCCGTACGGGGGCGGGTGGGCCGGGTCGCGCGGGGGCGGCCAGCTCGGGCCGTACGGGGTCGGGTGGGTCGGGCCGTATGGAGTCTGGAGGGTCGGGCCGTACGCAGCCGCCCCGCTGTCGGATACCCCGGCTGCCGCGGCGCCGTCTGGCGGCCCTGGCCTGCGTGACCGCCCTGATCTTCTCGGTCAGTACCTCGGCCGGGACGGGCCACCTCGCCCCCGGCGCCACGACGGCCGGAGCCGGACCGATCTCCCTGTCCCGCACCTCCTCACACGGCCCCTGCCTGATCCGCGGCGCCCGCGAGATCCAGATGTCCGAGGGCATCCCCACCTCCGACGGCTACTCCCGCTCCACCGGCACCGTCCGCGCCCTCACCCTGATGATCGACTTCTCCGACGCCCCCGGCGACGGCGACGCCCTGGACCGCTTCCGGGAGTTCTTCCCGCAGACCAGCGAATGGTTCCGCACCAGTTCCTACGGCCGCCTCGACTACCGCCCCGAGACCCCGATCCCGGGGTGGCTGCGGATGCCGAAGTCCTTCCGCGAGTACGGCATAGAGCGCGGCGCCCCCTTCGACCCCGGCTACCGCGCGCTGGTCCAGGACCTCGTGGCCGCGGCCGACCCCAAGGTGGACTTCCGCGCGTACGACCTGGTGAACGTGCTGGTCACCCCGAACGCCGGCCCGTCCGCCCTGGACACGGTCCTGTCCGTCACCTTCGCCGGCAACCCCGAGGCCCCGACGGCCGACGGCACCCCCGTGGCCAACGCCTCGTTCGTCTACTCCCGCCAGGACGACGGTTCCGGCTCCTACGACCGCAACGGCTACCGCGTACTCCCCCACGAGAACGGCCACGTCTTCGGCCTGCCCGACCTGTACACCGCCGAGGGCGGGGGCGCGGTCGGCCACTGGGACATCATGAGCGAGGACTGGGGCGCCAACAACGACTTCCTCGGCTGGCACAAGTGGAAGCTGGGCTGGCTCGACGCGGCCCAGGTCCACTGCGTGGCGACCCCCGGCACCACGGAGTACACCCTGACCCCGCTGGCCCGCGCCGGCGGCTCCAAGCTGGTCGTCCTCCCCCTCGACAGCAAGACCGGCTACGCCGTGGAACTGCGCACCCGCGCGGGCAACGACGAGACGGTGTGCCGCCCGGGCGTCCTGATCTACAAGGTCGACGCGGAGGTGGACACGGGCATGGGCCCGGTCACGGTCTACGACTCCCGCCGAGACA
>KL569113.1:38290-38672 GCA_000715635.1 Streptomyces violaceus | reverse complement strand
CCCCCGCCGAGACAGCGGCGGCTGCACCCGCGCGCCGAACGTCCACGCGGAACTGTCGGACGCGCCGTTCACGCCCGGGGAGACGTTCCGGGACCCTCGCAAGGGAGTGGAGATCGAGGTGGCTGGGGTGGATCTGGAGGGTGGAGGTGGGGGTGAGGGCGGGTATCGGGTGCGGGTGACGAGGGGGTAGCGACGCCAGGGGGAACCCGTCCCGGACTCCGGATTACCGTAGGCCTGCCGCGACCGCCGTACCGGAGAGCCGATGCCAGCGAAGCCCATGAACGACGACCCCGAGGGGTCCGCCCCCTCGGCCGACGAGAACGGGGCGCCGGTAAATGGCGGCGGGACGCCGGCAGATGCGGGTGGCCAAGCTGCCGGTGCC
>KL569113.1:25648-38046 GCA_000715635.1 Streptomyces violaceus | reverse complement strand
GGTCGCCGACACAGCCACACCGACAAGGGGGTCGACCACACCAGCCAAGGAATCGACCACACCGGCGGCCAAGGGGTCGACCACACCAGCCAGCGGCTCGACCCCACCGGACGAGGTGGTCACGCCGGACGAGGCGGTCACGCCGCTGATACGCGGCATCACGGTGCTGCGGGAGCTGACCGAGGCGGACGGCACGCTGAGCCTGAGCGGCCTGGAACGGGCCACCCGCCTCGCCCGCTCCACGGTCGACCGCATCACGGCCACGCTCGCCCGTATGGGCTATGTCCGCGTGGACGGCCGGGACGTACATCTCTCCCCCCGCCTGATGGAACTGGGCAACGCCTACCTCGCCGCGCTGCGCCTCCCCGCCCTGCTCGCCGCTCGGGCGGACGCCTTGGCCGACGAACTGGACGAGTCGGTCTCCCTGGCGGTCGCCGACCGCGACGGCATCCGCTTCATCCACCAGGCCACCCGCCGCCGCGCGATGTCCCTGAGCTTCCGCATCGGCGACCTGCTCCCCGCCGAGCGCACCGCCCCCGGCCCTCTGTTCGCAACGGAGTGGACGGCCACCGACTGGCAACGCTGGCGCGAACGCCGGGCGGCGGACCCGAGGGACCTCTCCTTCACGGCCGTACCACCCCGCAAGTACGGAGCGGACGCGAGAGACGACGAGATGTTCGTGAGCCGCACGCAGGAGGCGGCCGCGAACGGCTGGGCCTTGGACGACCAGCTGATCGAACCGGGCTTGGTTGCGGTCTCGGTACCGGTCCGCTCCCCTCACGCGGTCGGCGATCACCGGCCGCCGGCGTGCGTGGCCAGCGTGGTCAGCCACACGAGCCGCCACACGGCACACAGCCTGCGCACCACCCTGCTGCCGAGGTTGCAGGCGGCGGTAACGCAGATGGAGCAGGAGCTGGACCGCACCCCACCCCCGCCGCCCGGCACACCGCCGACGAACCTGGCGCTCTGGACGGGCGCGTCGAAACAGCGACTCGGCCGCGACTTCATCGAATCCCTGGCGCGGGGCCTGACGGTCCTCACGGCCTTCGGCGAGGGCAGGCCGGAGCTGACGCTCACGGAGGTGGCCCAGGCAACGGGCCTGGCCCGGGCGACGGCCCGCCGAGCACTGATCACCTACGAACACCTGGACCTGGTGACACCGACAGGCGACCGCACCTTCGCCCTGACCCCCCGGGTCCTCTCCCTGGGCTTCCCGCCCCTCTCCCGCACGACCCTCCCCGACATCGCCCACCCCCACCTCTCCGACCTGACGTCCCGCATCCACGAATCGACGTCATTGGCGGTGCTCTCGGAGTCGGGCGAGGAGATCCAGTACACGGCGAGGGTGGCGACGGGCCGCGTGATGAGCGTGAACATCACGCTGGGCACCCGCCTGCCGGCGTACGCGACGGCTCTGGGCCGAGTCCTCCTGGCGGACAGGACCATCGGCCAAGCCCCCCTCCCCCACGACCTACGCCCCCTGACCCCCCACACGATCACGGACAAGCAGCGACTGACCCACACCCTGACCTCGGTCCGCTCCCAGGGATACGCCCTGGTGGACGAGGAACTGGAAGAGGGCCTCCGCTCCATCGCGGTCCCGATCCGCGACCGGTCCGGAAGAGTCGTGGCCGCCCTGAACACGGCCATGCACGCGAGCCGCCACAGCCTCCGGGAGTGCGTAACGGACCTCCTCCCCGAACTGACGGCAACAGCCACCCGCATCGAGTCGGACCTCCACACCGCCACCCGCTTCACCCACGTCCCCTGACCTGACCCCCACACCCACCCGACCCGTATCCGGTACGCTGACGCCTGTGGTCACCCCAGACCACAGGCACGCCGCTGCTTGCGTCCGATGCCACTGCCTTCGTAGCTCAGGGGATAGAGCACCGCTCTCCTAAAGCGGGTGTCGCAGGTTCGAATCCTGCCGGGGGCACCAGCCAAAAGGCCCCGGACCGATCTTGGTCCGGGGCCTTTGACATCCACTTCTGACATCAACGCGGGCGATCACTCGCGGATGGGGCGTCTCCTGAGCCGGCGGTCCATATGGCTCATGGCTTCGCGCTGCGTGTCCTGCACGACGTGCGTGTAGACGTCCATGGTGATGCTGATCTGGGAGTGGCCGAGGATCTCCATCACCACGCGGGGCGCGACTCCGGCCGCCGTGAGGAGGGTGGCGGTTCCGTGCCGGGCATCGTGCAGCCGGATGACGCGGAGGCCGGCGGACTGGGCGACACGGGTGAAGGAGCGGTACAGGTTGCGCGGCTCGACCGGGCGGCCGGTGCGGGTGGTGAAGACGTAGGCCGACTCCTGCCACCTCTCCCCCGCCTTGGCACGGGCAGCCGCCTGCCGCATGCGGTGCCAGCGCAGGGGCGCGATGCAGAGGGCGGGCAGAGGGACGGCACGACGGCGGCGGCTTTTGGGGTCGTCGTCGTACAGGACGCCACGGCGGCGCTGGATCTGCTGGCGGACGTACAGGACGCGGTTGTCGCGGGTGGCCGATACTCCGGGCATCCTTCGACGCCTACTCGGCACCACAGGCAGACAGATGGGTAGCAGTCGCCCTGCGCACCATCTCGCCAGCACTCGACCCGGACGCCTCCGACGAGGCCTGGGCCTGGCTCTACGACGGCCGCATCGATACGCGACGAGCCCTCTTACACATGGAACCCTGCACGGTTTCTGTGACCCACGCCAGCACCCGCGTCACCTGGACGATCCGACCCGTGGTCTTCCTGCCGCTAGCCCACCGCCAAGGCGTCGAACTCCCAGCCTGCACACACGACTTCCAACCCAACGCGAGCACGCAACGCCTCTACTGATGCACGATGGTTCGGCGCTGATCGACGAGCATGCATGGAAACGAGGGAGAGATCTGTGTCCGAGGAGCCTGGCGGCGTAGTCGTCTATTGGCGCCCCATGTGTACGTACTGCATGAAGCTGCTTACCCAACTCCGTTTCACGCGGCTCCAGTACACCAAGGTGAACATCTGGCGAGACCCGGACGCGGCGGCATTCGTCCGGTCAGTCGCCGACGGGAACGAGACTGTGCCCACCGTGACCGTGGCCGGCCGAGCAATGGTGAACCCCTCGAAGCGAGAGCTCCTAGAAGCAGTCGAGGCCCACGCGCCGCACCTGCTGCCCAAGAGCAGCTGACCACGCTTCGACCGGGACCGGACAGACCCCTCGCTGCCGACTGAGTTACAACTTTCTCTACTGGTTCAAGGCGGCTCGCTCCGCTCACCGCGCGCGGCCCGGCCCCCGGCCGGGCCTGCGCTCCTGTCTCCGCCCCGCTCCAGCCCGGCCGGCGCCCGTGCCGCGCGCACAGCAGTCCGCCACCTGATGCCAGAGAAGAGCTACGTCGTGGCTGGGGCGGTCGGCTCCACGGCTTTAGGCAGCCACTTTGGCGCGAGCCTCGAAGATCATGGCCCCAACGTCGTGCTTTACCGGGCAGGTCCACAGACTGCCCGACGCGCCGGAAGCTTACGGGGCCATGATCACTCGCGCCAAAGCAGCTCCAGCCCAAACCCGCTCCGCCGACCTCACAGAGGGCAGCGCCAATTTCCCAGCCATGGAATTATAAAGACCCACTGACGTCGTAGGGGGTCTCTCCTAGTTGATTCGATTCGGGACGAGGAAGCCAGGTGCCGTCACTTGGCTGCCGTCAAGTCCTCAACCAGCGGCTACTCGTCTACTCCAGAGCATCCGTTCCTCCCGAGGGGAGAAATCTTCCCCTCGCAATTGGTGGCCTATTCACGCCCTCTCTCCCCTCCCAGAGATCAGGAAATGGAGGACCTGCCTTTTTCCATAGATACGCCAAACCCGTCGACCCTCCAGTCCCCCCTCCGCGCCCCACCATTCGCGCAACCATCTGAACATGATGCAATTCCCATTTCCAGAACGCTTGAGCGATATCCATAAGCAATTCAGAGGTCTCATATAGAATCCTTCTTGAATCCTGTTCGCGATATAGCTGACGAATATTAATCCCCTCCCTCCGCAACAGATTCAAAAAGGCTGAATATACAGGGCTATCGTCTCGCCCCAGCCCCAATGACTTACGTAGCTCCCTAAATTGTGGCGATTGAGCGCCACTGGCCGTACCAAGGCGTCCTCGAAATCTGGCGAATGCGTCAGCGTTGAGCTGCTCGGCCAGCATCACCGCGTCCTCAACCAAACTCTCCAGGACCCTACAAGCCCGCCTGAGATGGATTTGTGCCCGCTGCTGGTTCGAGGAGCGAAAATCTAGATCGGCTGTTGCCAGATCTAGATCGACCAATACTTGCGCCAACGATAGTTCAGATCGCTGGTGGGAGATAATAAAGAAGTGCTCGTCGGCCCATACACGCAGATCCTCGTCTTTAGACGTCAGTGGGCGCTGAGCAGACAGAAGATCGTCAACACATAGATATGAGCTGTAATCAGGGAGATTCATTCTCACTCCGGCTTGCCAACCCATTAATCCCCATACGCCTATGGTGCCGCCAACTGACCCCGGCCTCCAGTGCTATCCCGCCAACCGGGTGAGCCCACACCCTCGCGCCCAGGGAGTACGGACGCAAAAGGGCCAGCTGCATGCCACCGCGAGGCATGCAAGGTCAGCCAATCAGTCGAATGGTCTAAGCAACACGCAGCTGAGCGAGCGAGCGGAGTCTGGGAGCACCTAGCATGTCCCTATGCAGCCACTCGAACAAATCCGACTTGCTTTGGTACTGAACGGGGGAGTTAGCCTCGCCGTGTGGATGGGTGGGGTGTCCCACGAAATCAACTTGTTGCTGCGAGCTTCCCGAGGAGACGACGGAGGCATTTCACCTGATCAGGACAGCGATCGAGAGGTATACGAACTGTGGAAGCAAGTGGTTCATGGAAAGAAGGAGGTTCTTGTCGACGTCATCGCTGGCACTTCGGCTGGCGGATTGAACGGAGCGTTACTTGCCACCGCGATTGGAAGTGGCGCATCACTCCCTGATCTTAGAAAAGTGTGGGAAGAGTCTGCTGCACTAACACGGACCGGACTGCTCAGAAAACCACCTGCCAATAGCTTGCTCGACGGATCCTACTTCCACGAAAAAATTAAAAACATCCTGCGAGATTTGACTCAGGCCGCCAGGCCGGGACAAGAGAAGCCGGTCACTCTATTCATCACCGCAACCGCACTAGACGGGCTACCAAAAGAGTTCGTCGATGGATTTGGCGGATACTTCGACGTTGCAGACCATCGAAGGGTTTATCGATTCCAATTCGATCCAGAAGTGGTGAAGTACCAAAAGGAAGATTCGGACGGCTGGAAGACCGTCGAACCCTGCCTGCACAGGAAAGGCCAAGACTGCAAGAATGACTTTCTTCAGCATACGGATGCTCTAGCACTGGCCGCACGTGCATCCGCTGGATATCCGTTGGCCTTCGCACCCGTAGACGAAACGGACCTCCTTGACTTCCGCGTCTACCCGAATGCGCACAAGCACGGGCCTGTTCAAGCGAGTTGTGTCATCGATGGGGGAGTCCTTAACAACGCGCCATTCGGGCCGGTCCTAGACGCAATCGCCGAGCGGCGGGTTGATCGGTGGGTCCGTCGAGTTATCGTGTACATCGTTCCCTCCGCCGCGCATGCTCGGCCAGAGAATGTCGAAGCTGTTTGCTCAGATTCGAAGTACTCGAATGTCATTCGAACCGCGCTAGGGTATCCACGCGAGGCAGATCTCCGTAGCGGGACTCAGGAATTGTTTGCTCGCATGCGGAGCGACACAGAGAGTCCGCTGCATTCTCTATTTGCGCTACAACAGAATGATCCCTCCGAGTCCCTCCGGCTGCAGGAGGCTGCTTCGGGACTTTTCCAAGAATACCGTCGCCGTAGGGCCCTCACGGTAGTCAAAAAGGCCCGTGAGTTGCGAGGCGAAGCCAGCGGAGTCACCAGTTTGACTGCCACACCACTGAGTGACGCCGATGTCATCCTGAACGACGACCCGTTGTGGGTTCCCTCCACATCTGAAGCGTTGGAAAACCCTGACGCCGCCACTTGGCCATGGGGAGTTTTTCCAGCTCAAAGACTCATGTGGACCCTCATCGATGACCTTGAGAATCGTTTGCGCCATACGAAGGAGGATGTTGATCGATTTTCGGAAGGAGAGGAGTCGCGTCGGCTGCAGGGCGATGATCTTATTCGCAAGTCGTTGAGTGAATTGAGCAGCCGAGCGCGTGCGATCCATGCGATCGAAGAAAAGCTATTTGCGCATCTCAGGAGAAAGGAAACAGCCGAGTCAGAAGAGGATTCTTTGTTTCACGAGAATGTAACTGTTCACATCAATGCGGTGCTAAGTTATCTCGAAGTGGATAAAGCTCTAAGTGATACCGTAAAAAGTGCGGTGGAAATTTATACGGAAGTCCTGAAGAGTGAGAATGGGTCTCGGGTTGGGAGTGACGGGCCGGCATCGCGTACCCGTACGTTCAGCATCGAGCGGGAAGTTATCAGGTCGTTCCTCGTGTCAGAGATCCTGACTCAAGCATTCGTTCCGCCAGCGCAATCTGGCCAGCATTCACCAAAGTTTCAATTCCTGAGACTCGGGCCTGATGCGCCCAGCCCAGCCCTTCCGCAGGATGCATTTGCGCCCTTGGGAGAAAGGAAGCTGTATGGAACACGGCTAAACCACTTCGGCGCGTTCGTGAGCGAAGAATGGCGAGCATCTGATTTCACGTGGGGCAGGCTAGACGCAGCCCATCACTTGCTTCGCCTGTTCATCTGCGATCCCGAAGAACGCTGGGCCTGCGAGAAAATGATTCACCAGGCAATTCTAAAAAAAGAGAACGTGTCCATGAGGGACCGGCTAAGGGAACTTTCAGCTGCTGACGACGCGGCGCTGTTCGAGAAGGGGCACGGGCCAACGGCACAACGGGTTGCAGCCGCCGCTCTGCGCGTACTCCTGGGCTCAGGCTCACCGCTTGGCGGAAAGTGGAGGGGCTGGCTAACTCTGTTGTGGGGGGCGCTACTAGCGGGTAAAGAGGCCCACATTGGGCATCAGCTACGACCATCACGTTGGTTGGCTGCTTTCGGGCGCTGGTACTGGTGGTGGCGGTTGAAGAGGAAACCAGCAAGTGCTCTCAAAGCGGGTAGATCGGCAAGCAAGATCATTATCTTCACTGTTGCCGTGGCGACAACAGGGGTCGCCTTCTTCCTTCTCGGTATCATCCTTGATTCAGGTTGGTCGTGGAACACGTTCGGTGCTGCCAGCCTAGCCACGCTTGCAGCACCACTCGCCGTTGCTGCGATCCTGTGGCTTGAATCGCGTGTTTCACGCTTGAGTTGGGAGGGCCAACTAAAACCGCAGATTCAACGAATTAAAGGAAAGATCTTCCGGTAATTCGCTACTCGCAACCCTCGTGTCCGGCGTTGTCTCAGTCATTGCCCTGCTCGTAGCGGCAACCAACCCAGAAGAGTTCACGTGCCACAACCGTGCGAGGTTCAGGGGGTCCGGAGCAGTCAACAGGGACTACTGGCGCGTACATCGGCCCCTCAGGATGAGGGCGTGAAGCCGGAGGACTGGTCGAGGTGGAACGCGGAGCCCGCAACCGTCGGAGTCCAGCCCTCGCGCAGGGCAAGCCGAACCGCCACGGCAACACCGGAGGGCAGCACAGTCTTGGCCTCGCGACCGATCCAGTTGCTCTGATGTGGCTGATCGGTTGTAACCACCAGGGTCGCCCCCGGGGTATCTGCATGCTCGACCGCGAACGTACACGGCGACCAGGCCAGGCCCTGGGAGTACGTCGGCTTGCCTCGCAGACGCCAACGGTAGACCGTGCCATCGACCACTATCCCTCGTGATCCCTTGCGGACGGGTGCCATGCCCCCTCCTCGACACCAAGAGCACTAGCGAGCTGGCCCCGCCGTCCGACTCAGTTTCCGTCTCGTTCAGCCCCGTTCATGACCGGTCAGCCGAGGGCCTGAGCCGTGACCACGCCGACGGCCAGCCGCCCATGAACGCAGGTGAACGCCCCTGCACCCAGCCCAAGGCCACACCAACACAGTTGGAAATAGTGTTGGCATGAGAGCAGGGCGTGTACTGCGCCCGGCCGGTGATGCGTGATCAGCTTGGGGTGTGGAGACCATCATCGCCAGTGCCATAGCCGTTCTGGGAACCCTGCTCGGCTCGGGGCTCACCCTGGCGTTTCAGCAGCGCACCACCGACAAGGGGCATCAGTTCACCCGTCATGAGAGGCTCCGCCAGGAGCGACTCGATGCCTATTCCGCCTACGCCGGCGCACTCATCAACTACCGCCGCTGCCTGGTACATCTCTGGTTCTGCGAACACGAACAAGTACCACACGAGGACCCCGGCGTGGTGCGAGTCCGCGCATACGACCTGCGCTCCAGCGCCCAAGAAGCTCTCTTCCGGGTGCAGATGCTCACCGATGACGAGGTGTTGAGCGAGGCGGCAGAAGCTGCACTTGCGGACGTCACAGCCCTGCCCAAGACGGACAGCAGGACCGAACTAGACCAGCGCAGGGTAAAGACCCGCGACGACATCAGTCGACTGGTCAGAGCGTCCAAGCGTCATCTCTGATGCGCATGGCGGGCTGCACCACAAGCGCACCAGATTGAGCGGGGAACAGCGGGGAATCACGGTGAAGCGGTCCAGCCTGAGGAGGCGGCAATCGGGGCGTTCCCCTAGGTCATTGCACGGGCAGGCCGCAATATGCTCGCAGTTTCCCAAGCTGAGCGTGCGGACTCGTGCGTTCTGGCACGGGAAAGGATCAAGACGCCGAGAATGAAGACATGGATGCAAGTCTCGCGGCACTACTAGGCGCGGCAGTTGGTGCACTGGGCACAGCAACTGCTGCAGGGGTGACTGGTTACTTCGCCCGGTCCCAGGTGAAGCTGCAGTTGGCTACGCAAGAGCGGCAGGCGGAACGGCAAATACGCGCGGACCATACCGCGCAGCTACGAGAGCCCCGACGGCAGGCATATGCCGCCTACGCGGCGGAGATCTCTACGCAGCTTGACGCGCTCTGGTGGGTAGCTGACTTCATGTCAGGTGATGCTTCCTCGCCAGATGCGGCGCTTGCCCGCTTGAGAGATAGCTTCGAAGCTTCCACTAGCACGGCCTACGAACGCGTCCTCCTGGAAGGGCCGGAGGACGTCGCTTACGCAGCAGCGAGACTAGGAGCAGCCACCCAAGGAGCCGCGCACATCGCCTTCGGCTGGTTCGCTGAAGGCGAGAATGTGACCTCATCAGCCCGTGGGCCCGCCCCCGTGGCCGAGCTGCGCGCGGCCATAGATCAAGCAAAGAGAGTCAGGCGCGACTATCGCATGCTTGTGATGGAAGCTGTTCGTGCCCACGGCAGTGAGCCTGAATCGGACCAGGCCCGTAGTCGGGCAGCCACGATCATCGACAGGCTGTCTGGGGACCCGGACCAGTGAGTGTCTAACTGCGCGACAACGCCGAAGACAGCGGCGGACAAGGGCGGATGCCTGCGGACCGTCAGCGCAGGTGAGCGGCACACAAGCCCGAGGCCAAGCACGCGGTCCAGTTGCTTCGGGACGAAGAGGTCACGTGTACAGTCCGGCCGGCGTCAGGGGTGCGACAGTCGGCGACGACTCTCTATTGCCCTGCCATCCTGGACACCGCATCCTCGGCGTATGCCGGTCTCTCCTGATACCCGTGATCTTTGCCGGTCTGTCTTCGCGCCGGACGTGGTGGAGCTGGCCGTTATAGCTCTGGGGACGTACACCGGGCCAGATGAGGCGTGGGTTCATCAGGCCGCCACCAGGCTCAGCGAAGGAGAGCTTCACCGCCTGGCCCACTGGTTGAACGAGGCTGAGCGAAACCCGGACACCTTCCGCTGGTACGCCAGCGAGCCCACCGACGTGACACCCGAGACACACCGGTTCGCGGTTGCGTTCACCAACGCGCTGATGGACAAGGGTGTCCCCAAGCCGCCAGGGCCGCGGTAAGCACCGTGCCAGACCCGTGCCAGATAGCGCGGGGAGCCACGGGGAACAGCTGTCACTCACCGAGCACGTCCACACGTCGTGACGCTGCTGCGCAGCAGGTCAGCGCGCCTATCGAGCGCGGAGGACCCAAGCTTCCCAAGCTGAGATCATCAGCGCTTGGGACCGCTTTCCTTCTTCACAGCGCGCAACAACGTGTGCTCAATACAGTCGTATGGACTGGACTGCACCTCTGAGTGCCATAGCCGGCGCACTCGCTGGCATCGTCGCGACATTCGTTGTGGACCGAGACCGCTGGAAGCGTGCCCAACGAGCAGACGCGCAGACCGTTCTGCGCGAAGCCTTCGTGACCTACCTCTCTCACCTGGCCCGCGCGACAGAGAGCATGCGCTTCGCCTCAGAAGCTGCCTACGACACACCTGAAGATCGCAGGCGTGCAGTCCGTGCCGCCTTCTCAGAGTCCGGTCTGTTCGAGCAACGGTTCGGCCTGACGATGCTTGCCCCGCCTCGCGTGGTCGAGCTGGGCGTCGAAGCGTTCCGCACCGTCCGAACTCTGCGCGATCTACTCGCGGACGGCGCGCACATCACGGATGGCACCTTCCAGACCGCACAGCACACCTACTACAAGGCCGTTCAGGCCACCGCATCCGCCATGCGCCAAGAACTCGGCATCCCAGAATTGCCCTTCGATCCCTTGGCGCCCAGCCACGACACCCGCACTCAGCGGCACCCCTGAGCACCACTCGAGGGCGTGCGCCCCTGTGAGAGGAACCCGGCCTTCGGGGCAGCTCAGCGCGGCCGGGCCCCCGTCTCAGTTTCCGTCTCATTCAGAGCCGTTCACGGCCGTTCACCAAGGACCGCGCGCCGAGTTCGCCTCACGGGCAAGCCGCCCATGAACGCAGGTGAACGCCCCCGCACACACCCCAGCAGGCCACCGACACAGTTGGCAAGCGTGTTGGCCACCAGGTCGTCACCCCCAACACTCCCACGACTCGCGCCTGTCGCGGAGAGAGCCCGAACGGGTAGCTGATGGATACGGGTGACAAGGCGTTCCGCACCTGTGGTGCCTGGTGCTACCGCCATGCCAGCGAGGTGACACGAACCGGGAAAAACGTCGCCGGTCTCGACCCCGACGCCCATATCATCCTCGAATGACCGACGCGTCCGGGGCATTCGCTGTCGCCGCTCTCAGCTTGGCCGTGTCTACGGTGTCACTCAGTTGGCAAGTCGTCAGCCACTTCTTGAGCGGCGCCCGGGTGCGCTGCGAACTGTCGATCGCGATCCATGACGATGGGGATCCTGTCCCGTCCATCGTCTCGGAGGTTGTCGATTGCACTACAACGGACCTTCAACGCATCCAGGGCGCAGAGTTCGAATCGTACGTGCACGACGCATTCAGTGTGGTCGTACGCAACACTGGGCGTGGACCCGTGAGCGTACGCGTGCCATGCATATCCGACAGACGTCGCTCCTACTGGGGCGGTGCGCCATCTCGCGTTCGAGCGGTCGACTTCACGATGCAGGGGAGCGTCTGCCGTCTGGAGCCTGGCGAGGCGAAGACATGGCTCTTGCCAATGTGGCAGATCATCGACACGATCCGCGCCTCCCGTCCCGGTGAGCCTCTGACCTGCCGGGCCGCAGTTCTCCTAGGTACCGGACGGTGGGTGACGGGCAGCCGCGCCAACTCATGGCAGGTCCCGGCAGGGATGACAAGCCTGAGACGCTAGTCGTGTGTTTGCGCTTGGAGTCCTGCCGGCGCCGGAGCTGTTCCGCTGACATCCAACGCTGACATCAACGACCCCGGACGGCGGCGACACACAGCACCCACGTGTGGCACCGATGCGCAAGGCAGGCCCCACCTGGGTGAGGGATAGATCGAACTCCTAAAGCGGGTGTCGCAGGTTCGAATCCTGCCGGGGGCACAGCCAGAAGGGCCAGCTCAGGAGAGGTTTCCTCCCATGCTGGCCCTTCACCGTTTCAGGTGTCGTGCCACACGCGTGCCACTACGTACACTCGGCGTCCTCTCCGAGGGAGCCTGAGGCCACTCCCTCATCGCCCCGGATCATGGCTCCGAGCCATCCACGATGGCTGGATGCCGGTCACAGGTCGAGCTGTGCTTCACCCCTACCTACGCCTCCTGGGCCAACCCCATCGAGGCCCATTTTCGGGCCGCTGCGGCAGTTCACCCTCGCCAACTCCCACCACCCGAACCACACCGTCCAGACCCGGGCCCTGTACGCCTACCTGCGCTGGTGCAACAAGCACGCCCGCCACCCCGACGTTCTCGCAGCACAACGACGCGAACGCGCCCACATCCGCATCCGCATCCGCATCCGCAGCGAGAAAGCGACCCGCTGGGCGGCAGAGCGGTCCAGACCGCGGCCTGACCACCGGACCCTCCCGGTCACAGCACTAGATCGCCCGGCAAATTGATCGTCTTGTACTCCAAAAA
>KL569113.1:22732-25385 GCA_000715635.1 Streptomyces violaceus | reverse complement strand
AACGAGCTGAGGCCCTCGGGCCCGAACTCGCGGCCCATCCCGGATTCCTTGTATCCGCCGAAGGGGGCGGCGAACTCGATCCGGTACCCATTCAGCGTCAAGGTCCCCGTACGCACTTGGCGAGCGATGCGCATGGCCCGGTCCAGGTCGCCTGTCCAGATGCTTCCCGACAGGCCGTACTTCGAGTCGTTCGCGATACGGACCGCGTCGTTGTCGTCATCGAAGGGGATGACGACGAGCACGGGGCCGAAGATCTCCTCCTGCGCGATGCGCATGGAGCTATCGACATCTGCGAAGATCGTCGGTTCGACGTACCAGCCCTTCGGCTGGCTCGCGGGCCGGCCGCCGCCGACCGTGATCGTCGCGCCGTCCTTCCGGGCGCCGGCGATGTAGTCCTCGACCCGCCGCCGCTGGCGCTCGGCCACCAGTGGGCCGACCTCGGTCGAGGGGTCGTCCGGATCGCCGACCCGCAGCGCAGCAGCTGATTGCGAGATCGCATCCACCACCTGCTGGTAGCGGCTGCGATGAGCGAGGATCCGGGTCTGTGCCAGGCAGTGCTGGCCGGACATCATGATCGCGTACGGCATGAGGGCGGGAACGACGCTGTCGATGTCGGCGTCCTCGAGGATGATGGCGGGCGACTTCCCGCCGCATTCGAGGGTGACGCGCTTGAACTGCTCGCCGCACAGCGCGCCGATCCGCCGCCCTACCGCGGAGCTGCCCGTGAAGCTGATCTTGTCAACCAGCGGGTGGCGCACGAGCGCCTCGCTGTTCTCCCGGTCGGCGGGCACGATGTTGAGGACGCCGGGGGGAAGACCGGCCTCCATGGCAGCGTCGGCGAGCAGGTACGGGTGCAGCGGGGTCTCCGGCGCGGGCTTCAGCACGACGGTGCAGCCGGCGATCAGGGCGGGAGCAAGATTCACCATCGTCAGGATGAGCGGCGCGTTCCACGGCACGATCTGCCCCACGACGCCCACCGGCTCCCGGAGGATCCGCGCGGGACCGCTGAGACCTGCCCGGTCCTGTTCGAAGGGGAAGGTGGCGGCAAGTTCCCGGTAGTAGTCCAGGACCATCACGGGAACCGGTGCCTGGAGTTGGTTTGAGAAGCTGATCGGTGAGCCCATCTCCGTGGTGATGAGCTGTGCGATCTCGGGGACACGTGCGCGCAGGTACTCGCCGAACGGACCCAGCGCGTCCGCGCGCTCCTGTGGAGACATGCGGGGCCAGGGGCCATCGTCGAAGGCAGCGCGCGCCGCGCGCACTGCTCGGTCGATATCGGCAGGCGTCGATGAGGGAGCGGTACCGATTCGTTCCTCCGTTACCGGAGAGATGACCTCGATCACGTCCTGCGAGGCAGGCGTGACCATGTCCCCGCCGATGAACAGCCGGTCCTGCACTGTACGGCTGGTCATGACCGCTCCTCTCGCCGCGCCGCCGCCGGTGAGCGAAGCCGAGCCGTCACCGCGTGATGTCTGCTTACAGCCGACCACGGCCCAGCCTCGGCCGCCTGCGGGCTTCCACCAGACGAAGGACCAATGCCGTGGCGACCCGCGACCAGCAACCCGGCGAACCTATGCGGTCAGAGCACTAGCGGCTCAACGCCATGACCTGCTGCCGAGCTGTCGGCACATGTCGACGTTGGTCACCATTGAGCGCCCTTCCACGGCCCGAGGACGGCCCGGGAGGGCGCTCGTTGGTGAGCACCGCATTAGGAGTTCGATCCGCGCCCGCTCCGACTGTGGCCGTCGACTGCTGCGACGGCCGGACAGAGTCACTGACGTATCCCCCCGACGATTTTGTTCTGGTGGTCGTGCGCGTCGGTGAGCTGACCCGCGCCTTGGCCGGGGCGTAAGCCGTATGGCGGCGGACCTCGCGACGCGGACGCGGAGGAGTAGGGAGAATGCGGATTGAGGGTGATTACCGAGGCATATGTGACAGACGCGAGCAGCGCGAGACGTGAAAGGCGGAACCCATGCCGAAGTACCTCTTCAAGGTCAAGTTGACCGTGGACGGACTGAAGGGCCTGCTCGAAGAGGGCGGCACCGCGCGCCGTGAGGTCGTCGAGCGGTTGGTCCAGAGCATGGGTGGCCGACTCGAATCGGCGTACTGGGCACTCGGCGAGGAGGACTTCTACCTCACTGCGGACCTGCCAGGCAACACCTCCGCCGCGGCCCTGGGGCTGGTCACGTCGGCGGCCGGTGGGGTGCGCACCAACACGGTTGCGCTGCTGACGGCCGAGGAGATCGACGAGGCGGTCCGTCAGGAGGTGGATTACCGGGCGCCCGGCGCCTGAGCCGTCACCCGGTGGGCATCACCGAGCCGCTGCGGCCGGTTCGAAGAGCGCTCACGTGGCCGAAGTCCACATCGGAGTCCGTATGGGCCCCACGCGGTGACCGCCCCAAAGGCCAAGGCGACCGGGACCGCCCTGCGCTATCCCCGTCGAGGGGTTAGCAAGATGGAGTGGCTCACTGAAACCGCCGTTGCCCCGGCGTACCACAGAAGGTTCAGAGCAGCTGCCGATCGAGGGCAACTGCTCGCTGACGTTTGAACAAGAACTGCTAGTGATTTGCGCCTGGCGACCAGCGGCCCTGGCAGCGTGGGGCGAGCCTCATGATGGCAGCGTTGCTGTTGGTGTGGGCGTCCGGTATGGCGG
>KL569113.1:21813-22497 GCA_000715635.1 Streptomyces violaceus | reverse complement strand
AGGCAGAGAAGCCGCGGAACGAACAGCCGACCACTTGGCGAGTCGCACCGCCGTGGTGGTCCTCAGCACCGATCGTCTCAGCATGTCGGGAAACCCCGGCCCGCTGGTGGAGGACCTGGGCAAGGGCCAGCACTACCGGTACCGGTACAGCCAACTGCGCTTGCTCGTCCAGCGCGACCAGCGCTATTACGCGCTACCCATGCGCTCAGGCGGCAGCTTTCCCTGTAGCCGGCGGAGCCGCTGTTGATCGTGGTTGTCCGCTCTTACGGGCGCGCCGTGGGCACGGGGGCGAGAACAGGTGGACCGATTACGTGCACGCACGGGCACACTGCGCTCGGCTGGTCTCAGGCGGACAACCGGCCCTTCCGGTCGGCCTGTGCCGCGCCGTCGCCCCGGTCCCGCCGTTCCGGGCCGGGGAGACTCGGACGTGTCTGCCTGTCGCGGCCAGGAGTTGATCTGTGCTGTCCAGCGACTTGTGGAGCTTCGCCAACGTCGCCCAGACTCCAGGCTTCTTCGGTGCTCCGCATTCCGGAGCGCCCCAGGAAGTGATGTCCCGGGCGCCTGCTCCTTCTCCTGGGTGATGAGCAGCGGTGCTGCGTGCGCAATCTGTGTGTGCGCAGGACACCGTGGAGCACTCGGGACAACCTGGGCTGGATGTCGGCGTCATCGGACCCGATGGCGGGC
>KL569113.1:19277-21584 GCA_000715635.1 Streptomyces violaceus | reverse complement strand
CATCGGACCCGATGGCGGGCTGCCGTACCGGCTCCGTCCACCGGGGCGATGCTGGGGCGGTCTCAACGGTCGCGGAAGACGACTCCGCTACTGCAGGGCTGCAAGGCCCCTTTGCAGTTCGTCGAGATTCATGACCGGCTCGAAAGTGACTTCCGCGCCCATCTCCTGGAAGAACGGATCGGCGATGGAGGGCAGCTGCGAGCTGTCCTCCATGTCGAACACGAGAAACATGGTGCGTCCGCCCTCAGGGGTGAAGTACGCGGCTTCGGGATTCAGCTGCTCGATGGCTGTCTTCAGTGACTTGGGCATCGCTCCGCCCTTTGTCACCTCATTCGACATCTGGGTGTTCATGCGGGCCTTCATCATCATCCGCATCGCACGTTCTCATCGCGCACCGCGACCTGCGCGCTTCCGTCCGCGCTCGCTGGGATCCGGTGCATCTCGCTCAGACTCACCCCGGTGATCACTGATCGCAACATCTCCTGCGCTTTGCGTGACGTCGGCGGACTCCAGAACCCTGTGGTGCTCAGCACTCACGTCCGAGGCCTGGGCCATGAGGGGCACGGGCGCATGGTGCGCAAACGATGCAGGCGAGGGATGGGATGCCACCTCTCCTGGCCGACGCGTGCGGCGGTCCGCCCGAAGTTCAACGGGCAGGAGCTGGAGGGCCTACTTCCACTCGTAGACCTTCGCCGTGACCTTTCCCTGCTCGTCGGTATCGAACTCGAACACGCCTGCGGTCCCTGCGAGCCGGGTGAACTTGGCGGCGGCTGTGTCGTAGTAGATGGCGCCGCGCCAGTTCACTCCGCCGGCGTCGGTGACGTGCCCGATGCCCTGACCGTGCCAGGTGACCGTCTCTCCGTCCTGGGTCATGATGATCCCTTGGCCATCGCCGAAGAGCGTGCCGTCGGGTCGCACGAACGACTCGTACGTCCCCATGTCCTTGGCTGCCGTGTCCAGAAGCGTGCCCGTTGCTTGGAAGGAAATTTCCATCGCGGGGTGGCCGTCGTCGGTGGGCAGGACCCGCATTCCGGTGGTCTCTCCCTGTTCCTCGCCGAGCAGGTCGCCGAGCATGATCGGACTCCTCTCGAAACCTTCTCAGGAAGTCTGATTGGTCTCTCATTCCGGACTACGCCGGATGGTGGGCGTCGTCAAGCCGACGCCGACTGGAGTAGTCGGTAGCGGCGAGCCGCCCGCACAAACGACCTTGAACATGGCACGTGGGTGGCATGGAGTCGAACAAAGCAAAGAGCCAGCCTGGGAGGAAACCCTTCCTGGGCTGGCCCTTTCGTCTGGGCCCCAGGCAGGATTCGAACTTGCGACACCCGTTTCAGGAGTTCGATCCGAGCCCGCTTCAACTACCACCCTCGACTGGTGCGACGGCCGGGCAGAGACGTTGGTGTACGCCCGTCCGGCGTCGTTGATATCAGCCGTGTCAGAAGCCGTGATCCGTAGCTCGGAGTGGATCGGACATCTGGTCGTTGGGGGTCGCTGCCGGGCGCTCGTGATCGCCGGACTTTCCTAGTCGACACGTTGGGCGCCTTGACGGACTTCTCGGAGCGGGAGACGGTCCAGGCCTGCCGAGTCCCGTGCGGCGTGCGAGCGTTCCTGGCTGCGTCGCCCCAGGGTTTGCTCTGGTTCCCCGTGAGGCTCCAGCCACAGCCGCACTCGTGTGACCGGAGCAGTACGCCGGCCCGTCAGCCGCAGGTGCGCCCGCGAGACTCTTGACGGAAGGGTTCGCTGGTGACTCTCCGTCGTTCCCCGAGGCTCCCCGTGTTCCTCCTGTCGTCCGGGCACGTGGAGGGCATGCGAGCGCACGGTGATCACACGCCGTCACCCGCACGGCCGATCCTCGCGTGCAGCATGCGCCTTCTGCTGATCGACTGGCCACGCATGCGGTCCGAACAACGGAAGGAGCCGCTATGGCGATCATTGTAGTTCTGGACATGGTCGGAGCCACTCAGGCCCAGTACGAGCAGACCGCCAACGGAGTGACTGGTGGACGCGGCCTGGTCAAGGGTCGCTCGGACTGGCCGGTGCCCGGCATCATCTCGCACGTTGCCGGGCCCAGTCCTACGGGATGGTTTGTGGTGGACGTCTGGGAATCCCAGGAGGCCTGGGAGCGGTTCGCCGAGACCCTTGTGCCGATTGCGCAGGAGGCCGGGATGCCGGAGTTCACAACCAAGGTGTACCCCGCCTTCAATGTCGTGACCGAGTAGCGCGCCGACTTCTCGACCCCTGGTGACGGGAGGTGAACCGCCCCAGCCACAGCGGGGTTCTCCCACTTCGTGCCCGCTGCCGCTAAAG
>KL569113.1:13505-19071 GCA_000715635.1 Streptomyces violaceus | reverse complement strand
GATGTGTATAAGAGACAGGGCCGGAGGAGCTGGCCGGTCTCCGGCGCCGGGACATCGACCTCGACAACGTGCGCCTCCGCCTCGCCGAGCCGGAGCGGATGAGCGGGCGCCGCCTCCAGGGCGACCAAGTCCGAGGCAGGCACCCGGACTGTGATTCTCCCTGCGTTCCTCCACCGGGAGCTCCGCTGGCACCTGGAGTCCTACGCCGAGCCCGCCCGGATGGGCTGGTCTTCGTCGGCGAGAAGGGTGCTCCCTTCCCGCGCAGCACCTCCGGGCGGGAGTGGCGGAAGGCGCGCGAGATCGTCGGCCCGCCCGAGGACTTCCGGTTCTACGACCTCCGGCACACTGTCCGTCGTGATCAGTGGTCGCGTGCCAGATTCGTGCCCGAGCGCCTCTTGGCGGCTTCTCCGAGGACTGCCCAACTCGCACCATCGTGTCCTTCTGGGTGGCACCGGACCGCGTGGAGAGCGTGTGCCCTGTGCAAAAAGGACCGGGTCTCTGACCTGGGCCTTAGTCGTGGAGCGGGTTCGGGTGACGAGAATCGAACTCGCGCGCTCAGCTCGGGAAGCTGCGGTCATTTGTGGTCGGTCCGGGGGCTGACCTGGGGGAACAGCCTAGGAGGGACCTCGTCGGACATGGCGGCTTTCCCCGTGATTCCCCGCTGTTCCCCGCTCGATCTGGTGCGCTTGTGGTGCGGTCGCAGAGTGCACTCCATGGCTCCGCTTCTGATCTGTAGCTCTCGGGACTCCGTTTCGGGCCTGGCTAGGGGCCTGGATGAACGGTCGTGAACGCCGACGGCGTCCGCCCGCTGGCTTTACGGGCTGAGACAGGCCGCGCTAGCTAATGGACGGTGCAGGAGGGGCCCTTGGTGCGCTGTGCCGGGCAACCAGTCAGTGAGCCAAGGCGCGGGCTCTCGCTGGCGTACCGATGATCTGGTCGGCCTGTGGCCCACCAGCCGAGGCCTGTGGTAATGCTTCCTCATGGAACCTGTCAGCTTGACAGTCAAAGGCGTCAGCGTGCTCCTCAGTCTGGGTAGGGCTTTCCACCAGCGTCGACGGAAGCTTAGGGTTACGGTTCACCGTGGATATTTCGTCAGACCGGCTCCCAATGCCAGTATGCCAATTACTGCTTCGCCCCCTGTTACAGGCGTGGGGTCCGCTGATGGTGCAATCGAGCCATCCCCAGAGCACTTTTTCATCAAGATGACCAATCTTTCACCGCAACGAGAGCTGGAGGTCACACATCTCTGGTTTGAGACGCAGCCTCGCTATGACTACATGAGCACAGAGAGGCCTCCGCCATTTCGGTTGCGCCCAGATGAAACCGTTGAAGTCTGGGTGGCGGTCTCGAAAATCGCGCGCCGCGACAAGCTTGAATATCAAATACGTGTTCGGCTCTCAAATGGGAGGGTTGTGAAATCGCGAGTAGACAGAAAAATACCTCCCATGGGTCTCATTGCCGGTAGAGGGATTTCCTAGATCTCGGTCGTCTGCAAGCGAAGCTGACGCGCTCCCTCGTACTGCTGTATCAGCCCTGATATATCCGCGACACCCGCTTTAGGAGTTCGATCCGAGACTGCTCCGGCTGCGGCCGTCGACTGGTGCGACGGCCGGACAGAGTCGCTCATGTATGCCCTCGTCCGGCGTCGTTGATGTCAGCCGTGGATGTCAGAACTCAGTTTGCTGACGCCTGCCTACGGTTCTGAAATTCCTCGTACTTGGCTGTGAAGACGTAGATGTAGTTCAGTAGAGCCTCGGCAAGCGACAGCGCATCCGCTGCGTCTTCGGCCCCGGCCGAGGGTTCCTCGCACCGCGCCGGGCCATCGTGCCGCGGCGTTGCGCTGCGATCTCGTGTGGGCCGGGGAACATCGGACCAACCGCTCAACACATCAAAGAGACACGCTCTGGCCCGCGCCTCTTTGGCGTTCCTGCACGAATGCGGCGCTGTACGCTCGGGCGCCCGGCGCGTCCATTGACTGCCTCGAGCCGGCGGCAAGGAGTGTGGCATGAGTGGGGTGCAGAACCCTGGCAGGGACCCCGCACCTGACCCGACATCCGAAATGATCCAGGCCGGCATCGGAAAGCGCTTGGACGACGTTGCCAGAATCCTCGCCGGCGCCCTCGTCGCCGTCACGGGAGTCATGACCGCACTCGGGCTCCGCAGTGAGTTTGTTTTCGTGGCGCTCAACAACGAGTCGTGGCCGATCTATGTGGCCTCGCTCTGCGCCATCGTCGCCATCGTGTGCAGCATCGTGGCTCTGCTCATTCACCCCACACGGCGGGGCAATCTGTGGGAGACCGCTGTGCTTATTCTCGGTGTGGTCTTCTACATGGTGGCGCTGAGCGTGGCGGTCATCGGCGCGGCCAAGGCCGCCGGGGGCAACGGGCGGCCGAGCATCACGGATGTCAGGGTCGACGGTTCTCGGCCTTCTCTGCGACTGAGCTTCGACATTCGCGCCGACGGTGTCGAAACGTGGTCGAGTATCGGCGTCTACGTAGCCGCCGAGACGGCTGACGGCGAGCCGGTCGACGACAGCGTCGACCTCTACTCAAGCTCCCTCAGGCCGAACGACAGGGGCGTGGTCGAGCAGCGGGTCAGCATTCCCCTCTCGCCCCCGCCACAGGCAGGGGCCATCCACATCATCGCCCTCAACGCCGGTGACGGGACCGAGGACGAGTGTGAAACTCGCACACAGCGGGGGCCAGCCTGTACGACCTACTTGCTCCCATAGTCGGCGTCTTCATCCGGGCTGAAGCGCGTCTCTTCAGCGTGTTGAGCGGGAGATCGCCCCGTCCGAGACGTCCCCTGTGGAGAGCGGCACGGCACGGACGCCTTCTCGCGGGCCGGGTCTCTGACCTGGTGTTTCACTATCGGCCGCGCGAAATGCCGCCGCCACGTCAAGCCGCTGGGCGCAGTCCGGCAGGAAGATCTCGCCCAGCGACTTCGGGGGCCGTTCGCCTGTGTTTATGTGTGGCGGGTCACTGCCCGTCCTCGGACACGGAGGGCTCGTCCTCTCCGAAGTCCGGGGCCTGGAAGGGGTTCCTGGCCGGCGGGGGCGATGCTGTGGCAGGGCAGTGGGGCGGTCCGTCCGGAGCGGAGAACGGCGAGGTCAGGTCGATGAGAGGTCTCCCTTTGAATCCAAGCCCCCCGTTGGGACCTGGCGTGCGGTGAGCGGGTACTGCGGTCCTAGAGCTTGGTCATCTTCGCGTACGGGCTCAGGATCCGCTGTTCCACCGAGCCGCCGAAATTCACGAGCGCCGCGATTCCCTCCTCGATGCCGATCACCCGGCCGAGACCGTAGATGTCGTGGTTGACCTGGTCTCCGACGGCGAAGTGCTTGGGAGCCGGCACGACCGGGGGTTTGAAGGGGCTGGTGGGCAGGTGACGCTTCGCGGAAGGCTTTGTCATTGCCTCAGTATGCGCCCGCGGGTACCCCAGTCACAGCGCCCGTCCACGGAGGCTGTTCGAGCGCCCGCCCGCCCAGCCCCGTCTCACACCCCGAAATGCGCCCGCAACCGCCCCTGCGCCCCCTCCCTCGCTCCCACTCTGTCCAGCCCGAGCAGGGCCGCGCCGAGGACGGGGCTGGCCGTGACCACCTGCGGGATCGCCTTGGGGGCCTGGTCGGCCAGCAAGTTCTGGATCATGGTGTTCAGTTGGGGGTGCTCGGCCGCCAGGACGCCGCCGCCCAGGAGGACCGGCGTCGGTTCGTCCACGAGGTCGAGGCGGGTGAGGGCCACCACGGCCATGGAGACCACCTCCTCGGCCTGACGGTCGACGATCATGCGGGCGATGGTGTCGCCGTCCGCCGCCGTCGCGAAGAGGACCGGCGTCAGTTCGTGGCGGCGGGATTGCGCTACCTGGCCCAGGTGCAGCGCCTCGATGAGCGCGTACATGGAGGGGAGACCGAAGTGGGCGGGGAGGGTCCGGGACAGGGCTGTGGCAGGCCCGCGGCCGTCCTCCGCACGTGACGCATTCCACATCGCCTCCTCCGAGAGTCCCCAGCCGCCGCCCCAGTCGCCCGAGACCCTGCCGAGGGCCGGGAAACGGGCCGTGCGGCCGTCGGGGTGCATGCCCACACAGTTGATGCCGGCGCCGCAGACGACGGCGACGCCCCGGGGTTCCGTCACCCCCGCGCGCAGGATCGCGAACGTGTCGTTGCGGACCGTCACCGTGGTGCCCCAGGCGCGTGCGTGCAGCGCCGTCGCCAACTGGTCCTCCTCGACGGGGAAGTCGGCGTTGGCGAGGCATGCCGAGACGTGTGTGACGGAGGTGAGGCCTGCGGTGGTGAGGGCCTGGGTGACCGTGTCGGCGAGGGTGTTCATGGCCGTGTCCAGGCCTACCGCGGGTGGGCGGAAGCCGGCCCCGCGTGCCGTGGCCAGGACTTCTCCGTCCGCCGTCACGATCGCTACGTCCGTCTTGCTGTTGCCGGCGTCGATGGCGAGGACGGATGCGGTCAGGCCCACGCGAGGTGCTCCCGGTTGTGTGCGATCAGCCGGTCCGTGAGCGCCTCGGCGTACTCGTACTGGCCGATGAGGGGGTGGGAGAGGAGGGCCTGGAAGACGCGCGTGCGGCCGCCGTGCAGGGCCGCCTCCAGGGCCAGGTGCTCGTACGCCGTCACATTCGCCATCAGGCCCGCGTAGAGGGGGTCCACCGGGGCGACGGGGAGAGGGGACGCGCCCTTGGCGCCCACCGCCGCCTGCACCTCGATCACCGCGTCGTCGGGGAGGAAGGGGAGCGTGCCCCGGTTGTACGTGTTCACCACCTGGTACGGCGTGCCGCCACCGCCCAGCAGGGCCGCCGCCAGGTCCACCGCCGCCTCCGAGTAGTACGCACCGCCCCGCTTGGCGAGCAGCTCCGGCTTCTCGTCCAGGGCCGGGTCCGCGTACATCGTCAGCAGCTCCCGTTCCATCGCCGCCACTTCGGCCGCTCGCGACGGTTTCGTCCGCAGTTCTCGTACGACCTCGTCGTGCGCGTAGTAGTAGCGCAGGTAGTACGACGGGATCACGCCCAGATTGTTCAGCAGAGCGGGTGGGAGGCGCAGGTCGCTCGCGATCGTGTCGCCGTGGTCCGTCAGGAGTCCGGGCAGGACGTCTTCGGCTTCGGGGCCGCCGACGCGTACGCCCGTCTCCCAGGTGAGGTGGTTGAGGCCCACGTGGTCCAGGTGGACCTCGGGGGGCTCCACGCCCAGCAGGGCCGCGAACTTGCGCTGGAGGCCGATCGCCACGTTGCACAGGCCGACCGCCTTGTGGCCCGCCTCGAGCAGGGCGCGGGTCACGATGCCGACCGGGTTCGTGAAGTCGATGATCCAGGCGTCCGGGTTCGTGCGGCGTACGCGGTCCGCGATGTCGAGGACGACCGGGACCGTGCGCAGGGCCTTCGCCAGGCCGCCGGCGCCCGTGGTCTCCTGGCCCACGCAGCCGCAGTCGAGGGGCCAGGTCTCGTCCTGTTCGCGGGCCGCCTGACCGCCCACGCGGAGTTGGAGGAGCACCGCGTCCGCGCCGTCCACCGCCCGGTCGAGGTCGGTCGTGGTGGTGATGCGGCCGGGGTGGTCCTGACGGGCGAAGAT
>KL569113.1:9387-13247 GCA_000715635.1 Streptomyces violaceus | reverse complement strand
CCAGCCGGTCTTCCGCCGGGTCCATCAGGACCAGTTCCTCGATGGGCAGGGTGTCCCTGAGGCGGGCGAAGCCGTCCACGAGTTCGGGGGTGTAGGTCGAGCCTCCGCCGACCACGGTGAGTTTCATGTGCGTCTAACCCTTTACTCCGGTGAGCGTGACACCCTCTACAAACGCCTTCTGGGCGAAGAAGAACACGAGGATCACGGGGGCCATGACCAGCACGGTGGCGGCCATGGTGAGGTTCCAGTCGGTGTGGTGGGCGCCCTTGAACGACTCCAGGCCGTAGGAGAGCGTCCAGGCGCCCGGGCTCTCCGAGGCGTAGATCTGGGGGCCGAAGTAGTCGTTCCACGCGTAGAAGAACTGGAAGAGGGCCACTGCGGCTATGCCCGGTTTCGCCATCGGGAGAACGACCTTGAGCAGGGTGCGCAGCTCGCCGCAGCCGTCGACCCTCGCCGCGTCCAGGTACTCGTCGGGGATCGTGGTGAGGAACTGGCGCAGCAGGAAGATCGAGAACGCGTCGCCGAACGCCATGGGGATGATCAGCGGCCAGAGCGTGCCGGACAGGTCCAGCTGCTTCGCCCAGAACAGGTACATCGGGATGATGACGACCTGTGGCGGCAGCATCATCATCGAGATGACCAGCATCAACGCCAGATTGCGGCCCCGGAAGCGGAACTTCGCCAGGGCGTAGGCCACCGGGATCGAGGAGACCACCGTGAGCGCCGTGCCCAGGAACGCGTAGAAGAGGGTGTTCCGCCACCAGGTGAGGAAGCCCGGGGTGTCGAAGACCCTTCGGTAGTTGTCCCACTCCCAGGTGTGCGGGATCAGGTCGCGGCTGAGCGCCTGGCTGTCGCTCATGAGCGAGGTGAGGAAGACGAAGACGAAGGGGAGGGTGAAGAAGAGGGCCGCAGCGATGCCCAGGGAGTGGATCGCGGTCCATTCCAGCAACGCCCTTCGGTGGGCCGTGCGTTCCGCGGGGGAAGGCGGCGCCTTCAGGTCCAGGGGTCTGTCGAGCAGTTGCGTCATCGGTCACCTGCGGTGATCAGGCCGCCCTTGCGGCGCATCAGGAGTGCGGTGAAGGCCATGGAGAGGGCGAAGAGGACCAGGGCCACCACACAGGCGGAGCCGTAGTCGAAGCGCTGGAAGCCCAGGTTGTAGACGAGTTGGGGGAGGGTGAGGGTGGACTTGTCCGGGTAGCCGGGCTCGAACTGCGTTCCCGCGCCCTGGATCACGCCCGAGGCGACCTTTCCGGCGATCAGCGGCTGTGTGTAGTACTGCATCGTCTGGATCACGCCGGTGACCACCGCGAACATGACGATCGGTGAGATGTTCGGGAGTGTGACGTAGCGGAAGCGCTGCCAGGGCGTCGCGCCGTCCAGTTCGGCCGCCTCGTACTGCTCCTTCGGCACGTCGAGCAGCGCGGCCATGAAGATGACCATCAGGTCGCCGATGCCCCACAGCGCCAGCAGGGTGAGCGCCGGCTTCGACCAGGTGGGGTCGTTGAACCAGCCGGGGGTGGGGAGCCCGGCCTTCTCCAGGAGGGAGTTGACCGGGCCCGTGCCGGGGTTGAGGAGGAACGCGAAGGCCATGGTGGCCGCCACGGGCGGGGCCAGGTAGGGGAGGTAGAAGAGGGTGCGGAAAACGCCTGTCCCTGTCTTGATCTTGGTGATCAGCAGGCCCACGCCCAGGCCGAAGGCGACCCGGAGCGTGACCATGATGACGACCAGCCACAGGGTGTTGCGCAGGGCGGGCCAGAAGAAGGGGTAGTGCTCGAAGACGTACGTCCAGTTCTTCGTGCCCGTCCAGGCCGGCGGCTTGAAGCCGTCGTAGTGCATGAAGGAGAAGTAGACGGTGGAGAGCAGGGGGTAGGCGAAGAAGACCGTGAAGCCGATCAGCCAGGGGGCGAGGAAGGCGAGGGTGCGTAGCGTCGAGCGGCGGTGTTTCGCCCGCAACGTATAGGTGCTCATGGCTACTTCGCCTGCGCGATGTCCGTGTCGATCTGTGCGGCCGTCTTCTTCAGGCCGGCCTTGAGGTCGGTCGCCTCGCCGCTTTCGTAGTCGTAGCCGAACTCCTGGACCGTGGCGAGGTAGACACCGCCGTTGACGGAGGCGGGGGCCGTGGTGGAGTTCGGGTTGGCGGCGATCTCCAGGAACGTCTTGAAGCGCGGGTCGTACTTCAGCTTCGGGGACTTCAGGGCCGCGAGCGTCGACGGGACGTTGTGGATGGCGTTGGAGAAGTTCACCACCGCGTCCGTGTTCGTGGTCATGTACTTGACCAGCTCCCAGGCGGCGTTCTGCTTCTTGCTGGTCGCCGCGATACCGGCGATGGTGCCGGTGATGTAGCCCTTGCCGTACTGGTCGGCCTGGTCGTCGGGGACGGGCAGCGGGGCCACGCCGATGTCGAACTTCGGCTTCGTGTCCAGGGCCATGCCCAGGCGCCACTCGCCGTCGAGCTGCATGGCGACCTGGCCGGTGTGGAAGGGGTGCTTGGGGCCCCACTCGTCGCCGAGCTTGGAGCGGTAGGTCTCCAGCTTGCGGTAGCCGCCGAGTTCGTCGACCAGCTTCTTCTGGACCGTGAACGCGGCCGCGAAAGCCGGGTCCTTGCCGACGTTCGACTTGCCGTCCCTGTCGAAGTACGTGGGGGAGAACTGGCCGAGGTAGTGCTCGGTGGTGGTCTCCCAGCCGTGGTAATTCGGCATGAAGCCGAGCTGCTTGTAGGTGTCGCCCTGGGGGATCGTCAGCTTCTTGGCGACCCGCTCGAATTCGGACCAGGTCTTCGGGGGGCTGGTGATGCCGGCCTTCTTGAACGCCGTCTTGTTGTAGTAGAGGCCGTACGCGTCGCCGAGGAGGGGGACCGCGCAGCGGTTTCCGTCGAACTGGGTGTACTCGTTCATCGCCTTCGGGAAGGTCTTCTCCGGGTCGACGCCGGACTTCTCGAAGAACGGGTTGAGGTCCACCAGGGCGCCGGAGGAACAGAATTTTCCGACGCTGTTCGTGGTGAAGGACGAGATTACGTCCGGGGCCTTGTCGCCGCCGGTGCGCAGGGCCTGGTTCATCTTGTCGTCGGTCATGTTGCCGACGACGTTGACGTGGATGTTGGGGTGGGCCTTCTCGAAGCCGGTGATCAGGTCCTTGACGGCCTTCACCTCGGCGGGCGCGCTCCAGGCGTGCCAGAAGTTGATGGTCGTGTCCTTCGAGGCGTCGTCGCTCGCGGCGGAATCCGACTGGCCGGTGCACGCGGTGGCGAGGAGGGCGAGGGAGGCGGAGGCGGCGAGAGCAAAGGCCGCTTTTCTGGGCATTCCGGGCATGGCAGAGCTCCCTGAGGTACGGGGGAAAGGGGAAGGAAGGGGAAATGCCGGGAGGGGGGTGGAGTCAGCGGGAGGTGTCGAAGACCTCGTCGCGTGTCGTCGCGAGCGCGCTCTCCAGCGCGCCGCGCAGCACGGGGTGTTCACGGACGTCGCCCACGACCAGACGGGGGCGTGACGCGGCCAGTTCCTCCAGCTCGGCCTGGACGAGGGCGCGCAGTGTCTCGCCGCCCGAGGTGAGGGACGTGCCGCTCAGCACGACGAGCTCGGGGTCGAGGACCGAGACGAGGGAGGCCAGGCCGGTGGCCAGCCGGGTCGCGTAGGTCTGGAGGAGGTGGCGGTGGGGTGCGTCGTCGGTCTCCGCGGCCCGGGCCACCAGGTGTGCGGCGGCCTCGGCGTACGGGGCCGGGGGGATGTCCTCGATGCCGAGTTCGCGGGCCAGTCGGGGGACGGCCTGGGAGCCGGCCAGCTCCTGGTAGCCGCCGCTGTTGGCCTTGGTGACCTGGCGGACCAGGGGGGTGCCCGGCACCGGCAGGAAGCCGACCTCGCCGGCGC
>KL569113.1:5496-9172 GCA_000715635.1 Streptomyces violaceus | reverse complement strand
CAGCCGGCCGCCGAGGACCAGGGCGGCGCCCAGGCCCTCCTGGTTCCACAGCAGCACGAAGTCCGCGTGGCCCCGGGCCGCGCCGAGCCGCTGCTCGGCGAGCGCGACCAGGTTGACGTCGTTCTCGTACTCGAACGGCATCGGCAGGGCGGCGGCGAGCTCGTCCAGGAGGGTGGGGGAGTGCCAGCCGGGGAGGTGGGAGGCGTAGCGCAGACGGCCCGTGGTGGGGTCGAAGGCGCCGGGGGTGCCGATCACGAGGCGGTGGATGTCGTCCCGGGCGAGGCCCGCCGCCTTCACCGCGCCGTCCAGGGCGTCGGTGACCTGCTGGACGACCGGGGTGCCGGTGCGCCTGCCGGGGGTGGGCAGTTCGTGCCGGCCGACCGTGCGGCCGGTGATGTCGGCGACCGCGGCGAGGATCCGCTGGGGGGTGACGTCGAGCCCGGCGGCGTGACCGGCGGCCGGGTTGACCTCGTAGAGCTGGGCGTTCGGGCCCGGCCGGCCTTCGGTGGTGCCGGTGGCCAGGACGAGGCCCGCCGCCTCCAGGCGGGCCAGGAGCTGGGAGGCGGTCGGCTTGGACAGGCCGGTGAGCTTGCCGATCCGCGTACGGGACAGCTGTCCGTGCTCCAGCAGCAGGTCGAGGGCGGCCCGGTCGTTCATGGCGCGCAGGACGCGTGGGGTGCCCGGCGTGCCGGCGGTTCCTGCCATGCGTGTCCACACCTGCCCTTCGGCTGCTCAGCTTCTCAGTGATCAGGCGGGGAAGTCCATCGGACGATCGGCGTCGGCGGGACTCTCGGATCACTGTTAGGAAAGTTTCCTATCGGTGGGGAGGAAGGTAAGCCCGGTGCCGCGCGGGCGTCAATAGGGGACGCCCTGCCGTTATCCGGACATGCGAAAGGGCGGCACCCGGCCGAACCGGATGCCGCCCTGCCGGGAGGCCGCTGCTTCCGCTACTTCGTGGTGCTCGTCTTCTGCTACTTCGTGGTGCTCGTCGGCGCCGCGGGCGCGAGCGGGGACGCCGCCGCCGACTGCGGCGATGTCGCGTTCGCGTACACCGACGGAGCCGCCATTCCCGCCGTCGGATCGGCGAGCTGCTCCTCCGCCGTGGCCGTGGCGCCGCCGACGATCCGGATGCCCGCCGCGTCGAAGGCCCGCTTGATGCGCCAGCGCAGCTCGCGCTCCACGGTCAGGGACTTGCCGGGCATCGTCTTGGCCGAGACACGCACGACCATGGAGTCCAGCAGGACGCTGTCCAGGCCGAGGACCTCGATCGGGCCCCACAGCAGCTCGTTCCAGGGCTCCTCGGCGCCCATCTTCTCGGCGACCTCGTCGAGCGTGGCCTTGACCTTGTCCAGGTCCTCACCGGAGTGGACCGTGACGTCGACGTTGGCGGTGGCCCAGCCCTGGGAGAGGTTGCCGATGCGCTTGACCTCGCCGTTGCGGACGTACCAGATCTCGCCGCCGTCGCCGCGCAGCTTGGTCACGCGCAGGCCCACCTCGATCACCTCGCCGGAGGCGACGCCCGCATCGATCGTGTCGCCGACGCCGTACTGGTCCTCCAGGATCATGAAGACGCCGGACAGGAAGTCCGTGACCAGGTTGCGGGCGCCGAAGCCGATCGCCACACCGGCGACACCGGCCGAGGCCAGCAGCGGGGCGAGGTTGATCTGGAAGGTGCCCAGGATCATCAGCGCGGCCGTGCCGATGATCAGGAACGACGCCACCGAGCGCAGCACCGAGCCGATCGCCTGCGAACGCTGGCGCCGGCGTTCGACGTTGACCAGCAGTCCGCCGATCGCGCCGCCGTCCAGGGACGGGACGTTCCGGTTCATGCGGTCTATCAGCTTGGTGATCGCCCGTCGTACGACGACCCTCAGCACCACCGCTATCACCACGATGAGCAGCACCCGCAGGCCGATCGCCAGCCACGTCGACCAGTTCTGCTCGATCCAGCCGGCGGCGTTCGTCGCCTTCTCCTGGGCGTCCTCCAGCGAGGGCACTCTCGGGCTCTGCGAATCCGAGGGGGTCGGCGACGGCGTAGGGCCGGCGGCCATCAGAACGGCGTCCGCAGGGGACATGGACACGGCGGGTACCTCCAGGTGCAGCGGTCTGCCCGGTGGGTGGTTCGGGGGGTCAAGGTCACGACTGGGTCACCAATGGGGCAGAACCACCACACTAACGGGGCATTGTGTGTGCTCCCTCGGAATGTGTGAAGGAGAGACCGTGCTCACCTGGGCTTGAACAGGCCATGATCTGGGGGATGAATCAGATGTGGTCGAAAACACTCCCAGCCCGTTACCGGGACATGGTGGCGCTTCCACCAGGCATGAGGAGAGACTGACTACGAATCGTCCCGGCGCGAGCCACGCGCCGCCGGCGTCCAAGGAGGCATCCGTGCCGCATGTCCTGGTCCTCAACGCGTCGTACGAGCCGCTAGGTGTCGTACCGCTCCGCCGCGCGCTCGTCCTCGTCCTCGAGAACAAGGCCGTATGCCTCGAGGAGTCCGGCGCCTTTCTGCACAGCGCGACCGTCACAGTCCCCGCACCCAGCGTGGTCCGGCTCAAGCGATTCGTCCGGGTTCCCTATCGGGGGCCCGTTCCACTGACCCGCCGGGCGCTGTTCGCCCGTGACGGGGGCCGGTGCATGTACTGCGGTGGCGTCGCAACCAGCGTCGATCACGTCATCCCGCGCAGCCGCGGGGGCAAACACGTCTGGGACAACGTGGTGGCGTCCTGCCGCCGCTGCAACCACGTGAAGGCCGACCGACATCTCTTCGAGATCGGCTGGCGGCTGCGCCACAAACCCGCCCCGCCCTCCGGCCTGGCCTGGCGCATCATCGGGACCGGCCACAGGGACCCGCGCTGGTTGCCGTACTTGCAGCCGTACGGCGCGGAGGACGCCATGGCCCGGATCGACGGCATTCCTGCCTGACGACGATCCGGGCTTTCGTATTGCCGCGTGCGGCCGGCTGACCGGCCCGGGGAACCCCCGTTCCCACGGGCCGGCCTGCCAAGAGGAGACGCCTACGCGTACCGCAGCTCCCCCGGGCGCACCGCACGGTGCAGCAAGGGCAGGGAGGTGGCCGCGGCCAGCAGGCAGGCGGCGTAGACGGCGAGGGGCACCAGGGAGGTCGCCCAGGGCGCCGGCCGGCCGGCGAGCAGGGCGTACCAGGTGCCGATGGCCATGCCGCCGAGGCCCGCGAGCAGCACCGCGGGGGCCAGCGGCAGGGCGGTCTCCAGCAGCAGCGCCCGGCCCAGCACCGCGCGGGGCACTCCGGCGGCGGCCTGTGCGGCCAGGCTGCGGCGGCGGGTGGCCAGGGACTCGGCGGTGCCGACGGCGAGCCCGGACAGCGTGATCGCGAAGGCGACCGCGATGGCGGCGCCGGTGAGGTCGAGGCCGGTGGTGTAGTAGGACACGGACTCGGCAAGGCCCTTCTCGGTGCGCACCACGTCCCCCAGCACCCGCCGGATGCCCATGAAGCCGGTCCCGACGACCGTCACCAGCAGCACCGCCGCGTGCGTGCGGGCGGCCGACCAGGGGTCGTCGCGCAGCCGTTCGGCGGCGATCAGCGTCGCCGCCGAACGGGCCCGGACCGCGAGGAGCCGCCCGGTCGCCTTCGCGGCCGCCCCGGAGAGCCACACGGCGCCCGCGCCGACCGCGAGGACCGCGCCCGCCATCA
>KL569113.1:4244-5269 GCA_000715635.1 Streptomyces violaceus | reverse complement strand
GCCGGTTGGAGGCCGACGTGGAGGTGGTGGTCACGGCCAGCAGCGCCAGCGCCGCGACGAGCAGGATGCCGCCCAGGAAAAGCAGCCCCGGCCCCCGTCCGGTGCGCGGTCCCACCCGGCGCACCCAGCCGAGCGGCGAGGCCACCACCCGGCGCAGCGCGAGCGCGCCCGCCGTCGCGCCCAGCAGTGGTACGGCGACGGCGACCAGGGCGATCCCCGCCCAGGCCAGGGCGGTCGGCCGGTCCCACTGGCGCAGCAGGAGCAGCACCGAGAAGACGGTGGCGACCGCCGAGCCCAGCAGACAGGCGAGCCCGGTCTCCAGCGCGGCGATCCGCCGTACCTGCCAGGGTGTCGCCCCGGCCAGCCGCAGCCCGGCCAGCCGCCGGTCGCGGTGCACCGCCCCGATCCGGGCGCACTGCCCGAGGAACCCGAGCACCGGCACGAGCAGGAGCAGCAGGCTGACGATCACGCCGGACCGGGTGCCGGGCTCGTTCAGCAGGCCCGCGGCGTAGGACACGTGGTAGGAGCCCCGCAGCGAGGCCAGGGCGACGGCGGTCAGCGCGAAGCCCGTCGCGAGCGCCGCGCCCAGCGCCGTCAGGGTGACCCGCCACCACTCCCCGCGGTCGGAACCGCGGGTGAGTTCCCAGGCGAGGCGCAGATCGGCACGCAGGGAGTGCGGGGAGCTCATGCCGCCACCCCCGTCGGCGCCACGCTGCCGTCCCGCAGCTGCACCTCCCGGTCCGCGTACGCCGCCACCTGGGCGTCGTGGGTGATCAGCACGACCGCGGCCCCCGACTCGCGGGCCGTGTGCACCAGGGCCGTCATGACCTGCTCGCCCGCCAGGGAGTCCAGCGCGCCCGTCGGTTCGTCGGCGAAGACCACCTTCGGGCCGGTGACCAGGGCCCGGGCCAGTGCGGCCCGCTGCGCCTGGCCGCCGCTCAGCTCGCCCGGCCGCAGGTCCTCCTGGCCGCGCACCCCGAACCGCTCCAGCCACTCACCGGCCCGGTCCCTGTCTCTTATACACA
>KL569113.1:2926-4036 GCA_000715635.1 Streptomyces violaceus | reverse complement strand
AGCAGCAGCGGCAGGGCGACGTTGTCCAGGGAGGTCAGCTCGGGGATGAGCTGCCCGAACTGGAACACCACGCCGAACTCGGTGCGGCGCAGCTCGCTCAGCCGCTTCTCGGGCAGGTCCTCCAGACGCCGGCCGTCGTACGTCACCGAGCCCTCGTCCGGGCGGACGATCCCGGCGAGGCAGTGCAGCAGCGTCGACTTCCCGCTGCCGCTCGCGCCGGTCACGGCGAGGATCTCGCCGGGGCGCAGTTCGACCGACGCGCCGCGCAGGGCGGGTGTCCTGCCGTGCGCCTTGGTGAGGCCACGGGCCGTGAGGAGAGGCACGGGTCTGCTCATGCTGCGTCGACCTCCGCGGTCAGGGTGGTGAGCCGGGCCGCCGTGGTGGTCATCCAGCGGAGGTCGGCGTCGAGGTGGGTGACGGCGTAGTCCGCCGAGAGCACGGTCGCCAGGTCCGCGCCCTTGGCGGCCTTGAGTGCCGTGAGTTCCCGCATCCGCTCCATGTGGGCGGCGCGCTGGGCGCTCAGATACCCGGCCGGGTCGCCGCCCGAGAGGATCGCGACGACGACCTTGGCGAAGATCTCGTTCGCCACGAAGGGGGCGGGCGGTGTGATCTCCCCGGCCCAGCGGGTCAGTTCGCCGGTCCCTTCGGCCGTCGCGCGGTACATCGTCCGCTCCGGGCCGCCGTCCGAGTCGGTGCCCTCGATCTCGGCGAGGCCGTCCCGGACGAGGCGCTGGAGGGTCGTGTAGACCTGCCCGTAGGCCAGGGGGCGGGCCTGCGGGAAGCGGTCGTCGTGGCGTCGCTTGAGGTCGTAGCCGTGGCTCGGACCCGAGGCGAGCAGGCCCAGCAGGATGTGGCGGGTGCTCATGCGGATCATTATGTACTGAGTACATGTACTGAGTGAATAGTTATCGCTGATTCGGTTCCGGACCGAGGGGCTGAGGGTTCCCCCGGGGGTCACTCCGTGATGGCGTACGCCTCCGCCGACCACAGCGAATACCCGAACCGCGTGGCCCGCTTCTCGCCCTGCACCCGTACGAAACGCACGTCCCGCTCGTCCATGCGGACGCTCTCCCGGCCGCCCCGGCTGTCCCGTACCGTCGCCGCCGTGCG
>KL569113.1:1909-2715 GCA_000715635.1 Streptomyces violaceus | reverse complement strand
CCTGGACGCGGTACGCCGAGGGGTGGGCGTCCTACCAGCGCAGCGCGACCTGGCCGAGCCGCGCCGGGCGGGGGAGCTCGACCTGCCACCAGGCGCCGTCGTCGACCGGGGACGACCAGCGCGT
This sequence comes from Streptomyces violaceus, assembly GCA_000715635.1. GTDB lineage: Bacteria > Actinomycetota > Actinomycetes > Streptomycetales > Streptomycetaceae > Streptomyces > Streptomyces violaceus. Next base: position 2,591 of record KL569113.1, on the reverse strand, counting down.
GGCGGGGTCGCCGTCGTTCGCCGCCGACGCCGGGAAGTCGGGCGTCTCGTCGCCCGAGGAGCGTGCCGTGCCGGTGCGGGCCAGGTCGGGGCCGCCGGTGGGCGGGAAGGCGCGGACGGTGAGCGTGCGGGTCGCTCCCGCGAAGCCCAGCCGGATGTCGTACGACCGGATCGGCGTGCCGCGCGCGACGGTCACCTCGACCGGGACCTCCACGGTCGAGCCGCGCCGCACGGTCAGCTCGCCCTTCGGCACCCGGACCCGCACGCCCTCGGGCGCCTCGACGGTGAGCCTGCCGCGGGCGTCGGCAGGCCGAAGCGAGCCCAGCCCGGCCGTCAGCCGCAGGACCCGGCCGGTCTCCGCGTCCACCTCGTCGCGCTCCAGCTCCAGGGAGGTGGCGGGGGAGTCCGTGAACCAGGGAACGAGGTGGCGCACACGGGCCGGAGCGGGGCCGACGACCCGCACGGCGTCCACCGGCGAGCCGGCCCGCGCCCCTCTCGCGCCCGAGCCGGCGGTCCGGTCGGTGTCTTGCCGGTTCTGTCCCGGCGCGGGCCCGTCCGTCCCGCCTGGGCCGGGGGCTCGGCTGGCGTCCTGTTCCTTCTGTCCCGGCATCGGCCCGTCCGTCCCACCCGAGCGCGCGGTCCGGTCGGTGTCCTGCCGGTTCTGTCCCGGCACGGGCCCGTCC
>KL569113.1:0-1726 GCA_000715635.1 Streptomyces violaceus | reverse complement strand
CCCGCCTGGGCCGGGGGCTCGGCTGGCGTCCCGCTCGTTCTGCCCTGGCGCGGGCCCGTCCGTCCCGCTTGGGCCGGGGGCCCGGCCGGCGTCCCGCTCGTTCTGCCCCGGTGTCCGCGCCTCGCCCGGGCCTGAATCGGCGGTCCCGTCGGCGTCCTGGCCCCGCACCCGCACCTCGGTCGCGCCCGACCCCGAGAGCCGGCCGATCGGGCGCCAGCCCTCGCCCGGGACGTGGGCCTCGACCGTGCCCTCGGTGCCCGGGTCGGTGAGGACCGTCACGGCTGTCAGCGGGCGGGGGCGGGGGAAGTGCAGGGTGCGGCCGTCCGACGGGTCGCCGGGGTTGGGGGGCGGCTCGTGGTCGATGCCCGCCCAGGACGCGTACGCCTTCTGCGCCCGCCGCAGGAAGGGGTCCAAGACGTCCGTGCCGACTTCGACCCGCGCCGACTCCAGCCCCGCCCGCAGGGCGCCCAGCCTGCGGTACGCCGTCCAGGCCGCCGCCGTGTCCCCGGCGCGCTGCGCGTCCAGCATGTCGAGCGCGGCCGTACCCGCCTCGCCGTAGCCGGCCAGTTGCTCGGACCAGGGGGCGACCTCGGAGGCGAGGGCGGTGTCCGAGAGCCGCCGGGGCAGCTCGCGCAGCACGGTGAAGGCCTCGCGCAGCCGCCGCGCGGCGTCGCCGTCCGACGCACGGTCCCGCCAGTACGCCTCGGTCAGCGGGCGCAGATACGCCGACTCCTCGTCGTCCAGCACCGACGACGCGTCGTTCCCGGCGAGCGCCGCCAGGGCCTGCTCGCGACGCCGGTCCCCGCCCGCCAGGTCGGCGATCGCGGCGCGCCAGGACTCCCGGGGGCTGTAGGCACGCGGGTTCCACGCGTAGTCGGCGGCGGTGAACAGCGGGATGCGGGACGCCTCCGGCTGCTGCATCGCGTTGGCGAGCAGTGCGGCGGAGCCGGTCGCGACGGCCGGCTCACGGCCCTGATAGGGGCCGAGGAAGATACGGCCGGGGTCGTAGTCATTGACCGGGTAGTTGTCCATCGTGACCAGCGGGTGCCCGAGCGCCTCCCGCGCGTCGGCCAGTTCCCCGCCGGTGATGGTGCGGGGCACCACCCCGACGCCCGTCCACGCCACCTCGACACCCTTGTCCAGCTCGCTCGCCAGCGCCTGCCGGTAGTCGGTCGTGCCGTCCTCGTAGTACTCGGTCGGCATCAGGGACAGACCGGCGGCGCCGGGGTGCCGCTCCGCCAGGTGCCGGGCCACCGCGTTCGCCACCCGGGACTGCGCCCGCGCCGCCGCCCGCGGGCCGGAGCCGAACCGCTCGGCGTCCTCGCCGCAGTGCCACTCGCTGTAGCTGACGTCCTGGAACTGGAGCTGGAAGGCCCGGAAGCCCAGTGCCCACATCGCGTCGAGCTTGCGCGTCAGCGCCCGCACGTCGGCGTCCGAGGCGAAGCACATCGCCTGCCCCGGGGCCACCGCCCAGCCGAGCTGCACGTGGTTGCCGCGGGCCCGCTCGGCCAGCTCCCGGAACTGGGCCCGCTGCTTCGCCGGGTACGGCTCACGCCAGCGGGCCTGCCGGTAGAGATCGTCGCCGGGTGCGTACAGGTAACGGTTCTGCTTGGTTCGCCCCATGAAGCCGACCTGCGCCATCCGCTGCCGGTGCGTCCACGCGGTGCCGTAGAAACCCTCGGTGATGCCGCGTACGGCGGTGCCGGGCCAGTCGCGTACGACGGCC
>KL569112.1:92827-95007 GCA_000715635.1 Streptomyces violaceus | reverse complement strand
ACCGCGCAGGCGCGACGCGCACCGTCACGCCACCGAACCGATCCGCAGCCTGATGTCCTCCGGCGACAGCGCCCCCTTGGCCGTCACATGGTCCCCCGACGACTCCCCGCGCAGCCGACGCCCGATCCACGGCACCAGGAACTCGCGTGCCCAGTGGACATCGTCCCGCCGGATGTCGAGGGCGCCGCGCACCGGCAGCGGAGGCCATTCCTGCTCGGGGTCGGCCGGCACGTCGAGGCCGAGCACCTGTCCCGCGCGGAGCGCCACGCGCGTGTGCCCCTCGGGCGACAGGTGCAGCCGGTCGGCGTCCCAGGCCCGACGGTCCTGGACACTGCGCAGGGACCACAGGTCGAGCACCGGGCAGCCGTACCGGTCGGCGACGGCCCGGACATGCCCGTTGTACGTGGCGATCTTGCCACGCAGGTGCTTGAGCACGGGCATGCGACGGGTGTCGAACCCGGTCGTCACCATCACCGTGCCGGCCACGGCGGTGAGCTCGGCAATGGCCCGCTCGAAACGCTCGGCCACCTCGTCCGGGTCGGTGCCGGGCCGGAGGATGTCGTTGCCCCCGGCGCAGAACGAGACGAGGTCCGGGGCCATGTCGACGGCCCGCGGGAGCTGGTTCGCCACGATCTGGTCGAGGAGCTTTCCGCGTACGGCAAGGTTGGTGTACTGGAAGTCGCCTTCGGGCCTGCGGTCGGCGAGCAGGACGGCGAACCGGTCGGCCCAGCCGACGAACGCCCCGTCGGGGCCGGGATCGCCAACGCCCTCGGTGAAGCTGTCCCCCACCGCCACGTACGACCCGATCACTGCTCTGCTGTCACTCTTCGAATCGTCTGCCACAGCCGCTCATACTTCACCCTCGAATGTGACCTACGCGACCGTAGGAAGGGGTTGACGGACGGTGAGATAAGCCACTCCTAAAGTGTTCGCCAACTTCGGAATAGGCCGCCCGTCAGAGATGTTGCGGGGTCAGTCGCCAAACCCGGAAGCCCGTGATCCGGAAGTGGCTCCACACGGTCCGGAAGGCGAAGTGCCCGCTCGTGTACGGCTGCGGGTCGGTGTAGTCGAAGACGAGGCGCCCGTTGTTCCACCATCGCACCGTCGACCCGTCGGAGACGATCCGGACCCGGTTCGGCTCGCCCGGGACCAGCAGCGGCTCTGTGTAGTCGTAGATCAGGGGACGCACACCGGCCTGGCCCACGTAACGCCGAAGCCGGGTCGTGCTGTTGTAGTTGGCCCCGTACCCGGCGTAGTACGTCGTCAGATGGTCGTACTCCTCCAGCGCCCCGCCACGCGACGTCGCGAAGAGGTCGTCCGGGGAGCGGACGTCGGTCGCGTTCCAGAAGTTGTTGAGGTCCGAGACCCGGTCGTTGACCCCGCCCTCGGAGACGGGCGTGGCGGTGTACTCGAGGACGTACGGCCCTTCGATCCGCTGCCGGAACCAGACGGTCGCTCCGCTCGGTACGTCGATCTCCAGGACCCCGCGGGAGGCGGAGACGGTGCCGCCGTCCTGGAGTTCGGTCGCCCACCGGCCGAGGCCGTGGCAGAAGTCGTCGTGGGCGATCAGGCGGCGGTGACGGGGCGCGGCGTTCGCGGTCGCCGCCGGGGCGAGGGCGGCCAGGGCGGCTCCGGCGGCCAGGGCTCCGAACGTTCTCCGGGTGGTCGGCACGGGACACAGCTCCTTCGGAAAGCGCTTGCACTCACGACGGGATCACTGTGTCCCAACTGCCGCATCCTGTCGATCCCTTGAGACGATCGGCGGCTGCGCACACACCGAAGGCCGGACCCGGGGATCGGGGTCCGGCCTTCGGCCGCGTGTCAGGCAGGTGGTCGTGCGGTCGGTCAGCCCACGGAGACGCCGTGCGAGCGCAGGTAGGCGACCGGGTCCAGGTCCGAGCCGTAGTCCGGCGTGGTGCGGATCTCGAAGTGCAGGTGCGGTCCGGTCACATTGCCGGTCGCACCGGACAGGCCGATCTGCTGCCCGGCGGTCACGGTCTGGCCGGCCGAGACGGAGAGCGAGGAGAGATGGGCGTACTGCGCGTACTTGCCGTCCTCGAGCTGGATGACGACCTGGTTGCCGTACGCGCCGCCCCAGCCGGCGGAGACGACCGTGCCCGCGCCGACGGCCTTCAGCGAGGTGCCGGTCGGGACGACGAAGTCGACACCGGTGTGGTAGC
>KL569112.1:91073-92648 GCA_000715635.1 Streptomyces violaceus | reverse complement strand
GTGGTAGCCGCTGGACCACATGCTGCCGGACATGTGGTACGGCGTGCCGACAGATGCGCCGTCCACCGGAAGGCTGAAGCCGGAGGCCTCGGCGGCCGGCTTGGCGGCAGCCGGCTTCGCGGCGGTGTCGGCCTTGGAGGACGACTCGGCGGCGGACGACTTCTCGGCCGACGCCTTCGGCGCCTTCGGCGCGGACGACTGCGCCTTGGGCTCGCCCGCCGCCTTCTTGCCGACCGAGAGCTTCAGGCCCGGGTGGATCAGCGACGGGTCGGCACCGACCGCGTCACGGTTGTCGGCGTAGAGCTTCTTCCAGCCGCCGCTGACGTTCTGGTCGTCGGCGATCTTCGCGAGATAGTCGCCGGCCTTCACGGTGTACGTGCGGGCGCCCGTGGCCTTTTCGGCGGCCTTCTTCCCGGCGGCCGGAGCGGACTGGACGGCCTTTTCCGGAGCCGACTGCGGGGTGGCGGCGTGGGCGCCGGCGGCCCCCATGAGCGGAAGGGCGAGGGCGGCCCCGCCGGTTCCGGCGACGGCGATGGAGCGGGTGAAACGCTGGGTCTTCGGGCGGCGGTGCTTACCCTTCGCGGGCATGGCGAATTCCTCTCCGGCGCCTGCGAGGTGAGCTGTCGGGTGCGGGCTGGAGATGCCCGGCCGCGCCGAAGTGCGGCTGAACCCCAAGCCGTTCCGGGAACCGGAACAGGCGTCGTACCTGTGGGTCCCCCGCTCCTGCCATACACGGGTGAGTGTGTGGGGCTCCGGGCGGCGGCAGGATTAGGCGTCCGTCCGGATTGGTGTGGAACGTAAGCGACCAAGACGCAATGGGACAAGCTTGCGGTTGCCCGTGAGGGCGTTTTTCTTGACGCGTCGGCACATTTCCCGTCACCGAGCGTGGATTACCGATCTCCGGTTTTCCTCAATGTCCCTGAATAACGCAAGAATTACGTGAACATGACGACAACACATCGTCACGAATATGACGATGGTCACGCACCCCGACCACATCTCCTTTACGATCGGGGCACGTTATACCGAAGCACCTTAAGTGCCCTATTCGCCTTATTCGGACAGAACGGCTACTTGCGCTTGAGGCGGACGACCGCAGCATCCAGGTCGCCACGCAGACCGACTCGCAGCCCGTGATGGGCGAGTACGGCCCCTCGGTGAACTTCGCCCGTTTCGGGGCATTCGTACGTTGCTGTCGGGTCCAGGCCCCGCAGCCGGAGCGCCGGAACGGGCTCGCCGTAGCGCTGCGCCTGGAGCCAGGCGAGGACGACGGTCTCGTCACCGAGGACGTACTGGACCGCACTCAGGCCGCCCTCCGGGGGCCGCAGCCGGTACAGGTCGCCGCGCTGCACCACGGGCCGGATCTCCTTGTAGAGCCCCACCCACTGCCGCGCCTCGGCGAGCTCCTCCGCCGTCCACTTCGTGAGGTCGCCGCCCACCCCGAGCACCCCGGCCATGGCACTGACGAACCGGAACCGCAGGGAGCTGGCCCGCTGGTTGAGCATGGCGTTCGGGCTGTCGGTGACCCAGGCGGCCATGACTCGGGCCGGATGGATCTGGCTGAAGCCGTGCTGG
>KL569112.1:90114-90879 GCA_000715635.1 Streptomyces violaceus | reverse complement strand
GATCTGGCTGAAGCCGTGCTGGATGGCGAGCCGGTCGAGCGGGTCGGTGTTGTCGGAGGTCCACACCTGGTCCGTGCGGCCCAGCACCCCGAGGTCGATCCGGCCGCCGCCGCCCGAGCAGGACTCGAAGGCCACCCCCGGGTGGGCCGCCCGCAGGCGGTCCAGCAGGCCGTACAGGGCACGGACGTGGTCGACCCACAGCCGCTGCGGGTAGGGGTCGTCCGGCCAGCCGGCATCGGAGAAGCAGCGGTTGAAGTCCCACTTGACGTAGTCGATCGGCGCACTGGAGAGCAGCGCGTCTAGCCGCTCCCACAGGTACTCCTGGACGTCCTCGCGGGCGAGGTTCAGTACGAGCTGATTGCGGAACTTCGTCCGCTTTCGTCCCGTTTGATACTGCACCCAGTCGGGGTGCGCGCGGTACAGGTCGCTGTCCGCGTTGACCATCTCCGGCTCGACCCAGATCCCGAACTGCATGCCGAGACCGTGCACATGGTCGGCGAGCGGCTTCAGCCCGCCCGGGAAGCGGTCGGGGTTGGGCGTCCAGTCACCGAGCCCGGCCCGGTCGCTGGTCCGGGACCCGAACCAGCCGTCGTCGACCACGAACAGCTCGACGCCCATGGCCGCGGCCCGCGCGGCGAGCGCCCGCTGCTGCTCCTCGGAGATGTCGAACTCGGTGGCCTCCCAGGAGTTGAACAGCACCGGCCGGTCCCGGTCCGCGTCCGGGACGACGTGGGTGCGCTGGTAGGCGTGCCAGGCGCGGCTCCG
>KL569112.1:89667-89900 GCA_000715635.1 Streptomyces violaceus | reverse complement strand
GTCGCTCCAGAGCCCGGCGAAGACGGGGGTCGTGTACGACTCGCCCGTGCCCAGCATCAGCAGGCCCGAGTCGTCGTAGCCGACGCCGCCGGTGATCTGCACACGGGCGTCCGGGAGCTGGGCCACGGCGACGCGCCAGGACCCGGACCAGCCCAGTGCGCAGCTGTAGACCTCGCCGCGCTCCTCGGTGGCGTCGGTGTCGAGGGCGACCCACGGCAGGTGCTGGTGGGAGG
>KL569112.1:88953-89411 GCA_000715635.1 Streptomyces violaceus | reverse complement strand
AGGTGAGTGCGGAGCGCGTCAGCCGCGACTCGGCGCCCCAGCGGCCGTGCAGCTGGGACAGCCGCCAGGTGTCGCGGTCGGGCAGGGTCCAGGTGGCGGAGTCGGCGCGCAGCAGCTCGACGGCCGGCCCCCGGTTGTCCAGGGTCACCCAGCGCTCGACGACATCCGTCGAGGAACGCATCCGGTAGTGCAGCGTGACGGCGAGGTCGCCGTCACGGAACCGCAGCCGCAGCTCGCCGTCCTCGGTGTCGTGCCCCTCGAGCACCCACTCGGTGCCGCGCCGCTCGGGCGTGCGCACGGACAGGGCGGGGCGGACGAAACGGGGGCCGCCCTCGACCGGGTACTCCTCGCGCCCGTCGAGCGGGGCCTCGAAGGGCCAGTAGTCCGGCAGCGGCCGGACGGCGAGGGCCTCGGCGTCGGCGAGGCCGATCCGGGGGCCCCAGTGCAGGTGCAGCAGC
>KL569112.1:88455-88692 GCA_000715635.1 Streptomyces violaceus | reverse complement strand
GTGACATGGACGGCGTAGCTGCTGGCCGGCCCGGAGAGCACCCACGTACGACCGTCTTCGGAGATGTCCACCATCATGCCCTCACAGATTCGAACAAGCCCGATCAGGTGCGACCAGACGGCAACATCATCAAGGGCTGTGGGGGCTCCGGGCAACGTCTGTGGACAACTCATTGCCCCAGGCAGGCATGTCGTATCGTCGAGTCGTGCCCGCCGACGAGCCGCGGCGGGCGGCGGC
>KL569112.1:85632-88208 GCA_000715635.1 Streptomyces violaceus | reverse complement strand
CGCGGAGCCGCGGCGGGCGGCGCCGAAGGGGAGGAGCCCTCGTGACACAGCAGGTCCCGTCGACCGAGCCCGAGCTGGCCGGAGTGCGCAACTTCCGCGATGTGGGCGGACTTCCGACCGTGGACGGACGGCGGGTGCGCCAGGGAGTGCTGTTCCGCAGCGGCCACCTCGCGCACGCGACCGGTGAGGACGCCGCCTTCCTGACCACTCTGGGCCTGCACACGATCTTCGACTTCCGCAACGGGGCCGACCAGAAGCTCGAGGGGCCGGACGTCGAGCTGCCGGGCGTGCGCAATGTGAACCTGCCGCTGAGCGACCCCGCCGAGGGCGCCGAGTTCTGGAAGATGGTCCGAGACGGCGACCTGGACCAGCTGCGCGAGATCCTCTCGGACGGCAAGGGCGCGGGCCGGATGATCGCCTCCTACCGCACGATCATCAAACACCGCACCGCCGAGCACTCGAAGGTGCTGCACGCGCTCGCCGAGGACAGCGTCCCCGCGCTGATGCACTGCGCGGCGGGCAAGGACCGCGCGGGCCTGTCGGTCGCGGTGACGCTGCTCGCGGTGGGTGTCGAGCGCGAGGCGATCGTCGAGGACTACCTGAAGTCGAACGCCAAGCACCGCCGCTACAAGGTGCGGCGCAGCGGCTCCGCCGACTCGGCCTACTCCCCCGAGGTCATGGAGCTGCTCAGCCCCCTCTTCGACGCGCGCGCCGAGTACCTGACGGCGGCCTTCGACACCATCGAGGAGACCTGGGGCGGCGTCGACGCCTATCTGGAGAAGGGGCTCGAGATCACTCCGGAGACCCGCGAGCGCCTGCGCGAGCGGCTCCTCGGCTGAAGGCTTCCAGGGAGTGTCCGCTAGCGGGCCCCCGCCTCGAACAGGAAGTACACGAACGCGGCGAAGACGTGCCCCACCACGAGGTAGATGAACAGCCGCACCCACAAGGCGCGCGGGAACTTCTCCTCCATGTCGCTCAAGGCGTCTCTCCAGGGGTGGGGCCCAGGCACAGGGTCGCCGTGGGGCTCTGCAGCAGGGTGTGGACGAAGAGCAGCTCGACGCCGTCGTGGTCCTCGGCGGCGATCCGGTGCGGGGTGAGCGAGTCGAAGTGGGCGCTGTCGCCGGGCGCCAGCCGGTGCGTGGTGTCCCCGAGGCGCAGCCGCAACCGGCCCCGCAGTACGTGGAGCCACTCCTCGCCCGGGTGCACGCGCACGATGTCGCCCTGGGAGCCGTGGGGCACGTGGACCCGCAGGGCCTGCATCCCGCGGCCGGAGGCGCCGGCCTGCCAGTACGTCCAGCCGCCCGCCGTGGTCGGTTCCATGTCGGCAGCGCGGACGACGGCGTCCCGGTCGGCGATCGTCTCACCGAGCAGCTCGGCGACGGTCGTACCGTAGACGCGGGCGAGCGCGAGCAGCATCGGCAGCGAGGGCTGGCGCTGTCCCGTCTCCAGACGGGAGAGGTGGGCGGGCGACAGCCCGGCGGCGCGGGCCGCGGCCTCCAGTGTCAGGGAGGCCTGGCGCCGCAGCGAGCGCAGCTGGGGCGCGACGGCGGGCAGCGCACCGGGCTGGTCGCCCGGCGAGTCGGCCCCGGAGGACCGCTCGGTCTCGGAGGAGCTCATGCCTCCATTCAGCCGGAGCCTTGCCTTACTGGCAAATTTCTTGCCTCACAGGCAAAACAGGTAAAACCAGCGACTCATCGGTTGGCCACCGCCTGCTTGACCAGGGTCTTCCCGAAGTCCCACACCAGACCGCCGTTGTGCGCGTCGTCCATCACGGCGGTGAAGGCGTCGACGAACCGGTCCACCTCCCGCTCGCCGATGATCAGCGGCGGGATCAGTTTGATCACCTCCAGGTGGTCGCCGGAGACCTGGGTGAGGATCCGGTGCCGCTGGAGCAGCGGTACGACGACCATCTGCGCGAACAGTCCCTTGCGCGCGGCCTGGAGCATGGCCCAGCGGCTGCGCAGCTTCAGCGACGTCGGGCGGCCGAACTCGATGCCGATCATCAGGCCCCGGCCGCGGACGTCGGCGAGCATCTCGTACTTGTCGGTGAGCTCCGCAAGCCGTGACCTGAGCTGTTCCCCCGTGGCGCGGACATTGGCCACGACCTGCTCGTTCTCCATCACCGACAGCACCGCCAGGCCCGCGGCCATGGCCTGCGCGTTGGACCCGAAGCTCGCCGAGTGGACCAGCACCCGGTCCATGGACGAGTAGACCTTCTTGAAGATCCAGTCCTTTCCGAGCGTGGCGCCGACCGGTACATAGCCGCCGGAGAGCGCCTTGGCCACGCACACCAGGTCGGGTTCCACACCCTGCTCGTGCTGGTAGCCGTAGAAGTCGCCGGTCCGGCCGAGGCCCGTCTGCACCTCGTCGGCGATGAGCAGCGCCTTGTGCCGGTGCAGCAGCTCCTGGGCGGCGAGCAGATAGCCGGGCGGGGCCGCCAGCACGCCCTTGCCCTGGATCGGATCGACGATCAGGGCGGCGACGTCGCCCTTCTTCAGCTCCCGTGCCAGCGCGTCGAGGTCGCCGAGGGGTACGGCCGTGTCGGGCAGCAGCGGGGCGAAGCCGTCGCGGAAGCC
>KL569112.1:84029-85399 GCA_000715635.1 Streptomyces violaceus | reverse complement strand
GGAGCCGGTGGTGAGGCCGTGGAAGGCGTGCGCGCAGTACAGGACCCTGGGCCTGCCGGTGACGAACCGGGCGAACTTCAGCGCTCCCTCGACCGCCTCCGTGCCGCTGTTGCCGAAGAACACCCGCTCCAGGTGCGGGCTGTGCGCGAGCAGCTTCTCGGCCAGCAGGCCGGGCAGCGGCTGACAGTCGAACCGGGTGAGGTCGGCGAGCCGGGCATCGAGGACGTCGTGCAGGGCCTTGCGCACGACGGGGTGGTGGCGGCCGATGCCCATCACCCCGAACCCGGCGAGCATGTCGAGGTAGTCGTTGCCGTCCGCGTCGTAGAAGTAGGCGCCCTCGGCGCGCTCGTAGACCTTGTCGAAGCCGATGGTGTGCAGCATGCGCGGGAGCTGGTGGTTGAGGTACCTGGTGTGCAGCTCGTAGCGCTCGGCCGCGCGCTCGGCCAGCAGCTTGCCGAGGTCGAACTCCCCGGCCTGCGACGACTCCGACGCGGACTCGGCGGTTGTCATTCCAGTGGCTCCTTGGACAGCTCTTGCTTGACGGCCAGGCTCGCGCTGATCCGTCCGGCGATCTCGACGGGTGTCAGGCCGATGTCGGCGAGCACCTCGGCGCGCTTGGCGTGCGCGAGGAACTGCTCCGGGATGCCGAAGCGCCGTACCGGTACGTCGACGTCGGCTTCGCCGAGGGCCAGCGCCACGGCCGAGCCGACCCCGGCCGCCCGGCTGTTGTCCTCGACGACGGCGACCAGGCGGTGTTCGGCGGCCAGGCCCGGGAGCGCCGGGGCGACGGGCTTGACCCAGCGGGGGTCGACGACGGTGCAGCCGATGCCGCGGGCTTCGAGCAGTTCGGCCGTCTGGAGGCAGACCGGCGCCATGACGCCGACGGCGACGAGGAGCACCTCCGGCCGGTCTGCCCGGTGCAGCACGTCCAGTCCGCCCACCCGGTCGAGAGCCGGGACCGACGGGCCGACGGACTCCTTCGGGAAGCGCAGCAGGGTCGGGGCGTCGTCGACGGCGACCGCCTCGCGCAACTGGGCGCGCAACTGGTCGGCGTCGCGCGGCGCGGCGATCCTCAGGCCGGGGACGACCTGGAGGACGGACATGTCCCACATGCCGTTGTGGGAGGCCCCGTCGACGCCGGTGACTCCGGCCCGGTCCAGGACGAAGGTCACCCCGCAGCGGTGCAGGGCAACGTCCATCAGGAGCTGGTCGAAGGCGCGGTTGAGGAAGGTGGCGTAGACGGCGACGACCGGGTGCAGGCCGCCCGTCGCCAGGCCCGCGGCGGACACGGCCGCGTGCTGCTCGGCGATGCCGACGTCCCACACCCGGTCCGGGAACCGCTCGGCGAACCCGCCGAGACCGACCGGATG
>KL569112.1:82129-83810 GCA_000715635.1 Streptomyces violaceus | reverse complement strand
ATGCAGCATGGCGGCGGTGATCGCCACCACGTCGTCCCGCTCCTCGCCGATTCTGACGATCTCCTCGCCGAACACGGAGGTCCAGGAGGGTCCGCCCGCCGGTGAGAGCGGCGCGCAGGTCAGCGGGTCCATGACGCCGACGGTGTGGAAGTGGTCCTCCTCGTGGGCGAGGGCGGGTTCGTAGCCGCGGCCCTTCTCGGTGAGGCAGTGGACGAGGACCGGTCCGTGGAACCGTTTCGCGCGCCGCAGGGCGGACTCCACGGCCCCGATGTCGTGCCCGTCGATCGGGCCTACGTACTTCAGGCCGAGGTCCTCGAACAGGCCCTGCGGGGCGAATGCGTCCTTGAAGCCCTTCTTCGCGCCGTGCAGGGCCTCGTAGAGGGTGTGGCCGACCAGCGGCGTGCCCTGGAGCACTTCCTTGCCCCAGGCCAGGACCCGCTCGTAGCTGTCGGTCGTGCGGAGGGTGGCGAGGTGGTTGGCGAGGCCGCCGATGGTGGGGGCGTAGGAGCGTTCGTTGTCGTTGACGACGATGATCAGCGGCCGGTTCTTGGCGGCCGCGATGTTGTTCAGGGCCTCCCAGGCCATGCCGCCGGTCAGGGCGCCGTCGCCGATGACCGCGACGACATGGCCCTTCTCCCCCTGTACCTGGCGGGCCTTGGCGAGCCCGTCGGCCCAGCCGAGTGCCGTGGAGGCGTGGCTGTTCTCGATGACGTCGTGCTCGGACTCCTCGCGCGAGGGGTAGCCGGACAGGCCGCCCTTGCCGCGCAGTTTGGAGAAGTCCTGCCGTCCCGTCAGAAGCTTGTGGACATAGCTCTGGTGGCCGGTGTCCCACAGGATGCGGTCGACCGGTGACTCGAAGACCCGGTGCAGGGCGATGGTCAGCTCCACCACGCCCAGGTTGGGTCCCAGATGGCCGCCGGTCCTGGCGACCGCGTGCACCAGGAACTCCCTGATCTCGTCGGACAGTTCACCGAGTTCCGCCTCGGACAGCGCCTTCAGATCGCGTGGTCCCCGGATGCTCTCCAGAATCGTCACGTCGGGCCCCCTTCGGTTCCGTGCTGTTCAGCTCACGGTGACGGCGGGCTCCCCCGGCCCCGCGCCGTCCTGCTCCATCTGCTCGGCGAGTTTCATCGCCTCTTCGATCAGCGTCTCGACGATCTTCGACTCGGGGACGGTCTTGATGACCTCGCCCTTCACGAAGATCTGCCCCTTGCCGTTGCCGGAGGCCACCCCCAGATCGGCCTCCCGCGCCTCGCCGGGTCCGTTGACCACACACCCCATGACGGCCACGCGCAACGGCACCTCCATGCCCTCGAGTCCGGCCGTGACCTCGTCGGCGAGTTTGTACACATCGACCTGGGCGCGTCCGCAGGACGGACAGGAGACGATCTCCAGCCGGCGCTGCCGCAGCCCCAGAGACTCCAGGATCTGGATGCCGACCTTGACCTCCTCGGCCGGCGGGGCCGACAGCGACACCCTGATCGTGTCGCCGATGCCCCGGGACAGCAGTGCGCCGAACGCCACCGCGGACTTGATCGTGCCCTGGAACGCCGGGCCCGCCTCCGTCACCCCCAGGTGCAGCGGGTAGTCGCACTGCTCGGCGAGCTGCTTGTACGCCTCGATCATCACGACCGGGTCGTTGTGCTTGACGGAGATCTTGATGTCCTGGAAACCGTGCTCC
>KL569112.1:79821-81918 GCA_000715635.1 Streptomyces violaceus | reverse complement strand
GGCCTCCCACAGCGCGCTCTCCACCAGCGCCTCCGGGGTCGCCCTGCCGTACTTCTGGAGCAGCCGCCGGTCCAGCGACCCGGCGTTGACGCCGATCCGGATCGGGGTGCCGTGGTCCTTGGCGGCCTGCGCGATCTCCTTGATCCGGTCGTCGAACTGCTTGATGTTGCCGGGATTGACGCGGACGGCCGCGCAGCCCGCCTCGATCGCCGCGAACACGTACTTCGGCTGGAAGTGGATGTCCGCGATCACCGGGATCTGCGACTTGCGCGCGATGGTCGCGAGCGCGTCCGCGTCGTCCTGGGTCGGGCAGGCGACCCGGACGATCTGGCAGCCGGACGCGGTGAGTTCGGCGATCTGCTGCAGGGTGGCGCCGATGTCCGACGTACGGGTCGTCGTCATCGACTGCACCGACACCGGGGCCCCGCCCCCGACCGCCACCGGACCGACCTGGATCCGGCGCGATGCGCGCCGCTCGGCGACCGGCCGGGCCGGCACCTCGGGGACACCCAGCGAAATGGCGGTCATGGCATCTACTCCCGGTTCCCGGAGACCGTCTCGCGCATGGCGCGCAGGGACTCCTTCAGCGATCCCATGGTGGCGAGCACGGCGGTGGGCTCGTAGCCGCAGTGCGCCATGCAGTTGGCACAGCGCGGGTCCTTGCCGCGTCCGTACTTGTCCCAGTCGGTGTCCTCGACCAGCTCCCGGTACGTCGGCACGTACCCGTCGCTCATCAGGTAGCAGGGGCGCTGCCAGCCGAACAGCGAGTAGTTCGGGATCGCCCACGCGGTGCACGGGAAGTCGACCTTGCCCTCCAGGAAGTCCAGGAAGAGCGGGGAGTGGTTGAGCCGCCAGCGCCGCCGGTTGCCGCCCGCGAACGCCTTCTTGAACAGCTCGCGGGTCTGCTCCACGCCGAGGAAGTGCTCCTGGTCGGGAGCCTTCTCGTAGGCGTAGGCGGGCGAGATCATCATCTCGTCGACCTTCAGGTCGTCGTTGAGGAAGTTCAGCACCTCGATGATGGTCTGCGGGGTGTCGGTGTTGAAGAAGGTCGAGTTGGTGGTCACTCGGAAGCCGCGCTGCTTGGCCTCCTTGATGGCCTCCACGGCCTCGTCGAACACGCCCTCCTTCGCCACCGACTCGTCGTGCCGTTCGCGCAGACCGTCGATGTGCACCGCGAAGGCGAAATAGGGGGAGGGCTTGAACTTGTCCATCTTCTTGCGCATGAGCAGCGCGTTGGTGCACAGGAAGACGTACTTCCGCCTGGCCACCAGCTGACGCACGATCTCGTCGATCTGCGGGTGCATCAGCGGCTCGCCACCGGCGATGGACACCATGGGGGCACCGGACTCCAGCACCGCTCCGACCGCCTGCGCGACCGGCATCCGCTGCTTGAGCACCCCGGCCGGGTGCTGGATCTTGCCGCACCCCTCGCACTTGAGGTTGCAGGCGAACAGCGGCTCCAGCTCGACGATCAGCGGGAACTTGTCCCGCCGGCGGAGCTTCTGTTCAGCCAAATATGTAGCGACCTTGATGGACTGTCGAAGCGGCATGGCCATCTGGCTCACCTCCTGGGGAGCAGCAAGGAACGGTGCCATTCAAAGAAAGCGGGAAGTACGGAACGAAGCACCTGGAAAGCTGATATTCCACCGCGCACCGTGCCGATCCGGACGAGTTCATGTTCTGGAGCGTCCACGACCACCCGGACGGCCGCAACCGGGCGCTCGCCCGCGCGCACGGCGCTCAGGAGCGTGACGGCGGACTCCATGTCGACCGCGATCGCGCCGGTGGCGAGAAGATCGGACCGTTCGGGACCGCGTACGACGTGGTCGGAGCCGGTGAGCGGCCCGGTGTGCACGGTCCGCCCGGGTACGGCCCGGGCCAGCTCCTTGACCAGCAGCTCGGTTCCGACGCAGGCGGTCGTGCCACGCGGATCACGGGTCTCCTCGGCGACGACCAGGTCACCGGGGTGCATGCCGGGCGCGAGGCCCGCGCAGAAGCCGGTGGCCAGGACGGCGGCGTCGCGCAGGGCCGGATCGGCGAGCATCCGGGTCACGGACCGCTCGGCCGCCGCCGGCCCCATGCCCGTGCGCAGCACGG
>KL569112.1:77158-79650 GCA_000715635.1 Streptomyces violaceus | reverse complement strand
CCATGCCCGTGCGCAGCACGGTGACCGGCCCGCCGGCGCCGCCCCGGTCGCCCGCGCGCAGGGCGAGCTGCTCGATGCCGAGCGCGCAGGCGATCAGCAGCGGGGCCGGGGCGGGCTGGGTGCTCATCAGCTCCCCTTGTGCCGGTCGGCGAAGGGCTCCCCGTGGACGTACCGGCCGAGCGCGGTGAGCGGGAACACCTGCCGGTAGAGGTGGTAGTTGATCGAGAAGTCCCACGGGAAACCCGTCCCCGTGAAGTACGGCTCGTCCCAGGAGCCGTCCTCCCGCTGGGTGGCGGCGAGCCACTCGACGCCGCGTTCGACGGCCTTGGAGTCCCGCTCCCCCGCCGCGAGCAGGGCCATCAGGGCCCACGCCGTCTGGGAGGCGGTCGAGGCGCCCTTGCCGCTCCACTCCTTGACGTCGTGGTAGGAGCGCAGATCCTCGCCCCAGCCGCCGTCGTCGTTCTGGACCGTCTCCAGCCAGGCCACGGCCCGCCGGATCGCCGGGTGCGCGGCGGGGATGCCCGCGGCCACCAGGGCGGGTACGACGGATCCGGTGCCGTAGACGTAGTTGACGCCCCAGCGCCCGAACCACGAGCCGTCCGGCTCCTGTTCGGCCAGCAGCCACTCGATGCCGCGCCGGGTGCGCGGGTGGTGGGCGAGTCCTTCCACCGCGAGCATCTCCACGACGTGCGCGGTGACGTCGGCGGAGGGCGGGTCGATGACCTCGCCGAAGTCGCAGAACGGCAGCCGGTTCGGGAACGGGCTGGTGTTGTCGACGTCGAAGGCGGCCCACGCGCCGTTCTTCGACTGCATGCCGAGGGTCCAGCGCATGCCGCGCCCGATGGCCTTGTCGATCCGCTCCGGGTCGTGGTGGGTGATCCGGCGCAGCGCGAGGATCACCTCGGCGGTGTCGTCGATGTCGGGGTAGTTGTCGTTGTGGAACTCGAACGCCCAGCCGCCGGGCGGCAGTGCGGGCCGTTTGACGGACCAGTCGCCGGGTCTGACGATCTCCTCACCCAGCATCCAGTCCGCGGCCTTCACCAACTGGGGGTGGTCGGCGGGCAGTCCGGCGTCGACGAGCGCGATGGCGGCGAGGCAGGTGTCCCAGACCGGTGACTGGCACGCCTCGATCATCCGGGCCCCGTCCTCGCGCCACACGGCGAACCGGTCCAGGGACGCCAGTCCCTCCCGCATCACGGGGTGCTCAAGGTCGTAGCCGAGCAGGTGCAGGGCGATGATCGAGTACACGGCCGGGGGCTGGATGCCGCCCCAGCAGCCGTCGTTCTCCTGACGTTCGACGATCCAGCGGGCGGCGCTGTTCATGGCGGCTCTGCGGAGCCGGCGCGGCGCGACCTTCCGCAGGGCGTGCAGGCCCTTGTCCATCCGCTGGAAGGCGCCGTCCCAACTGGCCATCGGTGCCAGGGGCTTGGCGGGGTTCGGGGCGGCCGGGTCGGTGTGCAGCTCGTCGAGCAGGAAGGGCGCGGGGCGTACCGGCCGCTTCGCGGAGACGATCGTCAGCGGCACGATGGTCTGCCGGGCCCAGCAGCCGAAGTCGTAGATGTTGAGCGGCAGCCACTTCGGGAACCAGATGAGTTCCGGCGGGAGTTCGGGCAGGTCCTCCCACTTCCACCAGCCGAACAGCGCGAGCCAGATCCGGGTGAAGACCCGGGCGGCTGCGATGCCGCCCCGCTCGCGGATCCAGGCGGAGGCCTTGGCCATGTGGGGCGCGTCGGGCGCGTCGCCGGCCAGGCGGAGGGCGACGTAGGCCTCGATACTGGCGGAGAGCTCGCCGGGGCCGCCGTAGAAGGTGGCCCAGGCGCCGTCGTCGCGCTGCTCACCGCGGATGAAGAGGGCCGCGGCCTGGGTGGTCCCCTCGTCGCGGATGCCCAGGAACTGACGGAGCAGCAGGTCTTCGGCATCCATCGTGACGTTGGTCTCGAGGTCGCCCTTCCACCAGCCTTCGGCGTCCTGGCGGGAGAGCAGGAAGTCGGTGGCGCGCCGGGTGGCGCGTGCGGCGGCTTCTGGTACCCCGGCCGCCGCGGGGATGTCGGTGTCGTGTTCGCTGGCCGCGGCGGCTCGGGGTGGCAGGGCCCCGGTGCTTCCGTCGGTCGTCGCTGTCATGGCTTCCCCTTCGTGCAGTGGTGCAAGGTGTGCAGCTGCTGTGGGTCCGCCGTCGGCCGGTGCTCCGTGCTGTCTCGCGGCACCGGCCGGCGACTACGCGAGGGCTATTCGACCGATAGTGATCATCTCTTTCGTACGACGACGAAGTCGGCGAGCGCCGCGAACTGGTCCCGCGCCCGGTCGGGCATGTCGACGGCGTCGAGGGCCTCGATGGCGATGGTGTGCTGACGGCGTGCCTCGTCGGCGGTCCACTCGCGGCCGCCCGCCTCCTCGATGAGGGCGGCGCGGGCCGCGAACTCCTCCTCTGAGAAGTTCTCGAAGTCGCTGCTCTTGGCGTCGGCGGCGAGGATCTCGCCTGTCTCTTATACACA
>KL569112.1:75813-76993 GCA_000715635.1 Streptomyces violaceus | reverse complement strand
ACTCGGAGGCGGAGCCGCCCGCCGCGAGGGCGGCCACGACCGGCAGCGACTTCTTGCGCTGGCGCAGGTCGCTCCAGGTCTGCTTGCCGGTGGAGACGGGGTCGCCCCAGATGCCGAGGAGGTCGTCGACGGCCTGGAAGGCGAGGCCCAGGTGGTAGCCGTACTTCTCCAGCGTGTCGGCGGTACGGTCGTCGGCGCCGCCGAGCACCGCGCCGATGGAGCTGGCGCAGGCGAGCAGGGCGCCGGTTTTGTTGCCCTCCATCTCCAGGCACTCCTCGACGGTGACGCGGTCGCGGTGCTCGTAGGAGATGTCCTGGGCCTGACCGTCGATCAGGGCGCGGGTGGCGGTGGTGAGACGGCGGGTGGCGCGGCCGGCCTCGACGGTGCCGAGTTCGAGGAGCACCTCGTTGGCTAGGGCGAACAGGGCGTCGCCGACCAGGATGGCCTGGGCGGGGCCGTGCACCTTCCAGACCGTGTCGCGGTGACGGCGCTGCTCGTCGCCGTCCATCAGGTCGTCATGGAGGAGGGAGAAGTTGTGGACGAGTTCCACGGCGACGGCGCCGGGGATGCCGGTCTCGGGGGCGGCGGACATGACCTCGGCGGACAGCACCGCGAGGGCGGGACGCACGGCCTTGCCGCCGTCCCCCGCCGTGGGCCTGCCCTGGGCGTCGATCCATCCGAAGTGGTAGGCGGCAACAGTGTCCATGGGAGGTGCCAGGCGGTCGATGGCCGCCCGCAGTACCGGCATGGCCAGGGTCCGACCGCGCTCCAGGAGCGCGGTCACGTCCACCGCGGTCTCTCGAGCGGCCTTCGAGGCCGGGGGCACAGTGGGCACAGTCTCTCCTCTTGTTGCGGTACCGGAGGTGCGGGGGCCGCCTGCCGTGTGGTGCTGGTGGTCGAGCATCACGCCGCCTCCTCGAACTCGAAGAGGTGGCGTGGGCGGGGCCGGCCCAGGGCGCCCAGCACGGCGTCCGCCGCACCGACTCCACTGCGGACCGCACTCTCCATGGTCGCGGGCCACCCGGTGGCGGTCCACGCTCCGGCCAGGTAGAGGCCGGATGCCTTGGTGCGGGCACCGGGCCTGAGGCGCCCGACGCCGGGGGTGGGAGCGAAGGTCGCGGTGCGCTCCCGGGTGACGAAGAAGTCCTTCACCTCGGCGCCGCGGGTCAGGGGCAGCAGC
>KL569112.1:73774-75584 GCA_000715635.1 Streptomyces violaceus | reverse complement strand
TGTGTATAAGAGACAGAGCTCGGGCAGGTACCGCTCGCGCAGCACGGCCACGGGTTCGTCGATCTCGTCCTGGGCCGCCGACTGGGACAGCGCGAGGTACTGCCCCTCACGCAGCCCGGAGGCCTCGGTGCGGTCGAAGACCCACTGCACCGGGGAGCCGAGGGCGGTGAAGAACGGCCGGGCGAGCACCTTCCGGTCGTACACCACATGGACGTTGAGGATCGGCGCGGTGCCGATCTCCAGGAGCCGCTCGGGGGCGTCCAGGGCCCCCTCGGGCAGCAGGTCGTAGGCCTCGCGCTGCGGTACGGCGAACACCACCGCGTCCGCCTCCAGCGTCTCGCCGGGTACCTGGACGCTCCAACCGCCGTTCACGTTCCCGGAGACGGCGGTGACACGGGTACGGACCTCGGTGCGGACGCCCGCGGAGTCGAGCGCCTTGCGGGCCAGCCGGTCGTGCAGTTCGCCGAGCGGGACGTGCGCCCAGCCGATGTCGGCCGCGCCCGGGTCGGACAGCAGACCGGTCTTGAACACCATCGCGGCGAGCCCCAGGGAGGCGTCGCCCGCGACCGCGTTGAGGGTGGCGACCCCGACCAGGTCCCACAGGGCCTCGACGGCACGCTCCGACTGACCGTGCGCGGCCAGCCAGCTGCCGAAGTCCTGCGCGTCCAGCGCCGGATCGGCGAGGTCGAGCCCCTTGAGCGCGAGCGCGGCCCGGCCCACCTTGGCGCGGTCGGCGAGCGACAGGTGCGGGTAGGTGGCGAGGCTGCGCCCCAGATGCAGGGGCACGGGCAGCGCGTCGCGCCGCAGCCTGCCGAGCCGGCGTCCCTCGGGCCGCGCGGCGTCCAGGACGGGTACGTCGAGCCGGTCCTGCAGCGGAGCCAGCGCCGCGCCCTCGACGCGGTCGAGGAACCAGCGGTAGGCGGTGCAGCAGCGCAGGTACACATGCTGTCCGTTGTCGACGGTCAGCTCGCCGCGCTGGAAGGAGAAGGCCAGTCCGCCGAGTCGCGGCCTGCCCTCGAGCAGGGTGACGCGCACTCCGGCGTCGGCGAGCGCGAGCGCGGTGGTGATGCCGGCGAGCCCGCCGCCCACCACGACGGTGTGCCGCCCGTCCGCGACCGGTCCCTGGGACCGCGTGCCGTGGGTCATCGCGCACCCTCCTCTGCGCGGCGGCCGTGCGCCGAGAGCGGTGCGGGACCGGCCGTCTCCGTCTGGGACGCGACGACGCGACGGAGGGTTGCCCACCGCTTGTCTCCGACGGTGTGGCGGAGGGGGGTGTCGTCGCCGCGCCGGGCCGCCACAACACGGGCGGAGCCGCCCAGCCCGGCGCCGACGACCGGGCGGAGAGCACCGTCGTCGCCACGCCGCGCCGCCACCACACCGGCGGAGCCACCCGGCCCGGTACCTACGACCGTGACGCGTCCCCGGCAACGTGGGGAAGGCGCCGGCCGAGCCACCCGGCATGCGCTCGGGGCGCGCGCCGTGATGGCTCCGGTGGTGTCCGGCCCGTCGTGGGCCGCCCGGCAGGCGCGCAGGTCGCGGGCGGGCGCGCCCGTCGACGCCGCACGGCAGGCGTGCGCCTCGTCGCCGGCGGCCTCCTCCTGGCCCCGTTCCCTTGTCACGCACGCCTCCTGACGGCCCGTCGCGTCACATGCCGGGCGTCCAGACCGGACAGACCGCGCACGGCGACGTACGCCTTCTCCCGGCCGGGCAGCGAGACCCGGCCGCGCAGCACGGCCTCCGGGTCGCGCTCGATGCGGTCGAGGAGACGACGGTAGATGCCGGCCATGGCGGCGACACAGGCGCCGCTGCG
>KL569112.1:71577-73591 GCA_000715635.1 Streptomyces violaceus | reverse complement strand
CCGCTGCGCCGGTCGAGCATGGGGAGCAGCCGGTAGCCCTCGGCGAACAGAGCGCGGGCCCGTCGCACTTCGAAGTGCACGAGGCCCGCGAAGTCGGAGCCCTCCGGTGGCCGTGGCCCGCTGAAGCCGGCCGAGCAGCCGAACTTGGCGAGGTCGTCGGCCGGCAGGTAGGTACGCCCGCCCACGGCGTCCTCGCGCACGTCTCTGAGGATGTTGGTGAGCTGAAGCGCGAGCCCGAGCGTGTCGGCATACTCGGGCGCGCGGTCGACGCCGCGCGCCCCTGGCTCCGTGCCGAACACACCGAGCGAGAGGCGGCCGATGGCGCCCGCGACACAGCGGCAGTAGACCTTCAGGTCGTCCCAGGTCTCGTAGGTCTCGCCGCGGACGTCCATCAGGACGCCGTCGATGAGTTCGTCCAGGCCGCCCAGCGGGATCGGGAAGGCCCCGGCGGCGTGCGTGAGCGCGACGGCGACGGGGTCGATGTCGTCCTCGTCGACCTCGCCCTCACGGATCCGGGTGAGCAGCGCCCGGGTCTCCTCCATCCTGGCGACCTTGACATCGTGGGCGAGCGCGCCGTCGCCGATGTCGTCGACCCGCCGCGAGAACGCGTACAGCGCCGACATCGCACGACGCTGAGACGTCGGCAGCAGCCGGATGCCGTAGGCGAAGTTACGGGCCTGCCGCCCGGTGACGGCCTCGCAGTAGCTGTAGGCGGCGAGTACCGGTGGGGACGCGTGTGGTTCCGACTCCACGGTCCGGATCACCCCTCTCCTCGCAGAGTCACGCCCACCTCACGCAGCAACTGGAGCTTGCCGGGCTTGGGCGGGCCGGGAAGTACGTCGTATTCGGCGGCGGCGATCGCGCGGACGGCCGCCCTTCCTCCCGCCACGAACCCTGCGAGCAGCAGCTTCAGCCTGCCGTGGACGCTACCCACCAGGGGGGCGCCTTCATTCAGGAGATCCCGGGCCCTTTGCGCTTCATACGCAATCAGCGCACGGACCGACGCTCCGGCAGTTTTCGTGGCGAGATCCGCCTCCTGGACATGAAAACGCTTCATGTCGGCGGCGGGCAGGTACACGCGGTCGCGGCCGAGGTCCTCGGCCACGTCCTGGAGGTGCTCGACGATCTGCAGGGCCGTGCAGACCATGTCGGAGCGGCGGATCCGCTCGGGCGTCGAGGTGCCGGTGACGGAGAGGACGAGACGGCCGACGGGGTTGGCCGAGAGCTCGCAGTAGGCGAGGAGATCGTCGTACGTCTCGTACCGGGTGACCAGTTGGTCCTGGCGGTTGGCGGCGATCAGGCCGAGGAACGGCTCCGGGGTCAGCGAGCGGCGGCGGACGGCCGGCTGGAGGCGGCGCAGCAGTGGGTGGCCCGGGGTCGAGTCGAAGACCCTGCGCAAGTCGGCCTCGAAGGCGTCCAGCAGGACCAGCCGGTCCTCGGCGTCCTGCGGGGACACGCCGAGCAGCCGGGCGTCGGCACCACCGGGGGCCAGGTCGCCGTCACCGATGTCGTCGACCAGACGGGCGAAGCCGTAGACGGCCATGAGGTCGGTGCGCCAGGCCCGGGGCAGGAAGAAGGGGGCCACGGGGAAGTTCTCGCCCGCGGCCTTGTCGAGGGTGCCGCGCTCCGGGTCGAGGGCGCGCGCCGTGCCGGTTCCCGTCACCGCCGGCTGCCCGGCGCGGGGACGGCACGTGCTGCGTGGAGCTGGGGAGTATCCGTAGCCATTGCCGTCACATCTCCCGTTCTACACTGCCGACCCAATACACACTATTTCGGACACGCCGCCCAGCCGTCCGCACGGCTGCCCGACGGGCGGTGTCGCGCATTATCGCCCTGATTGCCGTGTTTCGGGACCTGTACAGCTTACGTTGTACAACGTGTCGGGGGTCGCCAGGGTGTCCCGCACATCACGAGAACACACCGATTGGCCCCAAGCTTCCTGAGATGGACCGGAGTTGACGTTTCCTTTGCAGAGGCGGGGCCCCGCCGGAACAGTTGCGGCGGGGCCCTGGCC
>KL569112.1:71218-71375 GCA_000715635.1 Streptomyces violaceus | reverse complement strand
AGATGTGTATAAGAGACAGGCGGGGCCCTGGCCGATCCGGGCTACTTACCGGTGAACTTCTCGTACTCCTTGAGCACCTCGTCGGTCGGGCCGTCCATCCGCAGCTCGCCGCGCTCCAGCCACAGGACACGGTCGCAGGTGTCGCGGATCGACTTGT
>KL569112.1:64649-70980 GCA_000715635.1 Streptomyces violaceus | reverse complement strand
TCGCAGGTGTCGCGGATCGACTTGTTGTTGTGGCTGACCAGAAACACGGTGCCGGCTTCCTTGCGCAGCTCCCGGATGCGGTCCTCGGAGCGCTTCTGGAACTTGCGGTCGCCGGTGGCCAGGGCCTCGTCGATCATCAGGACGTCGTGGTCCTTGGCCGCGGCGATGGAGAAGCGGAGCCGGGCCGCCATGCCGGAGGAGTAGGTCCGCATGGGCAGGGTGATGAAGTCGCCCTTCTCGTTGATGCCGGAGAAGTCGACGATCTGCTGGTAGCGGTCCTTGATCTCCTCGCGGGACATGCCCATGGCGAGCCCGCCCAATATGACGTTCCGCTCGCCGGTGAGGTCATTCATCAGGGCCGCGTTGACGCCGAGGAGAGAGGGCTGGCCGTCGGTGTAGACCTTGCCCTGCTCGGCGGGCAGCAGACCGGCGATGGCACGCAGCAGGGTCGACTTGCCGGAGCCGTTGGAGCCGATCAGGCCGATGGCCTCGCCGCGGTACGCCACGAAGGAGACTCCGCGTACGGCGTGCACCTTGCGCACGCCCCGCGCCGCGTCGTCGGAGCCCCGCTTCAGGATGCGGCTGAGGGCGGCGGTGGCGCTGCCCTTTCCGGACTTGGCGCCGTTGACGCGGTAGACGATGTGCAGGTCGTCCGCGACGACGGTGGGGATCCGCGCGTCCTGCTTCTGCTCAGCCACGGCCGTACCTCTCCTCCGCCTTCCAGAAGTACACGAAGCCGCCGAGGGCGAAGAGCACGGCCCAGCCGCCCGCGGCCGCCCACACATGGTCGGGGAGGTACTTGGAGCTGTAGTCGTCGATGAGGGAGAAGCGCATCAGGTCCATGTAGATCGCGGCCGGGTTCCACTGCAGGACGTTCGAGATCCAGGCCGGCTTGGACTCGAGGAAGATCGGGATGGAGAACATCACCCCGGACGCGTACATCCACGTCCGCATCACGAACGGCATCAGCTGCGCGAGGTCCGGGGTCTTGGCACCCGCCCGGGCCATGATCAGCGCGAGGCCGGTGTTGAAGCAGAACTGCAGGACGAGCACCGGCACGATCAGCAGCCAGGACAGGTCGGGGTAGTGGCCGAAGCCGATCGTGATGGCGAACAGCACGATCATCGAGAACAGCAACTGCTGGAGCTGCTGCAGCGCGAAGGAGATCGGCAGCGAGGCCCGCGGGAAGTGCAGGGCGCGGACCAGGCCGAGGTTTCCGGAGATCGCGCGCACGCCCGCCATCACCGAGCTCTGCGTGAAGGTGAACACGAACACGCCCGTCACCAGGAACGGGATGTAGACCTCGCGGGACATGCCCCGGTCGGCCTCCAGGAGCAGGCCGAAGATGAAGAAGTACACGGCCGCGTTCAGCAGCGGCGTGGCCACCTGCCACAGCTGGCCGAGCTTGGCCTGGCTGTACTGGGCGGTCAGCTTCGCGCGGGAGAAGGCGAGGATGAAGTGCCGCCGGTCCCAGAGCTGACGGACGTACTCGATGAGGGACGGCCGGGCGCCGCTGACGCTCAGCCCGTGCTTTTCGGCGAGCTCCCTCGCCGTGAGTCCCTCGTCGGGCGCCGCGGACGCGCTCACCGCGACCGGGGCATCGTGCGTTGTCTCACTCACTAGTGGAAACTTTCGTCTTCGAGATGCGCGGCCTGTACGGGCCTGCATGAGCCGGGGGCCAGGGTACGGCCCCTCCCGGATACTCCCGGATACGAGCTTGTCAGATGACGGGGGGCCGGCCCAGTCGGGTCAGCCGCCACACCGTACGCCACTTCATGGGCCGGCGGGGTCCGCACGGGGTCGTCCAGCCTTCGCGGAATCCGCCGAACCAGGCCCGCAGGGCGGGGCGGGAGGGGCGGCGTACGAGGGTGAGCAGCAGCCACACGCCGAGATAGACCGGGACCAGCGGCGCGGGGAGGTTTCTGCGGGCCAGCCAGACGCGGTTGCGGGCGACCATGCGGTGGTAGACCGCGTGCCGCGAGGGAGCGGTCGTCGGGTGGTACAGCACCATGTCGGACCGGTAGTCGATCATCCAGCCCGCGTCGAGGGCCCGCCATGCCAGGTCGGTTTCCTCGTGGGCGTAGAAGAATTCGTCCGGGAGTCCGCCGACATCGGCGAAGACGCGGGTGCGGACGGCGTTGGCTCCGCCGAGGAACGTGGTGACGCGCGAGGAGCGCATCGGGTCGGCGGCGCGCAGCCGGGGCACGTGGCGGCGCTGGGTGACGCCGTTCTCCGGGTCGGCTATGCGAAAACTCACGATGCCGAGCTTCGGGTCGGCCTCGAAGGCCTTCCGGCACAGCGCGGCGGTGTCGTGGCTCGCCAGCAGCCCGTCGTCGTCCAGGAAGAGCAGGATGTCGACGGCCCGGCCGGCCGGGCCGAAGGCCTCGATGCCGACGTTGCGGCCGCCGGGGATGCCGAGGTTCTCGGGCAGCTCGATCGTACGGACGCCCTCGGGGACGTCCGGGACGGGCGAGCCGTTGCCGACGACGACCACCTCGACCGGGTCGCCGTCCTGCTTGGCGACCGAGTCGAGGAGGGCGCGCAGTTCGTCGGGGCGGTTGCCCATGGTGATGATGACCGCGCCGACCTTCATGCCGCTCACTTCAGCCTGCTCGAAGCGAGGATGGACACGAGGTGCAGCAGGGTCTGCACCAGCGCGATGCCGGCCAGCACCGCCACGCCGAGCCGGGAGAAGAACAGGTCGCCGCGGGCCTGGTCGACGATCGCCAGCACCAGGATCAGCAGGGAGGCCTCGATGCCGAGGATCAGCCGGTGGAACTTCAGGGCACCGGCGGCCTTGCGGGCCAGCGCCATGCCGGAGGAGCGCATCTCGGAGGCGGTCTCCTGGACCGGCGGCTTCCCGGCCTGGTGCCGGGCGACGCCGACGAGGTCGGTCTCGGCCTTGATCAGGATGGCGCCGAGGGCGGCCAGGGTGCCGAGGAAGGCCCACAGCCAGTCGATCCGGCCGCTGCCCCACAGGTCGGCGGCGCGCAGGCCGAAGCCGACGAGGACCGCGGCGTCGGTGAGGTAGGCGCCCACCCGGTCGAGATAGACGCCGTTGAGCGAGTACTGCTTCTTCCAGCGCGCGATCTCGCCGTCGACGCAGTCCAGCAGGAGATACATCTGGACCATGACGACGCCGAGCACCGCGCCCGCGATCCCCGGCACCAGCAGGGCCGGGGCCGCGAGCACACCGAAGACGGTCATCAGGTAGGTGAGCTGGTTGGGCGTGACCCTGGTGTTGACCAGGTAACGGTCGACCCGCAGGGACACCTCACGCATGTAGAGGCGTCCCATCCAGTGCTCACCGCTGCGCCGGTCCTTCACCCCCGCGGGGTGAACGACGGGGCGTAGTTCAGCTACCGATGGCCTTGACATAGTCGGCGTAGATGTCCTTGATCTGTTCGGTGTTCAGGTCGAGGTGTTCGAGGATGGTGTAGCGGCCGGGCCGGGTCTCCGGGGCGAACTCGACGGCCTTGACGAACTCGTCCGTCGTGAAGCCGATCTCGTCCGGCAGCACGGGCAGCCCGTGCCGGCGCAGCACCTCGGCCATGTACGCCGATTCCTCGTGGGCTCCGCGCAGCCACATCGCGAAGGCCGCGCCCAGTCCGCACTGCTCGCCATGGGCGGCGGCCCGCTTCGGGTAGAGCAGGTCGAAGGCGTGGTTGATCTCGTGGCACGCCCCGGAGGACGGCCGTGAGTCGCCCGACACCGACATGGCGATGCCGCTGAGGACCAGCGCCTCGGCGAGCACCTGGAGGAAGTCGTTGTCGCCGATGCCGCCGGGATGCCGGAGCACGGCCTCGCCGGCCTGCCGGGCCATGGCCGCGGCGAGGCCGTCGATGCGCTCGCCCTTGACACGGTTGGCCAGCTCCCAGTCGGCGATCGCCGAGATGTTGGAGACGGCGTCGCCGATGCCGGCGCGGACGAAACGGACCGGGGCCTCACGGATGACGTCCAGGTCGATGACGACCGCGATCGGGTTCGGCACGCCGTACGAGCCGCGGCCCGCGTCGTTGTCGAGGGTGGCGACCGGCGAGCACAGGCCGTCGTGCGCGAGGTTCGTCGGGACGGCGACCAGCGGCAGGCCGACGCGCGCCGCGGCGAACTTGGCGCAGTCGATGATCTTGCCGCCGCCGAGGCCGACGACCGCGTCGAAGTGGCCGGCCTTTATGTCGCTCGCCAGCCGGACCGCGTCGTCGAGGGTGCCGCCGCCGACCTCGTACCACGTGGCGCCGGGCATGCTCGGCGAGATGCGCTCGCGCAGCTTGGCGCCGGAGCCGCCGCTGACGGCGACGGCGAGGCGGCCGGAGTGCGAGATGCGCTCGTCGGCGAGGACACAGGCCAGGTCGTCGAGGGCACCCGGGCGGATGTCCACGACGAGCGGGGAGGGGATGAGCCGGGTCAGTACTGGCATGCGATCTCCCGTCCACGGGCGAGATCGTCGTGGTTGTCGATCTCCACCCACTTGACGTCGCCGATCGGCGCCACGTCGATACGGAAGCCGCGGTTCACGAGCTCCTGGTAGCCGTGCTCGTAGAACTGCTGCGGGTCGGTCTCCCACACGGTCTTGAGCGCGTCGGCCAGCTCGGGGGCCGCGTCGCCCTCGATGAGGGTGACTCCGATGTACTCGCCGGTGGCCTCGGCGGGGTCCATCAGCTTGGTGATCTTCGTCATGCCCTTCTCGGGGTCGACGACGACCTTCATCTCCTCGTCGGCCAGGTCCTTGACCGTGTCCAGGGCGAGGATGATCTTCTTGCCGTCGCCTCGGGCGGCGAGCAGCGTCTTCTCGACGGAGACCGGGTGGACGGTGTCACCGTTGGCGAGGATCACCCCGTCCTTGAGGGCGTCACGCCCGCACCACAGGGAGTAGGCGTTGTTCCACTCCTCGGCCTTGTCGTTGTCGATGAGGGTGAGCTTGACGCCGTACTTCCGCTCCAGCGCTTCCTTGCGCGCGTACACGGCCTCCTTGCGGTAGCCGACGATGATGCCGACCTCGGTGAGGCCGACCTCGGCGAAGTTGGCGAGGGTCAGGTCGAGAACCGTCGGTTCGCCCTCTATGCCCGCAGGACCCACCGGCACCAGAGCCTTGGGAAGGCTGTCGGTGTAGGGGCGCAGACGCCGTCCGGCGCCGGCCGCCAGCACGAGGCCGATCATGCGGGTTCTCCTTCATCGTGTACGGCGGGTGCCCCTGCGGACACCCAGAAGCGGATGCTCTCGACGAGCACCACCAGGGCCACGGCCACGGCCAGAGCCGTGAGCGCGACCGTGAACTGCGAGGCGGTGAGCAGCGCGGCGAGGACGGTGACGAGCAGCGTCCGTCCTTCGTGCCCCTCGATGGAACGCACCAGCCAGGCCGGGGGCGCTCCGGCGTTTCCGCGGATGCGGTACACCGTGTCGTAGTGATGGTAGGCGACCGCGGCCACCAGCCCGAAAGCCGCAGGAAGGGCTCCGTTCACGTCCGCCCTGGCCGCGAGGACGAGGACCGTGCCGTACTCGGCGGCGCGCAGGAACGGGGGGACCAGCCAGTCGAGGGCGCCCTTGAGGGGGCGGGCGACGGCGAGGCCCGAGGTCAGGACGTAGGCGACGGCCGCGACGATCACCCACGGTGCGCCGAAGCCGGTCAGGGCGCTCGTGAGGACGACGGCGAGACCACCGAGGAGGGCGACGACGGGGGCCGTGAAGCCCGGCAGCCCGCGGGCGGGCTTCTTGAGCGCCTCGGCGAAGCCCTGGGCGAGCGGTCCGCTGTCCGCGAGGTCGGCGAGTGCCCCGGCCGCCCGGTCGGTCCGCCGGGCCTTGCGGGTCAGGGAGCGCAGCACCCGGCCCGCCGTGGTGTAGGTCGCCGCGAAGGCGCAGCCGATGAGCAGCGCGTAGAAGGTGATACGAGGAGTCGTGGCCGCCGTCAGGACCGCGATCATCGCCCAGCGCTCACCGATGGGCAGGACGATCATGCGGCGCACCCAGACCGTCCAGCCGACGCTGTCGAGCTTGCCGGAGAGGGCGGCGGTGGGGCTGGTGTTGGCGGTGGCGTCGTGGTTGGCCTCGTTGAAGGAGAAGTCCACGACGTGCCGGCAGGTCTGCAGGACCATGGCGCCGAGGGCGAGGGCCCATACGTCGTCACCGCCGCGGGCGGCTCCCAGTGCGAGGCCCGCGTAGTAGGCGTACTCCTTGGCCCGGTCGAAGGTGGCGTCGAGCCAGGCACCGAGCGTGGAGTACTGCAGGGAGTAGCGGGCGATCTGGCCGTCGACGCAGTCCAGGACGAAGGACGCGATCAGCAGGACGCCTGCCGCCACGAAGCCGCCGCGGGTGCCGGTGGCCGCGCAGGCCGCCG
>KL569112.1:61831-64419 GCA_000715635.1 Streptomyces violaceus | reverse complement strand
CTATGAGGGCGGTGATGAGCGAGGCGGTCGTGACCTGGTTCGGGGTCAGGCCGCGGCGGGCGCACCAGCGGGCGATGTAGCGGGAGTAGGGGCTGATGCAGTAGGTGGTGAAGAAGCCGTCGCGGGACTTCACGGCCGACTTCAGACGTACGGCCTCGTCGTCGACGTCCGTCAGGGCCTGCCGTGCCTCGTTGCGGGCCTGCGGGTCGGCGGGGACGGTGGCGACGAGGCTGCCCAGCTCGGGGCGGTGCACCTCGGTGCCGTCGGTGTCCAGGGCGGTGAGGATGCGGTCGGCGAGGCTGTCGACCAGGGTGGTGCCGCCGCCCGCGGAGTTCTCGCGGGCCATCGCCCGGGTGAGGGCCTGGCGGCCGGCGGGCTGGGCGGTGACGGCGCCGGGGATCGCGGCGAGCGGGAAGCGGGGGTCGGTGAGGCCGAGCCGCAGCGCGTGCACATGCCCCACGAACCGGGCGTCGACGAGGGCGACCCGCTCCTCGCCCGGCACGGCGGCGAGCAGGGTCTCGGCCTCGGCGGTGTCGGCCGCGCTCCGCACGGCGAAACCGAGGGAGCGCAGATCGGCCTCGATCGACGATCCGGGGACCGGCTGACCGGTGAGGATGGCGGTCGACAACCGAATTCACTCCCTGGTACCGACGCGTCCGCGCCAGTGCTGTGCTGGGTGGGGGCGCCCGTTCCGGTGGCTCCCGGGCGGCATGTCGGCAGAGGCTATCGGATACCGGGAAGGCCACGTTCACCGCCTGTTCGGCAGATCGATCAACGTGGTTCGCACAAGCCTTTGCCGCGATCATCATCGTGGATTCGGGGCCCGCCCCACAAACCGCGCCTCCCAGACCGGACATCGAGGACATTGCGTGGGGCCCGGCCGTGGCGGCATAGGGTGAGCGACCATGACTTGGCTGATCACAGGCGGGGCCGGCTACATCGGGGCACATGTGGCGCGGGCCATGACCGAGGCCGGGGAGCGCGTCCTCGCGCTGGACGACCTCTCGGCCGGGGTGCCCGCGCGGCTCCCTGGCGACGTCCCGCTCGTGGAGGGGTCGTCGCTCGACGGTGAGCTGCTGAAACGGGTGTTCGCCGAGCACGGTGTGACGGGTGTGGTGCATCTCGCGGCGCGCAAGCAGGTCGCCGAGTCCGTCGCCCAGCCGACGCGGTACTACCGCGAGAACGTCGGGGGCCTGGCGACCCTGCTGGACGCGGTCGCCGGAGCCGGTATCGAGCGATTCGTGTTCTCCTCGTCGGCGGCCGTCTACGGCGACCCGGGTGTGGACCTCATCACGGAGGACACGCCCTGCGCGCCGGTGAACCCGTACGGCGAGACGAAGCTCACCGGTGAGTGGCTGGTGCGGGCGGCGGGCCGGGCACACGGGATCTCCACCGTATGTCTGCGCTACTTCAACGTGGCGGGCGCGGCAGCGCCGGAGCTGGCCGACACGGGTGTCTTCAACATCGTCCCGATGGTCTTCGACCGGCTGACGCGCGACGAGGCGCCGAGGATCTTCGGCGACGACTACCCGACCCCGGACGGCACCTGCGTTCGTGACTACATTCACGTCGCCGACCTGGCCGAGGCCCATCTCGCGGCGGCCCGGCGGCTCGCCGACGGGAACGTCACCGGCGATCTGACGGTCAACATCGGCCGCGGCGAGGGCGTCTCGGTGCGCGAACTCATCACGGTCATCGGCGAGGTCACCGGCGACCGGCGGACACCGCTCGTCGAGGAGCGCCGCCCCGGGGACGCCCCGCGGGCGGTGGCCTCGGCGGCCCGGGCGGCCGAGGAGCTCGGCTGGACCGCGCGGCGCGGGGTGCGCGAGATGGCCGAGTCGGCGTGGCGCGGCTGGCTGCTGCACCACGGCTCCTGATGCACTGAACGCGCCCTGACCTGCGTATCGTTTTCGCAGGTCAGGGCACATGACAACGGTGTTCAGTGCCGCGTTGCACATACCCCCTCCCCGTAGTTCACTGGGCTGCCCGGGCACGATCGGACGGACACAGGAGGCGGCTTTTCATGGGGGCTGGACACGATCACGGGCACGCACACGGGGCGTCGGCCGGAGGTACCGCGACCTCGGCGTACCGCGGCAGACTGAGGATCGCGCTGGCGATCACACTCGGCATCGTGGTGGTCCAGATCGTCGGCGGGCTGCTCGCGGACTCGCTCGCGCTCGTCGCGGACTCGGCGCACATGGCGACGGACGCGCTGGGCCTGGGCATGGCGCTGCTCGCGATCCACTTCGCGAACCGCCCGCCCAGCGACCGGGCCACGTTCGGCTACGCCCGCGCCGAGATCCTCGCCGCCCTGGCCAACTGTCTGCTGCTGTTCGGGGTCGGCGGGTACGTCGTCTACGAGTCGGTCCAGCGCTTCATCACACCGGCGGACACCGAGGGCGGGCTCACCGTCGTGTTCGGTGTGATCGGCCTGGTCGCGAACATGGTGTCGCTGGCGCTGCTGATGCGCGGCCAGAAGGAGAGCCTGAACGTGCGCGGCGCGTTCCTGGAGGTGGCGGCGGACGCGCTGGGCTCCGTCACGGTGATCGTCGCCGCCACAGTGATCATGCTCACCGGCTGGGAGG
>KL569112.1:60252-61639 GCA_000715635.1 Streptomyces violaceus | reverse complement strand
ATCATGCTCACCGGCTGGCAGGCCGCCGACCCGATCGCCTCGCTCGTCATCGCCCTGATGATCGCGCCGCGCACCTGGAAGCTGCTGCGCGAGACGCTCGACGTCCTGCTGGAGGCAGCGCCCAAGGGCGTCGACATGGCGGAGGTACGGGCCCACATCCTGGCGACCCACGGGGTGGAGGACGTCCACGACCTGCACGCCTGGACGATCACCTCGGGCATGCCGGTGCTCTCGGCACACGTGGTCGTCAGCTCGGAGGCGCTGAGCGCGATCGGCCACGAGAAGATGCTGCACGAGTTGCAGGGCTGCCTCGGTGACCACTTCGACGTGGAGCACTGCACCTTCCAGCTGGAGCCGACCGGGCACGCGGAGCACGAGGCGCACCTCTGCCACTGACGCGGTGGCTCATGAGGTGCCTGAGGCTGGTGGGGCGCATTCGGATGTGAGTGCGCCGGGGGACGCAGCCCTCGGCGCACGTCTGCGCCCCGCTGCCCCTCACCGCACCGGCAGGGACGATTTTCGGCCCACCGGGCCGGGCACGATCAGCTACTGGGTCCCTCTTCCGGCGTCCGAGCGCCGCCGTCCGCTCTCTCCGCGCCATCGCGCGGGACATGCGGGCGGGCCGCGAAGTGCCGGGAGTGCCGGATTCGTACGGCAGACTTGGGGCGCGAAGACCGATGTGAAGGATGGGTATGCCGATCACACCTGCCACCGCGACGCACAACCCGTCGAACGGCACCGCAGACGCGATTTTGCTGGAGCTGGTCGACGAGGACGGCGTCACGATCGGCACCGCGGAGAAGCTCGCCGCCCACCAGCCGCCCGGACAACTGCACCGCGCGTTCTCCGTGTTCCTCTTCGACGAGTACGGCAGGCTGCTGCTCCAGCAGCGCGCGCTGGGCAAGTACCACTCCCCCGGTGTGTGGTCCAACACCTGCTGCGGCCACCCCTACCCCGGTGAGGCGCCCTTCGCGGCGGCGGCGCGGCGGACCTTCGAGGAACTCGGCGCCTCCCCCTCCCTGCTGGCCGAGGCGGGCACGGTCCGCTACAACCACCCGGACCCGGAGTCCGGGCTGGTGGAGCAGGAGTACAACCACCTCTTCGTCGGCATGGTGCAGGCCGTGCTGCGGCCGGATCCGGAGGAGGTGGCGTCGACGGCGTTCGTGACCCCGCCCGAGCTGGCGGAGCGGCATGCCAAGGACACCTTCTCGTCCTGGTTCATGACCGTCCTGGACGCGGCCCGGCCGGCGATCAGGGAGCTGACGGGCACGTCGGCCGGCTGGTGACGACGGCCGTGACGGCGGGGGCCATGGCTGGTGACGACGGCCCTGGCGGCAGAACCTAAGAGAAGTGTGCGGGCTTGAGCGGCAGGGCGGCCCAGATCACC
>KL569112.1:59758-60084 GCA_000715635.1 Streptomyces violaceus | reverse complement strand
GGGCGGCCCAGATCACCTTGCCGCCACTCGCGGTGTATTCGACCTCACACCTGCCGCCCGCCTCCCGGGTGACCTCGCGCACCAGGAGCAGTCCGCGGCCGCCGGTCCGGCCGTGGTCGGTCTCCAGGGCGGTGGGCCGGTACGGGTGGTTGTCCTCCACGGAGACGCGCAGCCACTCCGCCCCGACGGCCACTTCGACGGCGACCGTCGGCGACAGCACCGCCGCGTGCTTCACGGCGTTCGTCACCAGCTCGGAGACGATCAGCAGCAGCCCCTGGGCCAGGTCGTCCGAGACCGGCACGCCCTGACGCAGCAGCAGGTCCCGC
>KL569112.1:58174-59511 GCA_000715635.1 Streptomyces violaceus | reverse complement strand
CCAGACCCCCTCGTACGGCAGCGGATCCGCGGGCCCGAGAGGCCCCGCGCCGCCCTGTGGACGTGGGCCGGACCCACGCCCCTCGTCGTCCATCGTCCGGTCGCCACCCTCGCGCTCGATTGTCGCCACATCTCGAGTGTTGGTAACGATGCGCTCCGCACCCCAGGGCTGAACAGAAGTCAGCAAGTATCGAGCACTTCTGACCGTTGGCGTATGACACGGTCAGTTGTGGGACTGGTCCTGTCCGTGTTGTGCCATCTCGGCGAACTATTCGGGTTGTACGGGTTTGCCTTCCGGATAGCATCCGGCGCATGGAGCCGCAGCTGCTGTACAGCGTGACCGACTCGGTCGCGACGGTCGTCATCCGCCATCCGGCCAAGCGCAACGCCATGACGGCCGCGATGTGGCGCTCGCTGCCGCCGCTGCTGGAGGGGTTGGCCGGCGATCCGGCCGTGCGGGCGCTGGTGCTCACCGGCGAGGGCGGGACGTTCTGCGCCGGGGCCGACATCTCGACGCTCCGGGGCTCGCCGGAGGAGGCGCAGGGGCTCGCCGTGCGGGCCGAGGAGGCGCTCGCCGCGTTTCCGAAGCCGACGCTGGCCGCGGTGCGCGGGCACTGTGTGGGCGGCGGGGCTCAGCTGGCGGCGGCCTGTGATCTGCGGTTCGCCGAGGAGGGCGCGCTGTTCGGTGTGACGCCCGCGAAGCTCGGCATCGTGTACCCGGCGTCCTCGACCAGGCGGCTGGTGTCCCTGGTGGGCCCGGCCACCGCCAAGTACCTGCTGTTCTCCGGTGAGCTGATCGACACGGAGCGGGCGCTGCGCACCGGTCTTGCCGACGAGGTGCTGCCCGCGGGCGAACTCGGCGAGCGGGTCGCCGAGTTCACCCGGATCCTGGTGTCCCGTTCGCAGCTGACGCAGGCGGCGGCGAAGGAGTTCGCGAACGGCGGTACGGACCGGGACGCGCACTGGGCCGGCCAGGCGCGCGCGAGCGGCGACACCGCGGAGGGCGTCGCCGCGTTCCTGGAGCGCAGGCAGCCGCGATTCGGCTGGAGCGTGTCTACCTCAGCATGACGTCGGCGTGCGACCGGAGCAGTTCGACGACGTGCGCGGGGGCCTTCTCGGGCGATCCGGCGTCGTAGGGCGGCTGCGGGTCGTACTCGGTGGCGAGCTGGACCATCCGGGCGTGGTCGTCGCCCGCGATCCGGCCGAGGAGGGTCAGTCCCATGTCGATGCCGGAGGAGACGCCGGCCGCGGTGACGTACTTGCCGTCGGTGACGACCCGCTCCCCCGTGGGCTCTACGCCGTACCGCTTCAACTCGTCCAAGGCCAGCCAGTGGGAGG
>KL569112.1:54957-57937 GCA_000715635.1 Streptomyces violaceus | reverse complement strand
GTGCGCCATCATCGACTCCTGGCCCGGGCCGCCGGGCACGACGACGATGTCCGGGTTCGGCACGTCGGCCAGGGCCCGGTCGGCGGTGAGCGCGAGGTTCCCCGTTTCGTTCCGCACGGGGCCGGTCCGCTCGGCGACGAACACGGTCTCCGCGTCCGGGAGGCGGCCCAGGGTTTCGTAGGGGCCGACGGCGTCGAGGGCGGTGAAGCGGTCGTAGAGGACGATGGCGATCTGCATACGGGTTCCTTCCGGAGGTTCGGGGCGATTCGAGTCGGCGTGACGGGACTCAGGGCGTGGTCGCGGGGCGGAAGCGCCGGCGGTACTCGGCAGGGGGCGTCCCGAGGGCTTTGACGAAGGCCCGGCGCATGGCCTCGGGGGTGCCGTAGCCGCTGGTGCGGGAGATCTCCTCGATGCCGTCGGCGGTGTCCTCGAGGAGACGGCGGGCGTGTTCGAGGCGGACCCGGTCCACGTACCGCCCGGGCGTCATGCCGGTCTCGGCCCGGAAGGCTCGGGCGAAGTGGCGGGGCGACAGGCGGGCGCGGGCGGCGAGTGCCTCCACGGAGAGGTCGGCGCCGGGGCGTTCGGTGATGAAACGCTGGACGTCCCGGAGGGGCTCGCGGTGAGCGGTCTGGGCTTCGAGCTGGGCGCTGAACTGGGCCTGGTTCCCCGGGCGGCGCAGGAAGACCACCAGGTGGCGGGCGATGGCGAGGGCGACGTCCCGGCCCAGGTCCTCCTCGACCAGGGCCAGGGCGAGGTCGATGCCGGCGGTGACACCGGCGGAGGTGGCGATGTGCCCGTCGCGTACGTAAACGGGGTCGGGGTCGATCTCGACGGCCGGGTGGTCACGGGCCAGCCGGTCGCAGTACGCCCAGTGGGTCGTGGCGCGGCGGCCGTCCAGGAGCCCGGCCTCGGCGAGCACGGCCGCACCGGTGCACACGGAGACCAGGCGCACGGCACGCGGCCCGTGCTCCCGCACCCAGTCGACCAGGCGGGGGTCAGGGTTCAGGGATCCGGGACCGCCGGGGACGAGGAGGGTGTGCGGGTCGGGCGCGCCGTCCAGGGACTCGTCGGGTACGAGGGTCAGGCCGCTGGTGGTCCGCACGGGCTCGCCGTCCGGGGAGGCCGTGCGGATGCGGTACGTCCCCGGGGAGAGCAGCTCCGCGCCTGCGAAGACCTCCACGGGCCCCGTGACGTCGAGACTCTGCACGCCGTCGAAGAGGACGGCGAGAACGGTGCGCTGGGCCATGGCCTTGATTCTTCGCGGGCCCGGAGTGTGGCCGCAATGACGAGTTCCCCACCTTTCCTGCCATGGGAAGTGCGACATGGAGGCCATACCAAGCGGTTGGTAACCTGCCGGGCATGACGACTGCCGCCCTTGAGCCGCTCGCCGGCCGCCGCTGCCAGAACGTGCTCAACTCCCTGCACGCGACG
This sequence comes from Streptomyces violaceus, assembly GCA_000715635.1. Taxonomy (GTDB): domain Bacteria; phylum Actinomycetota; class Actinomycetes; order Streptomycetales; family Streptomycetaceae; genus Streptomyces; species Streptomyces violaceus. Next base: position 56,506 of record KL569112.1, on the reverse strand, counting down.
CACTACTTCTCGCCGGATCTGGGACGGGAAGTGGGTGCTGCCGGGATCACCCATCCCCACGCCGTGAACTTCGCCGTGCGGGCCGCCGCGCTGGGACCGGTCGGCCCCGGTGCGGTGACGGCGGCTTTCTACAACTACAAGTACGAGCTCGTGGCCCGGCATGTGCCGGCGGTGTGGGAGAGCGCCACACCCGGCCAGGTGCTGGCGGCACGCGCGCGTGCTGTCGACGCGACCCTGCGCCGCCTGCTGGGCGAAGAGGCCCTGGCGTCGGCGGAGATGGCCGAGGCCGCGCGGCTCGCGCTGCGCGCCACCGAGGCCTGTTCGCGCGGCGCGAGGCCGCTGTACGCCGCCCATGCCGATCTGCCCGTCCCCGAGGAGCCGCACCTCGCGTACTGGCACGCGGCGACCCTGCTGCGCGAGCACCGGGGCGACGGGCACCTGGCCGCCCTGATGTCCGCGGGGCTGGACGGCCTCGAGGCGATGGTGACCCACACGGCGACGGGCAAGGGCATGGCACCGAAGTGGGTGTTCACCACCCGGGGCTGGAACCAGGAGGACTGGGACGCGGCGACGGACCGGCTGCGGGAGCGGGGGCTGCTGGACGGGGCCGGAGAGCTCTCCGAGCGGGGTGTCGCCCTGCGCGAGGAGATCGAGCGGGAGACGGACCGGCTCGACAGGGCCCCGTACGAGCACCTGGGCCCGGAAGGAGTGGCCCGGCTGACTGGGCTCGGCGCCGGTTTCGCGAAGGCCGCGCTCGTGGCCGGGGCCTTCCCGGCGGATCTGATCGGCAAGGGCTGAGGCTGCCCCGCGGCCGTACCCCCGCACGCGTGTTCTGCTGTGATGCATGGTGAGGCGTGGGTGAGGTACCCGGCCTCTCCCGACCGGTGCGGTCGGGAGAGGAAAGGGGAATCGCTGTGTTCCGTGCTATCGCAGACGTGCTGCGCCAGATCGGCGGCGCCATCGCCACCGTCGTGACCCTGCCCTTCCGGGCCCTGGCCCGGCTCTTCGGCGGGGCCTCGTCCTCCACCCGCAGCCGCAGGGTCTGATCGGGGCCCATCGACGACCTGCCGGGCCGCCCTGGACCCCGAGTGTCGGTGCCACCTGCCACAATTGCCGCGCAACCCCAGTGGAGAAGGCGGTACGGGAGTGACGACACCCGGGTCCCTCGAAGTAGGGTCCATCGAAGGCAGGATCGCCGAGGAACTCGGCGTACAGGAGCGGCAGGTCAGGGCCGCCGTGGAACTGCTCGACGGCGGTTCTACGGTGCCCTTCATCGCCCGCTACCGCAAGGAAGCGACCGAGATGCTCGACGATGCGCAGCTGCGCACGCTCGAGGAGCGGCTGCGCTATCTGCGGGAGCTGGAGGAGCGGCGGACGGCGATCCTGGAGTCGGTGCGCGAGCAGGGCAAGCTCACCGAGGAGCTGGAGGCACGGATCCGGGGCGCCGAGACCAAGGCGCGCCTGGAGGACATCTACCTCCCGTACAAGCCCAAGCGGCGCACCAAGGCGCAGATCGCCCGCGAGGCGGGTCTCGAGCCGCTGGCGGAGG
>KL569112.1:54272-54702 GCA_000715635.1 Streptomyces violaceus | reverse complement strand
CCGACAAGGGCGTGGCCGATCCGCAGGCCGCCCTCGACGGCGCCCGGGCGATCCTCACCGAGCGGTTCTCGGAGGACGCCGACCTGATCGGCGAGCTGCGCGAGCGCATGTGGGTGCGCGGGCGGCTGGCCGCCAAGGTACGGGACGGCAAGGAGGAGGCGGGAGCGAAGTTCGCCGACTACTTCGACTTCGCCGAGCCGTTCACCGAGCTCCCCTCGCACCGCGTTCTGGCCATGCTGCGCGGCGAGAAGGAGGACGTCCTCGAACTGGCCCTGGAGCCCGAGGAGGCCACGGACGGCCCGTCGTCCTACGAGGGGATCGTCGCGAACCGGTTCGGGATCGCCGACCGGGGCCGCCCCGGGGACAAGTGGCTGAAGGACACGGTCCGCTGGGCCTGGCGCACCCGCATCCTCGTGCACCTCGGCATCGA
>KL569112.1:52767-54090 GCA_000715635.1 Streptomyces violaceus | reverse complement strand
AGGCGGTGCGGGTCTTCGCGGCGAACCTGCGCGACCTGCTGCTCGCGGCCCCGGCGGGTACGCGCGCGACGCTCGGCCTGGACCCCGGCTTCCGTACGGGTGTGAAGGTCGCCGTGGTGGACGCCACCGGCAAGGTCGTCGCCACGGACGTCATCCACCCGCACGTCCCGGCCAACCGGTGGGACGAGGCCGTTGCCAAGCTGGCCCGGCTCGCGAAGGAGCACGCGGTCGAGCTGGTCGCCATCGGCAACGGCACGGCGTCCCGCGAGACCGACAAGCTCGCCGGGGAGCTGATCACCAAGCACCCGGAGCTGAAGCTCACGAAGGTGATGGTGTCCGAGGCCGGCGCGTCCGTGTACTCGGCGTCCGCCTTCGCCTCGCAGGAGCTGCCCGACATGGACGTGTCGCTGCGCGGTGCCGTGTCGATCGCGCGCCGGCTGCAGGACCCGCTGGCCGAGCTGGTGAAGATCGACCCGAAGTCGATCGGCGTCGGCCAGTACCAGCACGACCTGTCCGAGCTGAAGCTGTCGCGTTCGCTGGACGCGGTGGTGGAGGACTGTGTGAACGGCGTGGGCGTGGACGTCAACACGGCCTCGGCCCCGCTGCTCGCCCGGGTCTCGGGCATCACCTCCGGGCTCGCGGAGAACATCGTGGCGCACCGGGACGCCAACGGGCCGTTCACGTCCCGGGGCGGGCTGAAGAAGGTGGCGCGGCTCGGCCCCAAGGCGTACGAGCAGTGCGCGGGCTTCCTGCGGATCCGCGGCGGTGACGACCCGCTGGACGCGTCCAGCGTGCACCCGGAGGCCTACCCGGTCGTGCGGCGCATGGTGAAGACCAGCGGCCAGGAGGTCGCCGCGCTCATCGGCAACACCGGTGCGCTGCGCTCGCTGAAGCCGCAGGACTTCGTGGACGAGACGTTCGGTCTGCCGACCGTCACCGACATCCTGAAGGAACTGGAGAAGCCGGGCCGCGACCCGCGTCCGGGCTTCAAGACGGCCGCCTTCCAGGAGGGCGTGGAGAAGATCTCCGACCTCTCGGCCGGGATGGTCCTGGAGGGCGTCGTGACGAACGTCGCCGCCTTCGGGGCGTTCGTCGACGTCGGTGTGCACCAGGACGGCCTGGTGCACGTCTCCGCGATGTCGAAGACGTTCGTCAAGGACCCGCGGGACGTGGTGAAGCCCGGGGACATCGTCAAGGTGAAGGTCCTCGACGTCGACATCCCGCGCAAGCGGATCTCGTTGACGCTCCGGCTGGACGACGAGGCGGCCCCGCAGGGCCAGGGCGACGGCTCCGGCGAGCGCCGGCAGCGCGGCGGGCGTCCGT
>KL569112.1:49910-52569 GCA_000715635.1 Streptomyces violaceus | reverse complement strand
CCGCCCCCCGCCAACAGCGCGATGGCCGACGCGTTGCGCCGTGCCGGCTTGGCCGACCCGAAGAACGGTCGTCGCTGACGCCTTCGCCGGGGAGGCCGTGGGGAGCTGCGGGGCCGTTGTGGCTGGTCGCGCAGTTCCCCGCGCCCCTGGAAAGGGGAGGTTCGCGCCCTTTCCTCACCAGCACCATGCCGGTGTTCCGGCACAGGCTGGCCTGACGGTCCGTCAGCGCTCGGTCACCTTGCCGTCCGCGACCTCCAGGCGGCGCGTCACATGGACGGCGTCCAGCATGCGGCGGTCGTGCGTGACCAGCAGGAGCGTGCCCTCGTAGGCGTCGAGGGCCGTCTCCAGCTGCTCGATGGCGGGCAGGTCGAGGTGGTTGGTCGGCTCGTCGAGGACGAGGAGGTTGACGCCCCGGCCCTGGAGCAGCGCCAGGGCGGCTCTCGTGCGCTCGCCCGGGGAGAGGGTCGCCGCGGGGCGCAGGACGTGCTCCGACTTGAGGCCGAACTTGGCCAGGAGGGTGCGGATCTCCGCCGGCTCGGTGTCCGGGACGGCGGCGCGGAAGGCGTCGAGCAGGGGCTCCTGGCCGTGGAACAGCTTGCGGGCCTGGTCGACCTCGCCGAGGAGGACGCCCGAGCCGAGCGCGGCGTGCCCGGCGTCGAGCGGGACGCGGCCGAGCAGGGCGGCGAGCAGCGTGGACTTGCCGGCGCCGTTCGCGCCGGTCACCGCCACCCGGTCCGCCCAGTCGATCTGGAGGGACACCGGGCCGAGGACGAAGCCGCCGCGGCGCACCTCGGCGTCCCGCAGGGTCGCGACGACGGCGCCCGAGCGCGGGGCCGACGCGATCTCCATCCGCAGTTCCCACTCCTTGCGCGGCTCCTCGACGACGTCCAGCCGCTCGATCATGCGCTGGGTCTGCCGGGCCTTCGCGGCCTGCTTCTCGCTGGCCTCGCTGCGGAACTTGCGGCCGATCTTGTCGTTGTCGTTGCCCGCCTTGCGGCGCGCGTTCTTCACGCCCTTGTCCATCCAGGACCGCTGCGTCTGGGCGCGGTCCTGGAGGGCCGCCTTCTTGTCGGCGTACTCCTCGAACTCGTCGCGGGCGTGCCGGCGAGCCACGTCCCGCTCCTCGAGGTAGGCCTCGTAGCCGCCGCCGTAGAGGTTGATCTGCCCCTGGGCGAGGTCGAGTTCGAGGACCTTGGTGACGGTGCGGGTGAGGAACTCGCGGTCGTGGCTGACGACCACCGTGCCGGCGCGCAGGCCGCTCACGAAGCGTTCGAGGCGTTCCAGGCCGTCCAGGTCGAGGTCGTTGGTCGGCTCGTCGAGGAGGAAGACGTCGTAGCGGGAGAGCAGCAGGGAGGCGAGGCCGGCCCGGGCCGCCTGGCCGCCGGACAGGGACGTCATCGGCTGGTCCAGGTCGATCGCGAGACCCAGTGAGTCGGCGACCTCCTCGGCGCGTTCGTCGAGGTCGGCGCCGCCGAGGCCGAGCCAGCGCTCCAGGCTGGTGGCGTAGGCGTCGTCGGCGCCGGGGGCCGCGTCGACCAGGGCCTGGGTCGCCTCGTCCATGGTCCGCTGGGCCTCGGCGACGCCGGTGCGGCGGGCCAGGAACGCCCGTACGGTCTCGCCGGGCCGGCGGTCCGGTTCCTGCGGGAGGTGGCCGACGGTGGCGGTCGGCGGGGACAGGCGCAGTTCGCCCTGCTCGGGTGCGGTGAGGCCGGCGAGCATCCTGAGCAGGGTGGACTTGCCGGCGCCGTTGGCTCCGACCAGGCCGATCACATCGCCGGGCGCGACGACGAGGTCGAGCCCGGTGAACAGGGAGCGGTCGCCGTGGCCGGCGGCGAGGTTCTTGGCGACGAGGGTGGCAGTCATCAGGTCGCTGATTTTAATGCGCCGCTCAGTGGGTCACTGCCGTCACCAGGACACTTCCGGAGGTGCGCGCCACGACGTAGGACCGTCCCCTGACCGCCCCGGCGTCGAGGGCGATGTGGTGACGGCCAGGTTCGAGGACGCCGTCGAAGATCTCGTGGGTGTGGGTGCGGGAGAGCCGGTCGAGGCGGTACGCGGTGAGGGTGACCCGGCAGGCGGAGGTGACCTCGATATCCGCCCCGCCGTCGGTGGCGGTCAGGCCGGTGAGACGGCGCTGTGCCACCGGGCCGCGGTCCAGGGCGTGTTCGATCTGGGCAACGAGGAGGGGGACGATAGGGGCGAGGCCGTCGACGTAGGCGACGGGGACCTCGGCCTGCTCGAAGGCGCGGCGGACGGCGGCACGTTCCCGCTCGCCGGTCGCGCGGCCGAAGGCGACGGCGCCGTAGCCGCGCAGTTCGTCGGCGGGCACACCGTCGGCGTCGTGGGCGATGTCGGCACCGACGCCGATGGTGCGTAACGCCGCGGCCAGCTTGGCGAGGACGGCGACGCGGGCGCCGATCAGCAGGACGCGGCGCCGGGTGCCCGGGGCGGAGCCGTTCAGCAGGGCGGTCAGGGCCGTCCGGTACTCGGCGCCGCGGAAGCGGAACGGGCCGATGCCGTGGTAGCCGTTGAGGTCGAGGTCGGCGTGTTCGTCGGTCTGCCAGGCGAAGTCCCGCCAGATGAAGTCCTCGCCGTCGCGCCGGATGACCGCGGTGACGGCTCCGCAGGCCAGGTCCTCGCACTCGGGGCAGCCGTAGAC
>KL569112.1:46713-49732 GCA_000715635.1 Streptomyces violaceus | reverse complement strand
GGTCCTCGCACTCGGGGCAGCCGTAGACGACGTAGCGGCCGCCGGGCAGGGGGGCCGGGCTCTCCAGGAGCAGACTGCGGACCTGCGCGGTGAAGATGGCGGGCGGGATGTCGGAGGCGAGCGGGGAGACGGCGTCGAGGTCGGAGAGCCGGAACAGCAGCGGGCGTCCGTCGACGATGAAGTCCACGAAGTCCCGGTGGACCTGGTACCCACCGTCGTGGAGAACTCCGCCGGCCCGCATCGCGGGCGCCAGGCCGAAGGTCGCGCATTCGGCACACATGCTGTGAGTATCCCCATACTGCGCGTGATGTGAGCACGGCATGACAGATTCCGCTACGGTCCCGGCATGGCGGGCGAGCGAAGTGACGAGATCGTGGTGGTCGGTGGCGGGGTCGTCGGGCTGACGACCGCGGTGGTGCTGGCCGAACGCGGGCGTCGGGTGCGGGTGTGGACGCGGGACGCCGTCGAGGCGACCACCTCAGCGGTCGCGGGGGCGCTGTGGTGGCCTTACCGGATCGAGCCGGTCGCGCTCGCGCGTGAGTGGGCGTTGCGGTCACTCACGATGTACGAGGAACTGGCGGCGCGGCGCGAACCGGCCGGCGTACGCATGGTCGAAGGGGTGCTGGGCGAGACCCGCCTCGACGAGGTCGACGGGTGGCTGGCGGGGCGGGTGCCGGAGCTTCGGGCGGCCACGGCCGGGGAGTACGCGGGGACGGGCGTCCACGCACGGCTGCCCCTGATCGACATGCCGGCTCATCTGCCGTGGCTGCGGCAGCGGTTCGTGGCGGCGGGCGGGGTGGTCGAGGCTCGTACGGTGTCCTCGTTCGCCGAGGCCGACGCGCCGGTCGTGGTCAACTGCACGGGTCTGGCCGCGCGGGAGCTGGTGCCGGATCCGTCCGTGCGGCCCGTACGCGGGCAGTTGGTGGTCGTGGAGAACCCCGGGATCGACACTTTTCTCGTCACCACCGACGCGGCCGGTGAGTACGCGTATCTGTTTCCGCAGCCGGGCGGGCTCGTCCTCGGCGGTACGGCAGAGGAGGACGCGTGGTCGCCTGAGCCGGACCCCGCGACGGCCGAGGCGATCGTCCGCCGCTGCGCGGCACTACGGCCGGAGATCACCGGCGCACGTGTCCTGGAACACCGGGTCGGACTGCGTCCCACCCGCCCCTCGGTCCGCCTGGACCGCGAGGCCCTGCCGGACGGCCGGCTCCTGGTGCACAACTACGGCCACGGCGGCGCGGGGGTCACGGTGGCATGGGGGTGCGCGGAGGAGGCTACGCGGCTGGTGGGCGGCTGAGGGGCGGATCGCCGCGCGACTGACTGCCCCCAGCCGGGGCGAGGGGCGGACGCCGCCGGGCGCAGGCAGCCGGGCCGCTCGGCCCGAAGCACCCCGGCCCAGCCGTACCAGCCGCCGGGGGCCGCGCGTGCCGGCAAGGGCCCCGGTGCCGTGGAGCTCGAAGCACCCCGGCCGAGAACGCCCAGGCCGCCAAAAGCCGGATGCCCCCGGCCGAAGGCATCGGAGCCGTCGGGCTCCGACGCCCCGGTCGGGGGCATCGGCAGAGCGGTCGCTCGGGTCAGTGCTTGCCGATGGGGTCGCCCTCGACGTCCGGGCCGACGCCCGGGCCGACGCGGAACTCGAAGTCGCCGTCGTACTTCGTGTGGCCTGCCATGACGGCCATTTCGATGGCCTCGGAACCCATCTGCTCACGCACGATCACCGGGTCACGGCGCAAGTCGCGCATGAGGGCGACGCACATGAAGGTCATCACGACGACGAACGGCGCCGCCGCGAGGATGGTGAGGTTCTGCAGACCTGTCAGCGCGTCGCCCGAGCCGCTGCCGACGAGCAGCATGATCGCGGCCACCGCACCGGTGACGACGCCCCAGAACACCACCACCAGACGGCCCGGTTCGAGCGCGCCCTTCTGCGAGAGCGTGCCCATGACGATCGACGCCGCGTCGGCACCCGAGACGAAGAAGATGCCGACGAGGACCATCACCAGCAGGCTGGTGGCGGTGGCGATGGGGAACTGCTGCAGCACGTCGAAGAGCTGGCCCTCGGGGGTCGCCTCCTTGCCGAGCTTGCCCTCCTCCTGCATCTTCATGGCCGAGCCGCCGAAGATCGCGAACCAGACCAGGCTGACCGTGCTGGGCACGAGGATGACGCCGCCGACGAACTGCCGGATGGTCCGGCCCCGGCTGATCCGGGCGATGAACATGCCGACGAACGGCGTCCAGGAGATCCACCAAGCCCAGTAGAAGACGGTCCAGCTGCCCAGCCAGTCCGCGACACCCTCGCCGCCGCTGGCCTCCGTACGGCCGGCCAGCTGGGGCAGATCGCCGAGGTAGGCGAAGACGGACGTCGGCAGCAGGTCGAGGACGATGATGGTCGGGCCCGCCACGAACACGAACAGGGTGAGGACCAGCGCCAGCACCATGTTGGTGTTGGACAGCCACTGGATGCCCTTCTCCACACCGGAGATCGCGGAAGCGACGAAGGCCAGGGTCAGCACCGCGATGATCGTGACGAGCAGCCCGGTGCTCACCTTGTCCATCCACTTCAGCTCCTGCACACCGGAGCCGATCTGGAGGGCGCCGAGCCCCAGCGAGGCGGCGGAGCCGAAGATGGTCGCGACGATCGCGAGGATGTCGATGACCCGGCCGGCGGCGCCGTTCGCGTGCTTCTTGCCGATGAGCGGGGTGAAGACGGCGCTGATGGTCTGGCGGCGCCGCCTGCGGAAGGTGCTGTAGGCGATGGCGAGGCCCACCACGGCGTAGATCGCCCAGGGATGGAGCGTCCAGTGGAACAGGGTGGTGGCCATGGCCGTCTCCATACGTTCACCGGAGTCGGCCGGGTCGGTGCCCGGCGGGGGCGTCGAGTAGTGCGACAGCGGCTCGCTCACGCCGTAGAACATCAGGCCGATGCCCATGCCCGCGCTGAACATCATCGCGACCCAGGACACCGTGCGGAACTCGGGCTCCTCACCCTCCGCACCGAGGTGGATACGGCCGTAACGGC
>KL569112.1:45965-46530 GCA_000715635.1 Streptomyces violaceus | reverse complement strand
CTGATCGCGAGCCAGAGGGCGAACACGACGAAGCCGGAGGCGGCGAGCATGAACGCCCAGCCGCCGTTGTGCATCAGCCCGCTGAGCATGCTGGTGGAGACGGATTCGAGCGAGTCGGTCGCCGTGGCACCCCAGATCACGAAGGCGACCGTGAGCGCCGCCGTGACACCGAAGACGATCCGGTCGGTCTGGGGCGTCTCCTGACCGGGGAGGCCCGCTTCCGATCCCGGCAGCACGCCTCCCTTATGGGGGTCGTTCTCGCTTGGTCGGTCGTGTGTCACAGGCGGCACCTTTCATTGAAACGTAGGAGGAACGTAAGTCCTCCGTAACGCCCCTACCACGTGTGGCGCAAATTCATCCTCCTCAACATTGCGTTTCGGACTCGGCTGCCGTGAGGTGGTACGTGGCCCGCTCGTCGAGCAGCAGCGGGACGAGTGCGCGCAGGGGCTGGCGCAGGGGTACGAGCGCGCCCTCGGCGTCCCGTCGTACGCGCACACCGTGCAGCGCGAGTTCGTCGCCGACCTCGGCGAACTGCGCGGCGGTGAGCCGGTAGCCGCAGGGCGGG
>KL569112.1:44771-45772 GCA_000715635.1 Streptomyces violaceus | reverse complement strand
GGGCGGGTTCTGGATCACCTCGGCGGGTTCGGGCGTGTCGTTGTCGGCGCCGCCGACGTAGACCGGGCCGGTGGCCAGGTAGCCGGCGAGCCGGGCCTTGCCCGTCGTCGCCTCGATGCGGCCCCGGCGTTGATCGGTGTACCCGAACAAGCCCTTGAGCGCGTCCAGTTGGGAGGTGACCCGGCGCCGGTTGTTCAGCGCCTCGTCCGCCTTCTCCGCTTCGGTGAGCGGGTCCACACGGCTCTCGATGAGCAGTCCGACCGAATGCTTTACACCGGACATATTGCGCAGAATGCGCTCCTGCCCGTCTCCGGCGACCTGTTTGACCGGTTCGCCGGTTTCGGGGTCGGTCCAGATGCCGTAGGTGCCGGTCGAGTGGCCGGCGCGCTGCGCCGCGGGGCGGACGTACGCCTCGGAGAGGGTCTTCGCCTCCTCGTGGACCGCGTCGTGGGTGTTGAGGTTGCGCGGCCACAGGTCGAAGAGTGCTTTGTCGTAGTACTGGGGTGTTGCGCCGTATTCGTGCAGGTCGTAGATGATGTCGGGGCGTTGGTCGCGGATGAGCGCGGCCAGGGCGCGGCCCTCGGCGGTCCGGAGGGCGAGGTGGTCGCGGTTGATGTCGACGCCGTCGCTGTTGCCGCGCGTGTCGGCGGCCCGGCCGTCGGGGTTGGCGGTGGGCACGACGAGGACCGTGGTGCGGTCCAGGAAACGCCGGGTGCGGCTGTCGCGGGCGTACGCCAGGTCGCGGACGGTGGTCAGGCAGGCCTCGCGGCCGGAGGGTTCGTCGCCGTGCTGGCTGCACACCAGGAGCACCTTGTTCGGGCTCGGGCTGGTGCCGATCCGGACGAGCTGGAGCGGTCGGTCCTGCTTGGTCGTACCGAAGCGGGTCATGGACACCCGGCTGCTCGACCGGTCGACGGCCCTGAGGAAATCCTGTTCCTCGGGCTGGGTGGTCCAGCGGGCGCCGTCAGTCCGCTCGAAGCCGGTGCGCGGCGGGGAGTCGG
>KL569112.1:42998-44532 GCA_000715635.1 Streptomyces violaceus | reverse complement strand
CGGGGAGTCGGTGGCCGTGGCCGCCTGGGCGGGGACGGCGACCAGGGATGCGGCGAGGGCAGCGGCGGTCAGGGTCAGGGCGCGGACGCGGTTCACTGGGTTCCCTCCGGGACGCGGTGGGTGGTGCGCGGTTCCCGTAGGCCGTCCAGGAGCGCGGCGACGGGCGGGGTGAGCGCGGCACCCGCGGTGGCGCGGGCGAAGGCGGCGGGTCCGCCGACGAACGGCACGTCGGCCGAGGTACGGGACAGGTCCAGCGCCAGCTTCGGCGTGTCGGCGGGAGGGTCGATGAGGCCCTGGTCGGTGCCCGCGACGATCAGCGCCATGCGGTGGCCCTTCGGGACGACGTGGTCGGTCGCCGCCAGGTCGAGGGTGATCGTGTACCGCTTGCCCGGGGTGAGCGGGGAACCCTTGCCGTCCGAGGCGTGGTTGCCGAGGTCGGCCCAGCCGCGGCTGACGACCGTGTAGTCGACGTCGGCGGTCTTCGCCTTCGCCTCCTTGAAGCAGGAGCTGTCGCCGGCGGTGCTCGCGCCCCAGCAGGTGCGGTTCGTGAGGGTGGTGATGCCCTCGCCGGCGTCGGCGTAGTCGCGGATGGTGTCGGGGCCGACGTCCACGAGGACGGCGGAGAGATGGGCCGTCGGGGTGGAGGGCGTCGCGGTGACGGTGACCTCGGAGGAGCCGGACAGACGCAGCTCGCGGGTGAGCGGCCCGGTGACGAAACCGGCCTTCTCCGGTGTCGACTTGTCGATCTGGGCGGCCCAGTCGGTCTCGCTCAGCTTCGGGTCGTCGGTGAAGGTCTCGGTGCCGTGGCCGCGGCCCAGGCCGAGGGTGCCGACGCCGGCCTGGGTGCCTCGGTCGGGGCGCAGGGTGGTGGCCCGGGTGCCGGTCGGCGGCCAGACCTTGGAGGTGCTCCACTGGTCGGGACGGCGTTCGATGTCGGCCATGGGCTCGCGGTCGATGCCGTTGTCGTAGCCCATGAGTTCGTGGTCGAACCAGCGGTGCAGGGTGTCGACCCAGGTGGCGCGGCGGAAGTCGAAGGGGTCGACGTGGCCGGTCTGCGAGAGCCAGATCTTGCGCTCGACGCCGTGCTTCGCGAGGGCGTCCCACCACTGGCCGACGTGCTTCATGCGCACGTTGAGGTCCTGCATGCCGTGGATCAGGAAGACGCTGGCTTTGACCTTCTTCGCGGCTTTGACGTAGTCGCGCTCGGTCCACAGCGGGGTCCAGTCGCCGGTGCGCGGGGCCCCGTCGACGAGCTTCTGCTGCACGGCGCCGCACTTCTCGCGGGCGTCGGGGCTGTTGACGTAGTCGGACAGCCACTCGGGTCCGGAGTCGTAGAGCGGGGCGCCCTGCTGGAAGTAGTAGTCGTACCAGGAGGAGATGGCGCTGATCGGGACGATGGTCTTCAGGCCCTTGACGCCGGTGGCGGCGACGCCGTTGGCGATGGTGCCGTCCCAGCTCTTGCCGATCATGCCGGTGCGGCCGTTGGTCCAGGCGGCCTTGGCGCGGGTGGTGCCGGTGCGGGTCGTATAGGCCC
>KL569112.1:40715-42762 GCA_000715635.1 Streptomyces violaceus | reverse complement strand
GGATGTCGGAGCGGCCGCCGACATCGTCGCAGCCGTCGGAGCGGTTGGTTCCGGCCAGGTCGACGCCGACGAAGGCGTAGCCGCGGGGCACGAAGTAGTTGTCGTAGTACAGCGGCATCTGGACGACGTCGCCGTTCGCGTCGTACGTCTTGCGCTGGCTCTCGTTGCCGCGCCCGCAGCAGGAGTAGTAGGGGCTGGCGTCCATGATCACGGGGATCCTGCGGCCCTGCCGGGCGGGTTCGCGGGGGCGGACGATGTCGACGGCGACCCGGTCGGCCTTTCCGTCGCCGTCGCCGTCGAGTCCGGTGTCCACCCAGACGGCCTCGCGGATGGCCTTCTCGTACGAGTAGACGGGTTCGCTCCCGCGCGGGGCGGCCTGTGCCGCGGCCGGGGTGAGCAGTGTGGCCAAGAGGGCGGCCGTGGCCGCCGTCGCGAGCGGTCTCCAGGTCGTGAAGCGCGTGCGTTTCGGCATGCGCCGGACGCTACATCGGTGAACTCCTGTTCAGAAGAGGGCAGCTGACGGACCGGCGTGTCCGGGAGGGCCCGAGGGGCGGGAGTCTCATGTCGGCCGAATGGCGATCGTGTGACAGCAGAGACCATGGACATGACTAGTGACACAGGGAGTCAATAGGCTCCCGACAGCTTTCGGGACCTACGACTTGGAGCTTGCGTGCACCGCAGAATCATCGCGCCGGGAGCCCTGGCAGCGGCCGTTCTCCTGCTGGCGATCCCGGCATCGGCCGCGCCCCACTCCCCCGGCGCGCCGGGTATCGGTGACCCCTACTACCCGGCCTACGGGAACGGCGGATACGACGTCTCCCACTACGACCTACGGCTGAAGTACCAGCCTGCCACGGACGAACTGGAGGGCACGGCGACCCTCGTGGCCCGCACCACGCAGGACCTGTCGAGCTTCAACCTGGACTTCCTGCTGGACGTCGGCGAGGTGCGCGTCAACGGCGCGAAGGCCTCGTTCACGACGTCGGGCGAGCACGAGCTGGAGATCACGCCGAAGACCCCGCTGGCCAAGGGCACGCCCGTGACGGTCGTCGTGCGCTACCGCGGGGTGCCGTCGTCGAAGCAGGCTTACGGTTTCACCAGCTGGCACCGCACCCCGGACGGCGGTGTCGCGGCGAACGAGCCCGAGGCCGCGGCATGGTGGTTCCCCGGCAACGACCACCCGCTCGACAAGGCCACCTACGACGTGTCCGTACTGGTGCCGGACGGCACGCAGGCCATCTCCAACGGCACGCTCCAGTCGACGAGTTCACGCCTCGGCTGGACCCGCTGGAACTGGCGCTCGAACAAGCCGCAGGCCACGTACCTCGCCACGCTCGCGGTCGGGAAGTTCGACATCACGACGGGCACGACCGAGAGCGGCATTCCGGTCCTCAACGCCTACAGCAAGGATTTGGGCGACCACGCCGGCGCGGCGCGGGCGAGCATCGAACGGACCGGGGAGATCGCGGACTGGCTGGCCGGGTACTTCGGGCCGTACCCCTACAACGCGCTCGGCGGCTATGTGCCGAACACCACCACGGGGTACGCGCTGGAGACGCAGACCCGGCCGTACTACAGCCCGCGGCAGTTCGCGAACGGGTCGAACGTGTCCCTCGTCGTCCACGAGATCGCCCACCAGTGGTACGGGGACGACGTGTCCCTCAAGCGCTGGAAGGACATCTGGATCAACGAGGGGTTCGCGCGGTACGCGCAGTGGCTGTGGTCCGAGCACGAGGGCGAGGGCACGGCGCAGGAACTCGCCGACTACGTGTACGCCTCGCATCCGGCGGACGACTCGTTCTGGACGGTGAAGCCCGGGGACCCGGGTCCGGAGAACCAGTTCGACGCGGCGGTCTACGACCGGGGCGCGCTGGCCGTCCAGGCGCTGCGCAACGAGATCGGTGACGAGGCGTTCTTCGCGATCCTCAAGGGCTGGCCGCGGAAGTACGCCCATGGCAACGCGTCGGTCGCCGACTTCCGGCGCTACGCCGAGGAAGTGTCCGGGAAGCCTCTGGCCGCGCTGTTCGACACCTGTCTCTTATACACA
>KL569112.1:37123-40488 GCA_000715635.1 Streptomyces violaceus | reverse complement strand
GGCCCGGACCGCGTCCGTCGCGAAGGCCGGCGGGACGGTGTCACAGCCGAGGTCGTGGAAGAAGATCGCCGCCACCAACGGGGTGCACGAGCACGGGGAGCACGGGAGCGGCGGGCACGTGCGCTGACGCGCCTTCTCCCGCACGGCGGTCTACGGTGGGCCCATGCGCGTCCGGCGTATGGGCCCGGGCAGCGCGCGTCGGCCGGCGGGTGAAGGGAGCCGGGCGTGCGGGATGTGGCGATCGTCGAGGCACCGTCCGTGCTGGGGCTGCGGCCGACCGGCGTCGAGGAACTGCCGGAGGCGCTGCTCGGAGCCGGGCTGGCGGAGGGGTTGGGCGCGGTGCGGGCGGGCCGGGTGGAGCCGCCCGCGTACGACCCCGAGCGGGACCCGGACAGCGGGGTTCTCAACCCGGACGGCATCGCCGCGTACTCCGTCGCCCTGGCCGATGCCGTCTCCGCTGTCCTCGACGACGGCCGGTTCCCGGTGGTGCTGGGCGGCGACTGCAGCGTGCTGCTCGGCAACCTGCTCGCGCTGCGCCGCCGGGGCCGGCACGGGCTGCTCTTCCTCGACGGGCACACCGACTTCTACCAGCCGTCGGCGGAACCGGCCGGTGAGGCGGCCTCCATGGAACTCGCCCTGGCCACCGGGCGCGGTCCGCGTGTCCTGGCCGACCTGGAGGGCCGGGGCCCCCTGGTGCGGGACGAGGACGTCGTCGCCCTGGGGTTCCGGGACTCGGAGGAGTCCGCGGCGTACGGCATGCAGCCGCTGCCGTCCGCGCTGCACGCGATGGAACTCGACACCGTGCGTGCCCTGGGGGCGGCCGAGTCGGTCCGGCGCGCGGTCGGGCTGCTGACCGGCGACGGCGCGGGCGCCGGGTACTGGATCCATCTCGACGTCGACGTGCTGGACGACGCGGTCATGCCCGCCGTCGACTACCGACTGCCGGGCGGACTGTCCTGGCAGGAGCTGGAGACCGTCCTGCGCACGGCACTGTCCGGCGACGGAGCCGTGGGCCTCGACGTCGCGATCTTCAACCCCCGGCTGGATCCCGACGGGTCGCTCGCGGAACGCCTGACCGAGTGCATGCTGCGGAGCTTCGACGGGGAGGGCTGAGCCGGTCCGAGCCACGTCGCCTCGGTGCCCGTGGTCGTACACCGTCGCCCGTATCCCCTGTCGCACCAGGCGCGCCGTTCACCGACGCAACGGTGGCGTCACCCCGGACATACCTGATCCCGACATGACGCCACCGTGGACGCGGCCACTGACAAGGGCCCCGCCTGCTACTTCGTGAGCTGTGACAGCTCCTGGTCGGCCGTCGCGGACACCCGGCGGCGGATGCCGAACCAGCCCGCGACCAGCATGGCCGCGATCAGCGGGACGAGCAGGAGCGTCTTGCGGCCGACCTCGGGGTCGTTCCACATCATGCCGAGGCAGGCCAGCAGGAAGACGATCGTGGTGATCTCCGTGACCGGGCTGCCGGGGAGACGGAAGGAGGGGCGATCGACGAGGCCCTCCTTGGCGCGGCGGACGAAGACCAGGTGGCAGATCATGATGATCACCCAGGTGCTGATGATGCCGAGGGAGGCGATGTTCAGCACGATCTCGAAGGCCTGGGCAGGTACCAGGTAGTTCAGGCCGACGCCGAGTACACACACAGCACAGGTCAGCAGGATGCCGCCGTAGGGGACCTGGCTGCGGTTCATGCGGGCGGTGAACTTCGGCGCGGAACCGGCCATCGCCATGGAGCGCAGGATGCGGCCCGTGGAGTACAGGCCCGAGTTCAGCGAGGACATGGCGGCCGTCAGGACGACCAGGTTCATCACGTCGCCCGCCGCGGGGATGCCGATCTTCGACAGGACCGTGACGAAGGGGCTCTGGTCGGCCGAGTAGACCGAGCCGGGCAGGAGCAGGGCCAGCAGGACGACCGAGCCGACGTAGAAGAGCCCGACCCGCCACATGATCGAGTTCACCGCGCGCGGGACGACCTTCTCCGGCTCGGCGGTCTCACCCGCTGCGACACCGACCAGCTCCAGCGCGGCGTACGCGAAGATCACGCCCTGCATGACCAGGACGACGGGCATCATGCCGTTCGGGAACACGCCGCCGTTGTCCGTGATCACGCTCAATCCCGGCGTCTGGCCGCCCACCTTGTGCTGCGTGGCGAGCAGGAAGATACCGATGAGCATGAAGCCGACGAGCGTGGCGACCTTGATGATCGAGAACCAGAACTCCATCTCGCCGAAGATCTTCACCGAGATCAGGTTCACGGCCAGCACGACCGCGAGGGCGGCCAGCGCGAGCACCCACTGCGGGATGTCGGTGAACAGGCTCCAGTAGTGCGTGTAGAGCGCGATCGCGGTGATGTCGGCGATGCCGGTGGTCGACCAGTTCAGGAAGTACATCCAGCCGGCGACGTAGGCGCCCTTCTCGCCGAGGAACTCGCGCGCGTACGAGACGAAGGAGCCCGAGGACGGGCGGTAGAGCACGAGTTCGCCGAGGGCCTTCACGACGAAGAAGGCGAAGACGCCGCACACCAGGTAGGCGATCGCCAGCGCCGGGCCGGCGTTGTGCAGCCGCCCGCCGGCGCCCAGGAAGAGTCCGGTGCCGATCGCGCCGCCGATGGCGATCATGTTGACGTGGCGGGCTTTGAGGTCCTTGCTGTAGCCGGCGTCGCCCGCGTCCGCGGGCACCTGGGCCGCATCGGTACGCGGCGTCGCCGCAGCCGTGTTGACGGCGTCCTTGCTCACGGGTGGTTCCACTCTCTGGATCACCCCGGACGTCGTGGGCCCGGGGTCCGTACAGTGCGATGGTCCGCACCACCCTTGTGACGCGGCGCGGACCAAGGCTGCACCTTCCCACACCGGTCTGCTCGCATTCGGTGACGGGCGTCACACAGCGTCACTTCTCACAAGGTCCACCAGGAACAGGCACAGTGATCACTGGCTGTTCACTTCACGGTCATGCGGGGATGCCACCGAGGTTTCACAGCACTGGTGAGACAGCGATACTGCTGCACATGACGACCGACGCCGAGGAGCCGACCCTCACGATCGACGAGCTGGCCGCCCGGGGCGGTGTCACGGTGCGCACGGTCCGCTTCTACGGCACGAAGGGGCTGCTGCCGCCGCCGGTGCTCGGCCCCCGGCGGGTGGGCCACTACGGGCGGGAGCACCTGGCCCGGCTGGCGCTGATCGAGGAGTTGCAGCGGCAGGGCATGACGCTGGCGGGCATCGAGCGCTATCTGCGGCAACTGCCGCCGGACCTGAGCGCGCACGACCTCGCCATTCACCGGGCCGTGGTGGCCTCCTGGGCGCCGGACACCGTCGAGACGCTCACGCTCGGGGAGCTGGAGCGGCGGGGCGGGG
>KL569112.1:31208-36915 GCA_000715635.1 Streptomyces violaceus | reverse complement strand
CGGCGCCGAGGACGTCGAGCGGCTGGTCGCGATGGGCGTGGTCCGGCCCGGGGACGGCGGGTACGAAGCCGACCTCGGTCTGCTCCGGCTGGGTGTCGGGCTGCTGGGCGTGCCGCTCTCTCAGGAGGCGATCTTCGCGGCGCGCAAGGTTCTCCTCGAACACACGCGCGCCGCGGCCCGTGAACTCTCCCAGCTCTTCCGGGGCGAGGTGGCGGAGCGTGACGCCCGGGACGTGCGGTCCCTGTCGGCGCACATGCACCCCTTGGTGGTGCAGGCGCTCCTCACGGCCTTTCAGCGGTCGCTGAAGGAAGAGCTGGGCGAGTGGCTCACGGAGCCTCCGGAAGAGTCAGCCCCGGGCTGAGTCGCTGAACCGCTCCCCCTTCTCCGCCTTGTCCACCAGCAGCGCGGGCGGTGCGAAGCGGTCGCCGTAGCGCTCGGCGAGTTCACGCGCGCGTGCCACGAATCCGGGCAGGCCGACACCTGCCCCGGCGCCGCCGTCGTAGCCGTTGATGTACTGGAGCACGCCGCCGGTCCAGCCCGGGAAGCCGATGCCGAAGATCGAGCCGATGTTGGCGTCGGCGACGGAGGTCAGCACGCCCTCCTCCAGACAGGCCGGACGGTGTCCAGCGCCTCGGAGAAGAGCATGCGCTCCTTCATGTCCTCGAACGGGATCTGATAGCCGGGCTTGGTGTAGTGCTCGCGCAGTCCCGGCCACAGCCCGGCGCGCTTGCCGTCGTCGCCGTAGTCGTAGAAGCCGGCGCCGCCGCTGCGGCCCGTGCGGCCGAACTCGTCGACCATGCGGTCGATGACGGCCTCGGCCGGGTGGGCCGTCCAGGTGCCGCCCGCCTCCTCCACCGCGCGCTTCGTCTCGCCCCGGATCTTGCGGGGCAGCGTCAGCGTCAGCTCGTCCATCAGGGACAGCACCTTGGCCGGGTAGCCGGCCTGGGCGGCGGCCTGCTCGACCGACGCGGGCTCGATGCCCTCGCCGACCATGGCGACGCCCTCGTTGATGAAGTGCCCGATGACCCGGGAGGTGAAGAAGCCGCGCGAGTCGTTGACGACGATCGGCGTCTTGTTGATCTGGCGGACCAGGTCGAAGGCGCGGGCCAGGGCCTCCTCGCCCGTGCGCTCGCCCTTGATGATCTCGACGAGCGGCATCTTGTCGACCGGCGAGAAGAAGTGCAGTCCGATGAAGTCGGTCTGGCGCTCGACGCCCTCGGCGAGTGCGGTGATGGGGAGGGTGGAGGTGTTGGAGCAGAGCAGCGCGTCGGGCGCGACGACGTTCTGGATCTCCTGGAACACCTTGTGCTTGAGGGAGGTGTCCTCGAAGACGGCCTCGATGACGGCGTCGCAGCCGGCCAGGTCCTGCGCCTCGGCGGTGGGCGTGATGCGGGCGAGCAGCGCGTCCGCCTTCTGCTGGGTCGTACGGCCCTTGGAGACGGCCTTGGCGCACAGCTTCTCGGAGTAGCCCTTGCCCTTGAGGGCCGCCTCCAGGGAGACGTCCTTCAGGACGACGTCGATGCCGGCGCGGGCGCAGGAGTAGGCGATGCCCGCGCCCATCATGCCGGCGCCGAGGACGGCGACCTTGCGGACCTTGCGGGGCTCGACGCCCTTGGGGCGGTTGGCGCCGGAGTTGACGGCCTGGAGGTCGAAGAAGAAGGCCTGGATCATGTTCTTCGAGGTCTGCCCGGCCGCGAGGTCCACGAAGTAGCGGGCCTCGATGACCTGGGCGGTCTCGAAGTCGACCTGGGAGCCCTCGACGGCGGCGGCGAGGATGTTGCGCGGCGCCGGATAGGGGGCACCGCCCGTCTGCTTGCGCAGGGTGGCCGGGAAGGCGGGCAGGTTCGCGGCGAACTTGGGGTTGGCGGGCGTGCCGCCCGGGATCCGGTAGCCCGGCTTGTCCCAGGGCTGCTGGGCCTCCGGGTTGGCGTCGATGAAGGCGCGGGCCTTGGCGAGCAGTTCCTCCTGGGTTTCGGCCACGTCGTCGACGAGGCCGTTCTCCTGGGCGCGGCGCGGGCTGTACTGGGTGCCCTGGAGGAGGACCTTCAGCAGGGCGTCGGCGATGCCCAGCAGCCGGACGGTGCGGACGACGCCGCCGCCTCCGGGGAGCAG
Source organism: Streptomyces violaceus (assembly GCA_000715635.1). Lineage (GTDB taxonomy): Bacteria > Actinomycetota > Actinomycetes > Streptomycetales > Streptomycetaceae > Streptomyces > Streptomyces violaceus. The sequence continues at coordinate 34,803 of KL569112.1, read as the reverse complement.
GCCGAGGGTGACCTCGGGGCAGCCGATCTTCGAGCCGGGCGCGTCGAGCGCGACGCGGTGATGGCAGGCCAGGGCGATTTCGTAACCGCCCCCCAGGGCCGCGCCGTTGAGCGCGGCGACGACGGGCTTGCCGAGGGTCTCGATGCGGCGCAGGTTCCGCTTGATCGCCATGCCGCCGTCGAACAGCTCCTGGGCCGTCTCGGGGGTGACGCGGATCAGGTCGCGCAGGTCGCCGCCGGCGAAGAAGGTCTTCTTGGCGGAGGTGATGATGACGCCCCGGATGGAGTCCTTCTCGGCCTCCAGACGGTCGGTGACGGCGGCGAGCGAGTCGCGGAACGCCTGGTTCATGGTGTTCGCCGACTGGTTCGGGTCGTCGATGACGAGGGTGACGAGGCCGGTGCGGTCCTGTTCCCAGCGGATGGTGGTGGACTCAGTGCTCATGGGGAGATGCTCCGTAGTGATCCGTTGGGAGGTGGTCAGATGCGCTCGACGATCGTGGCGACGCCCATGCCGCCGCCCACGCACAGCGTGGCGAGGCCGTAGCGCTTGTCCTGGCGCTCCAGCTCGTCGACGAGCGTGCCGAGGATCATCGCGCCGGTCGCGCCGAGGGGGTGGCCCAGCGCGATCGCGCCGCCGTTGACGTTGACCTTGTCCAGGGACAGGCCCATGTCCTTCACGAAGCGCAGCACGACCGCCGCGAACGCCTCGTTGATCTCGACGAGGTCGATGTCGTCGATGGTCAGTTGGGCCTTGGCGAGGGCCTTGCGGGTGGCGGGGGCGGGGCCGGTGAGCATGATGGTGGGCTCGGAGCCGGACACGGCGGCGGAGACGATCCGCGCACGCGGCGTGAGGCCGTAGCGCTCGCCGACCTCCTTGGAGCCGATCGCGACGAGCGAGGCGCCGTCCACGATGCCGGAGGAGTTGCCCGCGTGGTGGACGTGGTCGATCTTCTCCACCCAGTGGTACTGCTGGAGCGCGACCGCGTCGAAGCCGCCGAGTTCGCCGATGTCGGCGAAGGACGGCTTGAGCTTGGCCAGGGAGTCGGCGGTGGTGCCGGGGCGCGGGAACTCGTCGTGGTCGAGGACGACGAGGCCGCTGCGGTCCTTCACCGGGACGACGGACCTCTCGAAGCGGCCGTCCTTCGTGGCGGTGGCGGCCCGCTCCTGGGAGAGGGCCGCGTACTCGTCGACGTCCCGCCGGCTGAAGCCCTCGATGGTGGCGATGAGGTCGGCGCCGATGCCCTGCGGCACGAAGTTGACGTCGAGGTTGGTCATCGGGTCGTTGAACCAGGCGCCGCCGTCGGAGGCCATCGGCACCCGGGACATCGACTCCACACCGCCGGCGAGGACGAGGTCCTCCCAGCCCGAACGCACCTTGGCGGCGGCCAGGTTGACGGCCTCAAGGCCCGAGGCACAGAAGCGGTTCTCCTGCACACCGGCCACCGTGTCGGGCAGGCCCGCCGCGATGGCGGCGATCCGGGCGATGTCCGAGCCCTGGTCGCCGACCGGGCCGACGACGCCGAGCACGATGTCGTCGACGGCGGCCGGGTCGAGGTCCGGGAAACGGGCGCGGATCTCGTGGATGAGTCCGACGACCAGGTCGATGGGCTTGGTGCCGTGCAGGGAGCCGTTGGCCTTGCCGCGCCCGCGCGGGGTGCGGATCGCGTCGTACACGTACGCTTCGGTGCTCACGAGGAGGCCTTTCACTGAGGGTTTCGGGGCGCTGTGAGGAGCCCGGGGACGTCCCAGTCCCGGGCGACGTCCGCCGTGTCGGCGCCCGGCCGCGCCGGGCCGGTGCGGACGGAGGTCGGGGTCGCGGAGAAACGGGGGGACGGGGCGGGCTGGGTGATGCCGCCGTGGTCGGTGAAGGTGCCGCGGGCGGCGAGATGCGGGTGGTGCGGGGCCTCGCGCAGGGAGAGGACGGGTGCCACGCACGCGTCGGAGCCCGCGAAGACGGCCGTCCACTCGTCCCTCGTCCGGGACTTGAAGCGGACCGCGATCTGTTCCCGCAGTTCACCCCACCGGGTGACGTCCTTGCGGGCCGTGGCCTGGTCCTCGATGCCGAGGAGGGTCAGGAACTCCTCGTAGAACCGCGGCTCCAGCGCGCCGACGGCCATGTGCCGGCCGTCGGCCGTCTCGTACGTCCCGTAGTACGGGCAGCCGCCGTCCAGGAGGTTGGCCCCGCGGCGGTCCTGCCAGCCGCCGGCGGCGAGCATGCCGTGGATCATCGTGGCGAGGTGGGCGGCCCCGTCGACGATGGCGGCGTCGACGACCTGGCCGGTGCCGGTCGCGCGCGCGTGGTTCAGGGCGGCCAGGACGCCGACGACGAGGTACAGGGAGCCGCCCGCGTAGTCGCCGAGCAGGTTGGCCGGGACGGCCGGCGGCTCGTCCGGCCGGCCGATCATGCCGAGCGTGCCGGTGGGGGCGATGTACGCGATGTCGTGCCCGGCGCGCTCGGCGAGCGGGCCGTCCTGACCCCAGCCGGTCATCCGCCCGTAGACGAGACGCGGGTTGCGGGCGTGACAGGCCTGGGGGCCGACGCCCAGGCGCTCGGCGACACCGGGGCGGTAGCCCTCGACCAGGATGTCGGCGCGTGCGGCCAGGTCCAGCACGTGGTCGGGGCCGTCCGGGGATTTCAGATCGACGACCACCGAGCGCTTGTTGCGGTTGGTGACGTCGTACGCCGGGTCGATCGCGAGTCCGGGGCCGCCGGGGCGGTCCACGCGCACGACGTCGGCCCCTAGGTCGGCCAGGAGCATGGCGGCGAACGGGCCGGGCCCGATGCCGGCCAGCTCGACGACGCGCACGCCGGTGAGCGGGCCGTGTCCTGGCGTCCTTGCCGTGGTCATCCAGCCCCCAGTGCTGTGACACATCTGATGTAACACCAGTGATGCTAAGAACGCGTCCCGATCGGCACAAGACCTGAAGAGAGCAAGCGCTTAGTAATCTGCCCGACGGAGTCAGTCCCCGTCCAGTTCCGCTATCAGCCGTTTCGGTGCGATCACCCGGTAACTCTCCTCCACCCAGTCGCAGAGCATCTCCGCGGCCGGGGCGCCCTGCGGCTCCAGGGGGACGCTCACCCAGCCGGCCTTTCCCAGTCCGTAACCGGCGGGCTCGGCGCCGGGGCTGGACAGGGCGTGGGCGTGAGCCGTCTCGTCCCTGAGCTTCACCGTCACACCCAGGGGGTAACTGCCGTCCTGGACGCCGAGGAAGACGAACACCTTCTTGTTGACCTTCGCGACGGACTCGCCCCAGGGGAACTCCTCGACGGCACCCGGCAGCCCCAGCGCGAACTCGCGCACTTTCTCCCACTTCTTCAGGGCATTCCTGGGCACGGCCATCGTCGTTCCTCCGGGCTCGTCGTCGGGCTCCGCACCCCTCACGCTAGCCTCGGCCACCGACAGCGGCACGGGCTGCACGACCGAGGGGTGTCATGAGCAGGCTGAACAGGACGGACCGTCCGTACGACATCGTGCTCTTCGGAGCCACCAGTTTCGCCGGAGCGCTCACCGCGGAGTATCTGGCCGCGCACGCACCGGACGGGCTGCGCTGGGCGATCGCGGGCCGCAGCGCGCAGAAGCTGGAGCGGCTGGGCG
>KL569112.1:30569-30996 GCA_000715635.1 Streptomyces violaceus | reverse complement strand
GGAGCGGCTGCCGGACGACGCGGAGGTGGGCGTGCTGCGTGCGGACGTCTCCGACCCGGCCTCGCTGCGCTCCCTGGCCGAGCAGGCGCGCGTCGTTGCCACGACGGTCGGCCCGTACATGAAGTACGGCGAGGAGCTCGTGGCCGCCTGCGCGGACGCCGGCACCGACTACCTCGACCTCGCGGGCGAGCCGGAGTTCGTGGACCTGATGTACGTGCGGCACGACGCACGCGCGCGGGAGACCGGGGCACGGCTGGTGCACGCCGCCGGCTTCGACTCGATCCCGCACGATCTGGGCGTGTACTTCACCGTGCGGCAGCTGCCCGAGGACGTGCCGTTGACCGTGGACGGCTTCGTGACCGCCGACGCGGCCTTCTCGGGAGGCACCTTCAGCTCGGCCCTGAACCAGTTCGCCCGGCAGCGGGAG
>KL569112.1:29174-30313 GCA_000715635.1 Streptomyces violaceus | reverse complement strand
ACGCCTCGGTTCGCCAAGGAGGTCGGCGCCTGGGCGCTGCCGATGCCGACCATCGACCCGCAGATCGTGCGCCGGTCGGCGGCGGCCCTCGAGCGGTACGGCCCCGACTTCCGCTACCGGCAGTACGCGGCCGTCCGGCACCTGCCCGTCGCGGTGGGCGGGGTCGCGGCCGTCGGCGCGCTGGTCGCGGCGGCCCAGGTACCGCCCGCGCGGCGCTGGTTGTCGGACCGGCTCAAGCCCGGGGACGGACCGAGCCCCGAGAAGCGGGCGAAGAGCTGGTTCTCCCTGCGCTTCGTGGGCGAGGGCGGCGGCCGGCGGGTGTACACGGAGGTCTCCGGCGGCGATCCGGGGTACGACGAGACGGCGAAGATGCTCGCCGAGTCGGCGCTGTGCCTGGCCTTCGACGAACTGCCGAAGACGGCGGGTCAGGTCACCACGGCGGTCGCGATGGGCGACGCGCTGATCGACCGGCTGCGCGCGGCGGGGATCCGCTTCCGCGTCGCGTCGACCCGCTGAGGGGACGCCGAGAAGCTCCGTCCTACATCGGCCACTCGGCGATGGTGTAGATCATCCCGGCGATCCAGGCGAGACCGGCCAGCACGGCGAGGATCAGCCCGACCGTGACGGCCCGCTCGACCGTCTGGGTCGGTCCGGCAACAGGCTTGGGAGCGCGGTGCGTTGTCATGCGCCCCAGCCTGCCGACCGGCGCCACGGCCGGGCATCCGTACAGGTACTCAGAGCCGGTACTCAGATCACACCGGCCGGCCCCGCAGCCGGCGCGTGGCCGGGTCAGGCCGGGTGGGTGTCCCGCAGGGCCCTGCGGCAGAGGGCGTCCGCTCTGCGGGTGGTTTCCGGGAGGCGGTACTCGGGGGTCAGTGCGAGGGTGTGGGCGCAGGCGACCGCGAGCGTCACCCGGTGGCCGACCGAGACGAAGACCGGCTTGACGGCCTCCCGGGTGCGCAGGGCGCGGCCGACCTCCTCGGAGCCGGCGAGCAGCGCCGAGCTGCTGCCGCGCGGGGTGTCCGGGTCGTCGTAGGCGAAGGTGAAGGGGTTCTTGGCGACGCCGATCGTGGGGAGGCCGGTCAGGACTCCGAGGTGGCTGGCGAGGCCGAAGCGGCGGGGGTGGGCGAGGCCGTAGT
>KL569112.1:27996-28992 GCA_000715635.1 Streptomyces violaceus | reverse complement strand
AGCCGTCACAGACCACCAGGCCTGGCGGGAGCGGCAGGGCGTCGAGGGCGGCCAGGACGGTGGGGATCTCGCGGAAGGCGAGCAGTCCGGGCACGTAGGGGAACGGGACGCGGCCAACCGCCGTGGCCTCCGCGACGACCTCGAGACTCGACGCGTCCAGGACGACCGCCGCCGCCGCGACGACGTCGCGTTCGTCGTCGTAGGCCACGTCGACCCCCGTCACATGGCCCGTGCCGGGCGGCGGTCCGGGTTCGTCGAGGATCACGCGCTCGCGCAGTTCGTCCTGGACGGCGCGGGCCTGCTCCTCGGTCGCGGGCCAGTGTTCGGGGATGCGTACGGTCGTCATGGTGGGCCCGAGCCTACGGGCAGCGCGAAGGCCGGCAGGACCAGGGAGTCCTGTCGGCCTCGGGAGTCATGACCTCACTTGCCCAGTGCGCGCTGCAACTGGCTCTTGTTCATGCTGGAGCGGCCGTCGACACCGCGGCGCTTGGCCTCCTGGTACAGCTGGTCATACGTGGGGCCCTGAGAACCCTGGCCCGACCGCTGGCCACCGCGCTTGCCGGAGGACATGTCCTTCGTGGAGGTGCGGCTGGCGGTCTTCGACTCGCCGGAGCGGGCGCGTTCCTTGTTCACCGTCCGCGCGGCGATCTCCTTGGCGCGGCCGGTGCTCTCGCCCCGGTCCTGCGCACTGTCCTTGATGTGCTCGTACTGGCGCTCCCGCTTGGAGCTCGAACCTCGTGGCATCACCGCTCACTTCCTTTCACGACCAGTGAACGACTACCCACATTGCCAACGATCAGGGCAGTCCGCATGCTCAGTGCTCCAGGCGGGCAACCCGGCCCTTCTCACCGGCGGCCCAGCACCCTCGGTCCGGGGTGCAGTCGACGGTGTCGTAGGAACCGGTGTCGACCGTCCGCCAGGTGTGGCCGCCGTCCGCGGTGAGGTCGGTGCCGGTGGGGCCGACGGCCAAGGCGGCGGTGCGGCTGTGCGGGAGCC
>KL569112.1:27181-27784 GCA_000715635.1 Streptomyces violaceus | reverse complement strand
GCGGGGAGGATTGGTCGGGGCGGAAGTCACCGCCGACGGCGAGGCCGTGGGTACGGTCGCGGAAGGCCAGCGCGAAGACGCCGCGGGCCGGGTCGCCCGCCGGGAGGGCCGTGTCGGTGGCCGTCCAGGTGTGCCCTCGGTCGGCCGAGTGCAGCACCCGCGCGCGTGCGGCCCCGCCGGTGGCGAGCCAGACGTCCTTCGGCCCGGAGGTGACCAGACACTGGCCGCTCGCCGCGAATCCGGCCTCGCCCTCCTGCGCGGCAGGCATGCCCGCGTCCGGCAGCACCTTCCAGGTACGGCCGCCGTCACCGGTCGACAGGATGCGGAACCTCCCGTCCACCGGGTCGCTCATCGCGAGGCCGTGGCGGGCGTCGAAGAAGGCGAGGCAGTCGTAGAAGGCCTTCGGGTCGGTGTTGCGGAAGGACTCCGTCCAGGTCGCCCCGCCGTCGTCGGTGCGGTACACCCGGGACGCCTCGCCCTCGCCGATGGCCAGGACCACGGCCCGGCGCGCGTCGAACGCCTCGACGTCCCGGAACTGCAACTCCGCCGCGCCCGGGGGCGAGACGTTCCGCCAGGTCGCCCCTGTCTCTTATACACATCTCT
>KL569112.1:26785-26941 GCA_000715635.1 Streptomyces violaceus | reverse complement strand
GGGCCCGCCGGTCCCGGCGGCCCAGGCGGTGTTCCGGCTGACGGCGGCGAGGCCGCGGAACCGCACCTCCGGGGTGCCGGTGTCCTTCAGCTCCCAGTGCGGCAGCCGGCGCTGCTCGTGCGCCTGTGCCGGTACGGCGGTCAGGGCGGCCAGTGC
>KL569112.1:23545-26577 GCA_000715635.1 Streptomyces violaceus | reverse complement strand
ATGTGTATAAGAGACAGCGGTCACCCTGCGCCGTGTTCGTCCCGTCCGTCGCACGCTCCCCAAGCGCCTCATGGCCGGGGAAGCTAGCCCACCGCCCGGGCGCCGTCCAGACGGCCTCTCGGACGCGGCGGGCGTTCCGGCGGGCGCCACAAGTGCCCGCCGTGGCACATGGGGAGAGTCACGTCACTCTGGTGCATGAACACGGTGACAGAGGTCACTCGCCCTTCGTGTGCACGGATTGGCTGAATCCGGCGTCTCTTCCAATGCCCGGCCGCAATCCGACCGGAAGTCCGTCCAGCCGTCACAAGGGAGCAAGGCGTTGTCCATCGTCATCGAGCAGCCCGTGGAGGCCCGTCTCGTCGCCGCCGCGCCGCGTATGCCGAGCATTCCCGCGACGCTGCACTACGACCGACGTGACCCGTTCGCCGTCCGCATGACCTTCCCCGCCCCGGCCACGCTGGAGGGCGTCGAGGTCTGCTGGACCTTCTCCCGCGAGCTGCTCGCCGCGGGCCTGAAGGAGGCCGAGGGACACGGGGACGTGCGGGTGCGGCCCTACGGGTACGACCGCACCGTGCTGGAGTTCCACGCCCCCGAGGGCACCGCCGTCGTGCATGTCCGCTCCAGTGAGGTGCGCCGGTTCCTGGAGGCCACGAGCGAGCTCGTGCCCGTCGGTCTCGAGCACCTGCAGCTGGATCTGGACCACGGCCTGGCGGAGCTGATGCGGGACGCGTGCTGAGTCGACGCCCCTGCTCCGGCAGGGCGTTGACGTCGCCGTAGTCCAGGGCGTCCGCAAGTGACCTGCTCCGGTTCGTCATGCGGGCAGCTCAAACAGCGGGACGGGGCCCGTGGCCGACAGGAATCCGGCGTGAACGTGGGTCAGGGCCGGGCAGGCACCGTCGACTCCGCCGCCACAGCCGTACGCACCTCGCGCACGATCTTCCGCAGCCCGGGCTCCGTCGCCCCGGCACGCTCGGTCAGCTCCTCGACGCGCCGCTCGTGGACGCGGACATCCTTCTCGGGCAGCAGGTCCGCCGCCGCGGCGAGGGCGACCAGCGCCGCGTCACGCTCGGAGGGCTCGGTGGCCAGCGGCGGCCCCTGGAGGACCTGCCGCGTCTCCTCCCGCAGCGCGTCCACGGCGGTGACGCGCTCCAGTGCGTAGTCGACGGAGGGGAACACGCCGAGGACCCGCTTCTTCTCCGCCCGCAGATACCCGCCGGCGACGAGTTGCTCCCGCACGGCGTCGAGGGTCACGCGGGCCCGCAGTGTCACCCACGTCCGCCACGAGTGCGGGCACGACTCGTGGACCAGTTCCAGCAACCCGTCGAGGACCGCGTCACCGGCGCGCGCGTCGAGGTCGACCGGCGTGGCGATGCCGTCCTCGTCGGTGAGCAGGCCGCGCTGGGCCAGTTCGGTGAGGGCACCGGCCCGCACCAGGCCGGCCAGGTGGCCGGTACTGGCGGCCGCCGTCGGCGCGGAGTCCCAGGCCAGCAGGCAGAGCCGGGCAGGCAGCGAGAGCGGGCCGTCGGTCACGGGGCCTCCTCGGGGCGCTCGGGCCTCACGATAATTCGTTGACAGGCCCGACGCCCCCTCGTACGTTGTTCAGCGTCCTGTTGCCGCCGATTGGAGAAGGACGTTGCTCGTCTGAGGTCCTGAGACACCGCGTCACACACCTGGGGTGTGTGCGCTGCGTGCGACCTCGGCGCTCGAGCCGTCCTCCGGTGCAGGGCTTTTCTCATGCCCGTGGAGTCCCTCCTCCCTGGTCGCAGGTGTCTCGATACGCGTTTGCCCCTGACCGCATCAAGCAACCGCGAAAGAGGCCCGCATGCCTACTTCCATCACTGTCACGTCCCTCTCCTTCACCTGGTCTGACGGCTCCCCCGTCTTCGAGGGCCTGGACGTCGCGTTCGGCCCGGGCCGGACCGGCCTGGTCGGCGTCAACGGGTCCGGGAAATCGACCCTGTTGAAGCTGATCGCCGGTGAGCTCGCACCGGCCGACGGCTCCGTCCGCGTGGCCGGCGAGGTCGGTTACCTCCCGCAGAACGTCACGCTCGACACCACTCTGCGCGTCGACCAGGCGCTCGGCATCGCCGCTCAGCGGGCCGCGCTGCATGCCATCGAGGCGGGCGACGTGGCCGAGGCGCACTTCGAGACCGTCGGCGACGACTGGGACGTCGAGGAGCGTGCCCTGGCCACCCTGGGCGAACTCGGGCTCGGACACGTCGAGCTGGACCGCACCATCGGCGAGGTCTCGGGCGGCGAGTCGGTCCTGCTGCGACTGGCCGCGCTGCTGCTGCGCCGGCCCGATGTGCTGCTGCTGGACGAGCCGACCAACAACCTCGACCTGTACGCGCGCCGGCGGCTGTACGCGGCCGTCCAGTCCTGGCCGGGTGTGATGGTCGTCGTCAGTCACGACCGGGAACTGCTGGACCTCGTCGACCAGATCGCCGATCTCCGCTCCGGGGAGATCACCTGGTACGGCGGCAACTACTCCGACTACGAGGATGCCCTGGAGATCGAACAGGAGGCGGCCGAGCGCATGGTGCGCGTCGCCGAGTCCGACTTCCGCAAACAGAAGCGCGAACTGGCCGACGCCCAGGTCAAGCTGGCCCGCCGCAAGCGGTACGGGCAGAAGATGTTCGAACAGAAGCGCGAGCCGAAGATCGTCATGGGGGCGCGCAAGCGGGCGGCACAGGAGTCCGCGGGCAAGCACCGCATCATGCATGAGGAGAAACTCGCCGAGGCCAGGGAGCGGCTCGACGAGGCGGTGGAGGCCGTACGGGACGACGACGAGATCCGTGTCGACCTGCCGTACACGGCCGTGCCGCCGGGGCGTACCGTCCTCACCCTCCAGGATCTCGGGCTCCGGTACGGCGCCCGTGTGGAGGGCGGCTTCGAGCTGCGCGGTCCCGAGCGGGTCGCGCTGATCGGGCGCAACGGCTCGGGCAAGACCACGCTGCTGCGCACGATCACCGGCGAGCTGGATCCGGAGTCGGGCGATGTGCGGGCGCATGTCCCGCTGCGGTTCCTGCCGC
>KL569112.1:20999-23337 GCA_000715635.1 Streptomyces violaceus | reverse complement strand
CGACGTTCTCGACGGGGAGCTGACCGTCGCGGAGAACGTTGCCCGGTTCGCGCCGGACGCCACCAACAACCGGATCCGGGCGCGGCTGGCCCGCTTCCTGTTCCGGGGCGGCCGGGCCGACCAGAAGGCGGCGACACTGTCCGGCGGCGAACGCTTCCGGGCGGCGCTGGCCGCGCTGATGCTGGCGGAGCCCGCGCCGCAGCTGCTCATGCTCGACGAGCCGACCAACAACCTCGACATGGCGAGCGTGCGGCAGCTGACCACGGCCCTGGAGTCGTACGAGGGGGCGCTGATCGTGGCCAGTCACGACCTGCCGTTCCTGGAGTCGATCGGCATCACGCGCTGGCTGCTGCTGGAGGACGGAGAACTGAAGGAAATCACGCCAGAGGCTGTCGGGTATTCCGCCTAGCGTCGGCGGCATGACCGACTTCACGCACGATGTCATCACCCTGACCGGAGCACGCGAGAACAACCTCAAGGACGTCACCCTGCGCATCCCGAAAGGCCGGCTGACCGTGTTCACCGGTGTTTCGGGGTCGGGGAAGTCGTCCGTCGTCTTCGACACGATCGCGGTGGAGTCGCAGCGTCAGCTGAACGAGACGTATCCGTGGTTCGTCCGCAACCGGCTGCCCAAGTACGAGCGGCCGCACGCGGACGGTCTCGAGGACCTCTCCCCCGCGATCGTCGTCGACCAGCGGCCGGTCGGCGGCCACTCCCGGTCGACGGTCGGCACCATGACGGACGTCTACTCGGTGATCCGGGTCCTGTTCTCCCGGCACGGCACCCCGAGCGCCGGGCCGGCGACGGCGTACTCGTTCAACGACCCGTCGGGCATGTGCCCCGACTGCGACGGCCTCGGCCGTACGGTCAGGCCCGACTGGGACCGCATCCTGGACCCGGACCGCTCCCTCGCCGACGGGGCGGTCCGCTTCCCGCCGTTCGCCGCCGGGACCTGGCAGGGGCAGGCCTACACGAACAGCGCCGACCTGGACCCGGACAAGCCGGTGGGGCGGTTCACGGCCGCCGAGCGGGAGTTCCTGATGCGCGGGCGGCCCGGCAGCAAGGTCACCGTCAACGGCAGCGGCGGCACCTGGACCACCGAGTACGAGGGGCTGGCCGACCGCTTCGAGCGGCTGTACCTGAAGCGGGACCTGTCGGCCATGAGCCAGAAGACCCGCGACCTGGTCCGGGAGTTCCTGGTGGAGGGAGCCTGCCCGGCCTGCCGGGGAGCCCGGCTCAACGCGGCGGCGCTCGCGACCCGGATCGACGGCCGGTCGATCGCCGACTGCGCACGCATGCAGGTCACCGACCTCATCGCCGTACTGAGGGAGATCGACGACCCGGTGGCCGGGGTGGTCGCGCGGGCGGCGGTGGCCGCGCTGGAGCGGATCGAGACGATCGGGCTCGGCTACCTCAGCCTCGACCGGGAGACGGCGACGCTCAGCGGCGGGGAGGGGCAGCGGCTGAAGACGGTGCGGCACCTCGGCTCCAGCCTGAGCGGGATGACGTACATCTTCGACGAGCCGAGCGTCGGCCTGCACCCGCGCGATGTGGGCCGCCTCGGCGATCTGCTGCTGCGGCTGCGCGACAAGGGCAACACCGTGCTGGTCGTCGAGCACGACCCGGACGTGATCGCGCTGGCCGACCATGTGGTGGACATGGGGCCGGGGGCCGGTACCGGGGGCGGCACGGTGGTGTTCGAGGGAACGCCGGGCGAGCTGGCCGCGTCCGGCACACTCACCGGGCGCTGCCTGCGCACCCGTACGGCGGTCAAGGGCGAGGTGCGCCGGCCCGTCGGGGACCTGTGGGTCAAGGGCGCCGACCGGCACAATCTGCGGGACGTCACCGTACGGTTCCCGGCCGGTGTGCTCACGGCGGTGACCGGGGTCGCCGGGTCGGGAAAGAGCACCCTGGTCGCGGAGTTCACCGCCGGCCACGACGAGGCCGTGGTCGTCGACCAGTCGTCGATCGGGATCTCGGGTCGGTCCACTCCGGCGACATATCTGGGGATCATGGACACGGTACGGAAGATCTTCGCCCGCGAGACGGGGGCCGAGGCGGGCTTCTTCAGCTTCAACTCGAACGGTGCCTGCGGCACCTGCGAGGGCCGGGGCGTCATCTACACCGACCTCGCTTTCATGGACCCGGTGACGACGACCTGCCACGACTGCGAGGGGCGGCGCTTCAGGGACGAGGTGCTGCGGCTCACCGTGCGGGGCAGTTCCATCGCCGACGTCCTGGAGATGACGGCCGAGCAGGCGCTCGGCTTCTTCGACGACGCGGGCGTACGGCGCCGGCTGCGCGCCCTGCGGGACGTCGGGCTGACGTACCTGACGCT
>KL569112.1:19990-20780 GCA_000715635.1 Streptomyces violaceus | reverse complement strand
GACCTTGTCCGGGGGCGAGCGGCAGCGCATCAAGCTGGCCACGCGGCTGCACCGGACGGGCGCGGTCTACGTGCTGGACGAACCGACGACCGGCCTGCACATGGCGGACGTGGAGGGACTCGTCGCCCTGCTGGACCGGCTGGTCGACACGGGCAACACGGTCATCGTCGTCGAGCACAACCTGGACGTGGTCGCCCGGGCCGACTGGGTGATCGACCTCGGCCCGGACGGCGGCAGGAACGGCGGCGAGATCGTCTTCGAGGGGACGCCGCGGCAGCTCCTGGAGGCGGAGGGTTCGTTCACCGGGGAGCATCTGCGGCGGGCGGTGCGGGCCTCGGCGGGCCTGCCTCCGAAGGCCGTTCCCGGGCGTTGACACGTCAAGGTGCGGTCCGCGCATTGGATCGATGGAGTGGTTTGGTCCTCCGGCGGCCGATCACGCGTGCAGGCCCGCGAAGACTGGGGCGCGGGGTGGCGCGGGCCGCCGGGGAGGGGAGCCACATGGCCGACAGCACAGTCTTGGTCGCGGTTGCGGAGCATCCGGAGGAGGGAGGCGCCGCCGCCGGGCAGTTGGCGAGGATCGCCGAGGCGATCCGGGCGCGCGGCTTACAGGTCCGGTGGGTGGTGGGCGTCGCCGACGCCGAGGCGGTACTCAGGACCGAGGCGGGGCTCGGCGCCGCGATGGTCGCCTGGGATCTGCCGCCCGGGCCGGGGGCCGAAGGAGAACCCGGCGGTGCGGCGGTGCTGCGCCGGATCGGACGCCGGTTCCAGAACCTGCCGGTCTTCCTGGTGA
>KL569112.1:14921-19760 GCA_000715635.1 Streptomyces violaceus | reverse complement strand
GAGCTGCGTGACCTGCCGCTGTGGGTGTCGCAGTCGGTAGTGGGCTACGTGTGGCCGCTGGAGGACACTCCGGCATTCATCGCGGGGCGGATCACCACGGCCGCGCGCGCCTACCAGGACGCCCTGCTTCCGCCGTTCTTCAAGGCGCTGCGCCGCTTCGACGACGCGCACGAGTACTCGTGGCACACCCCGGCGCACTCCGGCGGTGTCGCCTTCCTGAAGTCGCCCGTGGGCCGGGCGTTCCACGACTACTTCGGGGAGCGGCTGCTGCGCAGCGACCTGTCGATCTCGGTCGAGGAGCTCGGCTCGCTGTTCGAGCACACCGGGCCGATCGGCGAGGCGGAACGCAACGCGGCGCGGGTCTTCGGCTCCGAGCACACGTACTTCGTGCTGCACGGCGACTCCACCTGCAACCGTCTGGTCGGCCACTTCAGCGTGACCCGCGACGAGATCGCCCTGGTGGACCGCAACTGCCACAAGTCGGTCCTGCACGGCCTGGTAGTCTCCGGCGCCCGGCCGGTGTACCTGGTCCCCACCCGCAACGGCTACGGTCTCGCCGGGCCGCTGCCCCCGGCCGAGATCGCGGCGGACTCGGTGGCGGCGCGGATCGCCGCGAGCCCTCTGACGGCGGATGCGGTGTCGTCGCGCGCCCAGTACGCGGTGTTCACCAACTCCACGTACGACGGCCTGTGTTACGACGCGGTGGCGGCGGCCCGGGCCTTCGCCGCCGGCACGCCCCGGCTGCACTTCGACGAGGCGTGGTTCGCCTACGCCCGCTTCCATCCCCTCTACGCGGGGCGCTACGGCATGTCGGTGGACGAGGAGGCCTTCCGCGGACCCGACCGTCCGACGGTCTTCTCGACCCAGTCGACCCACAAGTTGCTGGCGGCGCTGTCGCAGAGTGCCATGGTGCACGTCAGGCCCGCGCCCCGGGCGCCGGTGGAGCACGACCGGTTCAACGAGGCTTTGATGATGCACGGCACCACCTCGCCGCTGTACCCGATGATCGCCTCGCTGGACGTGGCCACGGCGATGATGGACGGTCCGCAGGGGCAGTGGCTGATCGACGAGGCGGTGACCGAGGCTGTCCGGTTCCGCCAGGAGATGGTGCGCCTCGGGCGGCGGATCGAGGCCGCCGGGGACCGGCCGCCCTGGTTCTTCGGGGTCTGGCAGCCCGGCGAGGTGACCGACCCGGGCAGCGGCACACGCCTGCCCTTCGACGAGGCACCGGCGGACCTGCTGCGGACCGAGCCGTCCTGCTGGCATCTGGAGCCCGGCGCGGACTGGCACGGCTTCCCCGGGCTGACCGACGGCTACTGCATGCTCGACCCGATCAAGGTCACCCTGACCTGCCCCGGGATCAGCGCGACCGGCGACATGGCGGACTGGGGCATCCCCTCGCGGGTGCTCACCGCGTACCTGGGCACGCGCGGGATCGTCGTGGAGAAGACCGACAGCTACACCACGCTCGTGCTGTTCTCCATGGGCATCACCAAGGGCAAGTGGGGCACGCTGCTGGACGCCCTGATGGACTTCAAGGACCTCTACGACGGTGACGCCCCGCTCGACCGAGTGCTGCCCGCGCTGGTCGCCGAGCATCCGCGGCGCTACACCGGGCGGACTCTGCGCGAACTCTGCCAGGAGATGCACGACCATCTGCGCGAGGTCCGCCTGGTCGAGCTCCTCGACACCGCCTTCCAGCAGCTCCCGGAGCCCGTCGCCCCGCCCCAGCTGTGCTACCAGCGCCTGATCCGCGGCGGAACGGAACGGATCCGGCTGACCGAGGCGCCCGGACGCGTCGCCGCCGCGATGGTCACCGTCACGCCGCCCGGGATCCCCGTCCTCATGCCGGGCGAGAGCGTGGGCGCCCCGGACGGCCCCCTCCTGCGCTACCTCCGCGCCCTGGAGTCCTTCGACCGCCATTTCCCCGGCTTCGGCAGCGAGACCCACGGAGTCACCCGCGACCCCGACACCGGCGACTACCTGATCGAGTGCCTACGCCCCGACGGGCCGGAGCGGGCCGAGGGTGGGACGACTCCGGCACAGCGAAGCGCCCCGGGGGGCGCCAAGCCGGTGGGGTGAGTCCGGGGCAGCGAGGGGTCGGCGGAGGGACGCCGGTTGAGGCCGGTCGCCCGTCGGAGGGTGGTGGGGCGACAGGCGGCCGTCTCAGTCCAGGAACCAGCGGCCACGGGCTGACGGTTGGACGTTCGGCTGACTCCCGAGGCCGGCCAGGGACTGGGGCTGCGGCCGGGCCCGGGCAGTGCCGGGTGCCGGCCTCGGCCCAGAATCGGCCCAGGGCCGGGAGCCGGGCCCGGACCCGGAGCCAGCCGGGCCCAGGAGCCCGGCCAGGACCAGAAGCCAGCCAAGGCCCAGAACCAGCTGGCACCGGGAGCCCGGCCGGGACCAAGAACCAACCACGGCCCAGAGCCAGCCGGCACCGGACCCAGGCCACAGCGGGGAGTCAGCCGCTGGGCAGCAGCCCGCGCCGGGATCCGGCGATCGCCCTGGCATGTCATTGATGCGCCGGCCGGGAGCGGGCCAGACCAGGTGCCGGGCGAGCCGACAGCGGACCAGCTGGGATCGGTGCTCACCCGGACACCCCGATAAGGCGCACCGGGCCACGTGCCTCCCGGTCCGGCAGCAGACCGGGCCGGGAGGCGGCGCTGCCTCTGCTGCCCACCACGGCGTCGACCACCCCCGTCCCGCTACCCCTCCGCCTCTCCCCGGGGGTGTCCTCACGCGGGATCGCCCTGCATCATGGTCGGCTGACGCCCGATGCGTTCCGGTCGACCCCGGAGGCCCCGTCGGTGCGGTCCAGACACGTCCCAGCCCATACGGAGTCACGCTCGTGCCCAGCAAGAAGGCCCTCGTCCGCCGCCCCAGCCCACGTCTCGCCGAGGGGCTGGTGACGCACATCGAGCGGGAGAGGGTCGACGCCGACCTCGCGGCCGAGCAGTGGGAGGCGTACGTGACGGCCCTGCGCGCGCACGGCTGGGACACCATCGAGGTGGATCCGGCCGACGACCGCCCGGACTCGGTGTTCGTCGAGGACACGGTCGTGATGTACCGGAACGTGGCACTGATCGCGCGCCCGGGCGCCGAGTCCCGGCGCGCGGAGACCTCCGGCGTCGAGGAGGCCGTGGCCGGCCTGGGCTGCTCGGTGAACTGGATCTGGGAGCCGGGCACCCTGGAGGGCGGCGACGTCCTGAAGATCGGCGACACGGTGTACGTGGGCCGGGGCGGGCGCACCAACGCCGCCGGCGTCCAGCAGTTGCGCGCCGCGTTCGAGCCGCTGGGCGCGCGGGTCGTCGCCGTACCGGTGAGCAAGGTGCTGCACCTGAAGTCGGCGGTCACGGCGCTGCCGGACGGCACGGTCATCGGGCACATCCCGAAGATGGACACGCCCTCGCTGTTCGCGCGCTTCCTGCCGGTGCCCGAGGAGGCCGGCGCGCACGTGGTCCTGCTCGGTGGTGACAAACTGCTGATGGCGGCGAGCGCGCCGAAGACCGCGGAGCTGTTCTCGGACCTCGGGTACGAACCGGTCGTCGTGGACATCAGCGAGTTCGAGAAGCTCGAGGGATGTGTGACATGCCTCTCGGTGCGGCTGAGGGAGCTGTACGCCTGACCGGGCCGGTGCCTCACTCTTCCGGCCCTCGACCTGCGGATCCGGGGACGACGAGGCCAGGCACACGAGCGACCCGCTGATCAGGGGCCTTTACAGCACTCTTAACCTACGGCATCGTAACCTACGGAAACGTAGCCTACGATTCCGTAAGTTACTGCTCACCGCTCGTACGTATGTCCCCTGGAGAGTCCATGACGATCGCCACTCCTCACCTCGGCAGCCCCGCCGGCGCCTGGACCGACGCTCAGCTGCTGTACGCACTGGAGGAAGTGGTCGAAACCGAACTCAACCGGCATCTGCAGGTCGCCAAGGACTGGATGCCGCACGAGTACGTGCCGTGGAGCGACGGGCGCAACTTCCCCGGCCTCTTCGAGGACGGCGAGGCGTGGGAGAAGGAGCAGTCCCAGGTCACCGAGATCGGCCGCATCGCGCTCATCGTCAATCTCCTGACCGAGGACAACCTCCCGAGCTACCACCACGAGATCGCCTCGCTCTTCGGCCGTGACGGCGCCTGGGGCACCTGGGTGCACCGCTGGACGGCGGAGGAGGGCCGGCACGGCATCGTGATGCGGGACTACCTGCTCACCTCGCGCGCCGTGGACCCGGACAAGCTGGAGCAGTTCCGCATGTCCCACATGAGCGAGGGCTTCGAGTCGGACAACCGCCACTCGATGCTGCACTCGGTCGCCTACGTCGCCTTCCAGGAGCTGGCCACCCGCATCTCGCACCGCAACACCGGCCACCAGTCCGGCGACCCGGTCTGCGACCGCATGCTGGCCCGCATCGCGACCGACGAGAACCTGCACATGGTCTTCTACCGCAACCTGCTCAAGGCGGCGTTCCAGCTCGCGCCCGACCTGACGATGCAGGCGGTGCGGGACGTGGTCGTGAACTTCCGGATGCCCGGTCACGGCATCCCCGGCTTCGAGCGGGCGGCCGCGCAGATGGCGATCGGCGAGGTCTACAACATGCGCATCCACCACGACGACGTGCTCCAGCCCGTGCTGCGCTTCCTGAAGATCATGGAGATCGACGGCCTGGGCCCCGAGGGCCGCAAGGCGCAGGAGGAACTCGGCCTGTTCATGGGCGGCCTCGACTCCGAGGCGGCGAAGTTCGACGAGAAGCTGGCCGCGCGCAAGGCCCGCATGGCGGCCCGGGCGGCGGGCGCCTGACCCGGTAGACAGCCACATACCGAGCCCCTTGGCAGGACGTCC
>KL569112.1:13606-14741 GCA_000715635.1 Streptomyces violaceus | reverse complement strand
CCCCTTGGCAGGACGTCCTGCCAAGGGGCTCGGCGTGCGACAGGCCCTAGCTCGACCTGCGCCGCAGCTCCAAACGTTCCTTCTCCGACAGGCCGCCCCAGACGCCAAAACGCTCGTCGTTGTCCAGCGCGTACTCGAGGCACGCCGCGCGGATCGGGCACAGGCCGCAGATCCGCTTCGCCTCCCGCACCGAACTGCCCGGTTCGGGGAAGAAGAAGTCCGCCCCGGTCTGCGCACACAACGCTTCCTGCTGCCAGGCGAGTTCGGGCGAGGTGATGGTGTCGATGTGCATGGCCAGAAGCGTTGCGGGCGGCGAAAAACGTTCGATCAACGCCGGATCAACACGGCGTTCAAGGCCCCCGGCCACTCCGATCATCACCTCCCGGACGAGCCGACGCACGGCGGCGCGCGGGAGCGCCGCGCACCCCGCCCCGGCAGCGCTCCGGCGGCGCTTGTCAGTGGGCGGTGCGAGACTCGGCAGAGAGACGACGGGACCCTGTGCGAGGAGGGCGACCATGCTCACCACCCGTTATGTCACCGGCGCTCCGAACTGGATCGATCTCGGCACACCCGACATCGACGGCGCCGCAGCCTTCTACGGGGACCTGTTCGGCTGGCGGTTCCAGCCGGGCGACCCCGAGGTCGGGGGGTACGGTCTCTTCCAGCTCGGCGGCAGAACCGCCGCCGGCGGCATGCAGACCACGCCGGAGCAGGGCCCGCCCTCCTGGACGGTGTACTTCCAGGCCCCGGACGCGGACGCCACGGCGAAGGCGGCCGGGCAGGCGCGCGGCTCGGTGCTGATGCAGCCCATGGACGTGCTGGACCTGGGCCGCATGGCGATCCTCGCCGACCGGGCGGGCGTGCAGTTCGGCCTGTGGCAGCCGGGGCGCAACAAGGGCCTGGACGTCGTCCAGGAGCACGGCTCGCTGTGCTGGGTGGAGCTGTACACGGCGGACGTCCCCGCAGCGGCCGCCTTCTACCACTCCGTGCTCGGCCTGGAGACCTTCGGCGTCGACTTCCCCGGCGGCGCCTACACCACCTTCGCCCCCGCCGGAGAGCCCGAGGACGCCATGTTCGGCGGCGTCGTGCCGCTGGCCGACGACCCGGTCGAGGAGGAGGCGTACTGGCTGGCGGG
>KL569112.1:738-13414 GCA_000715635.1 Streptomyces violaceus | reverse complement strand
CTGCCGTACTTCGAGGTCACCGACCCGGACGCCCTCGTCGCCCGGGCACAGGAGCGGGGCGGCGCGATCCGCCTGCCCGCCACGCACCTGCCGGGCGTCGGGCGCCTCGCCAAGCTCGCGGACCCGTACGGGGCACGCTTCGCGGTGATCCGCAGCGAGCCGCAGGCCTGAGGCCGACTCGGGCGGCCTTCCCCGGGCGACGCCGACCGGCTACGCGGACGCGCGCCGGATCAATGTGGTCGGCAGGACCACGCTGGAGGGCGTGTCGCCGGTGGCCTCGTCCGAGCCCCCGTGCGTGGTGCCGCGGTCGAGTTCGCGCAGCAGCAGGCGGGCCATCAGGCGGCCCATCTCCTCGATGTCCTGACGGACCGTCGTGAGGGGCGGGTCGGTCTGTTCCGCGACGGGCAGCATGTCGTCGAAGCCGATCACGGCGATGTCGTCGGGGACGCGGCGGCCGGACTCGCGCAGGACGCGCAGGGCACCGGAGGCCGTGAGGTCGTTGGCGGCGAACACCGCGTCCAGGTCCGGGCAGCGGTCGAGGAGTTCGCGCATCGCACGCTCGCCCCCGGCCGGGGTGAAGTCGGCCTCGGCGATCAGCCGCGGGTCGGCGTCGACCATGACGTCCCGGTAGCCGTCGAGCCGGTCCGCCGCGGAGGTCTGGTCGAGTGCGCCGGTGATGTGTGCGATCCGGGTGCGGCCGAGGCCGGCCAGGTGGCGGACGGCGGCGCGGGCGCCGCCCCGGTTGTCGCTGTCGACGTACACCACGCCCTGCCGGTCGCCGCTCCAGCCGGGCCGGCCGCCGAAGACGGTGGGAACGCCTGCCCGCTGGATCAGCTCCGGCAGCGGGTCGTCGAGGTGCAGGGAGAAGACGAGGGCCCCGTCGACATGTCCGCCGGCGAGGTACCGGCCGACCCGGGCGTGATCGTCCCGGCCCTCCGTGAGCAGCAGGACGAGCTGGTTGTCGTGGGCCGTGAGTTCCTTGCTGATGCCGCGCAGCTGGAGCGCGAAGAACGGGTCGGCGAAGACCCGCGTCTCGGGTTCGGCGACGACGACCGCGATCGCGTCGTGCCGCCGGGTCACCAGGGAACGGGCGGCCTGGTTGGGCACGTACCCGAGTTCGTCCACGGCCTTGCGGACCCGTTCCACGAGAACATCCCGCACCCCGTCACCGCCGTTGACCACACGAGAGACGGTGGCCCGCGAGACACCGGCCCGGGCGGCCACGGCCTCCAGAGTGGGACGCGGCGCGGTGTCGGTCACTTCGGGGCTCCTCATCTGCGGTTGCGGATCAGGATAGCCCCGGGCGGCCAGCGCCGTGAGAGCGCTCTCGCGTGTGACGTCAGTGCTCGTGCTCGTGCTTCGGCCGTGCGCCCCCGTGCTCGTGCGGTTCGTACCCGGGAATCGTCCCGTCCGGCTTCTTCACGAGGAACAGCCCCACCATCCCCATGTCGGAGTGGCTCTGCACATGGCAGTGGTACATCCAGGCCCCGGCGCCGACCCCCTCCCCCGCGATCACCTGGAAGCCGAAGGAGTCGGCCGGGCCCGTGATCTTGTTGTCGATGACCTGGCTGAGGTCGTCAGGGCCGGTCAGCATGCCGGTGCGGTTGTCCGCCCAGCGGTGACCGTGCATATGGAACGTGTGGTAGAACTCGCCGTGCGTGATCACGATGAACTCGACGCGATCGCCCACCGTGGCCTCGAAGTCGGGCCCGGAGTGCGGCGGCCTGTTGTTGATGCGCATGTCGTTGAAGACGACCGCGTGCGTCCGGTCCGGCAGGACGTCGCCCTTGCGGCGGACGATCACCGGGCCGTAGAGGCCCTTCTGGAGCCCCTGCGTGCCGTGTTCGGTGCCGACGACGTGGTCGTGGTAGTGCCAGTAACCCGCGCTGCCCGCCCGCCAGGTGCCGTCCTTGCGACGGCCGGGGGCGTGAGTGCGCCAGGTGTAGGTGCGGGTGCCGCCCGGTTCGACATGGCTGCGGTTCATCTTGGTGCCGTCGCTGGTGATTTCGTAGTCCAGGCCGTGGACGTGCAGACTCACCGCCACGTCCATCGTGTTCTCGAACTCGATGTGCAGGGTGTCGCCCTCGTTGAGCTCGATCATCGGGCCGGGGACGGTCGCCTTGCCCTTTTCCAGCCCGTAGCCCATCTGGCCGTCGGCGAGCTTCTCGGCGTACAGCTTGATGCGCTTCACCTCGCCTCCGGCGGGTGCCGTCTTCGCCGGCCCGTCGACGCTCACGGCCTCCGGCGCCACCGACAACGATGTCGCGACCGCCGCGCCGCCCAGCAGGACCCGCCGGTTGAAGCTGCGTCTGTCCATGCGGAACTCCCCACCCTGGTAAGGCTTTTGCAGAGGCGTACCTGTGATGAACCGGTGTGACGGTACCGGCCGCGCTCCCGTTTATCCACACTCAAGACAAAGTTGGAGCCATCCCGGTCATAGGTATTGGCGAGCCGAGCAAAGGGGTTTAGCTTCCTTGGCGGTGTTGCTGTGACCGAGGAGGTGCCCATGCACTTACGAGGGTTGAGCAAGGGAAGACGTGTCTGGGCGGCCTCCGTGGCCGCCGGAGTCGTGACCGCCGGGCTGCTGTCGGGGCCGGCCGCGAACGCGCGACCGTATCCGGAACCCCCGCTGACAACGATGTCGATCAAGTCGCCGCCGGGCGGCGCGAATGTACGGGTGCTGATCTTCCACGGTTCCGCGGCGGCCGGGGAGGAGTCCCCTGTCGTGAACGCCGGGATCGAGGCGATCGAGAAGATCGGGCTCTCGGGCCCGGCGAACCGCCGTTTCAAGGTCGAAGCCACCGACGACGCCTCGGTGTTCACCAACGAGACGAGACTCGGCCGCTTCAACGCGATCGTGTTCCTGACCGGCGGGGGCGATGTCCTCGACGCGGAGCAGGAGGCGGGCCTGGAGGCGTACATGGAGGCCGGCGGCGGTTTCGTCGGACTCCATGACGCGGCGCGCGCGG
This sequence comes from Streptomyces violaceus, assembly GCA_000715635.1. Classification (GTDB taxonomy): domain Bacteria; phylum Actinomycetota; class Actinomycetes; order Streptomycetales; family Streptomycetaceae; genus Streptomyces; species Streptomyces violaceus. The sequence continues at coordinate 10,445 of KL569112.1, read as the reverse complement.
AGCCGTACTCGGACTGGTTCACCGGGCTGGTGGGAGCACGCCCGGCCGCGTCGAGCCCCTCGGCCGTGCAGCGGGCGACCGTCGAGGTCGGCGACCGCCGGCACCCGGCCACCAAGGACCTGCCGGTGCAGTGGAAGCACCCGGACAAGTGGCTGAACTGGGCGAAGAACCCGTCGGGTGACGTCCATACGGTGGCCCGGGTACGGGAGTCGAGCTACCAGCCGGGCGCAGGTGCCAACGGCTGGGATCATCCGGTCAGCTGGTGCCGTGACTACGACGGCGGCCGTTCCTTCTACACCGGCATGGGCGGCACGGTGTCGTCGTACGACGAGACCGACTTCCGTGCGCATCTGCGCGGCGCGCTGATGTGGACGACCCGGCTGGAGCAGGCCGACTGCAAGGCCACGATCAACGCCAACTACGCGGCGGAGCGGCTGACCAAGCCCAATCAGCCGGGGCAGAACGACCAGATCGGCGAGCCGCACGGGCTGGTCACCGCGCCCGACGGCCGGGTCTTCTACATCGGCCGGGGTGGCGCCGACTCCTCGCAGCCGGTGATCACCGACTGGAACAACCCCGACATCGGCAAGGGCAAGGGCGAGATCCACGTCTACGACCCGAAGACCAAGCAGGTCACGCTCGCGGGTGCGCTCACCGTCTTCGGCAACAAGGGCGGCGGCGACGAACTGATCAAGGTCGAGGAGGGGTTGCTCGGAATCGAGCTGGACCCGGAGTTCAGGCAGAACGGCTGGGTGTATCTCCACTACACGCCCCACTCCGGGATCGACCGCGACACACGGATGGCGGAGCGGCGCGTCTCCCGCTTCACGCTCGACCGGACCACGAACAAGCTGGACCTGGCCAGCGAGAAGGTGCTGCTGAAGTGGCCGGTGCAGATTCACAGTTGCTGCCACTCGGGCGGCGGGATGGCCTGGGACTCGAAGGGCAATCTGTACATCGCCACCGGTGACAACAACTCCAGCGGGTTCAGCGCCGGTTACTCGGGCAACAACCCGCAGCCGAACTACAAGGGTGTCTCCTTCGCGGACGCGCGCCGCACAGCCGGCAACACCAACAACCTCAACGGCAAGATCCTGCGCATCCACCCGGAGCCGGACGGGACGTTCACGCTTCCCGAGGGCAATCTCTTCACCGGGAAGGAGACCGACGAGGGCGGCGGCAAGACCCGCGGCGAGATCTATGTGATGGGGGTCAGGAACCCCGCCCGCATCTTCGTCGACAAGTCGACCGATGTTCTCTACGCGGGCTGGGTCGGTCCGGACGCCGGCGCGCCCTCGACCACCTGGGGTCCGGCCAAGTACGACACGTTCGCCGCCATCACCAAGGCGAGCAACCGCGGCTGGCCGTACTGCATGGGCAACAAGCAGCCCTACCGCGACCGCAATCTGCCGGACCCGTCCAAGCCGCTGGGCTGGTACGACTGCGACCGCCCGAAGAACGAGTCGCCGAACAACGACGGCCTGGTCAACCTGCCGCCCGTCACCGGCAACAACATCTGGTACTCGCCGCAGGGCGGCGCGCCGGACTTCCCGCGGGACGCGAACGGCGTCCCCTCGTACAAGCCGGAGGAGGCGACGTACCGGCTGCCCTGGCTGAAGGGCGGCGGCCAGGCCGCCATGAACGGGCCGGTCTACCGCTACGACGGTGACAGCGCGAGCACGACCAAGTGGCCCGCCTACTGGGACGGCAAGTGGTTCGTCGGTGACTTCTACGACGCCGACCAGCCGCGCAACGCGGTGCTCATGGACCCGAAGACGCAGGGCGACGGCGGTCTGCCGGTGCACTCGGAGTCGCTGAAGAAGATCGTGCCGATCGGCAACGACGGCATCAAGAACCTCATGGACTGGAAGTTCGGTCCGGACGGCGCGCTGTACGTCCTCGACTACGGACGCGGCTTCTTCACCTCGGACTCCAAGTCGGCCCTGTGGCGGGTCACCTACAAGGGCGGCGGGCCGACCCCGGCCGCCGACCAGTTGGCGAGGGGGACCGAGTGACCCGGCAACGAAGAATCTGGGCCGCCCTGCTGGCCGCCCTGCTCATGATGCTCGGCGTGCAGGCGATGCCCGCCGCCGGACAGCCGGAGGCACCGGCCGCCGAGCAGGTCCTCACCTGGACGGCCGGCAATGACATCGACAAGTACCTCTCGGCGCCCAAGACGGCGGTCGCCGGCACCGCCACGATCGTGTTCGAGAACAGCGTGGCCACCGGCAACACCACGGGCATGCCGCACACGCTGACGTTCGTGACGAGCGATCCCGAGTTCAACGACGACGTACAGCTCAACATCCTGGCCAACCCGAACGACGCCCAGGGCGGCAAACACACCGCCCAGGTCACGCTCACGCCCGGCCGGTACTTCTACCACTGCACGATCCCCGGCCACGGCCAGATGCAAGGCATCCTCGTGGTGACCGAGGGCACCGGCGAGGACACCACGGCGCCCGAGGCGTCGGCCCACGTGAGCGGGACGCAGAACACACAGGGCGAGTACGTCGGGTCGGCGAGCGTGGCGCTGCACGCCACGGACGAGGGCGGCTCGGGCGTCGAGAAGATCGAGTACGCGATCGGTGACGCGGGTGCCTGGCAGCCGTACACCGCGCCGGTCGTCGTCGATCAGGTCGGCGCCCACAAGATCCGCTACCGCGCCTTCGACAAGGCGGGGAACGTCTCCGCCGAGAAGAGCGCCGCGTTCACGGTCGTCGCACCGCAGTCGGACGACACGACCGCACCGGAGACCTCGGCGACGGTGAGCGGTGAGCGCGATCCCGACGGGGCGTACATCGACATGGCGACCGTCACCGTCTCGGCCTCCGACACGGGCTCCGGGGTCAACACGATCGAGTACGCGATCGGTTCCGGGGCTTGGCAGCCGTACACCGCGCCGGTGATGGTGCACCAGGTCGGCGCGCACACCGTCCGCTACCGCGCCACCGACAAGGCGGGCAACGTGGCGGCCGAGAAGAACGTGCGGTTCACGGTCGTCGCGGCACCACCGCAGGACACCACCCCGCCGGTGACCGGCGTGGCCGTGGAGGGTACGAAGAACTCCGCCGGCGCCTACGTCAACAGCGCCCGGGTGACCGTCACGGCGACCGACGAGCACGGCTCGGGCGTCGAGAAGGTCGAGTACTCGCTGGACGGCGGGCCGTACCTCGCGTACACGGCCCCGGTGGTGGTCGACCGGGCGGGCGCGCACACCGTGGCGTACCGGGCTACCGACAAGGCGGGCAACACCTCAGCCGCACGCACCGTGACCTTCACGGTCGTCTCCGGCCAGGTTCCGGCGCCCGACTGTCCGGAGTACGACGAGCGGTTGACGGTGATCGTCGGCTCGGTCGACTCGGGAGTGCGCAACCGGGTGACCGACAACCGGTGCCGGATCGGCGAGCTGATCGAGGACGAGAAGGAGTGGACGTCCCACGCCCTGTTCCTCAAGCACGTGACGTCCGTCCTCGACGCGCTGCTGAAGGAGGGCGTGATCGACCAGCGCGAGTACAACGCCGTCCGGAAGGCGGCCCGCCAGTCCGGCATCGGCAAGCCCGGGCAGACCGAGGGCTATCGCACGATCCTGGACGGCAGTGCGGAGTCCTTCGGCAAGTGGCAGCAGGTGGGCGGCGGTTCGTTCGGGCTGAACACCGACGGGACGATCACCTCCAGCACCACGACGCCCGGCATGGGCATGCTGTGGTTCCCGCAGCGCAAGTACGGCGACTTCTCGCTGCGGCTCCAGTGGCGTGACGACGCCCCGGGCACGGGCAACGCCAACTCCGGCGTGTTCGTGCGCTTCCCCTGGGTCCACGACCACCCGGAGGAGTCACGGCCGGAGTGGGTCGCAATCAAGTACGGGCACGAGGTGCAGGTGCTCGACCGGCCCGACGGCGACATGTACAAGACGGGGTCGGTCTACGGCTTCGACCGGGTGGGACTCGCCGGCGCCGGCGTCACCCAGAAGGGCACCTGGAACGACTACGAGATCCGCGTGGTCGACCAGCACTACTCGGTGTACCGCAACGGTGTGCTGATCAACGAGTTCGACAACACCGGCGGCCAGGCGTTCACCCCGCCCCGCTCGGACGACCCGGGCACGGACGGGCGGCGGTTCGCCTCCGGCTACATCGGGCTCCAGGTGCACGGCACGACGGATGTGGTGTCCTACCGGGATATCCGCATCAAGGAGCTGTAGGGGGCTTCTCCTTGCGGGCCCTGCTCGGCTGTACCCGTCTGGGTTCTCCCGGCATCTTCGGATACTCGGGCGGGTACGGCAGGTCTCCCAGTCCGTGGTCGTGTTCGTCGCGGCGGGCGAGGTCGAGCAGGGACTCCAGGGAGTAGCGGTGGTCGTCCATGTCCGCGTGCACGTCGCCGAGTTCGGCGAAGCGCGCGGGCATGGTCGCGAGGTCGAAGTCCTGGGGGTGAGCGACCCCCACCTCGTCCCAGCGCAGGGGCGCGGAGACGGGGGCGTGCGGGCGGGGCCGTACCGAGTAGGCGGAGGCGATCGTGCGGTCGCGTGCCGTCTGGTTGTAGTCCACGAAGATGCGTCTGCCCCGCTCCTCCTTCCACCACTTGATCGTCACCTGGTCCGGCATCCGCCGCTCCATCTCCCTGCCGACGGCGATGGCGGCGCGCCGGACCTGGGTGAAGGTCCAGCGCGGTTCGATGGGCACGAAGACATGCAGGCCCCGGCCGCCCGAGGTCTTGGGGAAACCGCGCAGTCCGCCGAACTCGTCGAGCACCGACCTCAGTTCGTGGGCGGCGCGGGCGGCGTCGTCGTAGTCGGTGCCGGGCTGCGGGTCGAGGTCGATGCGGAGTTCGTCCGGGTGGTCGACGTCGTCGCGGCGTACCGGCCAGGGGTGGAAGGTGAGAGTGCCGAACTGGGCGGCCCACACCACCGCCCCCACCTCGGTGGGGCACATCTCGTCGGCGCTGCGGCCGCTGGGGAAGGTGATGTGCGCGGTCGGGATCCAGTCGGGCATGTTCTTGGGGGCCCGCTTCTGGAAGAAGTTCTCGCCGTTCACGCCCTCGGGGTAGCGCTCCAGGGTGGTGGGCCGCTCGCGCAGGGCGCGCAGGATGCCGGGGCCGACGGCCAGGTAGTAGCGGGCGAGGTCCAGCTTGGTGAAGCCGCGCTCCGGGAAGAACATCTTGTCGGGGCTGGACAGCCGTACGGTCCGGCCGCCCGCCTCGAGTTCCACCGCGTCACCCATGCTCGTCACGGTAGGCGCAGCGCGAGGGCCTCGCATGCGGAGCGCACAGGCGTCACGGGGCGCGCAGGCGGGTGGCGAGCAGGGTGACGTCGTCCTCGGTGGTGCCGTGCACGAGGCGTGCGAGGAGGGCGTCGACGACGCTCTCCAGGGGACCGTCGAGGTCGAGGCGCAGATGCGTCAGGCGTCGCAGCGAGGCGTCGATGTCCCTCCGGCGGTCCTCGACCAGACCGTCGGTGTACATGAGCAGCACGGTTCCGGGCCGCACCGGAAGGGTCAGTGCCTCGTACCAGCCGAGGTCGGTGCCGAGGGGAGGTCCGGTCGGGATGTGCACGAGTTCGGCCGGGGCGTCGGGGTGCAGCAGCACGGGCGGCGGGTGCCCGGCGCCGGCGAAGGTGCAGGTGCCCTGGCCGGGGTCGACGAGGGCGAGCAGACAGGTGGCGACCCGGTCGAGGCCGATGCTCGCCAGCCGGTGGTCGGCCTCCTGGAGGATCCGTTCGACGGGGGCGCCGGAGGCGGCGATGGTGCGCAGCACGGAGCGGTACTGGCTCATGGCGACGGCGGCGGTGAAGCCGTGGCCCATGACGTCGCCCATCACCTGGAGGGTGCGGCCGCAGGGCAGGGCCATCGAGTCGAACCAGTCCCCGCCGACGAGGGCGCGTTGCCCGGCGGGGAGGTAGCGGGAGGCCGTCTCGACGTCCGGGTGCGGACCGCCCGGCTCGGACAGCAGGGCACGTTGCAGTTCCAGCGCCATCGAGTGTTCGAGGGTGTACTGGCGGGCGTTGTCGATGGCGACGGCGGCTCGGGCGGCCAGTTCCTGGGCTATGACCACGTCCTCGTCGGTGAAGGGGGCCGAGTCGCCGGCGCGGAACAGGTGCAGGACGCCGACCGGGTGCTCACGTGTCGGCAGCGGAACCACGACGATGGAGTGGATCCCGACTTCGCGGACCACGTCCAGGTCGAGTGGCGTGCGCAGCATCTTCAGCAGCACGTCGTCCGAGGCGAGGTTCCCGACCCATGGGCGGCCTGTGTCCAGGCAGCTCCGGACCGGCGAGTCGCGCGGGACGTCGAAGTAGTACCCGTTCTTCGCGGTCAGTCCGATGCGGGCGACGATGTCCGGGCCGCCCGCCGAGGCCATGACGCGCAGCCGAAGGACGCCGGGGGCCGGCGGCGGCAGGTCGTCGGCCTCCTGCGTGTCCACGATCCGCACGGACGCCCGGTCGGCCAGACTCGGCACGACGAAGTCGGCCAGCTCCGCACAGGTCTGTTCGACTCGGAGCGTGGTGCCGACCCTGGTCGCGGCGGTGTCCAGCAGAGCGAGGCGCTGGTGGGCCCGCTCCAGGTCGTCCATGTACTGGCGCAGCCCGCTGACCTCCACCGCGATGCCGCACAGGCCGAGCACGCGGCCCCCGTGGTCGAGGCGGTGGTACACCGCGCTCCACTGGCGCTGCCGGAACGGCGACGGGGCGTGCGTGGTACCGGTGACGGTCAGCGCCCGGGGGCGGCCGTCGCCGAGGATCATGCGCAGGACGTCCTCGGAGCGGTGGATGCCCGGCAGCACTTCGGCCATGGTCCGGCCGTGGAACGCGTCGGGCGGCACTCCGCCCATGCGGGCCATGGCGTCGTTGACGTACCGGAAGCGCAGCCGTTCGTCGAGAATGGCCACCGCGGCCGAGGTACCGTCCAGGACATCGCGGAGGATCTTGTACTCGTGGGCCTTCTCGACGGCCTCGGCCGGCGCGTCGGCCAGCATCGACAGCAGCGCGTTCTCGGCGCCGGTGAAAAGCGACTTCAGCGGAAGCTGGTCGAAGCCCACGCGGATCCTCCTCGTCCGCCCCCTGATCAGAGCACGCCACGTTCCAGTGTGTCGCCGGGGCCCCGCCTCCGCATCCTCGGGCGATCCCGTCCTGACCTGCGGCTTTCGCTTTCGCGCTCAAGAGGCGGACCGTTGCGGCGGCTCTTAGAGTCGAGGCATGGATCTCCCGGTGATGCCCCCCGTGCTGCCCATGCTCGCCAAGTCCGTGGCGGCGATCCCCGCGGGCATGCAGTACGAGGCGAAGTGGGACGGGTTCCGGGCGATCGTGTTCCGCGACGGGGACGAGGTCGAGCTCGGCAGCCGTACGGGCAAGCCGCTGACCAGGTACTTTCCCGAGCTGGTGACGGCTGTGCGGGAGCGGTTGCCGGAGCGCTGTGTGGTGGACGGGGAGATCGTGATCGCGCGGGAGGGGCATCTGGACTTCGACGCGCTGACGGAGCGGATCCATCCGGCGGACTCGCGGGTGCGGATGCTGGCGGAGCGGACGCCGGCCTCACTCGTCGCCTTCGATCTGCTGGCGCTGGGGGACGAGTCGCTGATGCACGTCCCGATGACCGACCGGCGGGAGCTGCTGGCCGGGGAGCTGGCGGGGGTGACGGCGCCGGTGCACCTGGCGCCGGCGACCACCGACATCGAGGTGGCGCGGCAGTGGTTCGAGCAGTACGAGGGGGCGGGTCTGGACGGTGTCATCGCCAAGCCGCTGACGGTGCGCTACCACCCGGACGAGCGCGCGATGTTCAAGATCAAGCACGAGCGCACGGCGGACGTGGTCGTCGCCGGGTACCGCCTGCACAAGAGCGGCCCTGTCGTGGGCTCGCTGCTGCTCGGCCTGTACGACGACCGGGGCACCCTCCAGCACGTGGGCGTGTCCGCGGCCTTCCCGATGAAGCGGCGTGCCGAGCTGGTGGAGGAGCTGGAGCCGCTGCGCCTGGACGACGCCCAGGGGCATCCGTGGGCGGCCTGGTCCGACGAGGCCGCGCACGAGAAGGCCCGGCTGCCCGGGGCGCCGAGCCGCTGGTCGGGCCGGAAGGACCTGTCGTGGGTGCCGCTCAGGCCGGAGCGGGTGGCCGAGGTGGCGTACGACCACATGGAGAACGGGCAGCGTTTCCGGCACACCGCCCGGTTCCGCCGCTGGCGCCCGGACCGGACTCCCGAGAGCTGCACCTACGCGCAGCTGCAGGAGCCGGTCCGCTACGACCTGGCGGAGATCCTCGGCGCCTGAGGACGCCGGCTCAGGGCTGCATCAGCACCTTTACCGCGCCGTCCTGCTTGTGCTGGAACATCTCGTAGGCGTGCGGGGCCTCCGACAGCGGCAGCCGGTGGGTGGCGAAGTCCTCGACACCGAGCGGGTCCTCGTCGGTCAGGTACGGGATGATGTCGTCGCTCCAGCGGCGGACGTTGGCCTGGCCCATCCGTATCTGGATCTGCTTGTCGAACAGGGTGAGCAGCGGCAGCGGGTCCGCCAGGCCGCCGTAGACACCGGACAGGGAGATGGTGCCGCCCCGGCGCACCAGGTCGATGGCGGTGTGGAGCGCGGTGAGCCGGTCGACGCTGAAGCGTTCGGCGAGCGGGCCGCTCAGCTTGCGGGGCAGGATCGACGCGGCGTGCTGCACCATGCGTGCGGCCGCGCTGCCGTGGGCCTCGGTGCCGACCGCATCGATCACGGCGTCGGGGCCACGGCCGTCGGTCTCGTCACGGATCGCGGCGACGAGTTCCTTCTCGTCGTCGAAGGACCTGAGGTCGTACGTCTCCACGCCCCGCGCGCGGGCCCGGCGCAGCCGCTCCGGGACCCGGTCCACTCCGAACACCCGCCCGGCGCCGCGGAGTCGGGCGACGCGGCAGGCCATGTCGCCGATGGGTCCGAGGCCGAGCACGGCGACGCTGCCGCCCTGCGGGACGTCGGCGTAGGCGACGGCCTGCCAGGCGGTGGGCAGGACGTCGGAGAGGTAGACGAAGCGGTCGTCGGGCGGGCCTTCCGGGACCTTGATCGGGCCGAACTGCGCCTGCGGGACCCGCAGGTACTCGGCCTGGGCACCCGGCACGGCGCCGTACAGGCGGGTGTAGCCGAACAGGGCGGCGCCCATGCCTTCGCCGCTGACCTGGGTGGTCTCGCACTGGGTGGGCAGGCCGGTGAGGCACATCCAGCAGCTGCCGCAGGCGATCTGGAACGGCACCACGACCCGGTCCCCGGCCTGGAGGTCCGGGACGCCGGCGCCGACCTCCTCGACGATGCCCATGGGTTCATGGCCGAGGATGTCCCCCGGTGTCATGAACGGCGTGAGCACTTCGTACAGATGCAGGTCGGACCCGCACAATCCGGTGGAGGTGATGCGGATGACCGCGTCCGTCGGCTCCTGGATCGTCGGATCGGGCACGTCCTCCACCCGCACGTCACGCTTGCCCTGCCACGTCACTGCCCTCATCGCCTCGCGCTCCCTCCGTCAGCGTGCGCGTCGGTCGGTCGGCGAGGCCCGGGTACCCGGGCGCCCCGCACTGAACCTTGAGCCGATCGACGGACGCGACAGGACACCGTCCCGTCAGAAACAACCGGACATGGCCATCAATGCTCAGATAAGCGCACAATCAGAACAAACACATGACATGAGGCGCGGTGGCGACGGTGGGCATGGGACGAGAGGCGCGCGGGCGGCGAGCCACGACGACGGCGGCGCTGC
>KL569112.1:0-552 GCA_000715635.1 Streptomyces violaceus | reverse complement strand
ACGACGGCGGCGCTGCTGGCCGCGACGGTGACGGCGGCCCTGGCGGCGGGCTGCACGAGCGGGGGCGGGCCGCCCGACGACGGGCGGGGATCGGCCGCCGCGTCGGAGCGCGGCGCATCACCCAAGGCGACCGACGGCTCCGTACTCGCCGTCAAGATCGACAACGCCGGCACGGCCCGGCCGCCCACGGGTGTCGATGCCGCGGACGTGGTGTACGTGGAGCAGGTCGAGGGCGGACTGAGCCGCCTGATGGCGGTGTACGCGACGAAACTGCCGAAGGCGGTGGGCCCGGTGCGCAGCGCCCGTGAGTCGGATCTGGAGCTGCTGCGCCAGTTCGACCGGCCCACACTCGCCTTCTCCGGCGCCCAGACGAAGCTCCTGCCACTGATCGACAAGGCACCGCTGCGGGCGGCGACGCCGGGCAGCGCCTCCGATGCCTTCTTCCGTGACCCCGACAGGTCCGCCCCGCACAACCTCTATGTGCGGCCCGAGCGGATCGCGCCGGAGGCCCCGGGCCGGGCCGCCCTGACCACCGGCTTCCGCTACGGCTCC
>KL569111.1:110963-113377 GCA_000715635.1 Streptomyces violaceus | reverse complement strand
AAACGGGCCCGGGCGGGGCAAGGGGCGCCCGGTCATGTACGACCAGAAGCGAGTGATCGACTATCCGCGGGCCGGCAAGTACGGCTGGCGCCGCTGGATGCCGTCCTGGAAGCTCGTCTCCGGCCTGTGCATCGGCTTCTTCGGAAGCCTGGTGGCCGTGGCGGGCATCGGATACGCCATGGTCGGCGTCCCCAACGAGGAGAACGCCGCGGCCCTGTCGCAGAACAACGTCTTCTACTGGTCCAACGGCAAACAGATGATCGCGACCGGCAGTGGCCAGAACCGGCAGAACGTCACGATCGACCGGATCCCCGAGGCCATGCAGCAGGCGGTGATCTCGGCCGAGAACAAGAGCTTCTACCAGGACTCGGGCGTCGACCCCATGGGCATCGCCCGGGCGCTGGCGAACATGGCCCGGGGTGGCGACACGCAGGGTGGTTCGACGATCACCCAGCAGTTCGTCAAGAACACCTACCTGAGCCAGGACCAGACGGTCACCCGTAAGTTCAAGGAGATGTTCATCTCGATCAAGGTGGGCACGAAGCTCTCCAAGGACGAGATCCTCCAGGGGTACCTCAACACCTCGTACTACGGCCGCGGCGCGTACGGCATCCAGGCCGCCGCCCAGACGTACTACGGCAAGGACGCGGTCGACCTCGAGCCGAGCGAATGCGCCTTCCTCGCCGCCCTGCTCAAGGGTCCGACGTACTACGACCCCGCGGGCAACGCGAACCTTGACACCTCGGCGAGCGCCGGCGCCAACAAGAAGCGGTCCATGGCGCGCTGGGGCTGGATCCTCGAGCAGATGCACAACGACAAGAAGCTCACGGACGCCCAGTACCAGAAGGCGATCAAGACGTATCCCATGCCCGATGACCGCAAGGCGGCCAAGGGCATGAGCGGCCAGATCGGCTACCTGGCGGACACGGCCAAGAAGTACGTCCTGAACCACTCCAACATCACGGAGAAGCAGTTCGACCAGGGCGGGTACCAGATCAAGACGACCTTCGAGAAGAGCAAGGTCGAAGCGCTGACCAAGGCCGTCAAGAAGGTCGAGAAGGAGAAACTCGACCCGGAAAAGCGTGAGCTGGACAAGCACGTCCAGTTCGGTGCGGCGTCGGTGAAGCCCAAGGACGGCGCGATCGTCGCGCTCTACGGTGGTGCGGGGTACGAGAACGGCCACTTCAACAACAACGCGGACACCTCGGGTGTCCCTGTCGGTTCGACGTGGAAGCCGTTCGTGCTCGCCGCCGCCATGGAGCACGGCACCTACCGGAGCGACGGTCCTCTCTCGCCGCTCAGCAAGTACAACGGCAACGACCATCTCAAGATCAGGAACAATGACGGCTCCTACGTCATGAAGAAGGACAACACGCCCTTCTTCCAGGAGAACGAGAGCGATCGCCCGTGGGGTTACATCTCCCTTCGCAAGGCGATGGAGCAGTCCGTCAACACCCCGTTCGTGCAGCTCGGCATGGACGTGGGGATGAAGAACGTGGCGGACCTGGCCGAGAAGGCCGGCATCCTGGACAGCAGCTTCGCCGGCCTCAACGCGTCGTTCGCGCTCGGTACGTCTACTCCCAGCGCGATCCGCATGGCCGACTCCTACGCGACGTTCGCCGCCGCCGGTAAGCAGGCCGCTCCGTACTCGGTGACGAGCGTCAAGTTCAACGGGCAGGAGGTTCCCGGCTTCGACAAGCCGAGGATCACGCAGGCGATGCCCGAGAACGTGGCGAACAACGTCACGAACGTTCTGGAGAACGTCATCCAGAACGGTACGGGTAAGAACGCGCTGTCCCTGGGGCGTACGGCGGCCGGCAAGACCGGTACGACGGACGAGAACAAGTCGGCCTGGTTCGTCGGTTACACCCAGCAGCTCTCGACCTCGGTCGCGATGTTCCGTGAGGACCCCAAGAGCGCCAAGCTGCTCTCCATGAACGGCACGGCGGGCGAGGCGTCGATCCACGGTGGTGACGTCCCCACACTGGTGTGGACCGAGTTCATGAAGGCCGCGCTGAACGGCAAGCCCGACCTCGGCTTCCCGGATCCCTTGAAGATCGGCGACATCCAGGACGCGGTGGGCGCGCCGACGCCGACGCCGACTCCCAGTGTGGAGCCCAGCGAGACCGCGACCGAGTCCCCGAGTGCCACGCCCAGCGGGACGCCGTCGCTGCCGTCGCCCTCGCCCACCGACACCTGCGGCTTCTTCGGCTGCGATGAGGAAGACGGTGGTACGGAGAACGGCGGCACGGGCGGAGAGCCGAGCACCTCGCCCTCGCCAACGGATACGAGCGAGGACGGCGGCAACAGCAGAGGAAACGGCAACGGAGGCATCTTCGGAGGCCCCGCCGGCTAGCCGACCGATCGCCCGGCTTGGGTGTTTCACGTGAAACGCGAAGCTGTTACGTGAAACA
>KL569111.1:110287-110800 GCA_000715635.1 Streptomyces violaceus | reverse complement strand
CCCACTCGGGTACGGCGGCCCTCGGCGTATTGATAGACACGTACGGCAGGATGTGCGGCATGCCCAGTGCAGAATCGACGCAAGCGAGCGTCCACGAGCCGGACCCGGTGCGGCCGACCAAGGAGGACGAGGTCGCCGCGGCCGGCAGCGAGCTGATCGGCGGCCCGCTGGGCCGGCGTGCCCTGCTCGGGGCGTCCCGGTGGACTCCCGTGCGGGTGATCGCGCTGGTGGCGATCGGCATATTCGCTCTCGGCCTGGTCCAGAAGGCGCCCTGCTTCAACGGCGCCTGGTTCTTCGGTGCCAGCTCCCAGTACACGCACGCCTGCTACTCGGACATCCCGCACCTCTACCAGGGGCGCGGCTTCGCCGACGGACTCGTGCCGTACTTCGACCGGCTCCCCGGCGACATGCAGTACCTGGAGTACCCGGTGCTGACCGGTGTCTTCATGGAGGTCGCCTCCTGGCTCACGCCCGGCAGCGGCACCATCCAGTACCAGGAGCAGTGGTACTGGA
>KL569111.1:107996-110100 GCA_000715635.1 Streptomyces violaceus | reverse complement strand
ATGTGTATAAGAGACAGATCCAGTACCAGGAGCAGTGGTACTGGATGGTCAACGCCGGGATGCTCATGGTGTGTGCGTCGGTCATCGCCGTCTGCGTGACCCGTACCCACGCCCGGCGTCCCTGGGACGGTCTGCTGGTGGCCCTGGCGCCCGCCTTCGCGCTGACGGCGACCATCAACTGGGACCTGCTGGCGGTCGCTCTGACAGCTGCGGCGATGCTGATGTGGTCACGCGGCCGCCCTCTCGCCTTCGGCGTCCTGCTGGGGCTCGCCACGGCCGCCAAGCTCTATCCCTTCCTGATCCTCGGGCCGCTGCTGGTGCTGTGCTGGCGCGCGGGCAGGTGGCGTGCGTTCGGGACGGCTCTGGGCGGCGCGATCATCGCCTGGGCCGTCGTGAACGGTCCGGTGATGCTCTTCGCGTTCGAGGGATGGTCGAAGTTCTACACGTTCAGCCAAGAACGGGGCGTCGACTTCGGCTCCTTCTGGCTGATCATGGCCCAGAACTCGGACGACCCGCTCAGCATCGACACCGTCAACACGCTCGCCACGCTGCTGATGCTGGTGTGCTGTGCGGCAGTCGCGGCCATCGCCCTGACCGCCCCGCGCCGCCCGCGGTTCGCCCAGCTCGCTTTCCTGGTCGTCGCGGCGTTCATCCTCACCAACAAGGTCTACTCGCCGCAGTACGTCCTGTGGCTGATTCCCCTGGCCGCCCTCGCCCGGCCGAAGTGGCGGGACTTCCTGATCTGGCAGGCCTGCGAGGTGGCGTACTTCCTGGGGATCTGGCTGTACCTCGCGTACACGACCAGCGGAGAGGCCCACAAGGGCCTGCCGACCGACGGCTACCACTGGGCCATCGGCCTGCATCTGCTGGGGACGCTGTACCTGTGCGTCATGATCGTGCGCGACATCTTCATGCCGGAGCGGGATCCGGTGCGCCGGTCCGGCGACGACGATCCCTCGGGCGGAGTGCTCGACGGCGCCGAGGACGTCTTCGTCCTCGGTCCGGCGGCCCGTCCCTCGCGGCACACGACCGCTCGGTTCGACGGGGCGCAGGTCCAGTGGGGCAAGCAGGGCACGACCGGCGGTTCGCTCTGAGCGAACGACGCGAAAGGCCGTACACGGGAAGCCGTGTACGGCCTTCTTGCTGAGCGGTGCGACCTCAGCGCACCGCGCCGGTCAGCGGTCCATGATCCGGTCGAACTGCGTGGTGGTGTGCCGCAGATGGGCCACGAGTTCCTCGCCGACCGTCGGCTCCGGCGCGTCCGAGGGCACGAAGAGGATCGAGACCTGCATGTGCGGCGGCTCGGCGAACCAGCGCTGCTTGCCGCCCCAGACGAACGGAGAAAGGTTCCGGTTGACTGTCGCGAGGCCGGCTCGGGCGACGCCTTTGGCGCGCGGCATGACGCCGTGCAGCGCCTTGGGGGCCTCCAGACCCACCCCGTGCGACGTACCGCCCGCCACGACCACCAGGAAGCCGTCGGAGGCCGCCTTCTGCTGCCGGTAGCCGAAGCGCTCGCCCTTGGCGACGCGTGTGACGTCCAGGACCGCGCCGCGGTACTCGGTGGCCTCGTGGTCCCCCAGCCACAGCCGCGTGCCGATGCGGGCACGGAACCGGGTCTGCGGGAACTGCTGCTGGAGACGGGCGAGTTCATCGGCCTTGAGGTGGCTGACGAACATGGTGTGCAGGGGCAGCCGAGCCGCACGCAGCCGGTCCATCCAGCCGATGACCTCCTCGACCGCGTCCGAGCCGTCGGTGCGGTCCAGCGGCAGGTGGATGGCGAAGCCCTCCAGGCGGACGTTCTCGATGGCGGCGTGCAGCTGGGCCAGGTCCTGTTCGCTGATGCCGTGCCGCTTCATCGAGGACATCACCTCGATCACCACGCGGGCACCGACCAGGCCGTACACGCCGTCTATCGACGAGACCGAGCGGATGACCCGGTCCGGCAGCGGCACCGGTTCCTCGCCGCGCCGGTACGGCGTCAGCACCAGCAGATCCCCGCCGAACCAGTCCTTGATCCGGGCGGCCTCGTACGTCGTGCCGACAGCGAGGACGTCCGAGCCCAGTCGCGTGGCCTCCTCAGCCAGCCGCTCGTGCCCGAAGCCGT
>KL569111.1:104884-107774 GCA_000715635.1 Streptomyces violaceus | reverse complement strand
ACTCATGCCCGAAGCCGTAGCCGTTGCCCTTGCAGACCGGGACGAGCCCAGGGAACTGATCCTGCACGTGCTTGTGGTGCGCACGCCAGCGCGCGGTGTCGACGTAGAGCGTGAGCGCCATGGCCGGACCTGGAACCTTTCTCGTGGCTGTCAGAGGTGCGGGATGAGGGGTGAGTGCGGGGTCAGCGGCGCGACATGTAGATGTCGAGCGCCTTGTGCAGCAGCTTGTTCAGCGGGAAGTCCCACTCGCCGATGTACTCGGCGGCCTGCCCGCCCGTACCCACCTTGAACTGGATCAGACCGAAGAGGTGGTCGGTCTCGTCCAGCGAGTCGGAGATGCCGCGCAGGTCGTAGACAGTGGCGCCGAGCGCGTAGGCGTCACGCAGCATCCGCCACTGCATCGCGTTCGAGGGCCGGACCTCACGGCCGATGTTGTCGGAGGCGCCGTAGGAGTACCACACGTGCCCGCCGACGATCAGCATCGTCGCGGCCGACAGGTTCACGCCGTTGTGCCGGGCGAAGTACAGCCGCATGCGGTTGGGGTCCTCGCTGTTGAGGGCCGTCCACATGCGCTGGAAGTACGACAGCGGGCGCGGCCGGAAGTGGTCGCGCACGGCCGTGATCTCGTACAGCCGCTGCCATTCCTCGAGGTCCTGGTAGCCGCCCTGGACGACCTCGACGCCGGCCTTCTCGGCCTTCTTGATGTTGCGGCGCCACAGCTGGTTGAAGTTCTTGTGGACCTCTTCCAGGGAACGGTTCGCCAGCGGCACCTGGTACACGTAACGGGGCTGGACGTCGCCGAACCCGGCGCCGCCGTCCTCGCCCTGCTGCCAGCCCATGCGGCGCAGCTTGTCGGCGACCTCGAAGGCGCGCGGCTCGATGTGGTCGGCCTCGATGTCGCGCAGGCGCTTGACGTCCGGGTTCTGGATGCCCTGCTTGATCGAGGCGGCCTCCCAGCGACGGATGATCACCGGGGGGCCCATCTTCACGGAGAAGGCGCCCTGCTGCTTCAGATGCGCCAGCATCGGCTCGATCCATTCCTGCAGATTCGGCGAGAACCAGTTGATGACCGGGCCCTCGGGCAGGTAGGCGAGGTAGCGCTTGATCTTGGGGAGCTGCCGGTAGAGGACCAGGCCGGCACCGACGAGCTCGCCGGTCCTGTCGTCGAACCACCCGAGGTGCTCGGAGCGCCACTCCGCCTTGACGTCAGCCCAGGCCGGGACCTGCATGTGGCTAGCCGACGGCAGGCTCTGGATGTAGGCCAGATGCTGCTCGCGGCTGATGGTCCTCAGGGTCAGGCTCATTTCGGGGCGCTCCTCGGGCTGGTGTGTCCCCATGGGTTCAGGGGCTCCGGCTCTCGCGCGAAGCCTACTGCGCCTTGGGAGCGCGCCGGTTGGGCGTACGGAACCTTCGCCCCGGCCTGTGGGCGGCCGGGGCGGCACACGATGTTCGGGAGGGAGTGTCCCTGGCGTCAGTCGATGAGCCCGCCGAACAACCCGCCGTGCGCCATGCCCAGGAAGAACCCGACAGCCGAGGCTCCCAGGCCCAGAATCAGGCCGAAGCGCTCACGGGTCGTGACCGAGATCCACTGGCCGTACGCACCGATGAGAATGCCCACCAGTCCGGTCCAGGAGCTGAGCAGGTGCAGGTCATCGTCGACGAGTGCCGTGACGAACGACGTGATGCCCAGCACCAGGGTCACCGCGAGCAGGGTGTCCTGAAGGGGGTGGGGCTTGCCGTCCGTGGCGAAGAGGCCGCCGGCGGTGTTGGGTCGCAATGCCTGTGCCATAGGGCACCTCCTGCGAAAGTCGGCGCATCGTAGCGCCATACACACCCGATGTGTACAGATTGGCTGCCCTCGCGGCCGGATTTCAACCGCAAGCCGCTGTGCGGGTACTCTGTACCGTCCGCACCGGTGTCTGCCCACATCACGGCAGGAGTTCTCGACAGAACCCCTGACTGTCAGTGGTGGCCGATACCGTTGCTACGCATCACAACCCTCCTGCCACGGAGCGACCGTGGCCGCTGAGTCCAAAGGAGGTGGGTTCCACATGCGTCACTACGAGGTGATGGTCATCCTCGACCCCGAGGTCGAGGAGCGCGCTGTCTCTCCGCTGATCGAGAACTTCCTTTCTGTCGTCCGTGACGGCGGCGGAAAGGTCGAGAAGGTCGACACCTGGGGCCGTCGTCGTCTCGCGTACGAGATCAAGAAGAAGCCCGAGGGCATCTACTCGGTCATCGACCTGCAGGCCGAGCCTGCGGTCGTCAAGGAGCTCGACCGCCAGATGAACCTGAACGAGTCGGTCCTCCGGACCAAGGTCCTCCGCCCCGAGACCCACTGAGCCCTCCCGCTCAGCTGGTCCCGGGATTCGAGTAGCAGCACAAGCAGCCAGCAGCAAACCCGCCGAGAGGTTCCCCATGGCAGGCGAGACCGTCATCACGGTGGTCGGCAATCTTGTCGACGACCCCGAGCTGCGCTTCACCCCCTCCGGTGCGGCCGTCGCGAAGTTCCGTGTCGCGTCCACTCCCCGCACCTTCGACCGCCAGACGAACGAGTGGAAGGACGGCGAGAGCCTCTTCCTGACCTGCTCGGTCTGGCGTCAGGCGGCTGAGAACGTCGCCGAGTCGCTCCAGCGAGGCATGCGCGTCATCGTGCAGGGCCGGCTGAAGCAGCGGTCCTACGAGGACCGCGAGGGCGTCAAGCGCACGGTCTACGAGCTGGACGTCGAGGAAGTCGGCGCCAGCCTGCGCAACGCCACGGCCAAGGTCACCAAGACCACCGGCCGCGGTGGCCAGGGCGGCTACGGCGGCGGCAGCGGTGGCGGTGGCGGCCAGGGTGGCGGCGGCTGGGGCGGCGGCCCCGGTGGCGGCCAGCAGGGCGGCGGCGCTC
>KL569111.1:102622-104743 GCA_000715635.1 Streptomyces violaceus | reverse complement strand
ATGTGTATAAGAGACAGGGCGGTGGCGGCGGCTGGGGTGGAAACTCCGGCGGCGGCCAGCAGGGCGGCGGCTACTCGGACGAGCCCCCCTTCTAGGGCGGGTTCGCACCCAAACTTCTTGATCACACAGGAGAATCACCATGGCGAAGCCGCCTGTGCGCAAGCCGAAGAAGAAGGTCTGCGCATTCTGCAAGGACAAGGTCACGTACGTGGACTACAAGGACACGAACATGCTGCGGAAGTTCATTTCCGACCGCGGCAAGATCCGTGCCCGCCGCGTGACCGGCAACTGCACGCAGCACCAGCGTGACGTCGCCACGGCAGTCAAGAACAGCCGTGAGATGGCGCTGCTGCCCTACACCTCCACCGCGCGATAAGGGAAGGGTGACCGACACATGAAGATCATCCTCACCCACGAGGTCTCCGGCCTCGGCGCCGCGGGCGAAGTCGTCGACGTCAAGGACGGTTACGCTCGCAACTACCTGATCCCGCGGAAGTTCGCTATCCGCTGGACCAAGGGCGGCGAGAAGGACGTCGAGCAGATCCGTCGTGCTCGCAAGATCCACGAGATCCAGACCATCGAGCAGGCCAATCAGGTGAAGGCCCAGCTCGAGGGCGTCAAGGTCCGCCTGGCCGTCCGTGCCGGCGACGCCGGTCGCCTCTTCGGTTCCGTCACCCCGGCCGACATCGCCTCGGCGATCAAGGCTGCCGGTGGCCCCGAGGTCGACAAGCGCCGCATCGAGGTCGGTTCGCCGATCAAGTCGCTGGGCGCTCACCAGACGTCCGTGCGTCTGCACCCCGAGGTTGACGCCAAGGTCAGCATCGAGGTCGTCGCGGCCTGAGTGCCGAGCTCGCTGATGCAGTGAGCGATGGGGCCGCACCCTTCGGGGTGCGGCCCCATCGTCGTATCCGGACACGTCTTGTCGTATCCGGATGCGGCACGTGGCATCTGGATACGCCGTATCTGGTTTCACGTGAAACACCGTGTTTCACGTGAAACAGTCCATCGGCCGAGGCCGTTCGTCAGCGGGTCGCACCCGTCACGATCCAGCGGCCTGAGCGGCTCCGGAGCCACAGGGTCAGCATCCGCATGGTCATCATCAGCGTCATGGTGGCCCAGAGGGCGGTGAGCCCACCGCCCAACACCGGAACCAGCAGGGCGACCGGGGTGAAGACCGCCAGGGTGAGCACCATCGCCCAGGCGAGGTAGGGACCGTCGCCGGCGCCCATCAGGACTCCGTCCAGGACGAAGACGATGCCGGAGATCGGCTGCGAGAGGGCGACGATGACCAGGGCGGGCAGGGCCGCGTCCTTGACCGCCGAGTCACTGGTGAACAGGGGCAGGAACGCCGGTCGGGTGAGGATGACCAGGACACCGAGGACGACCCCGACGGCGATACCCCACTCCACCATGCGACGACATGCGGCGCGGGCGCCCTGTGTGTCACCTGCCCCGAGGTAGCGCCCGATGATGGCCTGCCCTGCGATGGCGATGGCGTCGAGAGCGAAGGCGAGCAGATTCCACAGGGAGAGGATGATCTGGTGCGCGGCGATGTCGGCATCCCCGAGTCGGGCGGCGACCGCCGTGGCGATCATCAGGATCGCCCGCAGGGAGAGGGTGCGAACCAGCAGGGGCACACCGGCCTGAGCGGAGGCCCTGATCCCGGCGGCGTCCGGGCGCAGGGAGGCCCCATGCTTCCGCGCTCCACGCAGAACCACCGCGAGGTAGACCGCGGCCATGCCGCACTGGGCGATGACGGTGCCCCAGGCGGAGCCGGCGATCCCCAGGCCTGCTCCGTAGACGAGCCCCGCGTTGAGCGCGCCGTTGGTCACGAAACCGATGATGGCGACGTAGAGCGGGGTCTTGGTGTCCTGCAGGCCGCGCAGGATGCCGGTCGCGGCGAGGACGACGAGCATGGCCGGTATGCCGAGCACGGAGATGCGCAGATACGTGATCGCATAGGGGGCTGCCGCGTCCGAGGTGCCGAAGAGGTCCACGAGGTGGGGTGCCGTCGGCAGGGCGACGGCGACGACACCGGCGCCGAGGAGCAGAGCCAGCCAAATACCGTCCATGCCCTGGCGGATGGCGGCCGGGAGATCACCCGCGCCGACGCGGCGGGGG
>KL569111.1:98974-102435 GCA_000715635.1 Streptomyces violaceus | reverse complement strand
GAGATCACCCGCGCCGACGCGGCGGGCGACCGCCGCTGTGGTGGCATAGGCGAGGAAGACAAAGATGCTGACGGAGGTCATCAGCAGGGCCGAGGCGACGCCGAGACCGGCGAGTTGCGCCGTGCCCAGATGGCCGACGATGGCGGTGTCGGTCATGAGGAAGAGGGGCTCGGCGACGAGGGCACCGAAGGCCGGCACGGCGAGTGCGACGATTTCTCGGTCGTGCTGTCTCCGGCCGGCTCGAGGGCGCGCAGGGGCCTGTGTCATGTGCACCAATCTAATCGTCCACAGGTAAGAGATGCAAAGCTTTTGTGACCCTTACCATTCGTCCAGAGGTGCGCACTGCTGTGCACCATTCGAAGCGATCTTGGGCCGGTTGGGGAAGTTTTTCTTCTGCACAGCCGGTGGACGGCAAAGCTGCAGGTCAGAGCGGTTTCTCTGGGAGGGGTCGGTGCTTGTTCACAGGCCTGTCCACCGAGTCGTGCACAGGTTTTGCCGAGTTCTCCACAGCATCTGAGCCGTCGTCCACATGGCCTGTGGATAACCAGATTGGCTGACGGTGCCGACGGGCCTACGGTAGTCCGGCGCCCGCTCCGTCCGTCGGCTGTGAAAACGTCACAAAACCGGCGTCCAGTAACCGGAGTTGGGCCTCTCATTTGTCAGTGCCGTGCCGTAGAAAAGAGAGGCACGGCGAGGTCTGCTGCGGCGGACGGGAGGAGGTGGCTCGGTGAGCATTTCCGAGCCCTTGGACGACCCGTGGGCCGACAGTGGGCCCAGTGATCGTCTGCCCTCCTCCCGCCGGCGTGGTGACGGCGGGCGGGGCCGCGACGAGCAGCACGAGCGCGGCAGGGACAGCGGCGAGTGGGACGGTGGCGGAAGCACGTCGTTCGAACGGGTACCGCCGCAGGACATCGAGGCCGAGCAGTCCGTCCTCGGCGGCATGCTCCTGTCCAAGGACGCCATCGCCGACGTCGTCGAGATCCTCAAGGGTCACGACTTCTACAAGCCGGCCCACGAGACGATCTATCAGGCCGTCCTCGACGTCTATGCCAAGGGCGAGCCGGCCGACCCCATCACCATCGCCGCCGAGCTCACCAAGCGCGGTGAGATCAACAAGGTAGGCGGGGCCTCGTATCTGCACACCCTCGTCCAGACGGTGCCCACGGCGGCGAACGCCGCCTACTACGCGGAGATCGTCCACGAGCGTGCCGTCCTGCGGCGCCTGGTCGAGGCCGGTACGCGCATCACCCAGATGGGATACGCGGCCGACGACGACGTCGACGAGATCGTCAACCGTGCCCAGGCAGAGGTCTATGCGGTCACCGAGCAGCGCACCAGCGAGGACTACCTGCCGCTCGGCGACATCATGGAGGGCGCGCTCGACGAGATCGAGGCGATCGGCTCGCGCAGCGGTGACATGACCGGCGTGCCCACGGGGTTCACGGACTTCGACTCGCTCACCAACGGCCTGCACCCGGGCCAGATGATCGTCATCGCCGCGCGTCCCGCCATGGGTAAGTCCACGCTCGCGCTGGACTTCGCGCGAGCCTGCTCGATCAAGAACAACCTGCCGAGCGTGATCTTCTCGCTCGAAATGGGGCGCAACGAGATCGCGATGCGTCTGCTGTCCGCCGAAGCCCGGGTCGCCCTGCACCACATGCGGTCCGGCACGATGACGGACGAGGACTGGACGCGTCTGGCCCGTCGGATGCCGGACGTCTCTGCGGCGCCGCTCTACATCGACGACTCCCCGAACCTGTCGATGATGGAGATCCGCGCCAAGTGCCGCCGCCTCAAGCAGCGCAACGACCTCAGACTGGTCGTCATCGACTACCTCCAGCTGATGCAGTCCGGTGGGTCCAAGCGCGCCGAGAGCCGTCAGCAGGAGGTCTCGGACATGTCCCGTAACCTCAAGCTGCTGGCCAAGGAGCTGGAGCTCCCGGTCATCGCGCTCTCCCAGCTGAACCGTGGTCCCGAGCAGCGCACGGACAAGAAGCCGATGGTCTCCGACCTGCGTGAGTCCGGCTCCATCGAGCAGGACGCCGACATGGTCATCCTGCTGCACCGCGAGGACGCCTACGAGAAGGAGTCACCGCGCGCGGGCGAGGCCGACCTGATCGTGGCCAAGCACCGAAACGGCCCGACGGCGACGATCACGGTCGCCTTCCAGGGTCACTACTCACGGTTCGTCGACATGGCGCAGACCTGACCTGAACGTGGTCCTGCGATCGCGACGCCAGCCCGGAATGTGCTCGACGCGGCGATGCCGGGACGGGTGGACTGGGGCCCATGACGACATCTCAGGGAGAACTGCTTCCCGGCACGCGTCGCGCACTGCTGCACCGGATCGCCGTGGCCCAGGCCGAAGGACGGGCGCCGTCGCTCGTCGCGGCCGTCGTGCGGGACGGAAAACCGGTGTGGACAGGCGCGCGGACCTCGGTGGAGGGACATGCGCCGGACGAGAACGTGCAGTACCGGATCGGCTCGATCACCAAGACCTTCACGGCGGTTCTCGTCCTGCGGCTGCGCGACGAGGGCGCGCTGGACCTCGGGGATCCGCTGGAGAAGCATCTGCCGGGCACCGGTGTGGGGGAGGCGACCGTCGCCGAACTGCTCGCGCATGCTGGTGGACTGGCGGCCGAGACGCCGGGGCCGTGGTGGGAGCGGAGCCCCGGATCGCTGCGGCCCGAACTCGCCGACGTGCTGGGCGAACGGCCCTTGCTGTCTCCGCCCGGCCGCCGGTTCCACTACTCGAACCCGGGCTACGCGTTGCTCGGCGCGCTCATCGAGAAGCTGCGCGGCGCCTCCTGGGAGGAAGTCCTTCGGCGCGAAGTGCTCGAACCCCTGGAGTTGCATCGCACGAGTGTGCGGCCTCAGGTGCCCCATGCGGGTGGCTGGGCGGTGCATCCCTGGGCCGACGCGATGCTCCCGGAGCCCACCGAGGACCTGGGGCGCATGGCCCCGGCAGGTCAACTGTGGTCGACCACGGGTGACTTGGCGCGCTTTGCGGCCTTCCTGGTCAACGGTGACGAGCGGGTGCTGAGCGCCGAGTCGCTGCGGGAGATGAGGACACCGGCAGCGCCCCACGATGCGGCGGACGTGGCGAGCGGCTACGCCTACTGCCTGGGGATGGAGATCCGGCGGCGGAACGGGCGGTCCCTCGTCGGGCACACAGGTTCGCTGCCCGGCTTCCTCGCGTGCCTCATGATCGGTGTCGAGGAGGACGTGGCGGCGGTCGTCCTGGCCAACTGCACCTCGGGCCCGCTGCTGTTCTCCGTTGCCGCCGATCTGGTCCGTATCGTCGCCGAGGCGGAACCACGCATCCCCTCCCCGTGGAAGCCGCTGAGCGATGTCGACCCGTCGATGCTGGAACTGACGGGCCAGTGGTACTGGGGGACGCACGCCTTCGCACTGCGGCTGACGGCCGACGGGCTTGTCTCGCTGGGGCCGCTGTCCGGCAG
>KL569111.1:98506-98743 GCA_000715635.1 Streptomyces violaceus | reverse complement strand
ATGTGTATAAGAGACAGAGACAGGGCTGGAGGGCTACTACGCCGGCGAGCTCCTGAAGGCCGTACGGCGGCCGGACGGATCCGTGAGCCATCTGGACCTCGGCTCGTTCGTGTTCACGCGTCAGCCGTACGACGAGGGGGCTCCTGTGCCAGGTGGGGTCGATCCGGAGGGGTGGCGCGGGATCGGGTAGGCAGTGACGACAAGGGGCGCTCTGTTTCACGTGAAACAGAGCGCCCC
>KL569111.1:95308-98277 GCA_000715635.1 Streptomyces violaceus | reverse complement strand
GCTCTGTTTCACGTGAAACAGAGCGCCCCGCGCGTGCCGGTCACAGCGGGAGCTTGAAGCCCGTGTGGGAGGCCGTGAAGCCGAGCTGCTCGTAGAAGCGGTGGGCGTCGGTGCGCGATGTGTCGGAGGTCAGCTGGACCAACTGGCAGCCCGAGTACCGGGATTCGCTGATCGCCCACTCCATGAGCTGTGTTCCCAGGCCGCTGCCGCGCTCATCGGCGTGGATGCGCACGCCCTCGATGATCGACCTGGTCGCACCGCGCCGGGACAGCCCGGGAATGATCGTGAGCTGGAGCGTGCCGACGACCCGGCCCTCCCGGACCGCCACGACCAGACGCTGGTTCAGGTCGGCGTTGAGCCGCTCCAGCGCGGTCAGGTACGGGGCGAGGTCGTCCGGTGACTCGCGCTGTGCGCCCAGGGGGTCGTCCGCGAGCATTTCGACGATCGCCGGGACGTCGTCGGCCACGGCGGCACGTATCTCAAGATCTCCCATGGACGCACCCTATGCAGAGATGACCGGCGCAGAAGTGTCCTATGCGGGCACCGGGGCCTTCAGCGACTCGACAACCCGGACGAGTGGGGCCAGCTCGGGGTTCTTCGCCGCCTCGTCCAGAGCCTCACGCAGGGCGGCGTCACTGGTCGGCCGCGCCGTTTCCAGCAACTCGAGGCCCGCCTCGGTGACGTTCGTGTAGATGCCCCGGCGGTCGGTGGGGCACAGATAGCGCTCCAGGAGCCCGCGGTCCTCAAGGCGGGTGACCAGACGGGTGGTGGCGCTCTGGCTGAGCACGACCGCGTCGGCGACCTGCTTCATCTGCAGATGGCCTCCGTCCCCGTCGTGCTGCCGGCTGAGCACGTCCAGCAGGGAGTACTCCCGCGCGCTCAGGTCGTGCTTGGCCTGAAGGGCGCGCTCGATGTGGCCCTCGATCCTCCCGTGCAGCAGGGAAAGGGCGCACCAGCCCTGGGCGAGCGCGGTGAGCGCGGGATCCGTCGCTGTCATTGGCGTTTCCTCCGTCCCGGAGCGGCTGACACCCAGGATAGAGCAGCATCGCGATTGACGGCGCTTGCCTATATCCCGCGCATGCAATTATTGTCGACGCACGTAAAGCGCTCCTGCAATCTTCTGGGAAGGTAACCCCTCCATGCCTCTCGCGCTTCTGGCCCTCGCGATCGGGGCCTTCGGGATCGGAACGACAGAATTCGTGATCATGGGCTTGCTGCCCCAGGTCGCGGGCGACTACGGCGTCTCGATCCCCACCGCCGGATATCTGGTGACCGGCTACGCGCTCGGTGTCATGTTCGGCGCCCCGCTGATGACCGTTCTCGGCACCAAGGTCTCCCGCAAGCGGATGCTGATGGCGCTGATGGGCCTGTTCATCGTCGGCAACCTGCTCTCGGCGCTCGCCCCTGCCTTCGCCGTCATGCTGACCGGCCGGATCGTCGCCTCGCTAGCCCATGGCGCCTTCTTCGGTATCGGCTCGGTCGTCGCGGCCGAACTGGTGGCCCCGGACAAAAAGGCCGGAGCCATTTCGATGATGTTCACCGGGCTGACCGTCGCCAACGTCGTAGGCGTCCCGCTGGGCACGCTCGTCGGACAGTCCGTCGGCTGGCGCGTGACCTTCGCCATCGTCGCCGCCCTCGGCGTCATCGGCCTGGCCGGCATCGCCCGGCTCGTCCCCGACATGCCCAAGCCGGAGGGCGTGCGCCTGCGGCACGAGCTGGCCGCCTTCAAGAACGTGCAGGTGCTGCTCGCGATGGCGATGACCGTCCTCGGCTTCGGCGGTGTCTTCGCGGCCATCACCTACATCGCGCCGATGATGACCCACGTCACCGGCTTCGCCGACGGTTCCGTCACCTGGCTGCTGGTCCTCTTCGGCCTCGGCATGGTCGGCGGCAACCTCATCGGCGGCAAGTTCGCCGACCGCGCCCTGATGCCCATGCTGTACGTCTCCCTGGGCGCCCTGGCCGTCGTCCTGGCGCTGTTCACCCTCACCGCGCACGACAAGCTGCTGTCGGCCGTCACGATCGCGCTGATCGGCGCCCTGGGCTTCGCCACCGTCCCGCCGCTCCAGAAGCGGGTCCTCGACCAGGCGCACGGCGCACCGACCCTGGCGTCCGCTGTGAACATCGGCGCCTTCAACCTCGGCAACGCCCTCTCGGCATGGCTCGGCGGCCTCGTGATCGCGGCGGGCTTCGGCTACACCGCCCCCAACTGGGTCGGTGCCGCCCTGGCCGCGGGCGCCCTGCTCCTGGCCTTCCTCTCGGCCGCTCTGGAGCGCCGTGCCGGTGTCCCCAGCACCGTCGTCACGGGCGCCGCGTCGGCCGAGCAGCGGACCGCCGTCCACCACTGAGCGACCGGGCCGGCCCCGACCCAGAGCCAGAGCCAGAGCCAGAGCCAGACCAGAACAGACCAGCAAGTTCCCGAGGAGAACCCCCTGATGAGCACCACCACAGCCGTCGCCCCGCTGACCACTCAGGACGCCGACGTCCTCGTCACCGCCGCCGGTCGTGCCGCCGAGGCCGCAGGCGTGACCGTCAGCGTCACCGTCCTGGATGCGGGCGGCCATCTGCTCGCCTTCCGGCGCGACGACCGTGCCGTGCTGATCTCCGGCGAGACCAGCACCCGCAAGGCCTACACGGCTCTCCAGCTGAACGCGCCCACCGCCGACCTCGTCGACGCCGTGCAGCCCGGCGGCCCCTTCCACACACTGCCGACCGCGCTCGACCGGCCGCTGCTGTTCATCGCGGGCGGCGTGCCGGTGCACCGCGAAGGTCGCCTGATCGGCGCGATCGGCGTCGGCGGTGGCGCCCCGGAGCAGGACCACACCTTCGCCACGACCGCCGTGGAGGTCCTTGCCTGACCGGGCCCCGCAACGCGACTACGCCGGTTCCCCGATCCCCCGGGGAGCCGGAGTCGTCGTGTCCGGGGCCCTTCAGCCCGCGTATCCCGGGCCCTCAGCCCGCCGCGACCG
>KL569111.1:82252-95127 GCA_000715635.1 Streptomyces violaceus | reverse complement strand
CCAGCCCGCCGCGACCGTGACCGGTGCGAACCGGCGGGTCCAGTCTCCGGGCAGCTCGGTGATCCCGTACGACATCACCGAGTTGAAGGCCATGGACGCCAGGCCGCGCTCCTTCGCCCATGAGAGGAGCTCTTCGTGCCGCACGTCGATATCGGTGCGCAGAGGGCGGTCGGTGTGGGACGCGAGGGAGGCGATGAGCGCCTGGGCGACCGCCGTGTCGCGAGCGATGAGCGGGCCGACGACGTGAGTGTCCATGTTGGGCCAGGCAGCCGCGTACCCGATGATCCGCCCGTCCTCCTCGGCCACGCGCAACTGGTCGGCGAAGGCGGGCAGTCGGGTGACGATGTGTGTGCGGTCGGTCCCGAACGCCTGCTCGTCGAGCCGGAGGATGGCGGCGAGGTCCTCGGCGGTCGCGGCACGGGTGGCGACCTTGGGATCCGGTCCGCCGGGAGTGAAGTGCCCGCACACCATCTCCGCCCGCCCGGCGACCTTGAAGCCGAGTTCCTCGTAGAGGGGGCGGCCGTTCGGTGTCGCGTGCAGGGTGAGGGGCGTGGGGCCCATCGCTGAGACGACATGGCGCATCAGCCGGCGTCCCACGCCCTGTCGCGCATGCCGTTCGGCGACCAGGACCATGCCGATCGCCGCGAGGGCGGGGTGCTCGTGCGGCCCGTACTCGGTGACGACGCAGGCGCTCACGAGGCCGCCGTCGGGGTCATCGACGCCGTAGCCCTTCCCGGCTGTGAGGAGGAAGCCCCACTTGTGCTCCTCCCGTGGCCACCCCCGGTCCTGAGACAAGTCGGCGCAGGCGTCGAGATCGCGGAGCGTCAGACGGCGGATGGGCAGAGAGGCAAGGGAAGGAGTCGGCACGCAGGTCAGGCTGTCCGACAGGGGCCCCTGACGTCCACCTCTTTCCCCGGACCCATACGAGCTTTTGGCCAGTTGTAGCCGTCTGCACAGAGAGCGGTCAGATGCCAGACGTTTCACGTGAAACACGGGCGCGATGTCCAGCAGTTGGCGGCACTGATGATTCGCGCGGTGCCCTCATTCGTGACGAGGGAAGGGGGGACTTGTGTGCACGGCGGTGGCCGGTAGGGTCGACTCCGGTTCGCATTCGGGGCGGGTGACCCGTTCCGTGCGGGCCGAGTGCAGGGCAATGCAGCCTAATGGGACGGAGAGATCGAAGACCCGCGTTTTCGGTTACGCGACTGAGCCGTCCAGACGAGTGGGAAGCTCGGGTGAGAGCACTGCGGGCAATGTCACACTCTTGCCTACTTGTCCGTACGGAGCCGAAATACGGGTTGAATATGGCCGCATTGGCCACGACATGGATGGGAACGCAGACCGTCCACGGGGGAAAGCAGGCACCTTCCGACTAGGGAAGTGCGCAGACCGACCGAAAGATGCTCGAGGCGAGGCACACCATGGACGCTCCGACCACCACGTCGGCCGACAACGGCACTTCCGGCGGCGGAGGCGGTTGGTTCACGCCCCGCAAGAAGCCGACGACGACGCCGGACAGCGAACCCGGTACGCCAGAGGAGCGTCGCCCGGCCGCGATACGCCCCGTGGGCAGGCCGACGGCCGCACCGGAGACTCCGGCCGACGGCACGGCGGTGCCGCCCGCTTCGACGACCGGCAGCGCGAGCACCGGTGGGCCGGAACAGGGGCGTGAGCCCCCGGAAGCGATACCCACGCCCGCCCCCATGGCCGCACAGCACGCCTCGTCTCCCGTGGCCGCAAGCGTCGCCGCGGCCTCGTCAGCAGGTCCCGCGCCCACGGCGCTCACACCGGCGCCCTTCGCCTCCACCGCTCCCGCCGCAACCGGCCCCGACGAGTTGCGGGTCCCCGCCCAGGGGCACACCCCCGCCCCGGGCCAAGCCGCCTCCGCCCCGGCCAGGGAAGCGTCCCCGGACGCCATCCTCATCCGCCGCGCCATGGCCGAGGTCGCACCCGTGGCCGAGAAGGTCACGTCGTACTTCTACGCCCTGCTCTTCGTCCGCTACCCGGACCTGCGGCCGCTGTTCCCGGCCGCGATGGACACCCAGAGGGACCGGCTGCTCAAGGCGCTGCTCACGGCCGCCGAGCACATCGACAACACCGAAGTCCTCGTCGACTACCTGCAGAACCTCGGCCGGGGCCACCGGAAGTACGGAACGCGGGCCGAGCACTACCCGGCCGTCGGCGAATGCCTCATCGGTGCGCTGAGCAAGTACGCCGCCGAGGTCTGGAACGAGGAGATGGAGGCGGCCTGGATCCGGGCGTACACCACCATCTCGCAGGTCATGATCGACGCGGCGGCAACGGATGAACTGCGTGCCCCGGCCTGGTGGTACGCCGAGGTCGTCACGCACGACCTCAGAACTCCGGACGTCGCGGTGATCACCGTCCGCCCCGACCAGCCGTACCCGTTCCTCGCCGGGCAGTACACGAGCGTGGAGACGCCCTGGTGGCCCCGGATCTGGCGGCACTACTCCTTCGCTTCGGCGCCCCGCTCCGACGGCCTGCTGTCGTTCCATGTGAAGGCCGTCCCGGCGGGCTGGGTCTCCAACGCCCTGGTGCACCGCGCCCGACCCGGCGACATCATCCGGCTCGGCCCGCCCGCCGGCGCCATGACCGTCGACCACACCACTGAGAGCGGTCTGCTCTGCGTGGGCGGTGGCACGGGCATAGCGCCCATCAAGGCATTGGTCGAAGACGTCGCCGAGCACGGGGACCGCCGGTCGGTCGAGGTCTTCTACGGGGCCCGCACCGATCACGACCTGTACGACATCGACACCATGCTCCGCCTCCAGCAGAGCCATCCCTGGCTCGCGGTCCGCGCGATCATCGACCAGCAGGCGCACCAGCAGCTGCCGGACGCGATACGCGCCTACGGGCCATGGGACGAGTTCGACGCGTATCTCTCCGGCCCGCCCGGGATGATCCGCAGCGGTGTGGACGCCCTGAGGGACGTCGGCATCCCGTCGGACCGCATACGGCACGACTCCGTGGAGGAACTGGTCGCGGCCGGGTCCTGAACCGCTGTCGGCGTCAGCCCAGGTCGGGGGCGTGCATGGCGCGTACGCCCTCGATGTTGCCGTCCAGGTAGTGCCGCAGAGACAGCGGCACCAGATGGACGGAGGCGATCCCGACACGGGTGAAGGGCACGCGCACGATCTCGTACTCGCCGACGGGCTCGTCCACCTCGGGGCCATGGCGGAGGGACGGGTCCATGGACTCCAGGTGGCAGACGAAGAAATGCTGCACCTTCACACCGGTCGCGCCGCCGTCCTCTCCGATGTGCTCCATCGTGTCCACGAAGCAGGGCACCACATCGGTGATCTTGGCGCCGAGTTCCTCGTACACCTCTCGGTGCAGGGCGTCGACGACGGTCGAGTCGTCGGGCTCGACCCCGCCGCCGGGAGTGAGCCAGTAGGGATCCATGCCCGGCTTGGTGCGCTTGATCAGGATCAGGTCGTCACCGTCCAGCAGAATGGCACGGGCGGTGCGCTTGACCACGGGTCGGACGGTCATGTGTGAAATGTGGCCCGGCTGGTTCCACGTGAAACATCGCGAAACGTCACCGGCCGAGCCCTCAGAGTGAGGCACTGTCCCGGGCGCCTCAGCACCAGTCGGTAGAGGCGCGCTCCAACCACTCGTGGGCCCGCGCTATATGAGGCATCGCGAGCGTCCCGGTGCGGACCACCAGGAAGTAGGTCCGCAGCGGCGGCACCGCCGGCTCGTGCAGGGCGACGACGTCACCCCGCTCCAGCGCGGCCGCACACAGATAGCGCGGGAGCACCGCCAGGCCCGCTCCCGCGACCGCGCACGCCAGGACCGCGCGCAGGTCGGGAACGATGACCGTGCCCGGGGCGGCGGGGCGCGAGTCGAAGACGGAGGCCCAGTAGCGGGAGACGAAGGGCAGGGACTCGTGCACCTCCACCACGGGCACCTGCTCCAGGGACGGTTCCGGCTTACGGTCCGGCTGCCCTGCGCCTGTCTGTTCGGCCCAGCGTGGGGCGGCGACCAGGACATGCTCCTCGTCGCAGAGCGCAGTCGCCGTGAGCAGGGCACCCCTCGGCTGGGCCGTGCTGATGGCCAGATCGTGATGCCCGGCGGACAGTCCTTCCAGCGTTTCCTCGGCGTTGCCGAAGGAGGCGCGCAGGGCGAAGCCCTGACCGTCCTCGCCGATCAGCTCCGTGAGCGCGGGCAGGGCTCGTTCGGCGGTGAACTCCGGAGGTCCGGCGAGATGCAGCGTCCGTAAGGAGGAGTCGTCGTCGAGGCCGGTCTCCGTTATCTCCACCAGGGCGTCGAGATGCGGTGCGGCCTTGTGGGCGAGTTCGTCGCCGATGCTCGTCGGGGTCACGCCGCGGGCCTGCCGCAGGAACAGGGGGCGGCCCAGCTGCCGCTCCAGCGTCCGTATCTGCGAGGTGACGGCGGGCTGGGAGAGTCCGAGCAGGGCGGCGGCGCGGGTGAAGGAGCCGGCCCGGTGCACGGTCACGAAGGTCCGCAGCAAGGCCAGATCCACCGCACGCTCTCCCCTCTTCTGCCTCGCTCCTGGCCCTCCGGCCGCGCTCAACTATAAATAAGTCGATAGGTCTCTGTCGCTACTGTGATTGGACACTGACAGAGAGTCAACTAGCCTTGGTCGCGCGGTTCTTGCGCGCGGAACCGGGGGACGGTCCGAGCCACGAGGGGGGAGGCTCGGACCGTCCGTGGGGGATGGTCAGGCCGTCGACGTGTCCAGTGCGCGCAGTACGTCCGCCACCAGGTCCTCCGGGTCCTCGGCGCCGACCGACAGGCGGATGAAGCCCTCCGGGACCGCGTCGCCGCCCCAGCGGCCACGTCGTTCGGCCGTGGACCGTACTCCGCCGAAGCTCGTCGCGTCGTCCACGAGCCGCAGCGCGTCGAGGAAACGGTCGGCGTGCGCACGCGTGGGCAGGGTGAACGACACCACGCAGCCATAGCGCCGCATCTGCTGAGCCGCGATCTTGTGCGCGGGGTCGTCGGGGAGTCCGGGGTAACGCAGTCCGGTCACCTCAGGACGCTCGCGCAGCGCTTCGGCGACCGCCAGGGCGGTCGTGCTCTGCCGGTCGACGCGCAACTGCAGCGTCGCGATCGAACGGTGCGCGAGCCAGGCCTCCATGGGCCCGGGAATCGCTCCGACGATCTTGCGCCAGCGGCGTACGGCGGCCATGGCCTCGGAGTCACGGCCGACGACGTAGCCCAGGAGGATGTCGCCGTGCCCCGTGAGCTGCTTGGTGCCGCTGGCCACCGCGAAGTCGGCGCCGAGCTCCAGGGGGCGCTGGCCGAGCGGTGTCGCGAGGGTGTTGTCGACGGCCACCAGGACACCACGCGCGTGTGCGGCCTCGGCGAGCCGCCTGATGTCGCACACGTCGAGCCCGGGGTTCGACGGCGTCTCGATCCACAGCAGCTTCGCGCCGTCCAGTACGTCGAGCTGGGCGTCGCCGCGGGTCGGCGCGGTGCGCACCTCGATGCCGTACGTCTCCAGCTGGGCGCGCACCAGGGGCAGCGCCTGATAGCCGTCGTCGGGCAGGACACACACATCGCCGGCGCGCAGCTGGGAGAAGAGCACCGCCGAGGTCGCGGCCATGCCCGACGCGAATACGAGCGTCTCGACATCGTCCCGGCCGGGCGCCTCCAGCTCGCCGACGGCGCGCTCCAGCAGTGTCCAGGTCGGGTTCTCGTCACGGCCGTAGGTGTACGGGCCGGTCGGGTCGCCCGGCAGATGGAAGTGAGCGGCGAACACCGGTCCGGGCAGCGTGGGCTCGTACTTGACCGCCTCGGGCAGCCCGGCCCGTACCGCCCGCGTGCCGTCACCGGCGTCGGCGGCGACCGGGGCCCCGTCGCTCGGCGCCCGGGCCGTCTCGCCGGTCGGTCCGCCCTGGTCACCCGTCGCGGATTCACTCATGCCACTCGTCCCTCCACGTCCGCCCGCACCGCGGCGAGCAGACCGGCGCTCGCCGCCTCCACCATCTCAAGGCATGCCCCGAAACCGTCCGCGCCCCCGTAGTAGGGGTCCGGTACGTCGAGGTCGTCGCCGGCGGCGGAGTCGTACGAACGGAGGAGCCGCACCTTCCGCGCGTCCTCCTCCGTGGGCGCGAGGCGGCGCAGGGCGCCGAGGTGGCTGGCGTCGAGGGCGACGACCAGGTCGAGGCGGGAGAACCACGACGGCTGGAACTGCCGGGCCGTGTGGCCGGTGGCGTAGCCGTTCTCCTCCAGGACGGCCACCGTACGCGGGTCGGCGCCGTCGCCCTCGTGCCAGCCGCCCGTGCCGGCACTGTCGACCTCGACCAGGCCGTCGAGTCCGGCCTCCGCCACGCGGGCCCGGAAGATGACCTCGGCCATCGGGGAACGGCAGATGTTGCCCGTGCAGACGAAGCAGACTCGGTACGTCATACGCGCTCAGTCTCCGTCCGGCAGGACGACGTTCAGCGCCCAGGAGACGACAGAGATGATCAGGCCGCCCAGGACGGCCGTCCAGAATCCGTCCACCTGGAAGCTCAGGTCGAACTGGTCGGCCAGCCACGAGGTGAGCAGCAGCATCAGCGCGTTGACGATCAGGGTGAAGAGGCCGAGCGTCAATATCAGCAGCGGGAGGCTGAGCAGTTTGACGAGCGGCTTGACCAGGAAGTTCACCAGGCCGAAGATCAGCGCGACGATGATCAGGGTGCCGATCTTCTTGCCCGTGCTGTCACCGGTCAGGGTGATCTTGTCGAGCAGCCATACGGCGACCGCCAGGGCACCGGCGTTGGCGATCGTCTTGACTACGAAATTCTTCATGTGTCTGATCGTGGCAGACCTGATCGGGCACGGGCACTAGAGGCAGGGGCGGACTAGGCGATGAAGGCATTCCGGCTGGACGAACTGGAGGCGGAGCGCGCCGCCAACGAGGGCGCCTACCTGCAGTTTCTGCGGGCGCAGAACATGTCGGTCGGTCTGTACGCCCTCGATGCGGGCGAGCAGGATCCACAGAAGCCGCACAATCAGGACGAGGTCTACTTCGTTGTGAGCGGCCGTGCCGCGATCACCGTCGGCCTGGAGACGACCCAGGTGGCACGCGGCAGCGTGGTCTACGTGCCGGCGGGCGTCGCCCACAAGTTCCACCACATCACCGAGGACCTCAGGGTGCTGGTGGTGTTCTCTCCGCCCGAGAGCTGACGGACAGCCTCGGGGTTCCCTAAGGGTTCGGTCAGGGGAGGACAAGGGGTGCGAAGCCCCCGCCCGACCTCCTCCCGGACCTAGCATCGAGTGCAGAACATCAGGAGACCGACAGGACCCGGCACTCGAACGGGTGGAGAGGTAAGGACGAGGGCGATGCGAGAGATCTTCACGGGACTGCCGTGGTGGGTGAAGTGGATCGCGGTGCCGGTCATCGCCCTGGTCGTGTTCGGCGGGCTGATCGCCAGTGTGGTCGGGTTCGTCATCGGACTGCTCTTCAAGGTGCTGGTCTTCGTGGCGCTGGTCGGCGGACTGATCTACGTCGTACGGAAGTTCACCTCGAGCTCCTCGTCGCGCAGCGACTGGTGAGACCGGTGGGAAACCGGTGGGGGTAGCGGGAAACGCTTGGAATCGCCCGTTCCCTCGGGCGGGGGAAGTTTCCCGGCAGGGCCGTCTGCGTGCGGTGGCAGACGAATAGAGTCCGGCTCGACGCGGGGACATCCCCGCGAGCGGCATACACCCCCACCCGTGTTCCTCCGCACGGGTCGGCCCCTCGCGCTTCGGGAGTGACCCTTGACCCCGGCTGACACCGCACCGGCCCACCTGCGCAGCGTTCCCGCGCAACCACGCTCGGCGGCACCCTCCGAGTCACCGCCTCCCACCACACCACCGCCTCCTGCCGTACCCCCGCCTCCGGCGACCCTCATCGGATCCGTACAGCGCGCCATGCGCCTGCTGGAAACCGTCGCCGGGCACGTCTACGGCGCCCCCGCCAAGCAACTGGCCCGCGAGACCGGGCTGGCGCTGCCCACGACCTACCACTTGCTGCGCACCCTCGTGCACGAGGGCTATCTGCGCCGTGACAAGGGCCTGTTCTTCCTCGGTGAGGCCGCCGAGCGGCTGAGCAGCAGCGGAGCGCGGCAGAAACGTCGCAGCACGGTGGTCGACACGCTCGCGCAGTGGCGTGACCTGCTCGGCGTCCCCGTCTACTACGCGGCGTACCGCGAGGGCGAGATCGAGGTCATGTGCGTCTCCCAGACCCGGGGCACCCCGGCGGTCGAGGAGTGGGCCGACTTCCGGGAGACCGGGCACGCTCACGCCGTCGGGCAGTGCCTGCTGTCCCAGCTGGACGGGGAAGCCCGCCGCGACCACCTCGACCGCTACCCGGCGCAGCCCCTCACGCCGTACACGGTGCGGGACAACCACAGCCTCCTCCGGCGTCTGGAACGGGTGCGGCGAATGGAACCGGTGACCGAGCGTCAGGAGTACGCCCTGGGCACGGTCTGCGCGGCGATCCCGCTCACCCTCGGCACCACGGCCGCGACGATGGCCATCTCCCTGCCCGCCCACCAGCAGGACCGGCTGCTGCCCGCGGCCCGGCAGTTGCAGAGCGAGATCGGGCGGCGACTCGGATCGTTGGCGCTCTCTATCAGTATGTGAAAACTCACTCCTTGTGATCTGCTGTGTACGTTCAGCAAGATTCCACCAGTGTCAGAGGTTCGTTCCCGGCCAGTCACGGCGAATGACGGGGTTAGCGATGCGCGAGTCCGTACAAGCAGAGGTCATGATGAGCTTTCTCGTGTCCGAGGAGCTCTCCTTCCGCATTCCGGTGGAGCTGCGCTATGAGACCGGTGATCCCTATGCAGTCCGGCTGACCTTCCACCTGCCCGGTGACGCCCCGGTGACGTGGGCTTTCGGCCGCGAGCTGCTGATCGACGGCGTCGGCCGGCCGTGCGGCGAGGGCGATGTGCGCGTCACTCCCGTCGAACCGGACACGCTGGGCGAGGTGCTGATCCGGCTTCAGGTAGGTAGCGACCAGGCGTTGTTCCGGTCCTCCACGGCACCGCTCGTCGCCTTCCTCGACCGCACCGACAAGCTGGTGCCGCTGGGCCAGGAAGGCTCGCTCGCCGACTTCGACGCCCACCTCGACGAGGCGCTGGACCGCATCCTGGCGGAACAGGGCGCCGGGTGAGACACCCGTCGGGCGGCACTGTGGAGTAACGCTTCACCGGATGCTGCCGAGCCGTGCGGGAACGCTTCGCCGCAGGGCGGGGCAGCGGCTTTCGGCGTCAGAGCGGCCGGAACTGTCCGAGGTACCCGGGATATCCGAGGCCTCAGAGGCGTCTTGGCTCAGAGACGTCGGCCTCGCGCGCCTCGAACCGTCAGCGCTTACGCCTCCGGCCCCTCCCCCCGCGTGCCGGGGCCGGGACCGCCGAGGCTTCCACGGCGCGCTCTTCCCCGGTGCGGTCGGCCGAGACCACGAGCGCGGCCAGCACGGTGGTGACCGGCACCGAGGCGACCAGGCCGATCGAACCGACGAGCGTGCGCACGATCTCCTCCGCGACCAGCTCGCTGTTGGCGACCGTCCCCACACCGCTCTGCGCGATGGAGAACAGCAGCAGCAGTGGCAGGGCGGCACCCGCGTAGGCGAGGACGAGTGTGTTGACGACCGAGGCGATGTGGTCGCGGCCGATCCGGATGCCCGCGCGGTAGAGCCCGCGCCAGCCCATCGACGGATTGGCCTCGTGCAGCTCCCAGACCGCCGAGGTTTGTGTGACCGTCACGTCGTCGAGCACACCGAGTGAACCGATGATGACGCCGGCGAGCAGCAGGCCGCTCATGTCGATCGTCGGATAGAGGCCGTGGATCAGACCGGTGTTGTCGTCGGTGTTGCCGGTGAGCGCGGCCCAGTCGATGAACAGCGAGCCGAGGATGCCGATCAGCAGCAGGGAGATGAGAGTGCCGAGCACCGCCACGGAGGTCCGTGCGGATAGTCCGTGACACATGTACAGGGCGATGAGCATGATGGCGCTCGCGCCCACCACCGCCACGATCAGCGGGTTCGAGCCCTGCAGGATCGCGGGCAGGATGAAGAAGGTCAGCACCAGGAAGCTGATGGCCAGTGCGACGAGGGCCATGACCCCCCGCATCCGCCCGACGACCACTACGGCGAGCGCGAAGATGCCGGCCAGCAGGCCCATGGGCAGACGGCGGTTGACGTCGGTGACCGAGTACTGCAGGTCCTTCGGCGCGGAGGGCTCGTAGGCGACCACGACCTTCTGGCCCTCGTGCAACTGGCGGGACTGGTCCGGCTGGATGATCTCGGTGAAGGTGCGGCCCTTGTCCTTGCCGCTGTCGACCCGGATCGTCGCCCGCTTGCAGGTGCCCTTCTCCTGCTGCTCCGCGGAAGAGCCCTCGGCGGTGGAGGTGTCGCCGGTCGGCGGGACTCCCGAAGCGCCGGCCTCCTTGCAGCTGATCTCCACGACCTTGGTGACCGAGGCTTGTTCGGTCTGCCGGTCGAAGCCGACGCCGGTGCGCTCGTGCGGCGGGGCGCCGCCCGGCCACAGCACGACGAGACCGACCAGCACGGCCGCGCCGAACGGGATCAGGATCGCCGCGATGATCTTGCGCAGATGCATGGAGACGGGCGCGGCCGGGCCGTGGCTGTGCGAGTGCCCGTGTCCGCCACCTGGCGCGGAACCGGAACCGGAGCCGTCTCCGTGACCATCGCCTCCGCCGGTTCCGGAACCATGCCCGTGCCCCCCTCCGGCGCCCGGCCCCTGTCCGTCGTCGGGACCGTGCCCACCGGCTGAGCCGCCACCCTGGCCGTTGCCCGGCCCGTATCCCCCGGCAGAGCCGGAACCACGCTCACCACCGCCCCCGTAACCGGCCCCGGGCTCATACCTGGCTCCGGGCTCGTACCCGGCTCCGGGTACGAAATCGTGGCCGTCTCCCCGGCCGTTGCCGTTTCCGGCGCCGGATCCGCGAGGCGGCTCGGGCGGTGGGTAAGGGGGACGCTGCGTCGTGGTCACCGACCGATCATCGCAAGAACGAGGGGGGCCCTCTGTTCACCGCGCCAGAATTGCCGCTAGCGTGGAGGCACCTTTTGTACACGCGGGAGCTCGGAGCACCGGGCTGAGAGGGCGCTGACCTCCGTCCCAGCGATGTTTCACATGAAACATCACCGAAGTCGAGTGATGTTTCACACGGAACGTCGGCAGACGGAAGCCGCTGCGTCGACCGCCGAACCTGTTACCGGGTAATGCCGGCGTAGGGAGTAGGTCACATGACCAACAAGGACGCACGCACGCCTGCCTCCGTTCAGGACGCACAGTCCGAGGAGGCCGGGAAGTCCATCGGCTGGCATAAGGCGTACGTCGAGGGCTCTCGCCCCGACCTGCGCGTGCCGGTCCGTCAGGTGCATCTCACCAACGGGCAGGCGGTCACGCTGTACGACACGTCGGGCCCGTACACCGATCCACTCGTCGACACCGACGTCCGCAGGGGCCTGCCCCCGCTGCGCGAGAACTGGATCATCTCCCGCGGTGACACCGAGGAGTACGCGGGCCGTCCCGTCCGTCCCGAGGACGACGGCATCAAGCACACCTCGCCCCGCGGCGGCCTCCGCAATCTCGACGCCGTCTTCCCCGGTCGCCCGCGCCAGCCGCGTCGCAGCCGGGGCGGCGAGGCGGTCACGCAGCTCGCGTACGCCCGCCGCGGCGAGATCACGCCCGAGATGGAGTACGTGGCCATCCGGGAGAACGTCGCGCCCGAGGTGGTCCGCGACGAGATCGCCGCGGGCCGGGCCGTGCTGCCGGCCAACGTCAACCACCCGGAGATCGAGCCGATGATCATCGGCAAGCGGTTCCTGGTGAAGGTCAACGCCAACATCGGCAACTCGGCGGTGACGTCCTCCATCGAGGAGGAGGTCGAAAAGATGACCTGGGCGACCCGCTGGGGCGCCGACACGGTCATGGACCTGTCCACCGGCCGCAACATCCACACCACGCGTGAGTGGGTGCTGCGCAACTCCCCCGTCCCCATCGGCACCGTGCCGCTCTACCAGGCCCTGGAGAAGGTCGACGGCCGGGCCGAGGATCTGACCTGGGAGGTCTACAAGGACACGGTCATCGAACAGGCCGAGCAGGGTGTGGACTACATGACGGTCCACGCGGGCGTGCGCCTGGCCTATGTGCCGCTGACGGCCAACCGCAAGACGGGCATCGTCTCCCGCGGCGGCTCGATCATGGCCGCCTGGTGCCTCGCGCACCACCAGGAGTCGTTCCTGTACGAGAACTTCGAGGAACTCTGCGAGATCCTCGCCGCGTACGACGTCACATACTCGCTCGGCGACGGCCTGCGGCCCGGCTCCATCGCGGACGCCAACGACGAGGCACAGTTCGCTGAACTGCGAACTCTGGGGGAACTCAACCGGATCGCCAAGCGTTTCAACGTACAGACCATGATCGAAGGCCCGGGCCATGTCCCGATGCACAAGATCAAGGAGAACATCGACCTTCAGCAGGAGATCTGCGATGAAGCTCCGTTCTATACGCTCGGCCCGCTGACCACGGACGTCGCGCCGGCGTACGACCACATCACCTCCGGCATCGGTGCCGCGATGATCGCCTGGTGGGGCACGGCCATGCTGTGCTACGTCACGCCCAAGGAGCACTTGGGCCTGCCGAACCGTGACGACGTCAAGACCGGCGTCATCACCTACAAGATCGCCGCCCACGCAGCCGACATCGCCAAGGGGCACCCGGGTGCCCAGGAATGGGACGACGCGCTGTCCGACGCCCGCTTCGAGTTCCGGTGGGAGGACCAGTTCAACCTCGCCCTCGACCCGGACACGGCACGGGAGTTCCACGACGAGACCCTGCCGGCGGAGCCCGCCAAGACGGCTCACTTCTGCTCGATGTGCGGTCCCAAGT
>KL569111.1:80043-82042 GCA_000715635.1 Streptomyces violaceus | reverse complement strand
GGCGGAGCCCGCCAAGACGGCTCACTTCTGCTCGATGTGCGGTCCCAAGTTCTGCAGCATGAAGATCTCGCAGGACATTCGCCGTGAACACGGCGGCACACGGACCGAGATCGAGGAGGGCATGGCCCAGAAGTCGAAGGAGTTCGCGGCGAGCGGGAACCGGGTGTATCTGCCGATCGCGGACTGATCCGGCCGCACACAGGCCGCGAGGGCCGAGGGCTGGGGACACATGGTCCCTGGCCCTTGGTCCTTGGCTTGTGGATCGGAACGCGGAGCGGAACGGGCACGACGTCACCTGGCCGGACATCGCCTGTCCGGTCCGGGACCCCGGCTACTCCGGCTGGTGTTCCGGTCCTCCGTAGTCCGGGCTGGTGTAGTCCGGGCTGCTGTAGCTCGGCCGCGAGCCGCCGCGGTGGCCTTCGTCCGGGCTGGTGAAACCCGGGCGGTCGTAGCCGAGGTGCGGGATGCGGCTGATCGGCGTGGACGAGGAGGTGTGGTGCAGCGCGGCGGCCGCGTCCGGGCTGACGAGTGCCTCTCGCAGGAAGGGCAGGATGCCCCGCTCCAGCAGGGCCTCGTGCCAAGCCTCCCTGGCCAGGGCCACCTCCCCTTGCAGTTCGTCGTACGGACCGCCTTCGGCCGTCGGCTTGTTGCGCAGGGCGGTGAGCAGCAGTCCCACCGCGGCGACGAGGATCGCGACCGCGGTCACGGCGCCGAACACCCAGCCCGTGGTGAGCATGGTCCGGGCGAACGCCTGCTGAGGGTCGAGCATCTGCAGGATGTAGCCGACGAGGAGGAAGATCGCGGCGGCGGTTCCGGCCAGGACGGGTGCGAGGACGGCGACGATGGCGACGGCTCCCGCACCGGCGGTCTCGGCGACCTCTCCCATGGCGGCGGCCAGCCCCGCCGGGCCCGTGCCCGGCTCGGAAGTGCCGGACTCGCGCACGGCCGGCGGGCTGGACGATGCCGGCTCGCGCAGTTCCTCACGGACCTTGACGTAGTGCTGGTATTCGGTCGACGCGGCTGCAGTGATGAGCGCGGTGGCGTTCAGCGCCATGGTGCGCAGTTGTTCCGAGTTCAGCCGCTGTCCGACAGCGGCCAGTTCCGGACGGTGTGGTGCGGAGCGCAGCACCTCATCGAGGATCCGCTCGTATTCCTGGCGGTCCTCGCTCAGCAGGTGCTGCGGAACGCTGTTCATGTGCATCCCCCGATGCTCCGTAGGGCTTGGGGCTCGGCATGCTGACGAGCCGTCGGGCAGAAACGGAGGGGAGCCTGCTACGGATAAGCCGATGGTAGAGCCGTGGAGGTAGGCGGTGACAGGGGGTTTACCGAAATTGGCCCTTCACTCGTCCGGTCCTGTGACGGGAAACGCCTGCCCGGTGAGCGTTCACGTATCCAGCGGCAGTTGCTGGACCAGCAGCTTTCCGGCCATGGTCACGCCGCCGTCCATCGCGATGGCGAGTCCGTCGGCGTAGACGTGCGGTCCCTCGATCACCGGGTCGCTGTTGTCCTCGTCGTCTTCTGAGCCGACCTCGCCCAGCAGATACGGAATCGGGCTGTGCCCGTGAACGATGCGGGTGCCACCGTACGTATCGAGCAGGGAGCGCACGGCGTCCGCGCCGCCCTCGTCGCGGAAGGAGAACCGCTTGGTGAACTTGCGGAACAGGTCCCAGACCTCGTCCGCGTCGTTGCGCGTGATCGTCTCGCGGACGACGTCGTTGACCTCTTCGATGGAGCGGCCGTAGTCGAGGTAGGCGGTGGTGTCGGAGTGGACGAGCAGGTGGCCGTCGACCTCCTCGACGGCGTCGAGACGGGCCATCCACTGCAGGTGGTGGTCCTGGAGGCGGTCCATGTCGGTCTTCTGGCCGCCGTTGAGCAGCCAGGCCGCCTGGAAGGTGGCGGTGCCCGCGCCGGAGTTGACGGGGGTGTCGCCGAACCGCTTGGCGCCGAGCAGCAGCAGCTCGTGGTTGCCCATGAGCGCCTTGCAGTAGCCGCCGGCTGG
>KL569111.1:77427-79814 GCA_000715635.1 Streptomyces violaceus | reverse complement strand
ACCAGGTCGATGACGCCGATGCCGTCCGGGCCGCGGTCGGTGAAGTCACCGAGGAACCACAGCCGGGCGGTGCCCGCGCACCAGTGGCCGTCGGTGTCGAGGAGGCCCTTCTCCTGCAGAGCGGCCACCAGCTGGTCGAGGTAGCCGTGCACGTCGCCCACGACGTACAGCGGGCCCTGTCCGGTGTTCGGGGGCGGGGCCGCGGCGGTTTCCGGGTCGACGGTCACCTGGACAGTGTCACCCCGGTTGACCACTGGGAGGTCGCGCTCGGTCGGCGTGTATCCCTCGGGATAGGTCTCCTCGGGCGGCGGAGCGACCTCGCCGGGGCTCGCGCTCTGGACGTACGGACCGGTCTCGTGGACGTACGCGGGCACCCGGAAGTCGCGCAACGTCGCCGTGCGCTCCACCTCGGGTCCCTGACCGGCCCCCT
This sequence comes from Streptomyces violaceus, assembly GCA_000715635.1. Lineage (GTDB taxonomy): Bacteria > Actinomycetota > Actinomycetes > Streptomycetales > Streptomycetaceae > Streptomyces > Streptomyces violaceus. The sequence continues at coordinate 79,384 of KL569111.1, read as the reverse complement.
GAGTCATCGACCCCTCCACCATCAAGCCGCATCTGCACCGCATCGGACTGCCTGGTCGTAGCGGCCCGCCGGTGTCGTGGGCCCATCATAGGAATGCCGATCGCGCCATGTGATGACCCAGGGGTGGTGAATCAGAGCAAGAGTCCAGTTCACCGCGGCTTTCGCCCCGATTGGGCCGGGCTTTGACCACCGTGTGACCGTCCTCGCTTTCCTTCTCTTCGCGAGAACGATCCCTTCTCTCCGGGGGACCGGCCCTGTTTCTCCTCAGAGACGGGACTTTCCCTCGACCCGGGTCCGAGGTACCGGACCCAGGGGTTCCCGGGTACCGGGTCTACGCCCCTTCGGGGGATCGCGGCGGGCTGACCGTCGTGCGCGGCGGGCGTCGCTGGGACGACGTGCGCACGATCAGCTCCGTCGGTATCACCTGCTCCACCGGGCGGTCGGATTCCACTCCCTCGATGGCGTCGATGAGGAGCTGCACCACCGCCGTGCCGATGCGGCGCGGCTTCAGGGAGAGCGTGGTGACGGGGGGCTCGGTGTTGGCGTACACGGTGGACTCGCTGCAGCAGACCAGCAGCAGGTCGTCCGGTACGCGAAGGCCGTAGCGGCGGGCGGCGGCGAGCAGGTCGGTGCCGTTCGGGTCGAACAGCCCGTAGACCGCGTCGGGCCGGTCGGGGCGTGCGAGGAGCCGGTCGGCGGCGACGGCGCCCGCGCACGGATCGTGCGCCGGATAGGCCTCGTACACCGGATCCTGGCCGACACGCTCGCACCAGCGCAGGTACGCGGTGGTCGACAGGTGGGTGTACGTGTCCGTCGTCGTGCCGGTCAGCAGGCCGATGCGGCGGGCGCCGGCGGCGGCCAGGTGGTCGAGGATGCCGAGGACGGCGGCCTCGTGGTCGTTGTCGACCCATGCCGTGACCGGCAGGGAGCCGGCCGGGCGGCCGTCGGAGACGACCGGCAGACCCTGCCGGACGAGTTCGCTGACGACCGGGTCCTGGTCGGAGGGGTCGATGACGACCGTGCCGTCCAGGGCGACGTTCGACCACACGTCGTGGCGGGAGGTCGCGGGCAGGATGACGAGGGCGTAGCCGCGGGCGAGCGCGGCGGAGGTGGCGGCTCGCGCCATCTCGGCGAAGTACGCGAACTCGGTGAAGGTGAAAGGTTCATCCCCGTACGTCGTCACGGTCAGGCCGATGAGTCCCGACTTGCCGGTACGGAGTGTCCGGGCGGCGGCCGAGGGCCGGTAGCCCAGCCGGTCGGCCACCTCGCGGACATGGCGCCGGGTGGCGTCCGGGAGCCTGCCCTTGCCGTTGAGGGCGTCGGAGACGGTCGTGATGGAGACTCCGGCGGCGGCGGCCACGTCTCTGATACCCGCCCGACCCGGCCGACTGCCTCGACGTGAGGTTTCCGCGCGGCTCACCTGGTGCTTCCCTGCTGCTGTCATGGCGAGCCGATAGTAGGGCTCATGCGGTGGGGTAGTGCGGACGCATATGCACACGTTGACAGGCACGTTTTTGCATGATCATTTACCCCCAATTACATTGGAAACCAAGGGAGTTAAGCGCTCCCATGTCAGTACGTGACTTGTCGGCGTGCACGAGCCTGCCAAGTGGGCGAGGTTGCGAAGAGGTCTCAACTCACCTGTACGGGGGATGCGCGCCACGGCGTGCACCACCGGCGCGTAGATATATGTATGGCGCGCCCCCGAATTCGTACGCCTTCGTGCGGTGATGCCCCTGATGCCGGTGGGACGTGGGAGGCCGGCGTGCACCGCTCCGCCGTGGGTGTACGCAGCGGGGCCGAATCCTCATAGGGTGAGGAGTATTGGATGTCGGCGGCGGTCATGGGCCGCCGGTCTTCGCGAGGAGGACTGCGGTGAGCGAGACGAGCCCCAAGCTGCGCGGCGAGCTGGAGGGAATCGGCACCTACAAGCCGGGCAAGCCTGCTGCGGCAGGGG
>KL569111.1:76610-77181 GCA_000715635.1 Streptomyces violaceus | reverse complement strand
CTTGCCAGCCCGCTCAGAGATGTGTATAAGAGACAGGATGAACGAGCTGTCCGAGCGGTTCGGCGTGCCCCTCTCCCACCTGGCCACCGGCACCGGGTCGGTCGGTGTCGCCCAGCAGCTGATCCAGGCCACTTCGGGGCCCGGCGACGAGGTGATCTACGCCTGGCGGTCCTTCGAGGCCTACCCGATCATCACGCAGATCAGCGGCGCCCGGTCGGTCCAGGTGCCACTGACCTCCGGTGACGTGCACGATCTCGACGCGATGGCCGACGCGATCACCGACCGGACCCGGCTGGTCTTCGTCTGCAACCCCAACAACCCGACCGGCACGGTCGTGCGGCGGGCGGAGCTGGAGCGCTTCCTCGACCGGGTGCCGGGAGACGTGCTGGTGGTGCTCGACGAGGCCTACCGCGAGTTCATCCGCGACCCCGAGGTGCCGGACGGTGTCGAGCTCTACCGTGACCGGCCCAATGTCTGTGTCCTGCGGACCTTCTCCAAGGCGTACGGCCTGGCCGGACTGCGCGTCGGGTTCGCCATCGCCCACGAGCCGGTGGCGGCGGCGCTGCGCAAG
>KL569111.1:72302-76404 GCA_000715635.1 Streptomyces violaceus | reverse complement strand
TGTGTATAAGAGACAGCGGCGGCGCTGCGCAAGACGGCGGTGCCGTTCGGGGTGAGCCAGCTCGCACAGGAGGCGGCGATCGCCTCGATGCGTGCCGAGGACGAACTGTTCGGCCGGATCGGTTCGCTGGTGTGTGAGCGTGTGCGCGTGGTCGACGGGCTGCGCGCCCAGGGCTGGACGGTGCCCGAGACCCAGGCCAACTTCGTGTGGCTGCGGCTGGGGGAGCGCACGGTGGCGTTCGCGCAGGCGTGTGAGCAGGCGGGCGTGGTGATCCGGCCGTTCCCGGGTGAGGGTGTGCGGGTCACGGTCGGTGAGACCGAGGCGAACGACATCTTCCTGAAGGTGGCGGAAGGGTTCCGCAAGGAGCTGTAGTGCTCCGCGAGCCAGGCCCTGGGTCAGGCGTCTACGAGTTCCACGCGCACGGGGTCGCCGCCCCGCACGGTCGCGAGCAGGCCGGGGTCGCCGTCTATGCGGCCCAGGACGTTGCACGGGCTTGCGAGGCGGCACTCCTCGCCCTGTGAGATCGGAGTGGGCCCGTAGGGGAGGGCGAGGGCGTCGCCGTCGGTCCAGAAGGTGACCGTGCCCGGCTCGACGACCTGTCGGGCGTCTGTTTCACGTGAAACAGACACTCCTGTGTCGAAGTACACCTCCTTGCCCCAGGTGCGGGCGGTGGAGACGAGGGGCAGTGCCTGGGCGATAGCCTGGGTGGTCGGGGTGTCGTTGAGGGTCGCGGTGAGGTGCCCTGCGGGCCAGGAAATCCGTATCCGTAGCGGTGTCTGCATGGCGTCGATTCAACAATATGTTGAAGTTCGCGCCAAGGGGTCGACTGCTGCAGGGGCCCCCTTTGGGGCTCGAAAGTCCGTGCTGCATAATGGCTTGTGAATGTGAACGCTTTCACAAGCGTATGTAAGGAGCGGCGACGTGGACCTGGCTTTGGCGCCGGAGACCCTGGCGCGATGGCAGTTCGGCATCACCACCGTCTACCACTTTCTGTTCGTCCCCCTGACGATCTCGCTGGCCGCCCTCACGGCCGGACTGCAGACCGCCTGGGTGCGGACGGAGAAGGAGAAGTACCTCCGGGCGACGAAGTTCTGGGGCAAGCTCTTCCTGATCAACATCGCGATGGGCGTGGTCACCGGCATCGTGCAGGAGTTCCAGTTCGGCATGAACTGGTCCGACTACTCACGCTTCGTCGGTGACGTCTTCGGTGCGCCACTCGCCTTCGAGGCGCTGATCGCCTTCTTCTTCGAGTCCACCTTCATCGGCCTGTGGATCTTCGGCTGGGACAAGCTGCCCAAGAAGATCCACCTGGCCTGCATATGGATGGTCTCGATCGGCACGATCCTGTCGGCGTACTTCATCCTCGCGGCCAACTCCTGGATGCAGCACCCGGTCGGCTACCGGATCAACGAGGCGAAGGGGCGCGCCGAGCTCACCGACTTCTGGCTGGTGCTGACCCAGAACACCGCGCTCGCCCAGGTCTTCCACACGCTCACCGCTGCCTTCCTGACCGGCGGTGCCTTTATGGTCGGCATCGCCGCTTTCCACCTGGTCCGGGGGAAGCACGTCCCCGTGATGAAGACCTCGCTGCGGCTGGGCCTGGTCACTGTCGTCATCGGCGGCATGCTCACCGCGATCAGCGGCGATGTCCTCGGCAAGATCATGTACGAGCAGCAGCCGATGAAGATGGCCGCGGCCGAGGCGCTCTGGGACGGCGAGGAGCCCGCGCCCTTCTCGATCTTCGCCGTCGGTGACGTCGACAAGGGACACAACAAGGTCGCCATCGAGATCCCCGGCCTGCTGTCCTTCCTCGCCAAGGACGACTTCACCTCGTACGTCCCCGGCATCAACGACGTCAACAAGGCCGAGCAGGAGAAGTACGGCCCCGGCGACTACCGGCCCAACATCCCGGTCGCCTACTGGGGCTTCCGCTGGATGATCGGCTTCGGTATGACGTCGTTCGCCATCGGCCTGGCCGGACTGTGGCTGACCCGGAAGAAGTTCCTGCTGCCGCAGCATTTGAGGGTGGGCGAGGACGAGGTGCCGCATCTCGTACTCCTGCCGAAGAAGGCGCTCGGTCCGACCCTCACCAAGTGGTACTGGCGCATGGCGATCCTCACCCTGGGCTTCCCGCTGATCGCCAGCTCCTGGGGCTGGATCTTCACCGAGATGGGCCGCCAGCCGTGGGTCGTCTACGGCCTGTTCCAGACGCGTGACGCGGTCTCCCCCGGTGTCTCCCAGGCCGAGGTCATCACCTCGATGGTCGTCTTCACCACGCTGTACGCGATCCTCGCCGTCGTCGAGGTCAAGTTGCTGGTCAAGTACGTCAAGGCGGGCCCGCCCGAGCTGACCGAGGCCGACCTCAACCCGCCCACGAAGATCGGCGGCGACTCCAGTGACGCCGACAAGCCGATGGCCTTCTCGTACTAGGCCGAGGGAGCTGCACAGTCATGGAACTGCACGACGTCTGGTTCGTCCTGATCGCCGTCCTGTGGACCGGCTACTTCTTCCTGGAGGGCTTCGACTTCGGGGTCGGTGTGCTCACGAAGCTGCTCGCCCGCAACCGGCCCGAGAAGCGGGTGCTGATCAACACCATCGGACCCGTCTGGGACGGCAACGAGGTCTGGCTGCTCTCGGCGGGCGGTGCCACCTTCGCCGCCTTCCCCGAGTGGTACGCGACGCTCTTCTCCGGCTTCTATCTGCCCCTGCTGCTCATCCTGGTCTGCCTGATCGTCCGGGGTGTGGCCTTCGAGTACCGCGTCAAGCGGCCCGAGGAGAGCTGGCAGCGCAACTGGGAGACGGCGATCTTCTGGACCTCGCTGCTACCCGCCTTCCTGTGGGGTGTGGCCTTCGGCAACATCGTGCGGGGCGTGAAGATCGACCAGGACTTCAACTACGCCGGCGGCGTCCTGGATCTGCTCAACCCGTACGCGCTGCTGGGCGGTCTGGTCACGCTGGCGCTGTTCACCTTCCACGGGACGGTGTTCGTCGGGCTCAAGACCGTCGGGGAGATCCGGGAGCGGGCACGGACGCTGGCGCTGCGCGTCGGGCTGGTGACCGCCCTGCTGGCCCTCGCCTTCCTGCTGTGGACGCAGGCCGACCGCGGTGACGGGGCGTCGCTCGTCGCGGTGGTCGTGGCCGTCGCGTCCCTTCTCGTGGCGCTGGTCGCGGCACGGGCCGGGCGTGAGGGCTGGGCGTTCGCCCTGTCGGGGCTCACCATCGTGGCCATGGTGGCGATGCTCTTCCTGACGCTGTTCCCGAACGTCATGCCGTCGACGCTGAACCCGGAGTGGAGCCTGACGGTCACCAACGCCTCGTCCAGCCCGTACACACTGAAGATCATGACCTGGTGTGCCGGTATCGCCACCCCGATCGTCCTGCTCTACCAGGGCTGGACGTACTGGGTGTTCCGCAAGCGGATCGGCACGCAGCACATCGCCGAGACCGCGCACTGAGGTGTGTTTCACGTGAAACCAATCGATCCGCGTCTGCTCCGGTACGCCCGTGCCACCCGGGTCTTCCTGGGGGCGGTCGTCGCCCTGGGTGCCGTCGGGGCGGGGTTGGTCATCGCGCAGGCGATGCTCATCGCCGAGGTGGTGGTCGGCGCCTTCCAGCACCGCATGGCTGTGGCGGAACTCGGCACTCCCCTGCTGCTGCTGGCCGCCGTCGCGGCCGGCCGGGCGCTGGTGGGCTGGCTCACCGAGCTCGCCGCGCACCGGGCGAGCGCGGCCGTGAAGTCCGAGCTGAGGGGGCGGCTGCTGGAGCGTTCCGTGCGGTTGGGGCCCGGATGGCTGAGCGGGCAACGGACCGGTTCGCTGGTCGCCCTGGCCACCCGGGGCGTCGACGCCCTCGACGACTACTTCTCGCGGTATCTGCCGCAGTTGGGTCTCGCGGTGGTCGTGCCGGTGGCGGTACTGGCGCGGATCGTCACCGAGGACTGGGTCTCCGCGGCCATCATCGTGGGCACCCTGCCGCTCATCCCGGTCTTCATGGTGCTGATCGGCTGGGCCACCCAGTCCCGGATGGACCGTCAGTGGCGGCTGCTGTCCCGGCTGTCCGGGCACTTCCTGGACGTCGTGGCGGGGCTGCCGACGCTGAAGGT
>KL569111.1:70709-72120 GCA_000715635.1 Streptomyces violaceus | reverse complement strand
CCGGCGGATCACCGGCGAGTACCGGCGGGCGACCATGCGGACGCTGCGGATCGCCTTCATCTCCTCCTTCGCACTGGAGCTGCTCGCGACCATCTCGGTGGCGCTGGTCGCCGTGACGATCGGCATGCGGCTGGTGCACGGCGAGATGGACCTGTACATCGGCCTGGTCATCCTGATCCTGGCGCCGGAGGCGTATCTGCCGTTGCGGCAGGTCGGGGCGCAGTACCACGCGGCGGCGGAGGGGCTCGCCGCGGCCGAGGAGATCTTCGAGGTCCTGGAGACGCCCGTTCCGGCGTCCGGGTCCGAGGCCGTTCCCGCGGGCGCGCTGGCGTTCGAGGGAGTGACGGTCCGGTACCCGGGGCGCGCGGCGGACGCCGTGGCGGACGTGTCCTTCACCGTCGAGCCGGGGGAGACGGTCGCGCTCGTCGGGCCGAGCGGTGCCGGAAAGTCGACGCTGCTCAGTGTGCTGCTGGGCTTCGTGCGGCCGGCCGAGGGGCGGGTGGGGGCCGGGGGAGTCGACCTGGCCGATGCCGACCTGGAGCAGTGGCGTTCCCGGATCGCGTGGGTGCCGCAGCGGCCGCATCTGTACGCCGGGACGATCGCCGAGAACGTACGGCTGGCGCGGCCCGACGCCGACGACGACGCTGTACGGCGGGCGCTGCGGGACGCCGGGGCACTGGAGTTCGTGGACGCCCTGCCGGAGGGCGTGAACACCGTGCTCGGCGAGGACGGGGCCGGGTTGTCGGCCGGGCAGCGGCAGCGGCTCGCGCTGGCCAGGGCGTTCCTCGCGGACCGGCCCGTGCTGCTGCTCGACGAGCCGACGGCCGCGCTGGACGGGGCCACCGAGGCCGAGGTCGTGGCCGCGGTACGGCGCCTGGCGGCCGGGCGGACGGTGCTGCTCGTCGTGCACCGGCCGGCGTTGCTGGGGGTGGCGGACCGGGTGGTGCGCCTGGCCGAGCCCGAGACGACCGCTGTGCCGCTCGCTCCGGCCTCGGCCCCCAAGCCGGGCTCTGTCGAGGGCGCGCTGTCCGTCCCGGTCGATCCGGCCGAGCCCGACGGGGAATCCGCCTCGGGCGATGTCCTCACACGCGTTCGCGCCATGTCCGGCGCCCGGCGCGGACGGCTGGGACTCGCGCTGCTGCTCGGCAGCCTCGCGCTCGGGAGCGCCGTGGGGCTCATGGCCACCTCCGGGTGGCTGATCTCGCGGGCCTCGCAGCAGCCGCCCGTGCTGTATCTGATGATGGCCGTGACGGCGACGCGGGCCTTCGGGATCGGGCGGGCCGTGTTCCGGTACGCCGAGCGGCTGGTCTCGCACGACGCCGTGCTGCGGATGCTGGCGGACACCAGGGTCGCGGTGTTCCGCAGGCTCGAGCGGCTGGCGCCCGCCGGGCTGCGCCGGACCCGCCGGGGC
>KL569111.1:70013-70486 GCA_000715635.1 Streptomyces violaceus | reverse complement strand
CGTCGTGTCGGCCGCGTCCGTCGGCTTCACGGCGTGGCTGTTGCCGGAGGCCGGGGCCGTGCTCGCGGCCGGGCTGCTGGCGGCGGGCGTGGGTGTGCCGCTGATCACCGGTGCCGTGGCGCGGCGGGCCGAGCACCGGCTGGCCCCCGCCCGCGGCGTACTGGCGACACGGGTGGCCGATCTGCTCACCGGCACCGCGGAGCTGACCGTCGCCGGTGCCCTGCCCGCACGGACCGCCGGGGCACGCGAGGCAGACGGGGCGCTCACCCGGATCGCCTCGCGCGCCGCCACCGCCACGGCCCTCGGCGACGGGCTCACCGCGCTGATCTCCGGACTGACCGTCACGGCCGCCGCCCTGGTCGGCGCTCAGGCGGTCGCGGCCGGGCGGCTGGACGGCGTGACCATGGCCGTCGTCGTCCTCACCCCGCTGGCCGCCTTCGAGGCCGTGCTCGGGCTGCCGCTCGCCGTGCAGT
>KL569111.1:69187-69777 GCA_000715635.1 Streptomyces violaceus | reverse complement strand
AGGTGCGCCGGAGCGCCGAGCGGGTGTACGAGGTGCTGGACGCCCCGGAGCCCGTGGGGGAGCCGGAGCGGCCCCGCCAGGCGCCCGCGTCGCCGTTCCCGGTCGCCGTCAAGGGGCTGACCGCGAGGTACGAGGGGCAGGACCGGGACGCGCTCGCCGGGCTCGACCTGACCCTCGAGGAGGGCCGCAGGGTCGCCGTGGTCGGACCGTCCGGCTCCGGCAAGACGACCTTGGCGCAGCTGCTGCTCAGGTTCCTGGACGCGCGGGCGGGTGCGTACACGCTGGCGGGCGTGGACGCGTACGCGCTGCACAGTGACGACGTCCGGAAGCTCGTCGGGCTGTGCGCACAGGACGCGCACCTCTTCGACAGCTCGCTGCGCGAGAACCTGCTGCTCGCCAAGAAGGACGCCACCGAGGACGAGCTGCGTGCCGCGCTGGGCCGGGCCCGGCTGCTGGACTGGGCCCAGGGGCTGCCCGACGGGCTCGACACGCTCGTCGGCGAGCACGGGGCGCGGCTGTCCGGAGGGCAGCGGCAGCGGCTGGCGCTGGCCCGCGCGCTGCTCGCCGACTTCCCCGTCCTGGTGCTCGAC
>KL569111.1:67951-68979 GCA_000715635.1 Streptomyces violaceus | reverse complement strand
AGGGCCGTACGACCCTGCTCATCACGCACCGGCTGGCGGGCCTGGAGGCGGTCGACGAGGTGCTCGTGCTGGATCAGGGACGGGTGGTGCAGCGCGGGTCGTACCCGGACCTGGTGGCGGTGGACGGGCCGTTGCGGGAGATGGCGGAGCGGGAGGCGGCGTCGGAGGAGCTGGCGGGGGCGCGGTAGCGGCTGAACCCCACACCCGGTCGGGTCCGCGCGCACTGATCCATTCGGGGCAGCCGGTCCCCCAGCTGTACGACGTGAACAGGACCGGGCCCGCAGGGCTGGGCGAGGATCGCTGACATGCGCTCATACCGTCGCTGTCGCCTGCTCGTTCCGGTCCTGCTGTGCGCACTGGCGGCCCTCGCGGCCCGGCCGACGGCGGCGGACAAGGAGCTCGGGGGCGGCGGGGACACGGGCATCAGCGCCGAGGTGGCGCGGCTGTACGAGGACGCCGCGGTGGCGACGCAGCAATACGAGGCCGGCCGCAAGGAGGCCGATGAGCAACGGGCCAAAGCGCAGCGGGCGGAGGCTCTCCTGGACACTCAGAGGCGGCACATCGCGGGCCTGAACGAAGATCTGGGCCGGATCGCCCGTGCCCAGTACCGGGGCAGTGGTGGTCTGCCGGTGGCCGCACAGCTGATCCTCGCCGACAGTCCTGACGACCTGATGCGAGGTCAGCATGCCTTCTCACAGACGAACCTCGCCGTGAACAACGCGATCTCCAGGAGCCGCCGGGCCGAGGCACGGCTCACCGCGGACGAGGCCAAGGCCGCAGCCGAATGGCAGGCGTTGGAGAAGCGGAACATCCAACTGGCCGACCTGAAGGCGGGCATCCAGCAGAAGCTCGAAGAGGCGCGCTCGCAGCTCCAAGGGCAGGCGGACGCCTCGGTCGCCGCCGGGGCATGCCGGGGGGCCGTCCGGCTCGACCAGCCGGAGACGGGGTTCACGAGTGCGTGGGTCGCGCCCGTGGAGACGTACGAGCTGTCCGCGTCCTACGGTCTGTCTCTTATACACATCTCTGAT
>KL569111.1:65691-67754 GCA_000715635.1 Streptomyces violaceus | reverse complement strand
AGCCGGCACACCGGGCAGGACTTCGCGGTGCCGATCGGCACGCCGGTGCGGTCCGTGGGTACGGGCCGGGTGGTGAGAGTGTCCTGCGGCGGCCCCTTCGGCATCGAGATCGTGCTGAAGCACGCGGGCGGCTACTACACGCAGTACGCCCATCTCGCTTCCGTCGCGGTCGACCAGGGGGAGCACGTCAGCCCCGGCCAGTGGATCGGCCAGTCCGGCACCACGGGCAACTCCACCGGACCACACCTGCACTTCGAGACCCGGGTCACACCGGAGATGGGTTCGGCGGTGAACCCGGTGTCGTGGCTGGAGGCACGCGGGGTGACGCTCTGAGGAGCGGATCGACCGCTCCCGAAAGAGCGGCGACACCTACACCCGCTCGGCCACCAACTGCTCGATCACGACCGCGACCCCGTCCTCGTTGTTCGCGACCGTCCGTCCCGAGGCCGCGGCGATCACGTCCGGGTGGGCGTTGCCCATCGCGTACGACCGGCCGGCCCAGGTCAGCATCTCGACGTCGTTCGGCATGTCGCCGAAGGCGACGACCTCCTCGTGCGAGATACCGCGTTCGGCGCAGCACAGGGCGAGCGTGCTGGCCTTGGACACCCCGGGGCCGCTGATCTCGAGCAGGGCGCTGGGGCTGGAGCGGGTCACATCGGCGCGGTCGCCTATCGCGAGCCGGGCCAGGGTCAGGAAGGCGTCGGGGTCGATCTCCGGGTGGTAGGCCAGGATCTTCAGCACCGGCTCCGCGGCCGCCCGGTGGTCCGGGCCCAGGAGTGTCTCCGCCGGGGCGAGGCTGTCGGGGATCTCCATGTGCAGCTTCGGGTAAGCAGGCTCCTGGTAGAAGCCGTAGGTCTGCTCCACCGCGTACACCGTGCCCGGCGCCGCGTCGCGCAGCAGCCGTACGGCGTCCAGCGCGTTCTCCCGCTCCAGCTCCCGTACCTTCACGAACTTGTGGGCGCCGGGGCCGCCGTGCAGGTCGACCACGGCGGCGCCGTTGCCGCAGATCGCCAGCCCGTGGCCGTGCACGTGGTCGCTGACGACGTCCATCCAGCGGGCCGGGCGGCCGGTGACGAAGAAGACCTCGATGCCCGCCTCCTCGGCGGCGGCCAGCGCGGCCACCGTGCGGGGGGACACCGACTTGTCGTCGCGCAGCAGGGTGCCGTCGAGGTCGGTGGCGATCAGCCGCGGCGGGAGGGTCTCGGCCGCGGTATCGGGCTGTCGGGTCGCTGAGGTCACCGGGTCATTGTCCCGCAGATGCCCGCACGGGCGTGCGGGGCTCCGCGCAGGTGAGTGAATGCCGCTCTCACCAGGGATTTCTCGAGGAAGCTGGCCCCAGGGGCCTCAGCGCAGCTGCGCCGGCGCCTCCATGGCGATCTGCTCGAAGACCTTCTCGTCCGCCGCGAAGGGTGAGTCCGGGATGGGCCAGTGGATCACGAGCTCCGTGAAGCCCAGTTCCGCGTGCCGGCCGGCGAAGTCGACGAAGGCGTCCAGCGACTGGAGCGGTCCGGTGCGGTCCGGAGTGAACCCGCTGAGCAGGACCCGGTCGAGGCCGGTCATGTCCCGGCCGACCTCGGCGCAGGTGTCGGCCAGCTTCTCGGTCTGCCCGCGCATGGCCTGAATCGACTGTTCAGGGGTGCCGTTCTCGTACAGCTTGGGGTCGCCGGTGGTCACCCAGGCCTGGCCGTACCGGGCGGCGAGCCGCATCCCGCGAGGACCGGTCGCGGCGACCGCGAACGGCAGCCTGGGGCGCTGCACACAGCCGGGGATGTTCCGCGCCTCGTGAGCCGAGTAGAAGTCACCCTCGTACGACACCGCGTCCTCGCTGAGCAGCCGGTCGAGCAGCGGGACGAACTCGGCGAACCGGTCGGCGCGCTCGCGCGGGGTCCACGGGTCCTGGCCGAGGGCGGTGGCGTCGAAACCGGAGCCGCCCGCGCCGATGCCCAGCGTGACCCGCCCGCCGGAGATGTCGTCCAGGGAGATCAGCTCCTTGGCGAGGGTCACCGGGTGCCGGAAGTTCGGCGAGGTCACCAGCGTGCCGAGCCGGAGCCGCTCGGTGGCGG
>KL569111.1:65094-65474 GCA_000715635.1 Streptomyces violaceus | reverse complement strand
CGGCGGCGGTGAGGGTCGGCACGGCACCGAACCACGGGCCGTCCCGGAAGCTGCGCCAGGACAGATGGTCGTAGGTGTACGCGGTGCGGAAGCCGAGCTGCTCAGCGCGCGTCCAGGCCGTACGGCCGCCTTCGTTCCAGCGACGGTACGGGAGGATCACGGTGCTCAGATGCAGACTCATGGCAACGAGCCTAAAGGAGCCCTGCGGGTCGCCCGTGTTTCACGTGAAACAGTCACCGCCGGCGGCTGGTCACGCACAGCAGGTCAGTGAGGTGCGGGGAAGCGGAGATACCGCGGCGGTACTGCCTCGGTCAGCCACACGCCGTTCGCGCTCACGCGGAAGACATGGCCGTCGCGGTGCATGGCGGCCGTGTCCACCG
>KL569111.1:63941-64919 GCA_000715635.1 Streptomyces violaceus | reverse complement strand
GCGGCCGTGTCCACCGTCAGGACGATCGGCCGGCCACGGCGGGCACCGACGAGGGTCGCCGTCTCGCGGTCGGGTGAGAGATGCACGTCGTGCCGGTTCATCGGCCTGAGCCCCTCGGCGCGGATCGCGTCCAGGTGGCGGGCGGCGGTGCCGTGGTAGAGGTGCGCGGGCGGGGGCGCCGGCGGCAGCCCGAGGTCGACCTCGACGCTGTGGCCCTGGCTGGCGCGGATCCGGGTGCCCTCGACGGCGAAACGGCGCTTGTCGTTGGTGGTGACGACATGGTCCAGTTCGTCGCGGGTGAACCGGAAGCCGTGCGCGGCGGCCGCGGCCATCAGCGTGTCGATCTCCACCCAGCCGCCCTCGTCGAGCGCCAGCCCGATCAGCTCCGGCTGGTGGCGCAGATGCTTCGAGAGGTACTTCGACACCCTGACGGTGCGTCTTTCGTCCATCCCACCAGAGTGCGGGAGAGACGGGAATCACGCGATCGAGTATTGCTTCCGAGGTTTGATCCACAGCCAAGTACGGTTATCCACAGGGGGAATTGACGGTTCTGTGGACAACAGGCCCTCAAAAGCGCGGACTTGGGCCCGCCGCACGGGCTGTCACACCGGCGGCTTCACCCGCGCGATCCCCCGCAACACCCCCGGGGCCAGCCGCGACAGCACCCGCGCACCCCGTGCCTCCGGCGTGACCGGAACCACCGCCTCGTCGCGCACCACCGCCCGCAGGATCGCGGCGGCCACCTTCTCCGGCGGGTAGTTCCGCAACCCGTACAGACGGGCGGCGCGCTGCTGGAGCCTCGTCTCCTCCTGGGCGTCGACACCGGCGAAGTGCGCCGTCGACGTGATGGCGGTGTTGACGATGCCGGGGCAGACCGCCGTCACGCCGATGCCCTGCCCGGCGAGCTCCGCCCGCAGGCACTCGCTGAGCATCAGCACGGCCGCCTTGGAGGTGCTGTAGGCGGGCAGGGCCCGGGAC
>KL569111.1:61197-63702 GCA_000715635.1 Streptomyces violaceus | reverse complement strand
GATGTGTATAAGAGACAGGGCCGTGGATCACGCCCCACAGGTTGACGTCGAGGACCTTCTTCCAGTCCTCCGGCGTGGTGTCGAAGAAGGACCCGGACAGTCCGATCCCGGCGTTGTTGACCAGGACGTCCACCACGCCGTACTCGAGGGTGACCTTCTCGGCGAGCTTCTCCATGGTCTGCTCGTCGGAGACGTCGGCCGTCTCCGCCCAGGCCGCTGAGGCGCCCATGAGACGGGACGACTCGGCGGTGCGGGCCGCCGCCTCCGCGTCCCGGTCGACGGCCACCACGCGCGCGCCCGCCTCCGCGAACGCGAGCGCCGTCGCCCGCCCGATGCCGCTGCCCGCCCCGGTGACCAGCACGAGCTGCCCGGAGAACCGCTCGGCGTGCTTCCCGCTCGCCGCCGCCGGGGACCGGCCGTCCTCGACGGACGTCACGAAAGCCCCGATCCACGAAGCGAGTTGATCCGGACGGGTACGCGGGAGCCAGTGCCCCGCGGGGAGCGTCCTGCGGGTCAACCGCGGAACCCACTGCTCCAGCTCGTCGTGGAGCCGCTCCGACAGGAACCGGTCCTCCAGGGGCGTGATGAGCTGCACGGGCGCGTGAGCGTGCGCGTCCGGACGCGGCCTGCGCAGCCGGGGCCGCACGTTGTCCCGGTACAGCCAGGCACCGTGCGCCGCGTCCGACGGCAGGGACGAGGTCGGGTAGCCGCCGCGCGGGACCTTCTCGACCCGCTCCAGGATCTTCGGCCAGCGCTTGCCGAGCGGGCCGCGCCAGGCCAGCTCGGGCAGCACGGGCGTGTGCAGCAGGTACACGTACCAGGACTTCGCGCCCTGCCCGAGAAGCTGGCCGACCCGGCGCGGGGTGGGCCGCTTCACGCGCCGGTTGATCCAGTGGCCGAAGTGGTCGAGGGACGGCCCGGACATCGACGTGAAGGAGGCGATGCGCCCCTCGGTGCGCCGGACGGTGGTGAACTCCCAGGCCTGCACCGAGCCCCAGTCGTGCCCGACCAGGTGCACCGGCCGGTCCGGGCTGACCGCCTCCGCGACGGCCAGGAAGTCGTCCGTCAGCTTCTCCAGCGTGAACCCGCCCCGCAGCGGCCGCGGCGCCGTCGACCGGCCGTGGCCGCGGACGTCGTACGCCACCACGTGGAACTGCCAGGCGAGACGCGCGGCGACCTCGGACCACACCTCCTTGCTGTCGGGGTAGCCGTGCACGAGGACGACCGTCGGGCGACGCGGATCGCCCATCTCGGCCACGCACAGCTCGACTTCGCCGGTCCGTACCCAGCGCTCCCGCGCGCCCGTGAGCAACGTCATCCGGCGAATCTGGCAGTTGTTAGAGACTTCGTCAATAGGAGGTTGCCGGTCGTGGTAACTCTCGAGAACCAGGCCCCCTAGGGGCCCGTAATACTCAGGGCTGACCCGAATACAGCTCTGCGGAGTGACGACCGCCGTGCTCACGACCCCTACCTTCGGAGGGTGACTGTGATCGCGACCGAAAGCCTGAGCAAGCGGTTCCCGAGGGTGACCGCGCTTGACCGGCTCTCCGTGGACGTCGGGCCCGGTGTGACCGGACTCGTCGGAGCCAACGGAGCCGGCAAGTCCACACTGATCAAGATCCTGCTGGGTCTGTCCCCCGCCACCGAGGGCCGCGCCGACGTGCTCGGCCTCGATGTCGCCACCAAGGGCGCCGACATCCGCGAGCGGGTCGGCTACATGCCCGAGCACGACTGCCTGCCGCCGGACGTCTCTGCCACCGAGTTCGTCGTCCACATGGCGCGCATGTCCGGCCTGCCGCCCACCGCGGCGCGCGAGCGCACGGCCGACACACTGCGCCACGTCGGGCTGTACGAGGAGCGCTACCGCCCCATCGGCGGCTACTCGACCGGCATGAAGCAGCGCGTCAAGCTCGCCCAAGCCCTGGTGCACGACCCACAGCTGGTCTTCCTGGACGAGCCGACCAACGGCCTCGACCCGGTCGGCCGCGACGAGATGCTCGGCCTGATCCGCCGGATCCACACCGACTTCGGCATCTCGGTCCTGGTCACCTCGCACCTGCTGGGCGAACTGGAACGCACCTGCGACCACGTCGTCGTCATCGACGGCGGCAAGCTCCTGCGCTCCAGCTCCACCACGGACTTCACCCAGACCACGACGACCCTCGCGATCGAGGTCACCGACACCGACGAGCACCCGGACGGCACCCGCGCGGTGCGCGACGCGCTGCACGCCCGCGGGGTGAGCGTCGAGGACGGCAGCGGCCTGCCGGGCGCCGGCCATGTCCTGCTGCTGACGGCCCAGGGCGAGCAGACGTACGACCTGGTCCGGGACGTGATCGCCGACCTCGGACTCGGCCTGGTGCGCATGGAGCAGCGCCGGCACCACATCTCCGAGGTCTTCACGAGCAGCGACGAGCACGAGCAGCGGAAGGAGGCGGTCGGCCATGGCGGTTGAGCACTCCACGGGGACATCCGCCCCGGCGGGTGACCAGACCCGCATCCACA
>KL569111.1:56565-60951 GCA_000715635.1 Streptomyces violaceus | reverse complement strand
CCCGCCGCTCCCTGTACTCGCAGTCCCTGCGCGGCTCCTACGGCCTCGGCCGCTCGGTGAAGTCCAAGGTGCTGCCGATGCTGCTGTTCGTGGTGATGTGCGTGCCCGCGGCCATCATGGTCGCCGTCGCGGTCTTCACCAAGGCCAACGCCCTGCCCGTGGACTACACGCGCTACGCGATCGTCATGCAGGCGGTCATCAGCCTGTACGTCGCCTCGCAGGCACCCCAGTCCGTCTCGCGCGACCTGCGCTTCAAGACCGTGCCGCTGTACTTCTCGCGGCCCATCGAGACCGCCGACTACGTCCGCGCCAAGTTCGCGGCGCTGGCCTCGGCGCTGTTCGTCCTCACGGCCGCTCCCCTGCTCGTGCTCTACGTGGGCGCGCTGCTGGCCGAGCTCGACTTCGCCGACCAGACCAAGGGATTCGCACAGGGACTCGTCTCCGTGGCACTGCTCTCACTGCTGTTCGCCGGTATCGGCCTGGTCATCGCGTCCTTCACCCCGCGCCGCGGCTTCGGCATCGCGGCCGTGATCGCCGTGCTGACCATCACCTACGGAGCGGTCTCCACCCTGCAGGCCATCGCCGATGTCCAGGGCAGCAGTGACGCCGTGCCGCTGATCGGGCTGTTCTCGCCGATCACGCTGGTCGACGGGGTGCAGTCCGCGTTCCTGGGCGCGACCTCCGCCTTCCCCGGTGGGGTGGGCCCGAGCAACGCCGAGGGCGTCGTCTTCGTCCTCGTCGCCCTGGGCCTGATCGCGGCGAGCTACGGCCTCCTGATGCGCCGCTACAAGAAGGTGGGACTGTGACCACGCTCTCCATCGACCACGTGTCCCGCTGGTTCGGCAACGTGGTCGCCGTCAACGACATCACCATGACCATCGGCCCCGGCGTCACGGGCCTCCTCGGCCCCAACGGCGCCGGAAAGTCCACCCTCATCAACATGATGGGCGGCTTCCTGGCCCCTTCCACCGGCACGGTCACCCTCGACGGGCAGCCCGTGTGGCGCAACGAGCAGATCTACCGGCACATCGGCGTCGTCCCCGAGCGCGAGGCGATGTACGACTTCCTCACCGGGCAGGAGTTCGTCCTCGCCAACGCCGAGCTGCACGGCCTGGGCGCCAAGGCGGCCCAGAAGGCGCTGGCCACGGTCGAGATGGAGTACGCGCAGGACCGCAAGATCCAGACGTACTCCAAGGGCATGCGCCAGCGCGTGAAGATGGCCTCCGCCCTGGTCCACGACCCGTCCCTGCTCCTGCTGGACGAACCCTTCAACGGCATGGACCCGCGCCAGCGCATGCAGCTGATGGACCTGCTGCGCCGCATGGGCGACGAGGGCCGCACGGTGCTGTTCTCGTCCCACATCCTCGAAGAGGTCGAGCAACTCGCCTGGCACATCGAGGTCGTCGTCGCCGGCCGGCACGCCGCCAGCGGTGACTTCCGCAAGATCCGGCGCCTGATGACCGACCGGCCGCACCGCTACCTGGTGCGTTCCAGCGACGACCGCGCCCTCGCGGCCGCGCTGATCGCCGACCCGTCGACGTCCGGGATCGAGGTCGACCACGCCGAGGGCGCGCTGCGCATCCAGGCCGTCGACTTCGGCCGCTTCACGGCCCTGCTGCCGCGTGTGGCGCGCGAGCACGGCATCCGCCTGCTCACGGTCTCGCCGTCCGACGAGTCCCTCGAGTCCGTCTTCTCGTACCTGGTCGCGGCGTAGGAGGCCCTGATGTATGACCCCACAGTCGCCCGACTCACCTACCGTGCCCTGCTCGGCCGGCGCCGGGCCCTCATCCTCGGTGCCCTGCCCCTGCTGTTGATCGTCATCGCCGCGGCGGTGCGCGGTCTCACCGGGGCGGACGACCAGACGGCCTCGGACCTGCTGGGCGGGCTCGCGCTCGCCACGATGGTGCCGCTGATCGGCGTCATCGCCGGAACCGGCGCGATCGGGCCGGAGATCGACGACGGTTCGGTGGTGTACCTGCTGTCCAAGCCGATCAAACGGCCGACCATCATCTTCACCAAGCTGATCGTCGCCGTCGCCGTGACGATGGTGTTCTCCGCGGTGCCGACGCTCATCGCGGGCCTCATCCTGAACGGCAACGGCCAGCAGATCGCCGTGGCCTACACGGTGGCGGCGCTGGTCGCGTCCATCGCGTACGCCGCCCTGTTCCTGCTCCTCGGCACGGTCTCCCGGCACGCGGTGGTGTTCGGTCTCGTCTACGCGCTGGTCTGGGAGGCCCTGTTCGGCTCCCTGGTGCCGGGCGCCCGCACGCTGAGCGTCCAGCAGTGGTCGCTGGCCGTGGCCCAGAAGGTGTCCGGCGGGGACCTGGTGACCTCGGACGTCGGCCTGACGACGGCGACGGTGCTGCTGGTGGCCGTCACGGTCCTGGCCACCTGGTTCGCCGGGCAGAAGCTGCGCTCGCTGACGCTCGCCGGCGAGGAGTGACGTCGCCCGGGCCTTGACGGGAGCTTCACCTCTGTCGGGGCACACTGGGCAAACGGGATGTAGGGGAACCACACGGGAGTTGGACGGCTGGGAGGAGACGGAGATGGCGGGCGAGAGGGCTCAGTACGAGGACGGCGGTCAGGCCGGGTCCGAGCCAGGGGCCGGGTCCGGGTCCGGAGACGACGCTTGGGACGACCTCGTTCTGGACGACGACTTCATACGCTCCGCCGAGACCTCCGAGCCGTCCGCCCGGGCCCGGATGCTCGCCGAGCGCTGGCGCCGTGAGAAGCCGGAGCCGCAGCCTTGGCGCTCCGACGAGCCGCCCGCGGGCTGGTTCTTCAGCAAGGTCCGGCGGCGCAGGTGGCGCAGGCGCTGAGGCCGGGCGATTTAATCGGTGGCGTCCAATTCGCCCGGCGGGCAGAGTGGTTGTGGTCACCCCGCCGGGCCAGGAAGTCCGGCGCCGAGTTCTGGGAGAGGAGCGGGACGATGTCCATGCACGGCAGTACGTCCAGCTCCCTTCAGGGCAGCCCGCGGCGGGCTCCGGAGTAGTCGCTACCCCACTCCGTAGAGCTCGCCCCATACGGGGAGCTGCCCGGGGCGGCCGCTTCGAGCACGCGAATCGCACTCGCGTGGGCCGCCCACCCGGAGGATTGGCCGAGTGGTAAGGCACCGGTTCGCGCTGTGTTTGATCAGAAGCGAGTCGTGGTCGGGCGATAACGCCCGCGCACGTTCGATCCGTGCATCCTCCGCCGTACGCAAGACCCGAATGCGCAAGACCCGAAGGTTCAGCCCAGCAAGCGCTCCAGCACCACCGCGATGCCGTCCTCCTCGTTCGAGGAGGTCACCTCGTCGGCCACGGCCTTCAGCTCCTCGTGGGCGTCCGCCATGGCGACACCATAGGAGGACCAGGCGAACATCGGTATGTCATTGGGCATGTCGCCGAAGGCGATCGTGTCCGCGGCCTTCACCTTGAGCCGGCGGGCCGCCAGGGACAGACCGGTGGCCTTGGACAGGCCCAGGGGGAGGAGCTCGACGATCCCCTCGCCCGCCATGACGACACTGACGAAACCGCCGGCGGTGCGCGTGGCCACCTCGCACAGCTCGTCGTCCGACAGCGTCGGGTGCTGGATGTACAGCTTGTTCAGCGGCGCGGACCACAGGTCCGAAGCGTCCGCGAACGGCGTCGCGGGGAGGGTGCCCTGGACCGCGTAGCCGGGACCCACCAGGACCTCTCCGTCGAGACCGTCGCGGCTCGCGGCCAGGTACAGCGGGCCGACCTCCGCCTCGATCTTGGCCAGCGCCACCCCGGCCAGCTGCCGGTCCAGCGTCACCGACGTCAGCAGGCGGTGGGCACCGGCGTCGTACACCTGCGCGCCCTGGCCGCAGACGGCCAGCCCCTGGTACCCCAGGTCGTCGAGGATGTGCCGGGTCCACGGGACCGCGCGGCCGGTGACGACGATGTGCGCGGCGCCCGCCGCGGTGGCCGCGACGAGCGCGTCACGGGTGCGCCGCGACACCGACTCGTCGGAGCGCAGCAGCGTCCCGTCGAGGTCGGTGGCGATCAGCTTGTACGGGAAACCGGTGGTCACTTGGACACCGGCTCCAGGACCTCCCGGCCGCCCAGGTACGGACGCAGCAGCTCGGGCACACGCACCGAGCCGTCGGCCTGCTGGTGGTTCTCCAGGATCGCCACGATCGTGCGCGGTACGGCGCACAGGGTGCCGTTGAGCGTGGCCAGCGGCTTGACCTGCTTGCCGTCACGGACGCGGATCGACAGCCGGCGGGACTGGAACTCGGTGCAGTCCGAGGTCGAGGTCAGCTCGCGGTACTTGCCCTGGGTCGGGATCCACGCCTCGCAGTCGAACTTGCGGGCGGCCGAGGAGCCCAGGTCGGCGCTGGCCACGTCGATCACGCGGTACGGCAGCTCCAGGGAGGTCAGCCAC